>JAGRLG010000032.1 GCA_020441905.1 Rhodobiaceae bacterium | reverse complement strand
CCCCTTCACCCATACACCCCCAGGAAATGCCCCCAGAGATATTGCAGGGGAAGGATGACGACGACGCCGAAGGCGAAATAGCTCGCCATAAGCGGCAGCACGCGGGGAATGGCGATGGCGCCGAGCGACAGCGCCACCAGCAGCGGCGGCGCCTGATAGGGCAGGGGGAATACGATCCAGGTCGGCACCTGGGCCATGAGCACGCTGTCCAGCGCCCAGCCGCTCTTGGCGGCGATGGCGGCGGCCAGCGGGGTCATGATGGCGGGCGCGGCGGGCAGGCAGGTGACGAGCGCCACCGCCATGCCGATGGCGGCCATGGCGGCAAAGGCGAAGGGGCCGCTGGCGCCCTCGAACTCGACGATTTCCAGCAGGTGGCGGCCGATGGCGTCGGCAAGGCCGGTGTGGTTGGCCACGGCGCCGAGGCCGATGACCCCGGCGACGAAGATCCAGGGGCCGAAATCGGCCTCGCGTATGGCGGTGGCGGGAAGGACGCCGATGCCTGGCATGAGGCACAATATGGCCGCCCCCAGCGCCACCCAGGCCGGCGAAAGCCCATGGGCGAAATCCAGCGTCCACATCGCCACCGTGGCCAGGACGATGGCCACCAGCACCTTTTCGTCGCGGCTCCAGCGCTCATGGCCGGCGGCGGCGGCGGCCGGCCGGGCCTCCTCGCCGAAGAACAGGGTCACCAGCGCCGGTATGGCGGCAAGGCTCAAGGTGCCCATGACCGGAAAATTGAGCAGCATGTAGCCGCCATACTGGAAATGGACGCCGTAGATGCTTTCGGCGGCGCCGATCAGCGCCATGTTGGGCACGTTGGCCGGCAATATGGCGAAGGCGGGCAGGGTGGTGCCCAGGGTTGCCGCCAGCACCATGCCGGCGCGGCCGTCGCTGTCGGCATCGAAGCCGAGCTGCTCGGCCAGCGCGAAAACCATCGGCATCAGCAGCAGCATGCGGCCCATGGCCGAGGGCACGATGAAGGCCAGCAGCAGGCCGACGACGACCAATGCCGCGGCCAGTTGCAGGTAGCCGCCATGGAAGAAGGACAGGGCATAGCGCACGGTGCGGGCGCCAAGGCCGCTCCTGTGCACCGCCATGCCGATGATCATGCCGCCGAAGACCAGCCAGATGGCGGTGGAGTGGAAGCCGGAAAAGACGATCTGGGCCGGGGCGAGGCCGAGCACCATGGCGGCGAAGAAGAACAGCGCCGAGGCCAGCCAGGCGGCGATTAGCCCGGTCGACCACAGCCCCACCGAGACAAGGGCCAGCGCGCCGGTGCGCAGGGCAACCGGCGGCACGCCCTCTGGCGGCGGCAGGACGAGCAGGGCGAGGGCGGCGGCAAGCAGGACGGCGAAAAAGAGCCGCGACAGGGGGAGTCGCACCCGGGAACGCAGCCGCGCGGCGGCGCCGCTGGTCTGGCCTTGCTGCATGGTTGGTGCCCCCTGGCGCAACGGAAAAGACCTGGCGGCACGCAAAGCGCCGCGGGGAGAATAATGGCGGGCGGCGCGGCGCTGTCAATTCACCGCTCAAGCCGCTGGCGCTGCTGGAGCGGCGCCTGGCGGCGGGGCGTGGCGGCGGGGGACGGCGCGCGAAGATCCAGTTCGGCGGGGCGCCGGCGAGCTTATGCCAGGCCCGCGCCCCGCCGTCTGGTCACTTGCGGCAGGTTCCCTGCATGGTCCTCCCAGCCTGCCGCAAGGGCATTCGCAATCGTCTAATGCGCGGCGATCAGCGCATCGCGCAGCACATTGGTTTCCATCTCCATGTCGTCGAGGCGGTTCTTGACGATATCGCCGATGGAGACGATGCCGATGAGGCGGCCATGCTCGACGACGGGAAGGTGGCGCACGCGGCGCGCCGTCATCAGCTGCATGACCTCCTTGACCCCGGCATCGGGAGAGCAGGAGACGACATTGGTGGTCATCAGATCCTCGACCGTCTTTTCGCCCAGCGCCGGCCCGTGCTGGGCAAGGCCGGTGACGAGGTCGCGCTCGGAGACGATGCCGACGACGCGGCCGTCCTCATTGACGACCGGCACCGCGCCGATGCGCTCCAGCATCAGGCGGTGGGCAAGAGCGTCGATGGTGATATGGGGCGCCACGGTAACGACCTTGCTGCCCTTCATCCGCAAAATCTGATGGACTCTCATTTGTCGGCATCCTCCGTCCCTGCTGGCGCCACTTGGCGGCGCCTTGTTGTTGCGCTGGCGCGGCGCGTCGCGCCGGACGGCGGGCAGGATGGGGGAGCGGAGCAAGACCGGCTCCCGGACCCTGCCGCCAAAAAGCCGGCAGACGGGCCTTGACCCCCACTCTAGCACGAAGCGCGGCGGGTTTCACCGGACATGAGAGGAGCGGCGCAATGGAAGCACGGCACTCAGGCTTGTTTTCCCCGGTGCAAAGTGAAAAATCAGCAATAGAATCGGGGCGGGGGCAAAGTGCATGCAGGACGAGATATTCGCGCGTTATGTTCAAGATCTCCGCAACGCCTATGCTCAAGCGGGGACAGAACATTCCGGGCGCGCGGCGCTGGAAAGCCTGCTCAAGGCCGCCGCCGGCGTTTTCGCGCCGACAGCGCATATCCAGCACGAGCCGCCGAGGCAGGGCAAGAAGGGGTCGCCTGACTTCATGGTTTCGCAGGCGGGCATGATTCTCGGCTATGTCGAGAACAAGACCATCGGCGAGGATCTGGGCAAGGTTCTCAAGTCGCCACAGATCAAGAAATACCAGGAACTCTCGAACAACCTGCTGCTGACCGACTATCTGCATTTCATCTGGATCCGTGACGGCAGTATCCAGCGCGAGAATCTGGCTTATCCGGAGGATTTGGAGGACCACAGGTTTTCGCCCAAGCCGGCAAATATCCTGGCCGTCACGGCGCTTCTGAAAGGGTTCTTTTCCACGCCGCCGGAAGGGATCGGCCGCGCCCAGCAACTGGCCCTGGCGCTGGCCACGCGCAGCCAGATGCTGCGCGATTTTCTCGGCGAGGAACTGGTGCGCCAGGAAAAGGAGCACCGCGAGGGGCGGCTATATGGCCTTTATGATGTGTTTCAGAAACAGGTCTTCCATGAGTTGACCCTGAAAGAGTTTGCCGACGCCTTCGCGCAGACCCTGTCCTATGGCCTCTTTCTCGCCCGGCTCAATGCCGGGCAGGGCACCGCCATCGATCTCAACAATGTGCGCCAGTTCATCCCGAACTCGATCAGCCTGATCCGGGAACTTGCCAACTTTCTCGACGTGCTGGAGAACGAGCCCTATGGCGACATCCGCTGGGTGGTGCGGGAGATCCTTTCCATCACCAACGGGCTGGATCTTGCCGCGATCCATGAAGATCTGTCCTTCGCCAACCGCAAGGTGCGGCGCGGGATTCGGGCCAAAAGCGAAGAAGAAGCGCGGCTCTTCGAGCGCGATCCCTTCGTCTATTTCTACGAGGATTTTCTCGCCCGCTACGACCCCGCGGTGCGCGAGACGCGCGGCGTCTATTACACACCGCCGCCGGTGGTCAATTTTATCGTCCGCGCCGTCGACGATATTCTGAAGGACGGCAAGCTCTTCGCCATCCGTGACGGCCTGGCCGACCACAGGCGCGTCACCGTGCTCGATTTTGCCTGCGGCACCGGCTCTTTCCTGGTCGAGGTGTTCGAGAAGATCTTCGAGAATATCGGCGGCGCCGATTCCGGCAAGGCGGAGCTGGTAAAGAGCGGGCACCTGCTCAAGAACATCTACGGCTTTGAATATCTGATCGCGCCCTACACCATCGCCCATCTCAAGCTGTCGCAATATCTCGCCGACAAGGGGGTGGCGATTGCAGGTGGCGAGCGCCTCCAGGTCTTCCTCACCAACACGCTGGAGCCCATCGAGCCGCAGAAGAACCTGCTGCTGCCGGAACTGAGCCACGAGGTGGAGGAGGCGCAAAAGGTCAAGGACCAGCCCATTCTCGTCAT
>JAGRLG010000031.1 GCA_020441905.1 Rhodobiaceae bacterium | reverse complement strand
GGTCTGCGCAAGGGGCGCGCCAGGTCTGCGCCGGGGGTGCGACCGGGGGTGCGACAATGAGGAAGTTGCAAATGTAACAATGCGCAATTATTATAGGAATAATTCTGATTTCCGTAGCGGAACTCCGGTGTCCTGTCCGATATCGTCCGTTGCGGCCCGCGGCATCGCGGCGGAAGGGCTTGGCTTGAAGCGCACGACGCGGCGAGCCAGCGGAATTGACACGACGGGACCTTATATTGCAACCGATCAAGGGACACATAGCCGTGCATGCACCAGCTGATATGACCAACAAACCGGACGTGCGCGCGCTGCTGCGCCGCGCGGGATTGCGGCCGACCCGTCAGCGCATCGCGCTTGGCGATTTGCTGTTTGCCACTGGCGACTGGCACGTTACGGCCGAAACTTTGCACGAACAGGCGATCATCCGCTCGATCCCGGTTTCGCTGGCGACGGTGTACAACACCTTGCACCAGTTCACCGAGGCGGGGCTGCTGAAAGAAGTGGTGGTCGACGGTTCAAAAACCTATTTCGACACCAATACGACCAGCCATCATCATTTCTACCTCGAGGACCAGCGCGCCATCATGGACATTCCCGCCGGGCAGGTATCGATCCAGGGCATGCCGGAAGTTCCCGAAGGAATGGAAATCGCGCGCGTCGACGTCGTCGTCCGGCTGCGCGCGGTCCGGACCAACTGACAGCTTACCGACTTACCAACTGGCAAAGAATAGCGGCCGGCGCCCGTTTGCCCGGCCGCTATTTTTATTCAAATGCCTGATTCTGGGCGCCTGGTTCCGGGCGCCTGGTTCCGGGCGCCTGGTTCCGGGCTGGACTCCGGCAACGGCCGCGCCTGGCTATTCGACCTTTTCCCCCACATAGGCGCCCCACAGGATCTCCTGGGGCAGCCAGCCGGAATAGTCGTCGATCTGCACCCGGCACCAGGCTCCGTTGCAATTTTCGATTCGCCCCAGCACGCCCGGCTCGACCCGCGCCACGACCTGGCCCGAGCTGTCGGGAGAGGCGCGCATCGGCAGCGTTTCTTCTTTCGACCACGGCGCCACCAGCGCCGTGCGGCGCCCCGACAGCAGGCCATGAAACACCCAGCCCTCGGCGCCTTCCGAATCACGCACCTGACGCCAGTTCTCGAACTCGGCGATGATTTCCACCGGCAGGCCTTGACGGGCGAAGACCCAGGCGATGGCATGGGTCTTGGCGGGACCGCGCCGGACATTGACACGGTCGGCCTTGAGGGAGACGAAACGGGGAATCGGCAGGCCGCTGGGCCCGATCTTGACCGGCGTCGCCGCCGGCTGGGCCGGGCTGCCGGTGGCGGCGGCCAAGAGCACGGCAATTAGCAAAGCGCATAGTAGCGTCGCCGCCGCAACAAGCCTTGAGCGCGCCCGCGATGCTGATAACAGGGCCTTTGTGGTGGCCAATTTCCAAGCTCCCGAAACAGCGAAACGATGGCCGAGGCGGCCGGCAACAGCCAGTCGAGAAAGGCCGCCGATCATGGCATTGTCAAGGCTGACAATCGACGCAGACGATATCCTTTGTCTTCGCCGTGCCTTCTGCTAGACAAGGGCCAAGGGCGCGCCGGAATCCCGTCAGGCTGGATACTACTATTAGCGCCCATCATTAACGAGAGGTGAAACCGCGCCCCGCGGAGAGTTGTGCCCATGCCTAAGACCAAACCCCTCGTCATCGTGACTCGCAAGCTTCCCGACATCGTCGAGACACGCATGCGCGAACTGTTCAATACCGAGTTGAATGACGACAACCGCGCCTTGACGCAGGACGAACTGGCGGCGGCGGTGGCCCGCGCCGACGTGCTGGTGCCGACGGTGACCGACCGCATCGATGCCGGGGTCCTCAGCCATGCCGGCGACAACCTCAAACTGATCGCCAATTTCGGCAACGGCGTCGACAATATCGACGTCGATACCGCCATCAATCGCGGCATCACCGTGACCAATACTCCGGCGGTGCTGACCGAGGACACCGCCGACATGACCATGGCGCTGATCCTGGCGGTGCCGCGGCGCCTTACCGAGGGGGCACAATTCCTGGCCGATGACGGATCCTGGGAAGGCTGGTCGCCGACCTGGATGCTGGGGCACCGGATCTGGGGCAAGCGGCTCGGCATTATCGGCATGGGGCGGATCGGCCAGGCGGTGGCGCGGCGCGCCAAGGCCTTCGGGTTGTCGATCCATTATCACAACCGGCGCCGGGTGCGCCCGGAGATCGAGGATGCGCTGGAGGCGACCTATTGGGAGAGCCTCGACCAGATGCTGGCGCGCATGGATATCATCTCGGTCAACTGCCCGCATACGCCGGCGACCTATCATCTGTTGTCGGCGCGCCGGCTTAAGCTGATGCAGCCCAACTCCTACCTCGTCAATACCTCGCGCGGCGAGGTCATCGACGAAAACGCCCTCACCCGCATGCTCGAAGCGGGCGAGATCGCCGGGGCCGGCCTCGACGTGTTCGAGCACGAACCGGCGGTCAATCCGAAGCTCATCAAGCTGGCCAAGACCAGCCGCGTGGTGCTGCTGCCGCATATGGGATCGGCGACGGTGGAGGGCCGCGTCGACATGGGCGAGAAGGTCATCATCAATATCAAGACCTTTGTCGACGGCCATACCCCGCCGGACCGCATCCTGCCCTCGATGCTCTAGGAGCCGGCTCAAGCCGGGACCGCGCTTAAAGGGTGCCGTGGACCGTCAGGTCGCGGATGGTCGGATTGCGCCCGCTGAGCGGGTTTTCCGGGTCCCAGCCATAGCCGACCTCGTGAAAACGAGCCTCCCTGGCATCGTAATTGATGAGGCGGCCGACCAGGCCGCGTCCGGTGCCCAAAATTTCCTTCAATGCCTCCATGGCCTGCAGCGAGCCGATGACCCCGGTGAGGGCGCCAAGCACGCCGGCCTCCTCGCAGCTTGGCGCCATGCCCGGCGCGGGGGGTGCCGGGAACAGGCAGCGGTAATTGGGATTGGGATTGCCGCCGGCGCCGCTCTCGAAGGCGCGGAAGGTGGTCAGATAGCCGTCAAACTGGCCGACGGCGCCCGAAATCAGCGGTTTCTTGGCAAAATAGCAGGCGTCGTTGACAAGATAGCGGGTCGCGAAATTGTCGGTGCCGTCGATGACCAGATCGTAATTGGCGATGAGATCGAGGGCGTTGCCGGCATCAAGGCGGCACCTGTGGGCCTCGACCTTGACCTGCGGATTGAGGCTGGTGACGGCGGCGCTGGCCGAATCGACCTTGAAGGCGCCGACATCTACCGAGCCGTGAACGACCTGGCGTTGCAGGTTGGACAGGGCGACGCGGTCGTCGTCGACGACGCCAAGGGTGCCGATGCCGGCGGCGGCGAGATAGAGCAGCACCGGGGCGCCAAGACCGCCGGCGCCGACCACCAGCACCCGGGCCGCTTTGAGCTTCTGCTGGCCCGGCCCGCCAACGTCGCGCAACACGATATGGCGGGCATAACGCTGCAACTCGTCATCGGAAAGGGTCATCGGCCTGGCCCCTCACCCCTATCCGCGCCAGCCGCCGGCGCGGTCAAAGCCCTTCGAAGAGCAGCGTCGAGACATAGCGCTCGGCAAAGGAGGGGGCAATGACCACCATCAGCTTGCCCTTCATGTCGTCGCGGCCGGCAAGTTCCAGCGCCGCCTTGAGATTGGCGCCGGTGGAAATGCCGCCGGGTATGCCCTCAAGGCGGGCCAGCTCGCGCGCGGTGGCGAAGGCATCGTCATTGGAGACCTTGACGATCTCGTCGATCAGCTTGGTGTCGAGCACGCCGGGGACGAAACCGGCGCCGATGCCCTGGATCTTGTGGGGGCCGGGCGCGCCGCCGGACAGCACCGGGCTGTCGACCGGCTCCACCGCCACCATCCTGAGGCCGGGACGGCGCGGCTTGAGCACCTTGCCGACGCCGGTCAGGGTGCCGCCGGTGCCGACCCCGGCAACGATGCAATCGACCTTGCCGCCGGTATCGCCCCAGATTTCCTCCGCCGTGGTGCGCTCATGCACCGCCGGGTTGGCCGGATTGTCGAACTGCTGGGGCATGACAGCGTTGGGGGTTTCCGCGAGCAGTTCCCCAGCCTTGGCAATCGCCCCCTTCATGCCCTGGGCGCCGGGGGTGAGCACCAGTTCGGCGCCAAGAAAGGCCAGCATCTTGCGCCGTTCAGCCGACATGGTGTCGGGCATGACGAGAATGAGGCGCAGGCCGCGCGAAGCGGCGACGAAGGCCAGCGCGATTCCGGTATTGCCCGAGGTCGGTTCGATGAGCACCGTATCCTTGGTGATCTTGCCCGCCGCCTGAAGGGCGTCGATCATGGCGACGCCGATGCGGTCCTTGACCGAGGCGATGGGATTGAAGAATTCGAGCTTGAGGGCGATATCGGCCTTGGCACCATGGGCGCCGGCCATGCGCGGGATGCGCACCAGCGGCGTATTGCCGATGGTCTGGGTGATGGAATCATAGATCCGGCCGCGGCCCTTGAAGGAAAGGCCCTCGATGGTCTTGATGGCGATATCGGACATTGTTTCTACTCCTTGATTGACCCTGTGGCCGCGCGGCGGGCGCCTGCGCCCCGGCTCTTCACTGGCGGCATAATGGCCCTGCCGCCGGGGCCGGACAAGGCGGTTTGTTCTTTTTAGAGAACGCGATCGGGTACTATTTTGCCCGGCCGGAAGACGGCACGCCACTGCCGGTGGAACCGAAACCGCCAGCCCCGCGCGAGGTTTCGCTCAAGGCTTCCGCTTCGACCAGTACGGCCTGGCACACCGGGGCGATGACGAGTTGGGCGATACGCATGCCGCGCTCGACGGCAAACGCCTCCTGGCCATGATTGACCAGCAGCACCTTGACCTCGCCGCGATAGTCGGCGTCGATGGTCCCCGGCGCGTTGAGAACGGTGACGCCATGGTGCACGGCAAGGCCGGAACGCGGCCGCACCTGGCCTTCGAAGCCCCGCGGCAGCTCAAGGCACAGGCCGGTGGGCACCAGCGCGCGCAGGCCGGAACCGATCACCACCGGCTCGCCGGCGGGCACCGCGGCGCGCAGATCGAGCCCGGCGGCCGCCGCGCTCTCATATTCCGGCAGCGGCAGGTCGGCGCCATGAGCAAGGCGGCGCACCCGCGCCTCAAGCGCGACCTCGCCGCCTCGCGCCGCCGCGCCGGCGGGCGCCGCGCTCATTCGGCAGCCTTGCGGCTGGTGGCGAAATGATCGGCAATGCGCCCGGCCAGCGCCTCGGCCACCGCGCTTTTGTGCATCTTGGGCCAGGCCTCGCTGCCACCCGCCGTGACCAGATGAATGGTATTCTCGTCGCCGCCGAGAACGCCTCTTGCCGGTGAAACGTCATTGGCGAGGATCCAGTCGCAACCCTTGCCGGTGAGCTTTACCCTTGCATGCTCGATCAGGTTTTCGGTTTCGGCGGCAAAGCCGATCACCAGTTGCGGACGATGGGCGCCGTGGCGCGACAGGCTGGCAAGGATGTCCGGGTTCTCGACCAGGTTGAGGCCGCCGGGAGCGCTCTTGGCCTTCTTCTTGATCTTCTGTCCGGCCTCGGCTTCGACGCGCCAGTCGGCCACCGCGGCGGCGCAGATGGCGGCGTCTACCGGAAGCTCGCGCTCGCAGGCTTCAAGCATCTGGCGCGCCGATTCGACGCGGATGGTGCGCACCCCTTGCGGATCGGGCAGCGCCACCGGCCCGGACACCAGAACGACTTCGGCGCCGAGCCGCGCCAGGGACGCGGCGATTGCATGGCCCTGCTTGCCGGAGGAGCGGTTGGCGATATAGCGCACCGGATCGATGGCCTCCCAGGTCGGCCCGGAGGTGATGAGGATGCGCTTGCCCGCCAGCGCCCCGGCGCCGGCCTTCAGGCACTGGCCGATGGCGGCCAGGATCTCCGCCGGCTCGGCCATGCGGCCCATGCCGGATTCGCCTTCCGCCAGAAAACCCTCATTGGGGCCGACGGTGCGCACGCCGTCGTCGATAAGCCGGGCGAGGTTGCGCCTCGTTGCCGGCTTTTCCCACATGCGGGTATTCATGGCCGGGGCAATCAGAACCGGCTTGTCGGTAGCCAGAAGCGCGGTGGTGGCCAGATCGTCGGCAAGGCCGTGGGCCATGCGCGCCATCAGATTGGCGGTGGCCGGGGCGACGACGACAAGGTCGGTGTCGCGGGCAAGCTGGATATGGCCGATCTCCAGCTCGTCGGTGAGATCGAACAGATCGCCATGGACCTTTTCGCCGCTCAAGGTGGCGACCGAAAGTTCGGTGACGAACTGGCGCGCGGACGCGGTGAGAATGACCCGCACCACGGCGCCCTGCTCGCGCAGGCGGCGGATCAGGTCGAGGCATTTATAGGCGGCAATGCCGCCGCCTATGATCAGAAGGACGCGCTTGCCCTTGAATTCGCTGTTCATGGTGACGACGCTCATTCCGTTGTTCGCGGTTACATTACCAGATTGAAGGCGATTGCGGCGAGTGCCAGCGCGGCGACCCAAAGCGCGATGCGCCCGCCGCGATCGCGCCGCGCCCGTGCCCTTGCGATGGCATCGACGGTGGCATCGTCGAGACGCACGCCGCTGCGCGCCATATCCGACATCATGCCGGCGACATTTTCCGCCCGTGCCAGCAGGCTGGGGATCTGGCCGACAAAACGCCCCAGGGTAACCGCACCCTCGGCGGCCTCGTGAAGACGCCCTTCCGGCCCCAGGCTCGCCTCCATCCACTGGCGCACCACCGGCTCCGCGGTGGTCCAGATATCAAGTTCCGGATCGAGCGAGCGCGCCACGCCCTCGACCACCACCATGGTCTTTTGCAGCAGCAGCAGTTCCGGCCTCGCCGCCATGTCGAACAGCTCGGTGACCTGAAACAGCTGGGTCAGCAGGCGGGCCATGGAGATTTCGTCGGCCCGGCGCCCGGCCAGCGGCTCGCCGATGGCGCGCACCGCCTGGGCGAAGGTGGCAACGCCATATTCGCCCGGCACATAGCCGGCCTCGATGTGGATCTCGGCGATGCGGTGATAGTCGCGGCGGATGAAGCCCCACAGCAGTTCGGCGAGGAAACGCTGCTCCTTGGGGCCGATGCGCCCGGTAATGCCGAAATCGACGGCAACCAGATTGCCCCTGGCATCGACGAACAGATTGCCGGGATGCATGTCGGCATGGAAAAAGCCGTCGCGCATGGCGTGGCGCAGGAAGCACTGGATGAGAAGGGCGGCAATTCGTTTCAGGTCGTGCCCGGCGGCGGCAAGGGCGGCGGCATCGGACAGCGGAATGCCGTCGATCCAGTCCAGGGTCAGAACCCGTTTGGAACTGCGCGTCCAGTCGACGGCGGGAACGCGGAACCCCTCATCCCCGGCCGAGTTTTCGGCCACTTCCGAGATCGCGGCCGCTTCCATGCGCAGATCCATCTCGAAGGCGACCGAGCGCGCCAGCATGTCGACGACTTCCACCGGGCGCAGGCGCCGGGCGGGCGGATGGAGCCGCGCGGCGAGGCGGGCGGCAAAATAAAAGGACTCAAGATCGCGGGCAAAACGGCGTTCGATGCCGGGGCGCAGGATCTTGACCGCGATGTCGCGCAGGCTGCCGTCGGCTTCGGTGACGCTGGTCTTGTGGACCTGGGCGATCGAGGCGGCGGCGACCGGCGTTCCCAGTTCGCCGAAAAGCTCGCCGGCCTTGGCGCCAAAGGCGGCATTGAGGGCGCTCCAGGCCTCCGCCTCGCTGAAGGGATCCATCCTGTCCTGGAGCTGAGACAGGTCGCGGGCGCGGTCGGTGCCGATGATGTCGGCCCGGGTGGCGAGAAACTGGCCGAGCTTGATGTAGCTGGGGCCCAGGGTGGCGATGGCGGCGCACAGGCGCCTGCCCCTCTCGGCGTCGTCCCGCGCGGCGCCAAGGCGGCGGGCAAAGAGGGGCCGCAAGAGAAACAGGGCGCCGCGCGCCGGCGCCGGCAGGGCGCCCGGCAGGGCGCTGTCGAGGGCGCCATGGCGCGCCAGCACGATGGCGACACGGGCGAGACGCAGGGTCTGGGTCAGCGCATTTATCATCGTGTTGCGCCCACCTGCCTAGATGCGCCAGGCGGAATGAATGGCGGCGATGCCCCCGGACAGGTTGCGGTAGCGCACACGCGAGAATCCGGCATCGCGAATCATGCCGGCAAATCTCTCCTGGTCGGGAAAGCGGCGGATCGACTCGACCAGATAGCGGTACGAATCGGCATCGCCGGTCACGACCTTGCCGATGGCCGGAATGGCATTGAAGGAATAAAGATCGTAAAGACGGTCGAGCATTGGCACGGTGACGTCGGAGAACTCTAGACAGAGGAAGCGCCCGCCGGGGCGCAGGACCCGGTAGGCCTCGGCGAGGGCACGGTCGATGCGCGGCACGTTGCGGATGCCGAAGGCGATGGTATAGGCATCGAAACTGGCGGATTCGAAAGGCAGGCTTTCGGCATTTCCCTGCACGAATTCGAGATCACCGGCGCGGGGCCGGCGGCGCGCCTTCTTTTCGCCCTCGCGCAGCATGTGCTCATTGATGTCGAACACCGTGACGCGGGCGCCGGGACCGCTGGCATCCAGGACCCGCATCGCGATATCGCCGGTGCCGCCAGCAACATCGAGCAGATGGAAGGGGCGCGCTCCGGTGGGAGGATCGAGCCAGGTGACGGCGGCATCCTTCCAAAGCCGGTGCAGCCCGCCCGACATCAGGTCGTTCATCAGGTCGTAGCGCCCGGCAACGCTGGCAAAGACCTGATCGACAAGACCCTGCTTGGCCTCGGTTCCGACGGAGCGGAACCCGAAATGGGTGGTGGTGCTGTCGTCCTTGTTCATCGTCACCGCTGTTCTCTCGTGGCGCCGCCCGGCCGGCAGGCCCTATTTTGGCCGAACGCCGCCTGCGCGGCGGGACCATAGCGCAGGGTTCCAGCGGACGCTATGGTCGTTGCCGCAGATAGTGAAAATGGATGCGGAAGGTCAATTGGCGATGCCCGAGCTGCCGGAGGTCGAAACGGTGAGGCGCGGCCTGGAGCCGGTGCTGGTCGGGACGCCGATCACGCAGGTGCGCGTTGGCGAGAAGCGGCTTCGCCTGCCCTATCCTGAGAATTTTGCCGCGCGCCTGGCCGGGCGCACCGTTGAGAGCCTGGCCCGCCAAGGCAAGTTCCTGATCGCCATGCTCGACAGCCAAGAGGCCCTGATCATCCATCTTGGCATGTCGGGGTCGTTCCTGGTGCTCGGCGGCGCTGAGGCGCATGGGACCGGCAACGGCGCCGCGGCGCGCCACACCCATGTCGTGTTCCACCTCGTCGACGGCACCGAGATCCGCTATGCCGACCCGCGCCGTTTCGGCCTCATGACCCTGGCGTCCGCCGCCGGGCTGGCGAGCCATCCGCTGCTGGCGCGCATGGGCCCTGAGCCGCTGGGCAATGAGTTCAACGCCGGCCATCTGGGCGCGGCGCTGGCGGGCCGGCGCACCAGCCTCAAGGCGGCGCTGCTCGACCAGCATGTGGTGGCCGGGCTCGGCAATATATATGTCAGCGAAGCGCTGCACGCCGCCGGGCTGGCGCCGACGCGCGAGGCGGCGAGCCTGGGCGCCGGCAAACGGCAGGGCGCGGCGGCTTGCGAAAAACTGGCGGCGGCGGTGCGCGAGGTCCTGCTGAGCGCCATTGCCGCCGGCGGATCGAGCCTGCGCGACCACGCCCGGACCGATGGCACGCTGGGCTATTTCCAGCACAGTTTCAAGGTCTATGGACGCGGCGGCGAGCCTTGCCGGCGCGCCGGCTGCCCGGGGACGATCAAGCGCCTGATCCAGAACGGCAGGTCGAGTTTCTATTGCCCGCGCTGCCAGCATTGACCGAGGATCGCCGCACTCCGACGCCCCTGCCGCGCTGCGGCAAGCGGCGGCGCATCCGGCATTTCCCGTTGATTTTGAAGTCTGGCGCGGCTAGCCATTGTGCAGCGCACCAATCGAGGGGCGAGCGGAAAACCAGCCTGGCGAGGAGCTGAACACAATGGCTTATGAAACGATTATCGTCGAAAACCGCGGCAAGGTGTGCCTCATCACCCTCAATCGCCCCGAGGCCATGAATGCGCTGAACTCACAGCTGATCGGCGAGATCGGACACGCCCTCGACGAAGCGGAAGCCAATGAGCTGATCGGCTGCGTGGTGCTGGCCGGCTCGGAAAAGGCCTTTGCCGCCGGCGCCGATATCAAGGAAATGCAGTCGAAGAGCTATGCCGATCTCTACAAGGAGGATTTTATCGCCCCCTGGGAGCGGGTGTCGCGCTTCCGCAAGCCGATCATCGCCGCGGTGGCCGGTTTCGCGCTGGGTGGAGGCTGCGAACTGGCCATGATGTGCGATTTCATCCTCGCCGCCGAAACCGCCAAATTCGGCCAGCCCGAGATCAATCTCGGCGTGACCCCGGGCTGCGGCGGCACCCAGCGCCTGACGCGAGTGATCGGCAAGGCCAAGGCGATGGAAATGTGTCTGACCGGACGGCTGATGGATGCCGTGGAGGCGGAGCGCTCGGGACTGGTCAGCCGCATAGTCGCGCCCGAAAAGCTGATCGAGGAAGCGGTCAAGGTGGCGGGCCGCATCGCCGGAATGTCGCTGCCGGCGACCATGATGACCAAGGAGGCGGTAAACCGCGCCTATGAGACGCCGCTGGCCGAGGGCGTGCGCTTCGAGAGGCGGATCTTCCACTCCCTGTTTGCCATGGACGACCAGAAGGAAGGCATGGCGGCGTTCGTCGAGAAGCGCAGCCCGCAGTTCAAGAACCGTTAGCCGGCGCAAACCAAGGACGCCGCGCCCACCAGCGCGGTTGACGCCCAGTGCGGCGGCAAGTATAAGCCAAGCGCTCAGCCCCTTGGCGGGGGGCGCGCGCTGTGCGGGCTTGCTCGCACCGCCGCCAGCCCCGCCGGCAGGGCAGCAAGGATTTTACACCACAGCACCGGTATTCAGGCGCTCAAAACCAGGAGCAAAGGGCTAGTCTCATGGCCAACAAGACAAACGCCAAAAAGGCTATCCGCGTGATTGCGCGGCGCACCGACGTGAACAAGAACCGGCGCAGCCGCATGCGCAGCTTCCTGCGCAAGGTCGAGGACGCGATCAGCGCCGGCGATCAGGCCAGCGCCGCCGCCGCCTTGCGCGCCGCCCAGCCGCAGGTCATGCGGTCGGCGCAGAAAGGCCTGCTGCACAAGAACACCGCATCGCGGAAGATCTCCCGCCTTTCGAGCCGCATCAAGGCGATGACGGCCTGAAACCGGCGGACAAATCAAGCTCATGGCCCGGCCTCGCGCCGGGCTTTTTTGTGAAGCGGATTCCATGACATTCATTTGGCCGCTGAATCAATGGCTTAGGAATATGTCGGCAGAGCGAAGCAGAATCCCGCGCCACCAGAGCCGCCCCGCAGCCAGAGAAAGCGGAGTCAACCGAAAAATTTCTCTGCCCCTTTTCTGCCTTATTGCGGCCTTTCGAACCGCTTGAATCTCAAGCCCTTGCCGGGCTGCTTCAAAAGCGCGCAGCCCCTTCCGGGCGGGGGTGATCGGGGCAAATCGGCGAGAATGGGGTTGCGCCCTCTTGCGGCACTGCACACACGCCTGTATCTTTGGGTCAGTTTTTGGGGCACCCCAAAATTTCATTAAAGTTCAAGTTATTCTTAGATGTCCCTCGGGGCGTACAGCTATTTTTGCGCCATTTTTTCAATCAGTACTCTTAAGTTTGAAAAAAAATATTTGGACATCAATTCAGTAGTTGGATTAATACACCGGAAGATCTAAAAGACACCGGGCCACAAATATATAAAAATATATAATAAGAATTTTTTGACTACTGGATCAAATTTGACGGCACCTGATTTGACCGGGAAATCGAAGGCACGGGGCATTTGCAGGCATGAGCGGGGGAACGGGGGGAGGCTATTCGGGCGACATTTCGGCCAGCGAAACATGGCGGCGTCTTGAAGAGACGCGTGACGCTACGCTGATTGACGTACGCACGCGCGCCGAATGGTCCTTCGTTGGCATCCCCGACCTCAGTTCACTGGGCAAAGAAGTGATCCTGCTCGAATGGCAGAGCTATCCGGGCATGGAGGTCAATCCTGACTTCGTTGCCCTGCTGGAAGGTGAACTGGCGCGGCGCGGGGCCGACATCGAGGCGCCGCTCTATTTCATCTGCCGCTCCGGGGTGCGCAGCGCCGCGGCGGCGGCAGCGGCAAAGGCCGCGGGCCGCAGCGCCTGCTTCAACGTCGCGGGCGGCTTTGAAGGCAATTTGAACGGCGAGCGCCATCGCGGCGCGGAGTCGGGATGGAAAGCGGAAGGACTACCCTGGGCGCAGTCTTGAGGGACCTTTTGGCGAAGAGGCACTTCGCCCGAGGGGGCGGCAATAAAACAAAATGGCGGGCGGATGCCTTGGGGGGCACTGCCAATAAAAAAGAAGCGAGGAGGACAAAATGGGGGACGCCAGCAGGCGCTCAAGGGCAGCAGAGTCGGCAGGGGCTGAAGACGACATGGCGGGGAAAGCGGTCAAAACCAGCGAACAGCTGGACGAGCGCTGGGCGCGGGTTGCGGCAAGGCTGCGCGCGGAACTGGGAGAAGATGTCTTTTCGAGCTGGTTTGCGCGCATGGCGCCCGAGAGCCTCGATGGCGGGGCAATCCATCTTTCGGTGCCGACACGGTTTTTGAAGAACTGGATCCGCTCGCATTATCATGACCGGCTGCTCGCGCTGTGGCAGCAGGAGGTCAAGGGCGTGACCCGGCTGGAACTCAGCATTCGCGGCCGCACCCAGGCTGTCGCGCGGCCGGCGGCCGATGCCGGAGCGCAAGCCGCCAGCGGAACCGTCCTGGCGCCCGATTGCAACGAAGAGGCGGCGATCGGCCACCACCCCCTGGCCGGCGAGGGCGAGCGCACCATCGGCTCGCCGCTCGATCCGCGCTACAATTTCGAGTCTTTCGTCGTCGGATCGTCGAACTCGCTGGCCCATGCCGCGGCCTGCCAGGTTGCGGCGCTGGACGGCGACAGGCCCGGTTTCAACATCCTCTATCTGCACAGCGCCGTCGGACTGGGCAAGTCGCACCTGCTTCAGGCCACGGCATGGGAAGCGCGGCGGCGGCGCCAGCCCGAGCGCATCATCTACCTGACCGCCGAGCGCTTCATGTACCGCTTTGTCGCCGCCCTGAAATCCCACAGCGCGCTGGCTTTCAAGGACCAGCTGCGCGGCATCGACATGCTGCTGATCGACGACATGCAGTTTCTCCAGGGCAAGTCGACCCAGCAGGAATTCTGCCACACTCTCAATGCTTTGATGGAAAGCGGACGTCAGGTCGTCGTTGCGGCGGACCGGCCTCCGGCCGAGCTGGAAAGTCTCGATGACAGGATGCGCTCGCGCCTTTCGGGCGGGCTTGTCGTCGATATCCGACCGCTCGGCCGGTCGCTCCGCCTCGCCATCCTGAAATCGAAGCTGGAGAACGCTCGCCGCCGCCTGCCCGAACTGCATGTCCAGAACCAGGTGCTGGAATATGTCGCCGATCAGGTCAACGGCAATGGCCGCGAACTGGAAGGCGCCTTTACCCGCATCGTCGCCCACAACCAGCTGACCCGCGCCGAGATCACCATCGAAATGGCCGAACGCGCCATCCGCGATCTGGTGCGGTCGGTGGAGCCCAAGCGGGTGCGCATCGAGCATATCCAGAAGGTGGTGGCCAAGCATTTCAACATTTCGCGCCAGGACATCGTCTCCAGCCGGCGCAACCGTTCGATCGTGCGGCCGCGCCAGATCTCGATGTATCTGGCCAAGACGTTGACGGACCGCTCGTTTCCAGAGATCGGGCGCCGGTTCGGCGGCCGCGACCACACCACGGTGCTGCATGCGGTGCGCAAGATCGACACCCTGATGCGCGAAGACCGCTCCTTCGCCGAGGAGGTGGAGCTTCTGAAAAGGCTGGTCGAGGAATAGGCCGGACCCGGGGAACAGGTCATGCGACTTTCCGCCAGTCCGATCCTCCTTGCCATTTGCCGCCATTGACGGCAATTTGCACCACACGCCACGGCAGTAGCGCGCATTGGCGAGGGGGAAATGCGCCAACAATCGGGACGCGCGGGCAAAGATCCGCCAGTCCCGGCCGGAAACCTGACGATACCCCCTGGACATGACGGGCCCCGCCGGCGCGGGGCATGAGACGGTTCGACCTAAGACCGGCTCATAGCGAAGACGGGTTAGCCATGAAATTGACGATCGAAAGAACGGCGCTGCTGAAATCCCTCAACCATGTGCAGAACGTGGTGGAACGGCGCAACACGATCCCGATCCTGTCCAATGTCCTGATCGAGGGCGTTCAGGGCGGATTGCGGCTCAAGGCCACCGACCTCGACCTGGAAGCGGTGGAAGCGGTGCCGGCCGATATCGCTGGCGAAGGCGCCACCACCGTTCCGGCCCATATGTTCTACGATATTGTCCGCAAGCTGCCCGAAGGATCGCAGGTCGAGCTTCAGACCAGCGAGGACGGCGCTTCGATCTCTGTACGCAGCGGGCGCTCGCGTTTCACCCTACAGACCCTGCCCAAGGACGATTTTCCCGATCTCGACGCCGGCGCCATGGGCCACCGCTTCACGCTCTCGGCCAACGACCTGAAGCGGCTGATCGACAAGACGCGCTTTGCCATGTCGACCGAAGAGACGCGCTATTATCTCAACGGCATCTTTCTCCATTGCGCCGAAACCGACGGGCTGGCGACGCTGCGCGCGGTGGCGACAGACGGCCACCGGCTGGCGCGGATCGAATTGCCGGCGCCGGAAGGCTCGGCGGGGATGCCGGGCATTATCGTGCCGCGCAAGACGGTCGAACAGCTGCACCGGCTGATCGAGGACCAAGAGGCGCCGGTCACGGTGGAGATGTCGGACGCCAAGATCCGCTTCACCTTCGGACAGGTGGTGCTGACATCGAAGCTGATCGACGGCACATTCCCCGACTATGCCCGCGTCATCCCCCAGGGCAATGACAAGCGGCTGGAGGTCGATGCCGCGCGCTTTGCCCAGGCGGTCGACCGCGTGTCGACGATTTCCAGCGAGCGCGGGCGGGCGGTCAAACTCAATCTTGAGGGCGAGAAGCTCGTGCTTTCGGTCAACAATCCCGATTCGGGCAGCGCCAGCGAGGAAATCGAGGTCAGCTACAGCGGCGAGGCGCTGGAGATCGGCTTCAATTCGCGTTATCTGCTCGATATCGCCGGCCAGCTCGATCACGAGACGGCGCGTTTCGACCTCGCCGATCCCGGTTCGCCGGCACTGGTGCGCGATGTCAGCGACGAGGCCGCGCTCTATGTGCTGATGCCGATGCGGGTCTAAAGGGCGGCGGCAGGCGAAATTCACTGAATATCGAGGCGGGCGGGTGCAGGCGGGCGGCGAAAACAGGCAGGGAGCCGGCGCGGATGCCCCCGCTTATGCGCTTGAGACGCTGCAACTGACCGATTTCCGCAATTACCGCCGGCTGTCGCTCGAGGTCAGCCACGCGCCCGTGGCGCTGTGCGGCGCCAATGGCGCGGGCAAGACCAACCTTCTTGAAGCGCTTTCTTTCCTCGTGCCCGGGCGCGGCCTGCGCGCCGCACCCTATGACGAGATCACCCGCGAGGGCGCGCGCGGCGGCTGGGCCGTCTTCGCCAGGGTCAGCGGCCCCCATGGTCTGGCCGGCATCGGCACCGGCCTTGGCGAGAGCGCGGCGGCGGGCGAGGCCGGGCGGGCCGGGCGCGAGGTGCGCATCGACGGGACGCGGGCGCGCAGCGTCAACGAACTGGCTTCGCTGTGCCGCATGGTGTGGCTGACGCCGTCGATGGATCAGCTTTTTTCCGGCCCCGCCAGCGACCGGCGGCGCTTTCTCGACCGCCTGGTGGTGGCGCTCGATCCCGGCCACCGCAGCCGCATCAGCGCCTTTGAAAGCGCCATGCGCCAGCGCAATGCCCTGCTCGAGACGGGCGCGGCGGGCGGCAATGGGCGCTGGCTAGACGCCATCGAGGCGCAGATGGCGGAACATGCGGCGGCGGTTGCCGCGGCGCGGCGCGACTGCGTGCGCCTGCTCCAGGGGGTGCTGGCGGCGCGCGCCGGGCTGGGACTCATCCCCCAGGTCGAGCTGGCGCTGGAAGGCAGCCTGGAAACCCACCTTGAAGCCATGGCCGCGGTCGATGCCGAGGATACCTACCGCGCGCGCCTTGGCGCCTCGCGCGGCCTCGATGCCGCGGCCGGGCGCACCCTAGAGGGACCGCACCGCTCCGACCTCATTGTCTTTCACGGGCCCAAGGCGCGCGCGGCGCGCAGCTGCTCGACCGGCGAGCAGAAGATCCTGCTGGCCGGCATCGTGCTCGCCCATGCCCGGCTGGTGCGCGAGGTTACCGCCGGCGCGACGCCGC
Source organism: Rhodobiaceae bacterium (assembly GCA_020441905.1). Taxonomy (GTDB): domain Bacteria; phylum Pseudomonadota; class Alphaproteobacteria; order Rhizobiales; family NORP267; genus JAGRLG01. The sequence goes on along the minus strand of JAGRLG010000031.1, from coordinate 55,388 downwards.
TGCTGCTGCTCGACGAGGTCGCCGCCCATCTCGACGCCGCGCACCGCGCCGCCCTTTTCGGCGAGATCGAGGAGCTCGGCGCCCAGGCCTGGATGACGGGAACCGATGAGGGAATTTTCGCCGCCGCCGGGATCGCGATGCAGCGCTATCATGTCGGAGCCGGAGGGCTGGAGCGGCGCGGCTGATCGCGGCGGCGCGAACCGCCTTTTTCGGCAAGTTTGCCCCACTTAACCGGGCAAAACTGTTATAAGTTTCTGATGATTCTCAGTCCCCCTGCCGGTGGCGCGCGCAATGCGTCGCCGGCAAGCAGACAGCGAGCAGAAAATCCGCAATGTCAGACAGCCAGCCGAGCGGTAACGGGCCTGCCGAATATGGCGCCGAATCGATCAAGGTGCTCAAGGGCCTGGACGCGGTGCGCAAGCGCCCGGGCATGTATATCGGCGACACCGATGACGGCTCCGGCCTCCACCACATGGTCTATGAGGCGGTCGACAATGCCATCGACGAGGCGCTGGCCGGCTATTGCGACCTGGTCGAGGTGATCCTCAATGCCGACGGCTCATGCACGGTGCGCGACAACGGCCGCGGCATCCCCACCGAGATCCATGCCGGGGAAGGCATCTCGGCCGCCGAAGTGATCATGACCCAGCTTCATGCCGGGGGAAAATTCGACCAGAATTCCTACAAGGTTTCGGGCGGCCTGCACGGCGTCGGGGTGTCGGTTGTCAATGCGCTCTCGACCTGGCTGAAACTGCGTATCTGGCGCGACGGCAAGGAGCATCTGGTCACCTTCGCCAATGGCGAAACCCAGGCGCCGCTGGCGGTGGTGGCGGACGCGCCGGGACGGACCGGATCCGAAGTCACCTTTCTGCCCAGCCCGCAAACCTTCACCATGACCGAGTTCGACTACCAGACCCTCGAACACCGGCTGCGCGAACTGGCCTTCCTCAATTCCGGCGTGCACATCCTGCTCACCGATGCGCGCGGCGTCGAGCCCAGGGCGGTGGAACTGGTCTATGAAGGCGGGCTTGAAGCCTATGTGCGCTATCTCGACCGCGCCAAGCACCCGCTGGTCGGCGATCCGATCCTGATCCATGGCGAGCGCGACGGCGTCGATGTCGAATGCGCGCTGTGGTGGAACGACAGCTACCACGAGAACGTGCTGTGCTTTACCAACAATATTCCCCAGCGCGACGGCGGCACCCATCTGGCCGGCTTTCGCGCCGCATTGACGCGCCAGGTGACCGGCTATGCCGAGCGCGCCGGCATCGCGCGCAAGGAAAAGGTGGCGCTGTCGGGGGATGACTGCCGCGAGGGGCTGACCTGCGTCCTCTCGGCCAAGGTTCCCGACCCCAAATTCTCCAGCCAGACCAAGGACAAGCTGGTGTCCTCGGAGGTGCGCCCGGCGGTCGAGGGCATTCTCAACGAGGCATTGAACGCCTGGTTCGAGGAACACCCGGCGGAGGCCAAGACCATCATTTCCAAGGTTGTCGAGGCGGCGGCGGCGCGCGAGGCGGCGCGCAAGGCCCGCGAGCTGACAAGGCGCAAGGGCGCGCTCGACGTCGCGTCGCTGCCGGGCAAGCTGGCCGACTGCCAGGAGCGCGACCCGGCGAAGGCGGAACTGTTCCTGGTCGAGGGCGATTCGGCCGGCGGCTCGGCCAAGCAGGCGCGCGACCGTGGCTTCCAGGCGGTGCTGCCGCTGCGCGGCAAGATTCTCAATGTGGAGCGGGCGCGCTTCGACAAGATGCTGTCATCGAACGAGATCGGCACCTTGATCACGGCGCTGGGCACCGGCATCGGGCGCGACGATTTCAACATCGAGAAACTGCGCTACCACAAGATCATCATCATGACCGACGCCGATGTCGATGGCGCCCATATCCGCACCCTGCTGCTGACCTTCTTCTACCGCCAGATGCCGGAGCTGATCGAGCGCGGCTATCTCTATATCGCCCAGCCGCCGCTCTACAAGGTCAAGCGCGGCCAGTCGGAGCAATATCTGAAGGACGAGCGCGCCCTGGAGGACTATCTGGTCGATAGCGGGCTGGAGGGCTGCGTGCTGACGCTGGCCAATGGCGAGGAGCGGGCCGGCGCCGATTTGCGCCAGATCGTCGAGGAAGCGCGCAAGGTCAAGACCATTCTGGAAGGCTTGCACGGCCGCTATCCGCGCTCGGTGGTCGAGCAGGCAGCGATCGCGGGGGCGCTGGACCCGGAGCTGCTCGCGGCGCCGGATCAGGCGCGCGAGGCCACGAACTACATCGCCCGGCGCCTCGACCGGATTTCGGAGGAAACCGAGCGCGGCTGGGCCGGCGAACCGATGGAAGACGGCGGCCTACATTTCTCGCGCGTGGTGCGCGGTGTCACCGAAGTGCGCGCCATCGACGGGCCGCTGATCGGCTCGGCGGATGCGCGCAAGCTCAACGAGCGCGCCAAGTCGCTTCAGGTCGTTTATGGCAAGGCGGCGGTGCTGCGGCGCAAAGACCAGGAGAACGAAATCCGCTCGCCGAGCGAATTGCTGGCCACTATTTTCGAGGCCGGACGCAAGGGCATCAGCCTGCAACGCTACAAGGGCCTGGGCGAAATGAACCCGGAACAGCTCTGGGTGACGACGCTCGACGTCAATGCCCGCACCATCCTCCAGGTCAAGGTGCGCGAACTCGACGAGGCCGACCAGATCTTCTCGCGGCTGATGGGCGACGAGGTCGAGCCGCGGCGCGAATTCATCCAGCAAAATGCGCTCACCGTGGCCAATCTGGACGTCTAGCGGACGGCTCGTGCGGCGCGGGCCGGAACGCCATATAACGTGCCGGGCAGGAGCTGCCGCAAGACGGCGCCGCGCCGATAGTTAACTGTCCATTAAAGCGCCTTATTTAGCGTTCATTTGCGGATGTCGGCGGTTCCCTTGCGACAGGGCGCCGGCGTGCGGGGGCACAGGTGTGCTGCAATTCCAGATCGAGAAGAAGCGGCCGGATCGATGATCAACAAGCGCAGGCGCCAGCGCAGCGAGCGAATCGAACCGGTTTTCGAGCGGGCGGACGGGCGGACGGGTGGCGAGATCAAGGCCGACCGGCGCGAGCGCGCGCAGCTGTCCCACGACAAGGCAGCCAGGGGGAGCAAGAAAGCAGCGGGCAAGGCCGGCGCCGCCGGATCTTCCGCCGGGCGCCGCGCGGGCCGGGGTGGCGGCACACGCAACCGCCCGGGGCGCAAGCGCGGCATGCTGCGCCGCCTGGTCTATTGGGGCGCGGTGGCCGCGATCTGGGGCGTGCTGGCGCTGGCCGGGCTGCTTGCCTATTACGGCGCCGGGCTGCCGCCGATCTCCGACCTGAAAGTTCCCAAGCGGGCACCCAATGTAGTCATGGTGGCGGCCAGCGGCGAAGTGCTGGCGACGCGCGGCATAGGCCATGGCAAGGATGTCCGGCTGCGCGAATTGCCGCCCTATCTGCCCCAGGCGGTGGTGGCCATCGAGGACCGGCGCTTCTTTTGGCATTTCGGCATCGACCCGGTCGGACTGGCGCGCGCCATGGCGCAGAATCTGGTCGCCGGCCATATCGTGCAGGGCGGCTCGACCCTGACCCAGCAATTGGCCAAGAACCTGTTTCTCGAGCCCGACCGCACGATTGCCCGAAAGGTTCAGGAGATGATCCTGGCGGCATGGTTGGAAACCAAGTTCACCAAGAACGAAATCCTCGAGCTCTATCTCAACCGGGTCTATTTCGGTGCCGGCACCTATGGCGTCGAGGCCGGCGCCCAGCGCTTTTTCGGCAAGTCGGCGCGCCATGTGACGCTGGCCGAGGCCGCCGTGCTGGCCGGACTGCTCAAAGCGCCGTCGCGTTATGCGCCGACGCGCAACCCGGATCTCGCCGAGGACCGCGCGGCGACGGTCATCGAGGCCATGGCGGAAGCAAAATATCTCAGTGCCGAAGAAGCAAAGAGCGCGCGCGCCCATCCCGCCAAGCTGATCCGGCCCGACGGCCTCGGCGCCATCGATTATGCCGCCGACTGGATTTCCGACCTGTTGCCCGGTTTTGCCGGCCAGCCGGACACCGACATCATCGTCGAGACAACCATCGATCCGGCGCTGCAAGGGGCGGCGGAACGGGCGCTGGTCAATGTGCTCGACGAAGACGGCAGGGATGTCGAAGCGGGTCAGGGAGCGCTGATCGCGATGGACCCCAGCGGCGCCATCAAGGCCCTGGTCGGCGGGCGCGCCTATGGCGAGAGCCAGTTCAACCGCGCCACCAAGGCGCTGCGCCAGCCGGGCTCGGCCTTCAAGCCCTTCGTCTATCTGGCGGCGCTGGAAAAAGGGCTGACGCCGGACACCGTGCGCCGCGACGCGCCGGTCAAATATGGCAACTGGGCGCCGAAAAACTACAACGACAAATATGCCGGGCCGGTGACCCTGCGCTATGGCCTGTCGCACTCGATCAACACGCTCTCGGCGCAACTGGCCAACGAGGTCGGCGTCACGACGGTGATCGATACCGCGCGCCGTCTCGGCGTCACTTCGCCGATACGCCGCGACCTCTCGATCGCGCTCGGCACCTCGGAGGTCACACTGGCCGAACTGACCGGAGCCTATGTGCCCTTTTCCAACGGCGGCACCGGCGTGCTGCCCTATATCATCACCCGCGCCAAGACCGCCGACGGCAAGCTGCTCTATGAGCGCGCCGGATCGGGGCCGGGACGGGTGGTCAGCGCGGAAGCGGTGGGGGCGATGAACGACATGCTGCGCGCGGCGCTGGAGGAAGGCACGGCCAAGCGCGCCGCGTTCGGCAACTGGCCCGCGGCCGGCAAGACCGGCACCACCCAGGACTGGCGCGACGCCTGGTTCATCGGCTACACGGCGCGGCTGACCGCCGGGGTGTGGATCGGCAATGACGACGGCTCGCCGATGAAAAATGTCAGCGGCGGCAGCCTGCCGGCCATGGTCTGGCACCGCTTCATGGAGGAGGCCCATGCCGGGCTCAAGCCACAGCCCCTGCCCGGCAAGTTCTGGCGCAATCCGGACAACGAGCCGGCTGTCGCCGGGTTCGAAACCCGTGTCGACCAGATTCAGGAGGGAGCCGGCGTGCCGCCCCCGGCGCGCTCCGGCGGCTTTCGCATCGATGCCGATTTCCTGAAACGGATATTCGGCGGCTGAGTCGGGATTCTTGAGCTTACTCGCCCGGCGCCGGCGCATAGGCCAGCCGTTCCCACAGATTGAGCGCCAGCGCGGCGAAGCCCATGATCGCGACGGCCAGCGCCAGCGGCAGGCCGCTGCCGTCATAGGCATTGGCGACAATGACACCGGTTACGGCGCCCGAAGTCATCTGGCAAAAGCCGAGCAGCGAGGACGCGGCGCCGGCGCGGTCGGGATAGGGCATCATGGCGGCGGCGATGGCCTGGGGGAAGGCAAGGCCGACGCCAACCATATAGAGCATCATCGGGACGACGACTTCCCAGGCGCGGACGCCGCCATAAACCGCCAGACCCAGCATGAGGCCGCCGCCCGCCGCCAGCAGCAAGGCACCCCAGAACATGGTGCGCTGGATGCCGATACGCGCCACCAGGCGGGTGCCGATCATCGTGCCGGCGACATAGGCAACCGAAATCAGCGAAAAACTGACGCCGAATGCGGTTGGCGACAGGCCATAAGCCTGCTGAAGCACGAAGGTGGCGGTGGAGATGAAGGCGAACAGGCCGGCATAGATGACGCAGGCGGACGCGACATTGACGCGGTAGCGTCCGCTGGCCATGAGCCCGCCATAGGCCCTGGGGAAGGTCGAGAGCCGCAGCGGGTCGGTGCGGCGGCGCGCGCCGATGGTTTCCGGCAGCGCCAGGGCGACGAGGGCAATGGTGGCGCCGGCCAGCAGCATCTGCGCGGCAAAAATCGGGCGCCAGCCCGCCGCTTCGAGGATCAGGGCGCCCAAAAAGGGGGCGATGGCCGGCATCAGGCCCATGATCGACCCCATGCGCGAGAGCTCCTGGCCGGCCCTGGCGCCCGAATAGAGGTCGCGGACGATGGAGCGCGCCAGCACGATGGGTCCGGCAGTGGCGGCGCCATGGAGCAGGCGCCCGGCGATGAGCATTTCCATATTCGGCGCCAGCATGCAGCCGGTGACGGCGATGAAGACGGCGGCAAGGCTCGACAGCAGCACGATACGGCGTCCGAGGCGGTCGGAAATCGGCCCGTAGATCAGCTGGCCGGCGGCAAAACCGGCCAGGAACAGGCTCAATGTGAGCTGGGCCTGGGGCACGTTGGAAGCCAGTTCGCCGGTGATCAGGGGCAGCGCGGCCAGATACATATCGGTCGCCAGCGGACCGAGCGCGGTCAGCAGGGCGAGCAGCGCCGTCAGTGCCAGGGTATCGGGTTTGAAGGGCATGCAGGTTCCAGACGAAGACGCCAAACTAACCGGGCGGCATTGGCCCGTCCAGCTGCTTTGGCGGCCGGAAGCTATTGCGGGTCGTAGCGGTGCAGGTCGCGGCCGTTGGCCTTGAGCCAGCTTTCGGCGCGCCCGGTGTGCGGGCACAACTCGTTGAGGAGGCGCCAATAGGCGGGGGAATGGTTCATTTCCCTGACATGGGCGACTTCATGGGCGGCCAGATAGTCGAGCACGAATTCCGGCGCCAGGATGAGTCGCCAGGAAAAGGTGACGGTGCCGCTGGCCGAACAGGCCCCCCAGCGGCTCTTCTGGTCGCGGATGGAAATGCGCTGAACGCTTACCCCCAGCCGGCGGGCATAGCGCGCCACTTTCGACTCCAGATCCGCCCTGGCCTGGCGCTCCAGAAACTCGCGCAGGCGCCGGCGCAGATGCAGCAGGCGCCCGGCGACGCAAAGGCGAGGCAGGGCGTCCTCGGCCAGGAGAGGCGCGCTGTCGCCCTCTTCGATCCACACCGTTCCACGGGCCTCGGGGCGATGATCGACAATATGGGGCTTGCCGCGAAAGGGGATGACGGCGCCATCCTCGAAACGAACATTGCGCGGCAGTTTGCCGAGGCGATCGCGCAGCCAGTCGCGCTGGCGCTCGGCAAAGGCCAGCGCCTCGCGCCTTGTGCCGTGGGCGGGCATGGTCAAGAGCACCTGGCGGGCCGCACGCACCCGCAGAACGTAGCGGCGCGCCTGCGCCCGGCGCACCAGCGATACCGGTACCCGCTCGCCGTCGAGGTCGATCTCGAATTCCTGATCGCCAGCCATGGCTGCCCTAGCGTCCCCCGCCGCTGGAACCGGTAGGTGGAACAGCTTGGTGCACAAGCGAATCACCTGCTGTCCCGGCACGAATATGCGCGCAGGGGCTGGCCGCCGCCAGCCGCGGCAGATCACATTCTCTGTACGCTGTGGCTAACTTTTGTCCATCTTGCCCGTTCCGCCCACCTTGGCGGCCGAACTCGCTACCACTTTCAGGCCGGCGCGCTTGACCCGCTCGGCCATGCTGGCGCCCTTGTCGTTGCCGGCAATGAAGGCACCGATCCGCGGCGCCACCTCGCGGCGGAACCGCGAGCCGTTGAAGACACCATAATGTCCCACTTCCGGCTGCACGTAATGCACCCGCTTGGCGGCGGGAATATTGCGGCACAGGGTATGGGCGGCCTCGGTCTGGCCAAGGCCGGAGATATCGTCATGTTCGCCCTCCACGGTCATCAGCGCGGTGCGGGTGATGCGCGAGGGGTCCACGGGCCGGCCGCGATGGGTCATCTCGCCCTTGGGCAGCAGGTGACGGACGAAAACGGTGTCGATGGTTTGCAGATAAAAGGCGGCGTCGAGATCCATCACCGCCATATATTCGTCGTAGAATTCGGTGTGTTTGTCCGCCGAATCGCCGTCGCCCTCGACCAGATGATTGAACAGGTCGTAATGGGCGGTGACATGGCGATCCAGATTCATGCTCATGAAGCCGGTAAGCTGCAGGAAACCGGGGTAAACGTCGCGCATGCAGCCGGCATTGGGAAACGGCACCTTGACGATGACATTGGCCGCGAACCAGTCGATGCCGCGCTCCTCGGCCAGCAGATTGACGGCGGTGGGATTGACCCGGGTATCGATCGGACCGCCCATCAGCGTCATCGACGCCGGAACGTTGGGATCGCGGTCCTCTTCCATGACCGAGATGGCGGCAAGCACGGGAACCGAAGGCTGGCACACGGCAACGACATGGGCGCCGGGGCCCAGCTTGTGGAACATCTCGATGATGTAGTCGATGTAGTCGTCGAGATCGAAGACGCCTTCGGCAAGCGGCACCGTGCGAGCGTCGGTCCAGTCGGTGATATAGACGTCATGATCGGGCAACAGGGCTTCGACGGTGCCGCGCAGCAAGGTCGCATAATGCCCCGACATCGGCGCTACCAGAAGCAGCCTGGGGCCAGGATTGCCTTCCTGGCGGAGATGCTTGCGGAAGCGGCGCAGGCGGCAGAAAGGCCGCCGCCACACGGTTTCCTCGGTGACCCGGACCGGTTTGCCGCCCGATTCCACTTCCGTTATGCCGAATTCCGGCTTGTCGTAGCGCCGCGTCATGCGCTCGAACATCTCGAATCCGGCGGCGGCATTCTTGCCCAGGGGCGTATGCGCCAAGGGATTGAGCGGATTGCGCAAATAGATCCGGCCTGCATCGGCGAGAGCCCGCGCCGGGCCGACAACGGCATGATTGAGTTCGTAAAGATAGTAGAGCATGAAACGCCCTCCGCCGACTGGCAGCCCGAACGGACGGGCATTTTCTTATCGGTTATTGTGCAGTGCAATATAGGGGATGTTACATCACAGGGCAACAGCCGCTTCAAACTATTCCAGTCTCCTCCCTATTCCCCCGAAACCAGCAGGGATCCGTGAATGCGCGCCGAGCGCAACAGGGCAAGAAAGGCGGCAAGCCCGATAGCCAGATAGATCAGATTGAGGGCCAGGCCGGTCATCAGGAGGTCGGGACGGAAGACGCCGTCAATGAGGATCGCCCGCATGCCCTCGAAAACATAGGTCGGCGGCAGGGCAAGGGCGACATATTGCAGCCAGTGGGGCAACGTGGTGACCGGATAATAGACGCAGGCCAGCGGCAGCATCAGGAAGATCAGTGACCAGACCAGGCTTTCCGCGCCCAGGCCCTGGCGCAGCACGAGGCCGCAGACCAGCAGGCCGATGGCCCAGCTGGTGACCATGAGAATGACGAAAAAGCCGACCAGGGCGAGGCCGAGGCCATAGATATTGAAGCCGAAAAAATACACCGCCATGACGCTGACCGGAACGACGCCGATGATGACGCGGATCAGGCTCATCACCATGAGGGCGGCAATGAACTCGCCGGCGCGCAGCGGGCTGATCATGAGGTGACCGAGATTTTGCGCCCACATTTCTTCCAGGAAAGAAATCGAGAAGCCGATCTGGCCGCGAAAAAGGATATCCCACAACAGCACGGCGCCGAGCAGGGCGCCGCCGGCCAGCGCCAGCATGCCCTCCTGCTGGTGGAGGTAGGATTGCAGGAATCCCCACATGAACATCTGTACCGTCGGCCAGTAGACCAGCTCCAGCAGCCGCGGCCAGGAACTGCGCAGCAGGTACCAGTAGCGCAGGATCATGGCGCCGATGCGCCCGGCGCTGGCGGCAGGTCCGCCGCGGCCTGTGGCTCCAATCATGGTCAGCCTCCCATCTCGGCATCGGTGCCGGCGCCAGAAACGCCGCCGGGAGCGGGCAGGCCGGCCTCGTCGCGGGCGACGGCAAGAAAGACATCCTCCAGTGTGGCCCGGCCATAGCGGCGCAGCAGCGCCGCCGGGCTGTCCTCGTCGACGATGCGGCCGCGCTTCATGATGATGACGCTGTCGCACAGCCGTTCGACCTCCGGCATGTTGTGGGAGGCGAGCAGGATGGTGGCGCCGCGCTCGCGGCGGAAATTCTCCAGATGCCGGCGCACCCAGTCGGCGGTATCGGGGTCGAGCGAGGCGGTGGGTTCGTCGAGCAGCAGCAGTTCGGGGTCGTTGAGCAACGCCTTGGCGAGGCTGACGCGGGTCTTCTGCCCGGCCGAAAGGCGCCCGCACGGGCGCTCGAGCAATTCGCGCAGATCAAGCGCCCCGGCCAGGGCGGCGATGCGGCCTGACAATTCCGGCAGGCCGTAAAGGCGGCCATAGACGGTCAGATTCTGGCGCACCGTCAGGCGCATCGGCATATTCACATAGGGGCTTTCGAAGTTCATGCGGTGCAAAACGCGCTGGCGGTGCCGGATCATGTCCTCGCCCAGAACGGAGATGGCGCCGGATGTCGGCAGCACCAGCCCCATGATCATGGCAATGGTGGTGGTCTTGCCGGCGCCATTGCCGCCCAGCAGGCCGACAGTGGCGCCGCGGGGTATCTGAAAGCTGACATGGTCAACCGCGACCACCTTGCGGTAGCGCTTGTACAAATCCTGCGCGGTGACGGCCGCGGCGGCACTGCTGATGTCCATGATGGTCCGCTGCTGTTTTGGCCCAAGATAGCCTCAATCCGCGCTGGCGCAATCGCCGCCGCGGCGGACAAGGCAAGGCCGGCCTTGCGGCGGGCGCGTGGATGGCTAAAGTTTCGGCCATGACCGGCACCAACAGCACCAGCCTGGACGACCTTCTCAAACCCAATCGCCGCCATTTGCGCCTCCAGACCCTGGTCCGGCTGCGCTGGCTGGCGGTGGCGGGGCAGACCGCCTCGGTGCTGGTGGTCTATTTCGGACTGGGCTTCAAGCTGCCGATCGCACCGGCGCTGGTGGTCATCGGACTGTCGGTCATTCTCAATGTGTTCCTGCGCCTTCGCTTCACCGCCAGCGTGCGGCTGATCCCGGTTCATGCCGCCTTGCTGCTGGCCTATGACATCTTGCAGCTGGTATGCCTGCTCTATCTCACCGGAGGGCTGGAAAACCCCTTCGCCCTGCTGCTGCTGGTGCCGGTGATGGTTTCGGCCTCGACCCTGCCGCTGCGCCTGACCCTGGTGCTGGCCTCGCTGGTGGTGCTGTCGGCCAGCGGGCTGGCCATCGCCCACCTGCCCCTGCCTTGGTATCCCGGCGCGCCGCTTAAATTGCCCTTTCTCTTTGTCGCCGGGGTCTATATCGCTCTCATCGCCTGTCTCGCCTTCATGGGATTTCATGTCTGGCGGATATCGGAAGAGACGCGCCAAATGAGCGACGCGGTAGCGGCGACCGAGCTGTTTCTGGCCCGCGAGCAGCATTTGTCGGCGCTGGACGGCCTGGCCGCGGCGGCGGCCCACGAACTCGGCACGCCGCTGGGAACGATCTCGATCGTCACCAAGGAGCTGATGCGCGCCACCGGCCCCGACGACCCGGCAGCGGAGGATATCCGCCTGCTCAAGTCCCAGGTCGACCGCTGCCGCGACATCCTGACCAAGCTGACCAGCCTGCGCGACGCGCCGGATGCGCTGTTCGCCCGCATGCCGTTAAGTTCGCTGATCGAGGACGTCATCGAGCCCCATCGCGATTTCGGCGTCAAGATCGTCAAGGAGCTACCCGCCGTGTCCAGCGGCGGCGGCGAGCCGGTGGGCCGGCGCAGCGCCGCGGTGCTTTACAGTCTTGGCAATCTGGTCGAGAACGCGGTCGATTTCGCCGAGAGCAAGGTCGTCGTCGCCGCCGAATGGGACGCCAGCCGGGTGCAGATCCGCATCTCCGATGACGGACCGGGGTTTTCCCACGAAGTGCTGAGCCGGATCGGCGAGCCCTATGTGACCTCGCGCGGCGTCAAGCGCGGCCAGGGTAACGAGGGAGATTTCGGCCTCGGCCTAGGATTTTTCATCGCCAAGACCCTGCTGGAGCGGTCCGGCGCCAGCCTGCAACTGACCAATCGTCCGCCGCCGGATCACGGCGCCACGGTGGTTATCACCTGGCCGCGGGCGGCAATGGACCTGGGGGACCTGAGCGAGGACGCGGCCACCGGCGGCAATTGACCAGGATCATTCACATGACATACCGGTTCGGCCATGTCATAAGTGCGACAAACGGGCGCAGGCACTCACCGGATATCCGGCCTAAGTCTTTGCCCGCGTCGTCGAAAGTGCAGTAAGCAGCAAGGCAGAATTACAGGTGACATCTGAAACCGAATTGCCCGAAGACCGTTCCCTCCTGATTGCAGATGATGACCGGGCGTTCCTCACCAGGCTGGCGAGGGCGATGGAAACGCGCGGCTTCGAGGTTTCAACGGCCGAAACGGTGGCCGACGCCTTGCGGCTGGTCAAGGAGCTGAAGCCAGCTTTCGCCGTGGTCGATATGCGCTTTGGCGACGGCAACGGCCTCGACGTCATCAAGCAGCTCAATTCGCTGCGCCCCGATGCGCGGGTCATCATGCTGACGGGATACGGCAACATCGCCACCGCGGTAACCGCGGTCAAGCTGGGCGCCATCGACTATCTGGCCAAGCCCGCCGATGCCGACGAGGTTTACGCGGCGCTGATCGCCGACCCGGAAGACAAGGCGCCGCCGCCGGAAAACCCGATGTCGGCGGACCGGGTGCGCTGGGAACATATCCAGCGGGTCTATGAATTGTGCAACCGCAACGTTTCGGAAACGGCGCGCCGGCTCAATATGCACCGGCGCACGCTGCAACGCATCCTGGCCAAGCGCGCGCCGCGCTGACCCCCGCCGCGCTGACCCCTGCCGCGCCGATCCCTGCCGCGCCGATCCCTGCCGGGCGGGCCCGCCGCAACGGGATCAAGGCTCAATAGCGCACACCGCCGGAAAAGTCTGGATCCATCAGGGCGTGCAGGCGCTGGACCGCGGTCCGGGCGATGCGCAGCGTGGTCGCCTTGCGCCGCGCCGGAGCCAGAAGCGCCGCCTCGCCCTTGCGCACCATTTCGCCGCCATAGCTGTCGGCGATGATGAGGCCGGCGCTTTGCGGAAAGATCTCCACCGGCACCTCGCGAGGGCAAGCGAAAAAGAAGCGGTCGCAATATTCGAGATAGCCGGGCCATTTCTTGTCGGCGCGAAAATCCTCGACACTGGACTTGATCTCGACGATCCAGATTTCCCCCTTGGGGCCAAGGGCGGCGATGTCGGCGCGCCGGCCCGAGGCCAGGGTCACCTCGGTCAGCGCCCACAGGCCATGAGCCACCAGCAGGCGGCAGGTGCCACGCTGGACGGCAAGGGCGGCGGGCGACTGGCGTCCGTCGCTGACAAGGGGCGGCTGATCATCTCTTTCGCTCACGGCCCGGTTCCCGGCTGGCCTTGCCGTCAGGGCGAAGCGCGGGCGCGCAGATCCGACAGGCTGGCCCGGGTGGATATCGCCTCCACCGGTATGACAAGCTCGATCAGCGCCGCGCGCCCGGCGCCAAGCGCGCGGGCAAAGGCGGGTGCGAAATCCGCCGTCCTGTCGACACGCTGGCCGTCGAGGCCATAGGAGCGGGCGAGAGCGGCAAAATCGGGATTGACCAGGTCGGTGCCGCAGACGCGGCCGGGATAGTTCAGTTCCTGATGGGCGCGAATGGTGCCGTAGCTGCCATTATTGACGACGATGAAGACCGGCCTGAAACCGTATTGGACCGCAGTGGCGAGCTCCTGTCCGTTCATCAGGAAGCAGCCGTCGCCGGCGAAGCCGAGGACGGTGCGGTCCGGCGCGGCGGCGCAGGCGGCAATGGCGGCGGGAACGCCGTAGCCCATGGCGCCATTGGTGGGCGCCACCAGATGGCGCCCGCCGCCAAAACGCAGGAAGCGCGTCACCCATCCGGCGTAATTGCCGGCGCCGGTGGTGACAATGGCGTCGGCGGGCAGCCTTTCGTCGATCTCGCGCATGACCTGCCAGAGGTCCAGAGGGCCCGGGCAGGGCACGCGCCCGCGGTCCTCAAGGTAAGCTTCGCGGGCGCGCTGCGCCCAGCCGGCCCTTGCCGCGACGGCGGCTGGCTGCAATCCGGCCGCGGCGGCAAGGAACAGGTCCGGCGTCGCAACAATGGCCAGATCCGGCCGGTAGACCCGGCCCAGTTCGTCCGCGGAAGGGTGGACATGGACCAGGGACTGGGCCGAACGCGGCACCTCGAGCAGGGTGTAGCCCCTGGTCGGCACATCGCCAAGGCGCGAGCCGATAACGAGCAGAAGATCGGCGTTCTTGACCAGCGCCGCCAGTTCAGGATTGAGCCCAAGGCCGAGGTCGCCGACATAGTGGGCGGCATCGGCATCAACGATGTGCTGGCGGCGGAATGCGCAGGCGACGGGGAGGCCATGGGCGTCGGCGAATTCGGCGAGGCCGGCGCGCGCCGCCTCGCTCCAGCCGCCCCCGCCGGCGATCACCAGCGGCTGGCGCGCCTTGGCAAGACGGCGGCCCAGATCGGCGATGGCCTGCGGGTCCGGCGCCGGGGCGGCGACGGGCACCGGCTGGCAATCGGCCACTTCAGCCTCCTGGCGCAGCATGTCTTCGGGAAGGACCAGGGCCGCCGGGCCGGGACGGCCCGAGCGGGCGGCGTGAACGGCGCGGCCGAGAAATTCCGGCAGACGGGCGGGATCATCGATCCGGGCGACATATTTGGTCACCGGGCCGAGAAAGGCCTCCTGGTCGATTTCCTGAAAGGCCTCGCGGCCGAGATGGCCGCGGGCGATCTGCCCGACCAGGAGGAGCAGCGGCGTTGAATCCTGAAACGCGGTGTGCAGGCCGATCGAAGCATTGCAGGCGCCGGGGCCGCGGGTGACAAAAACCGCCGCGGGCCTGCCGGTCAGCTTGGCATGGGCCTCGGCCATGAAGGCAGCGCCGCCTTCCTGGCGGCAGGTGATGAGGGCGATGCGGTCGCCGACCTCATGGATCGCGTCGAGCGCCGCCAGATAGGACTCGCCGGGGACGCAGAATATGGTGTCGATGCCGTGGCCGAGCAGGCCGTCGATGAGGATGCGGCCGCCGGTCCTGCCACCGGTCCTGCCACCGGTCCTGCGTTGCGTCATGCCTGTTCTCCTGACCCCGCGCGGCCCCCGCACGGCGCCGATGTCAAGGGCGGATGATCCCGCGCGCCAGGCGTGGCGTCAATGGCGCGGGCGGGTTCAGCCGGTGGGAATGCAGGCGGTGCATTCGATCTCGACCAGCGCCCCCCTGGCCATCAGCGCCTTGACCTCGACTGCGGTCATGGCGGGAAAATTGGACCCCAGAATATCGCGATAGGCCTGCCCCAGTTCCTTGCGCGCGGCGATGTAGGCACCCTTGTCGGTGACATACCAGGTCATGCGCACGAGATGCTCGGGGGCGGCCCCCGCCGCCTTGAGCAGGGCGGCGATATTGCGCAGCGCCTGGGCGGCCTGGGCGAGGAAATCCTCGCCGACAAGGCGTTCGTTTTCGTCCCAGCCGATCTGGCCGGCGATATAGAGGGTACGCCCCTCGGCGAGGATCGCATTGGCGTAGCCCTTGGGCCGCGGCCAGCCGTCGGGGAGTACCTCGATTGCCATGTCCTAGTCCTTTTCGCGAAGCTTGAAGCGCTGGATCTTGCCGGTGCCGGTCTTGGGCAGGGCGGCGACGAATTCGATGGCGCGGGGATATTTATAGGGCGCGATCTCGGCCTTGACGTGGGTCTGCAACGCCTTGACCAGCGCGCCGTCGCCAACCACACCGGGGGCGAGGACGACAAAGGCCTTGACGATCATGCCGCGCTCCTCGTCGGGGGCGCCGACGACGGCGCATTCGGCCACCGCCTCATGGGTCAGCAGCGCGTTCTCGACCTCGGGGCCGGCGATGTTGTAGCCAGCGGAAATGATCATGTCGTCGGCCCTGGCCTGGAACCAGAAATAGCCGTCCTCATCCTGAAGATAGGCGTCGCCGGTGATATTCCAGCCATTGCGGACATAGACGCTCTGGCGCTCGTCGGCGAGATAGCGGCAGCCCGTGGGGCCCTTGACAGCAAGGGCGCCGACGGTGCCGGGGGGAACTTCCTTGCCGTCGTCGTCGAGAATGGCGGCGCGGTAGCCCGGCACCGGGATGCCGGTGGCGCCGGGGCGGATGTCTTCATCGGCCGAGGTGATGAAGACATGGAGCATCTCGGTGGAGCCAAGGCCATCGATGAGCTTGAGGCCGGTCGCCTCGCAAACCGCGTCGTAGATAGCCTTGGGCAGGTGCTCGCCGGCGGAGACGGCGCGGCGCAGCGAGGAAATGTCGTGTTCGGCGAGATGGGACAGCATGACGCGGTAGGCGGTGGGCGCGGTGAAGCAGAACGTCGCGCGGTATTTTTCTATCGCCGCGACGAGCTCGGGCGGTGTCGCCGAGGGCAGCAGGAGGGTGGCGGAACCGGCGTGAAGGGGGAACAGGGCGAGGCCGCCAAGTCCGAAAGTGAAGGCGAGCGGCGGACTGCCGCAGAACAAATCGTCCGGCTCGGGTTTCAATACGAGGGCGGAGAAGCCATCGCAGATCGCCAGCAGGTCGCGGTGGAAATGGATCGTGCCCTTGGGCTTGCCGGTGGTGCCGGAGGTGAAGGCGATGAGGCAGATATCGTCGGCGCGGCTGTCAAAGGACGTGAACTCTGCCGGCCGGCCGGCCATCAGCTTTTCCACCTCGCCAGCGCCCTTTTCGTTGTCGAAATAGGCGATGCGCCTGAGGGCCGGCGCTTTCGCTTTCGCCTTTTCCAGCGCCTCGCCGAGGGCGGCGTCGCACAGGGCGAGGCCGATTTCGGCCTTGTCGATGATGGCGGCAAGCTCGTTCTCGCGAAGGAGCGCCATGGTGCCGACGGCGATGCCCCCGGCCTTGATGACGGCAAGATAGGCGGCGACCATCATCGGGGCATTGACCGAGCGCAGCAGCACCCGGTTGCCGGGCACCAGGCCAAGATCCTCGACCAGGACATGGGCGAGGCGGTTCACGCGCTCATAGAGGTCCTGATAGGTCCAGGTCGATCCCGGCGCGACAATGGCGCGCCGTGCCCCCCTGCCCTCCGCGATCCAGCGGTCGAGGAAACGGGAAACGCAATTGATGCGCGGTGGATAGTGATAGGCGGGATGGCTGAGATCGATCTCGGGCCATAGCCGCGGCGGCGGCAGATTGCGTGCGGCAAAATCGTCAATCATGGGACGTATCCCCCAAGTCAGCGGCATTGACGCCGTTATTGCTCTTAATTCCGGCCCCGGCGGCTTACGCCTCCGATGGCGCGTTCTCCTCTGCCAGCACGGCCTGGACCGCCTGCTTCATGCGCTTAAGGCCAAGCAGCAGATCGTCGGCCTCGCCGGCATCAAGGCCCGACAGCAATTGGTTGACCCAGCCTTCATGGTCGCGGGCCATGACCTCGAACAGCGCCGTGCCGTCCCCGGTCAGGACGACCTGCTGGACGCGGCGGTCGTCCGGATCGACCTTGCGGCGCACCAGCCCGTCAGCGGCGAGGCGGTCGGTAAGGCCGGTTATGTTGCCGCCCGAAACCATGAGTTGCTGGCCAAGCTGGCCCATGGTGAGCGTGCCCTGGGGGGCGCGGTACAGCTGGGCCAGATAATCGAACTTGGCCAGCGACACGCCGTGTTGCTTGCGCAGGCGCTCGCGCAGTTCGCGCTCCACCAGCGCGACATTGGCAAACAGGCGCAGCCACAACCGCAGATGGGAATGGCGCGCCGGTGTTTCATCCATCAGATCAGCTCCGCTATCTGGTCGGCGCGCTCCAGGTTGCGCCGGTATTGCTCTGCGCCGGCGCGATACTGAACCGGCCATGGAGTTCCGTCATAGCCGAGATGGGCGGCGGCATGAAGGGTCCAGTAGGGATCGGCCAGATGGGGCCGCGCCAGCGCCACCAGATCGGCGCGGCCGGCGGCGATGATCGAATTGGCGTGATCGGCCTCGAAGATATTGCCCACCGCCATGGTGGCAAGACCGGTTTCGTTGCGGATCATGTCCGACAAGGGCGTCTGGAACATGCGGCCATAGACCGGCTGGGCCTCGATCGAGGTCTGCCCTGCGGACACGTCGATGAGGTCGGCACCGTGCTCGGCGAAGGCTTTGGCGACGGCGATGGCCTCTTCATGGGTCAGCCCGTCCGGGTGCCAGTCGGTGGCCGATATGCGCACCGAGATCGGTTTATGGGCCGGCCAGGCGGCGCGCATGGCGTCGAAGACCTCAAGGGGAAAACGCAGGCGGTTGTCAATCGTGCCGCCATAGTCATCCTCGCGCCTGTTGGTCAGCGGCGAGATGAAGGAGGACAGCAGATAGCCATGGGCGGCGTGTAGTTCGAGGAGGTCGAAATCGGCCGCCGCGCCGCGCCTGGTGGCGTCGGCGAACTGGGCGATCACCTGCTCCATGTCGGCGCGGGTGGCCTCGCGCGGGGTCTGGTTGGCCGGTGCCCACTTGACCGGCGAGGCGGCAATGAGCGGCCAGTTGCCCTCTTTCAGCGGTTCATCGGCGCCGTCCCAGCCGAGGCCGGTCGAGCCCTTGGGGCCGGAATGGCCGAGCTGAAGGCCGATATGGGCTTTTGTATTGCGGTGGACAAACCCGGTGATGCGGGCAAAGGCGCGGCCCTGCTCGTCGTTCCACAGGCCGGTGCAGCCGGGAGAGATCCGCCCTTGCGGCGAAACGCAGGTCATTTCGGTCATCACCAGGCCGGCGCCGCCCTGGGCCCTGGCGCCGAGATGGACGAGATGGAAATCGCCGGGCACGCCATCATCGGCGCTATAGGTCGCCATGGGCGAAACGACGATGCGATTGGCCAGCGTCAGGTCGCGCAGCTTGAACGGCGTGAACATCGGCGGCACGGCGCCTTTCGCTGTCTTGCCGGTGGCCTTCGACGCGAACCAGCGCTCCATATCCTCCAGGTAGGTGACATCGCGCAGACGCAGGTTCTCGTGGGAAACGCGCTGCGAGCGGGTCAGCATGGAATAGGTGAACTGCTCGGGCTCCATATGGGTGTAGCGGGCGACATTCTCGAACCACTCCATGGAATTGCGGGCCGAGGACTGGATTTTTATGACCTCGACCTTGCGCTCTTCTTCATAGGCGGCGAGCAGTTCGCGGATCGTGGCCTTGGGGCGCTCCTCGAAAAGACGGGCCAGCGAAATGGCGTCCTCCATTGCCAGCTTGGTGCCGGAGCCGATGGAAAAATGGGCGGTATGGGCGGCGTCGCCCATGAGAACGATATTGTCCTTGACCCAGCGTTCGTTGGAAACGCGGGGAAAATTGATCCATATAGCAGAGCCGCGCAAATGTTTGGCGTTGGAGATCAACGGGTTGCCATCCAGATAGTCGGCGAAGAGGTTCTCGCAGAACTTTATGCCCGCTTCCTGGCTCATCTTGTCGATTCCGGCGGCCTCGAAAACGCTCTCCGGGGTCTCGACGATGAAGGTCGAGGTGTCCTCGTTGAAGCGGTAGGCATGGGCCTGGAACCAGCCCCATTCGGTCTCGACGAAAATGAAGGTGAAGGCGTCGAACAGCTTCTTGGTGCCGAGCCAGACGAACTTGTTCTTGCGGACCTCGATCTGCGGTTTGAAATGGCCGGCAAGCCGGGTGCGGATGCCTGAATTCAGGCCATCGCAGGCGATGATGAGATCACAGTCCTGGTAGGGTTCGAGGTCGCCGACCTCATATTCGAACACCAGCTTGACGCCGTTCGCCTCGCAATGGGCCTGAAGGATGTTGAGCAGCTTCTTGCGCTCGATACCGGCGAAGCCATGGCCGCCGGAGCGGATCAGGCGGCCCTTGAAATGGGTGTCGATGTCGTCCCAATGGGCCAGCGCGCCGAGAATCTCGTCGCGGCTGCCGGGATCGGCACTGGCCAGGTTCTCGATGGTTTCGTCGGAAAAGACGACGCCCCAGCCAAAAGTGTCATAGGGCCGGTTGCGCTCGTAGACGGTAATGACATGGGCCGGATTCTGCTTCTTCATCAGCAAGGCGAAATAGAGGCCGGCGGGGCCGCCGCCGAGGCAGGCGATCTTGAGCGGGCCGCGGGAGCCGGCGGGTTTGGCGTTCATGACAGATCCTCTCGCCCTTGGTTCGGTTGGTTCCTACTACCTAGCCGATAAAATTTCACTTGTAAATATTTTATATCTAAACTATCATCAGTTTCATGTGGAAGCCACCTGAGAAAATCCGCTTCGAACCGCAGCCGGGACGCTGGCCGGATTCCGGCGAGGCGCAAGCCTCGCGCCTATTCTCCCCGATCCGTCTCGGGCCGCAACAGGCAAGCACCATCGAAATGGCATCGCGCAGCTGGGTGCCGGCGATGGTGCCTTGGCGCGCCAGCGAAGACGGGTTCGTCACCAGCGACGTTCTCGACTGGTATCGCCGTTTCGCCGAAGGCCGGCCCGGCGCCATCGTCGTCGAAGCCACCGGCATCCGGGATATTCCGAGCGGCCCGCTGATGCGCATCGGCGACGACCGGTTCATCGCCGGGCTGAGCGAACTCGTGGACACGGTGCGCGAGGCCAGCGGCGGCAAGACACGGCTGTTCATCCAGCTTATCGACTTTCTCGCCATCCGGCGGCGCCCCGACCCGCAGGTCTATTTCGACCGCTATCTGGAGATTACCGAGCGCCACCGGTCGGCGCTTGGAGGCGAGCTGGACGAGGCTGAAATCCGCGCCCGGCTCAAGGCGATGAGCGAGGACGAACTGGCCGGCGTCTTGAGCCGGCGCGAAATGGAATCGCTGCGCCTTGGCTACCGCGAACGGGTCACCGACATGGATCTGCCCCAAATCCGCGACCTTCCCGAGCAATTGCCGGGCCTGTTCGCCGGTGCGGCGCGGCGGGCCAAAAGGGCCGGTTTCGACGGCGTCGAGCTGCATTACGCCCATGCCTATACCATGGCCTCGTTTCTTTCGCCTCTGAACACCCGTCCAGATGGCTATGGCGGGCAAAGAGAAAAGCGCGTGCGCCTGCCGCTGGAAGTCTTTGAGGCGGTGCGCGCCGAGGTTGGCGAGGATTTTGCCGTCGGCTGCCGTTTCCTGTCCGAGGAAATCTTCGAGGGCGGGGGAACGATCGAGGATGCCTGTTATTTCGCCCAGCGCTTTGCCGAAGCGGGCATGGATTTCCTGTCGTTGTCGCGCGGCGGCAAGTTCGAGGATGCCAAGCAGCCGAGCATCGGCGCCGCCATCTACCCCTATACCGGGCGCAGCGGCTATGAGTGCATGCCCGGCCACATCTCCGACGAAAAAGGTCCCTTCGGCCGCAATATCGGGCCGGCTTCGCGCATCCGCGCCGCCATCGGCAAGGCCGGCTTCAAGACCCCGGTTGTCGTCGCAGGCGGGGTCCACGGCTTCGATCAGGCGGAAGCGATCTTGCAAAAAGGCGAAGCCGACATCGTCGCCCTGGCGCGCCAGAGCCTGGCCGACCCGGACTGGTTCGCCAAGGTGCGCGCGGGCCGCGGGCGCGAGGTCCGGGTGTGCGAATACACCAATTACTGTGAGGGCCTGGACCAGAAGCACAAGCAGGTGACCTGCCAGTTGTGGGACCGCCTGGACCTGGACGAGCCTGGCATCAAGCTCGCTGCCGAAGGCAAGCGGCGCATGGTGGCTCCAGCCTGGAAGCGCAGCGGCGGGGACTGAAAAACCCAGCCTTCAAAATCTTTTCGCGGGCCGGCACTTCCCCCTCCAAATCCGGCCTGCTCCTTGGCGGCTCGGCTCCGAATGTCCTCCCCGGGGCCGGGCCGCCCTTTATGTCTTTCCGCCTCTATTTCTTGCCCGCAGCCGCCGCGGGTTTCCTGCCCGTTCCGCCAGCCTGGCTGTAGATGCTCGGCCCGCTGGCATCGGCCGTGCCGCGCGGCCCGCCTGGCGCCGGCGGCGTCGGCACGTAATGGGCGGGGCGCGCGCCCCCGGCCGCCTTGCGCGCCCGCGCTTCGGCCGGGGTTTCCAGCAAACTGGCGGCGGCCAATGCCGCCTTGCGGTCGACCGGCTGGGGGTCGACGTCATTGGGCACCGGCATCATGCTGGCGAAGTAATAGGCCATCTTCTGTTTGTCGGCCTCGATCCTGTGATCGAGATTGAGATCGCGCTCGTTGGTGCCGGCCACCGGATCGACGCAGATATTGTCGACGATTTCCAGGTCGAGCCACCACTTCTTGACCGCGTTCCGGGTGCCGTGCCCCAGCCAGTCGTCGAGCTTGACGGCGATCGGCACCAGCAGCGGCTTGAGCCAGCGGGCATGAATGCCGCACCAGCTGGCCATGCGCTGCAACAGCGGCCCGTCGGCGGTCACGACCTTGTTGAGCGGGCACATCTTCATGCAGCGCCCGCAGGCCGAGCCCTTCGAATTGGTCAGCCGGTATCTGGCGCAACGCTCGGCGTCGATCTTGAACATCTCATAGCCGTTGAACATCACCGAATTGCCCCAGGGGATGGCGTCGCAGGGGCATTCACGGGCGCATTTCCAGCAGTGATTGCAGAAATATTGCAGGCCGAAATCGATCGGCTTGTCGACCTGAAGCGGCATGTCGGTGGTCAGCACCACCGATTTGAACCGCGGACCGACAAAAGGATTGAGCACCAGCTCGCCGATGCGGCTGAGCTCGCCGAGGCCGGACCACAGGGTCAGCGGCAGTTGCAGCACGTCGCTGTCGACATTGGTCTGCGCCCGGGCGGGAAAGCCGAGCTGGCGGATGACATCGGCCATGATGCCGGCGATCTCGGCGCCGCGCAGATAGGCGCGCATCGACTGGGCGCCGGAGATCCAGTCATCGCCGGAGGCGCCCTCCATGGTGTCGTATTCCTGGTCGGTGAGCATGACCACGGCGTAGCGGTGATAGGGCACAATCTCCTCACCGGCGCTGTTATGCGAGTACCAGGCGTAGGATGGAATTTCGCAGATGCCGGTGAGGTCGGAACCGAGCAGATAGGATAGTGACTTCAAGGCCCGCGAATTGGCCTCCGGATCGCCGTAAAGCGACGTATCGGCATCCTTGCCGACCTCCCCGTCCTGCATCGGCACGAGGTCGCGCATGGGGCCGAGAATGCCGTAGGTGTGGGGCTGCTTGAAGGCAAAGCGGTTGCGCTCGCGCTGTGCCTTGGCCCCCAGATCGCCGCGCAGGGCGCGCTCGAAAAAGGCGGCGCGCTTGGGCACGCGGGGAATCTCGTCATCGAGGATGAGGGTCGTCGGCCGCTCGACGCGCTTGACCGTTTCCATGGGATAGGCGCTGAGATGGGTGGGGCGGGCGGCACGGCGGCCCCGCTCTCGCCCCGAGGTCGCGCCATTGACCCCCAGCCAATAGCCAAGACCTCCGGCCTTGAGCGCGGTGGCGGCCAGCGGCAGGTCATGGGGCAGTTCATAACCGGTGGTCACCACCGCCAGCGAAAAGCCGCGCCCGACAAAGGGATTGCGCAGGGTCGCGCCGTCGCGCACGCACAGGCCGGCCAGCACGGCAAGGCGGTCCCTATCCACCTGGCCGCAGCCGGCGGCATGGGCGGTGGCCGAAAAGCCCATGACGCGGATATGGCGGGCGACGCAGACGGCGATTTCGGTGGCCCGCATGTCGGCGGTTTCGCCAATCGCCGGCGCGGCAAGGGCGCGGGCCGGATTGCCTTCCTCGGGCACGCGGCCATGGGCGATCAGCAACACGATCGCATGGCCGTGGGTATCCGGTTCGGCTTCGGCCAGCCAGGCGCTGGCGGGCATTTGGCAGATGCCGACCTGGTCGGCATTGAGAAAATAGCCATAGCCCTTGATGTCGACGGCGCGGCGGGCAAGATCGTCCGGCACCGGGGCCCTGACCGGCGCCGGGTCACCCGCCGCGTGGCCGGCGAAGGTGTCGCGATAGGTTCTCGCGGCACGCGCCAGTGGACCTTGGGGAGCTTCCTCGCCGGCACGGCCCGCGAGCGGCGCGCGGGCGCATTCCAGCGCGATCACGGCCTCGTCGCGGGGCAGCGTCTCCAGCGGATAGGTGCCCAGATGATAGGGGCGCTTATCGGCGGCGGTCTTGAGCAGCATGGGCAGGCTTCCCCTTTCGGCGCGCCCGGGCGGGCACCAAGTCCAAGATCTTTGCCCCCCACCAGCGGCGAGCCGGCAAAATATCGGGCCGCACAATGCCGACCGTGACCGAGCCAAGCATGGATCCAGCCGCGATGTCAATAAAATGGACCGGTGGTCCAGTTTATGATGGACAAACCGGACCGCCTTTGGTTTTGTCCGCGCTGAGAGGCGTGCCGCGCCCATGGATTGATGGCGGGCGCCGGGAAGAGGAGACGCGGGTGGCGAAGCAGGAGCCAATCCAGGCACTGGCGCGGGGCCTGCGGCTGCTGGCGACGCTCAACGAACATCCGCTGGCAACGGTATCGCAGCTCGTTGCGCTCACCGGTTTCCCCAAGGCCCCGGTGGTACGCACGCTCAATACGCTGCGCGCCGAAGGCTATGTCGATCTCGACGACAGCGGCCGCGGCTACAAGGTGGCGCCCAAGGCGCGGTTGCTGTCGAGCGCCCAGGCGATCCAGAACCCGGCGGTGAGCGCGATCCGCCGCCTGCTCACCGACTTCTCCCACGGCGTCAAATGGCCGGCGGAGTTCCTGCTGCCGGAGGGCGGCGCCATGGTGATCCAGGCGTCGAGCCGCGACGTTTCGCCGATCAGCCTCAACCGGTTCGAGCAGACGCGGTTTCCCATTCACGACTCGGCCGCCGGCATCGCCTATCTCGCCGCCGCCAAGCCCGTCGAACGCGAGGCAAGGCTGCGCGCGGCGGTCGACTGGGAGCGGCGCGATGCGGCGGCAATACGCAATCATGTCGAGGGGGGTATCGCCATATTTCGGCGTGACGGCTATGCCCAGCGCGACTACGATTCGCCGATCGAGGGCACCAGGGTCGCCGCGGTGCCGGTGCTGTCCGGGGAGCAGGCGATCGGGGCCATGGTGCTGATCTATCTGCGCGACGCGGTGTGGGAAGAGCAATTGCACCAGGCCCTGCTGCCGGCGACGCGCGAGGCGGCGCAGCGCATGGGCGAGATCTGGCACACCTATCACGGCTAAAGCCGGTTTTTGGAGAGCCGCATATGGCAGACAGCACGACGAACAGGCCCGCTCCGACGCGCATGGGCGCGGCGGCGGGCGCGGCGGCGGACGCGCCAGGCTTCACGCCGTCTTCCATCCTTGCCCTCGGATTTGCCGCGGCGGCCCTTTTGGCGGCGCTGGCGGCTCCGGTTCCCGAAGGCTGGAACCCGGCTTCGATCAGGGTCGCCGGGCTGACCGTGGCCACGGTGACGCTGCTGGCCAGCGGCGCCCTGCCGCTTGGCATCACCGCGGTCGGTTTTCTTACCTTCGGCATGCTGCTCAAGGTGCAGCCGGCGGCGGTGGTGTTTTCCGGCTTTGCCTCGGGCGCGTTGTGGCTGGTCTTCGGCGGCATGGTGATCGGGGTCGCCGTCAATCATACCGGGCTTGGCGAGCGCTTCGCCAGGGCGGCGCTTCAGGGCATCGGTAATTCCTATGGCCGGGTGCTGACGGGCATTGCCGCCGTCGCCATGGCGCTGTCCTTCGTCATGCCGTCCTCGATGGGCCGCGTCGTGCTGCTGGTGCCGCTGGTGGTGGCGATCGCCGAGGCGCTGGGATTCGGGCCGCGCAGCCGCGGGCGGGCCGGCATGGTGATGGTGGCGGCGCTGGTCTGCTTTACCCCCGGCGGCACCATCCTGCCCTCGCACCTGCCGGGCATGATCCTCGCCGGCGCCGCCGAGACGCTCTATGGCACGGTGTTTACCTATGGCGGCTATCTGCTGGTCAATTTCCCGGTCATGGGCGTGCTGCGCGCCGGGCTGATCGTCGCCGTGGCGCTCATCCTGTTCCGCGACAGCCCGCGAAAGGAAGCCGGGCCTTCCTCGGCGCGCACCGCGCTGAAGCGCGGCGAGATCCGCCTCGCGGCGATCCTGGCGCTCGCGCTCGTGTTTTGGGTCACCGACACGCTGCATGGCATCGCGGCGCCCTGGGTCGGCCTTGCCGCCGCATTCGTTCTGCTGCTGCCGGGGCTCAATCTTGTACCGGCGAAAACCGTCAATGAGCGGCTCGACTATGCCTCGGTGCTCTATACCGCGGCGGTGATCGGCATGGGCGCCTCGATTGCCGCCAGCGGCCTTGCCAGCGAACTTGGTCACTGGCTGCTCGATCTGGTGCCGAGCGAATCCGCCCCGCGCTGGGCTTCTTTCATGGCGCTGTCGGCGTCGTCGGCCCTGATGGGCATGATCACCACCAACCCGGCGGTGCCGGCGGTTCTCAGCCCGCTGGCCGGGGACCTGGCCGAGCTGACCCGGCTGCCCGTGGAGACGGTGCTCTATACCCAGGTCTTCGGCTTCACCAACGTCGTGCTGCCCTATCAGGCATCGCCGATCCTGGTGGCGATGGGCCTGTCGGGGGTCGGCATCGGCGAGGGTTCGCGCTTCACCCTGGCGGTGACCGCGCTGTCGCTGGCGATCCTGCTGCCGCTGGAGTTCTTGTGGTGGCAGTGGCTGGGGCTGGTCTAGGCGTCAGGCCAGTTTGGCAAATTCGGCGCCCTGGTCATGGGGCGCGCCGATGCCCCGCGACACCATGGCAAAGAACGTGGTGACGATTTCATCGATGGGCACCGGCTTGCGCGGGTCGTACCAGCGCGACAGCCAGTTGCACATGCCGAGAATGCCGAAGGCCACCATCTTGGCGTCGAGGGCGGCATCGAACTCGCCGCTTTCCTGGCCTTCCTTCACCAGGCGCAGCCACAGCGCGGTGTAGTCCTTCCACACCCGGCGCAGCTCCTGCTGCTTCTTGCGGTCGGCACTCTTGCGCTCGGCCTTTCCCGAGCCGCGTCCGTTCAGGTTGTGATCCTCGCGCAGCGCCACCGCCATCTCGACATAGCCGGGATCATAGCTTTCCAGATGATTGCGCATGGCGGCATGCAGACGCTCCATCACCGGGCGCTTGGACTCGATGATATTGGAGAAATTGAACAACAGGGTGCGGCTCTGGGGCAGCACGATTTCGAGCAGGATGTCCTCGCGGCTGCGGAAATAATAATAGACCCCCTCGCGCTTGATGCCGACCTCGTTGGCAATGTCTTCGATCGAGGTATTGGCGACGCCCTGACGGGAGAACACTTCCGCCGCCCGTCTCAGGATTTCGACGCGTCTGGTCATCTGCTTCCTCCGCGGGCCGCTTCGCCCTTGCGCTGTCCTTGCCATGCGCCGTTCTGGCCATGCACAGATCTGGCCACGCGTTGCTCTGGCCATGCGTTGTCCTGGCGCCCGCATTCGCGCTCTGGCACGATGGCTTGCTCTGGCCTGGCGGCCAGATGCCGGCATCTTGCCCGGCAAGGCCGGCCGTCCTTACACAATGTTAGGCAATCGGGGGGTGCCACGCAACGGAAATTTTTACGGTACTGTAAAATTTCATTTACATGAGGATCGTTCCATCATAGGGTTCTGGCAATGGAACCTGGGGAGGGGCCGGTTCGGGCCATGGTGTGGACTACCACAGATCAGCGCAGTTCGACCCGCAGTATTTGGCGCTTGTCAAGGGATGGCGACTCGGGTGCGGCTCCGGTTGCCGGCGCGGGCAGCCGCCATCCGGCGCCGCGGCGCGGCCCTTTTCCGGCCGGCGCCCGCGGGCAGGAAAAGTTCCATCGCGATTTTACATGCCGTAGTGATATGCGTTTTTCCGGTAATATGCCGCAACTTGCGATTCCAGGGTGGGCGCCGTGAACATCGCCACCTGGATCGACCGCTGGGCGGGATTCTCGCCGGACAAGACCGCGATCGGCTTTGCCGGCGGCTCCCTGACCTACGCGGCCATGGCAAGCGAGGTCGGCGCGCTTGCCAGCGCCCTCCAGCACCGCCTCGGGGTCAAACGCGGCGACCGCGTCGCCTGCCTCGATCTCAACAGCCCGCGCCTGCTGGTCACGTTGTTCGCCTGCGCCCGCATCGGCGCCATCTTCCTGCCCCTCAACTGGCGCCTGGCGGCGGCCGAGCATCATTTCATCTTCGAGGACTGCACCCCCTCGGCGCTCTTTGTCGGCGAGGCCTTTATCGACCAGGTCGCGGCGGAGAAGGACCGTATTCCCGGCAAGGCCCACGTCGTCGCCATGGGGCCGGCGCGCGCCGGTTTCCTCTCCTTTGACGGCTTGCTGGCGGACGGCGCCAGGAGCGGGCCTGCAAACGCCGAAGGCACGCTCGGCGACGCCGCGCTGATCTGCTACACCTCGGGCACCACGGGGCGGCCCAAGGGAGCGGTGCTGAGCCAGAACGCGCTGACCTATGCCGCCATCAACGGCACCCACATGCACGACATGACGAGCGGCGACCTCATCCTGACGACGCTGCCGCTTTTCCATGTCGGCGGCCTCAACATCCAGACCCTGCCGGCGCTCCATGCCGGCGCCAGCGTGCTGCTCCATGCCAAGTTCGACCCCGCGGCGGCGCTCGCCGATATCCGCGAGGCGCGGCCCGACCTCACCGTCCTGGTGCCGGCGCAGCTTCAGGCGATGATGGCGCTGCCCGCCTGGGAGGAAACCGACCTCACCTGCCTGCGCGCGATTTCCACCGGATCGACCTTCGTGCCGGTGCCGCTGATCGAGCAGATCGAGGCGCGCGGGGTGCCGATGATCCAGGTCTACGGTTCGACCGAAACGGCGCCGGCCGCGGTGTTCCAGCGCGCCGCCGACAGGCAACGCAAGCCCGGCTCCTGCGGCAAGGTGGCCGTGCATTGCGCCATGCGCATCGTCGATGATGCGGGCCGCGACGTGGCGCCCGGCGCCTCGGGCGAAATCTGGATCCGCGGCGCCAATGTCATGGACGGCTACTGGAATTTGCCGGATGAAAGCGCCGAGGCCCTTGCCGGCGGCTGGTTCCACACCGGCGATATCGGCCATGTCGACGAAGACGGCTTCCTGTTCGTCGATGACCGCAAGAAGGACATGATCATTTCCGGCGGCGAGAATATTTACCCGGCGGAACTGGAAAATGTGCTCGCGGGCTGCGCGGCGATCCGCGAAGCCGCCGTGGTCGGGCGCAAAGACGCCAAATGGGGCGAGGTTCCGGTGGCGGTCGTGGTAGCCGCCGAAAACGGCAAACTGGGCGCCGGCGACGTGCTGGCGCTGTTCGAGGCCCGGCTAGCCCGATTCAAGCATCCGCGCGACGTCGTTTTCGTCGCCGAATTGCCGCGCAACGCCATGGGCAAGATCCAGAAACACGAAATTTCACGCATGCTGGAGACGAAGTAGATGACGTACAGGGTTGGAATCGATGTCGGTGGCACCTTCACCGATTTTTTCGTCACCCATCCAGGGCGCGACCCGGTCGTGGCCAAGGTGCTTTCAACTCCGGCCGACCCCTCGATCGCGGTGATTTCGGGGCTGGAGGAAATCGCCGCCACACTGGAGCCGCCGCTGTCGCTGGCCGAATTCGCCGGCCAGATCGACACCATCGTCCACGGCACCACGGTGACCACCAATGCGACGCTGACGCGAAATGGCGCCAAGTGCGGCCTCATCACCACCAAGGGGGTGCGCGACGCGCTGGAAATGCGCCGCGGCATCCGCGAGGAGCAGTACAACAACCGCTACACCAATGTGGCGCCGCTGGTCGAGCGCTACCTGCGCATCGGCGTGACCGGCCGGCTCGACCGCAACGGCAAGGAGGTTGAGCCGCTGTCGCTGGAGGAGGTGCGCGAGGCGGTCGAACTGTTCAAGGCCGAGGGCGTGAAAGCGGTGTCGATCTGCTTCATGAACGCTTTTGCCAATCCGGCCCATGAAAGGGAAGCCGCCGCGCTGGTGCGCCAGGAATTGCCGGACGCTTATCTCACGGTATCGACCGACCTCCTGCCCTCGATCCGCTTCTATGAGCGGGTTTCGACGACGGCGCTCAATTCCTATGTCGGGCCGATCCTCGATCATTATCTCAACCAGCTCCAGGGGCGGCTGAAGCAGGCCGGCTTCAATGGCCTGCTCCTCATCATGCAGTCGAATGGCGGCGTCATGTCGCCCCAGGTGGCACGCGACAAGTCGGCGCTGACCCTGCTGTCCGGCCCGGCCGCGGGCCCCGGCGCGGGGCTGGAATATGTCCGCCCCCACAAGCAGAGCAAGTGCATCGTCGTCGACATGGGCGGCACCAGCTTCGAGGCCGCGCTGGTGGTCGATTCCCCGATCATGGTCAATGAAGGGGAGATCGACCGCCATCGCATCGCGCTGCCGATGCTCGGCATCCATAC
Source organism: Rhodobiaceae bacterium (assembly GCA_020441905.1). GTDB lineage: Bacteria > Pseudomonadota > Alphaproteobacteria > Rhizobiales > NORP267 > JAGRLG01. The sequence goes on along the minus strand of JAGRLG010000031.1, from coordinate 25,405 downwards.
CATCGGCGCTGGCGGCGGTTCGATCGGCTGGATCGACGAGGGCGGCCTGCTTCGCATGGGGCCGCAGAGCGCCGGCGCGGCGCCGGGACCGGCCTGTTATTCGAAGGGCGGCGAGCTGCCGGCCACCACCGACGCCAATGTCGTGCTCGGCTATCTCAACCCAACCTTCTTCGCCGGCGGCAAGATGTCGCTCGATGTCGAAAAAGCGCGCAAGGCCATCGAGACCCATATCGCCAAACCGCTGGGGCTTTCGATCGAGGAGGCGGCGGCGGGCATGTACCGCATTGCCTGCACCAATATGGCGCAGGGCGTGCGCGAGGTGTCGATCCAGCGCGGCTTCGATCCGCGCGAATTCCCGCTGGTGGTTGCCGGCGGCGCCGGGCCGATCCATTCCTGCCTGATCTGCGACGAACTGGAGGTTCCCTTGCAGATCGTGCCGCGCGAATCCTCGATCCTGTGCGCCGTCGGCATGCTGATGAGCGATCTGAAGCACGATTTCGTGCGCACCTTCGTCTCCCCGCTTGCCGGCGCCGACTGGAAAGCCCTGATGCCGCTGATCGACGCCATGATCGCGGAAGGCAACAAGCTGCTCGACGAGGAGGGCATTTCCGAAGACAAGCGCAGCCATGCCGTCAAGTTCGACTGCCGCTACCTGAAGCAGTATCACGAGGTGTCCTTCGTGGTGCCGACGGAAGCGCTGGCGGCGCGCGACGAGACGGCCATCGCCGCCGCCTTCCACAAGGAGCACAACCGGCTCTACGGCTATTCGCTGGAAGAGCAGGACGTGCCGGTGGAGATCATCAATGTGCGCACCCAGGCCGTGGGCCGCACCCAGCGCCCGGAATTCCGCAAGGAACCCCATGCCGGCGCCGATGCGTCCCGCGCGGTGAAGGAGCGGCGCCAGGTCTATATCCCCGACCGTGCCGCCTTCGAGGAAGTGCCGGTCTATGACGGCCATGCCCTTCGCCACGGCAATACCATCGTTGGGCCGGCGCTGATCGAGGAAATCACCACCGCGATTTTCGTCGGCGCCAATCACGACTGTGTCGTCGATGCCACCGGCTCGCTGGTCATGTATCGCAAGGAACGCCCCGAACTGGCGGCAACCGTTCGCATGGAGGTCACGGCATGAGCAAGGCCGATCCCATTCTTCTTTCCGTATTCGCGCGTGCCTTCAAGGCGATCACGGATGAAATGAGCATCTCGGTGCAGAAGACGACGCGCTCGCCGATCCTGTGCGAAGCCAAGGACTTCGTAACCGGTCTTTACGACGCGCAGGGCAACATGCTGGAGCAGACCGAGAACCTGCCGATCCTCGCCTTCTCGCTGGCGCCGGTGTGCCGCTACATCGTCGAGTTCTTCGGCGACGACATCCATGAAGGCGACGTCATCTTCCACAATGACGTGTTCTCCATGGGCAACCAGAACAACGACGTCGCGGTCTACAAGCCGGTGTTCCACGAGGGCAAGCTGGTTGCCTGGACCGCGGTCAAGGGCCACCAGGCCGACATCGGCGGCGCTGTCGCCGGCGGCTACAATCCGACCGCCACCGAAGTGTGGCAGGAAGCCTTGCGCATTCCGCCCGTCAAGGTGGTGGAGCGCGGCAAGCTGCGCAAGGACGTCTGGGACCTCATCTTCGCCAATATCCGCCTCGATATCGTGCAGCACGACATGCGGGCGCAGATGGGCGCCTGCAATGTCGGCGCCAGGCGGGTGGTCGAAATGCTCGACAAATACGGCGTCAGGACCTTCGAGATTCACAAGGCCGCCCTGTTCGACGCCACCCGCAAAATGATGGAGGCTGAAATCGCCACCATTCCCAACGGGACCTATAGCGGCGAGGGCATGGTCTATTTCGACGGCCACCATGTCGGCACCGAATTCACCATCCGCGTCGACATCACGGTCAAGGACAAGTCGATTTCCTTCGACTATTCGCGCACCGATGCCCAGACCGACGGCTTCGTCAACGGCACCTTCACCTCCAGCGCCTCGGCGACCATCCTGACGCTTCTTCAGATGGTCAATCCCGACATGCCGCATAATGAGGGCATGGTGCAGCCAATCGAAATCAAGATTCCCGAAGGCACCATCCTCAATGCCAGCTATCCCAAGGCGACGACCTTCGGCAATCATCTCTGCCCGCCCAACGCGGATGCCATCATCCGCGCCCTGGCGCCGGTGATTCCCGACCGGGTGACGGCGGGGTGGAACAACCTCCTGTGTTCGCTGACCACCGGCATCGACCCGCAAAAGAACGAGAAATATGTCGATATCGGCTTCATGGGGCTGAAGGGCGGCTCGGGGGCCATGAAGGGCACCGACGGCTATGACCATATCGGCATGATCGATGCCTCCGGCGGACTGCTCGACCAGGATTACGAGATGTTCGAGCAGCAGACGCCGCACCTCTTGAAGCGCCACGAATATCTGCCCGACTCGGCAGGGGCGGGACAGTGGCGCGGCGGCCTTGGCGTCGTCACCGATTATGTCATTGGCTCCGACAACACCCAGTTCGTCACCTTCGGCGACGGCGATTTCGAGCCCGCCTTCGGCCTCTTCGGCGGCAAGGATTCGATCCTCAACGAAATCACCCTGACCTATCCCGACGGCACGAAAAGGGTGCCGCGCAACAAGGACCTCATCATGGGCGTGCCGAAAAACACCCATTATCACCAGGTCGCCGGCGGCGGCGGCGGATATGGGGATCCGAAAAAGCGCGACCGCAAGAAGCTCGCCCGCGAAATCCGGGACGGCATTATCTCGCTTGAAGCGGCGCGCGAACACTATGGCTATGAGGGGAAAGCCTGAACCGATGGATTTTGCCCTGAACGAGGACCAGGCACAGATTCGCGATACCTTCGCGCGCTTTTGCGACGAGCGGATCCGCCCGCAGGCGCAAGCGCTGGACGAGGCGCACGAATTTCCCCGCGCCCTGTTTGAAGAGCTGGGGGCGCTGGGGTTTTTCGCCATGCGCTATCCGGAAGATGCCGGCGGCATCGACACCGACCTGGTGACGCTGTGTCTTGCCCTGGAGGAGATTGCCCGCGGCTCGATGTCGCTCGCCGGCTGCGTCACCATGCAGTCGCTGATGGGCACCAAGTTCCTGCACATGCTGGGCAATGACGACATCCGCGAGCGCCTGCTGCTGCCGGCCCTTCAGGGGAAAAAGATCGGCGGTATCTGCATGACCGAGCCCAATGCGGGGTCCGATCTGGGCAGCCTTGCGACTACCGCCACCAAGGTCGATGGCGGCTACCGCCTGAGGGGCCAGAAGATGTGGGTAACCTCGGCGCCGGTGGCCGATTTCTTCACCGTTTTCGCCAGGGCCGGGGCGGAGAAGAAGCTGACCATTTTCCTCGTCGAGAAAGACTTTGACGGCCTTCGCATCGGCCGCGCCATCGAGAAGATGGGGGTATGGGCGCTGCCGACCTCGGAATTGGCGCTGGAAGACTGCTTCGTGCCCGACAGCCACCGCCTCAGCCGCGAAGAAGGCGACGGCGAGCAGCACCTGAAGAAGCTTCTTGCCGAAATCCGCATCGTCACCGGCGCTTTGGCCGTTGGCGGCGGGCGCGCGGCGCTGGAGGAGGCGATCCGCTATGCCGGCGAACGGGTGCAGTTCGGCAAGCCGATCAACCGGTTCCAGGCGATCCAGATGAAGCTGGCCGAAATGGCCACCGACCTGGAAGCGGCGCGGCGCCTGGTTCATTACGCCGCCTGGCTTAAAGACAGCGAGCTTCCCCACATGAAGGAAGCGTCGATGGCCAAGATGTTCGCCTCCGAGGCGGGAGCGGATATCTGCGACAAGGCGGCGCGCATCCTCGCCTCCTACGGCTTTGCCATGGAATATCCGGTGCAGCGCTTTTTGCGCGACATCCGCTTTACCCTGATCGGCGGCGGCACCAGCGAAATCCTCAAACTCGTAATCGCCAAGGAGCTCTCCTCATGAGCGAGCGCAAGATAAGAATCCTGATCGGCAAGCCGGGCCTCGACGGCCACGATGTCGGCGCCAAGGTGCTGGTGCGCGCCCTGGTCGATGCCGGCTTCGAGGTCATCTATTCCGGCCTGCGCAAGACGCCGGAGGAGATCGCTTCCGCCGCGGCGGAAGAGGATGTCGATGTCATCGGCCTGTCGATCCTGTCGGGCTCGCACATGCCGCTGTGCGAAAAGCTGCGCGACCTCCTGACCGCGCAGGGCCTCGACGACCGGCTGTGGATGGTCGGCGGCAACATTCCGGACAAGGACCGCGAGCCGCTGGCCAAGCTCGGCTTCAAGGGCGTGTTTCCGACCTCGAGCCATTTCGACGATATTGTCAAATTCGTGCGGGAGAATGCGTGATGACCACCATGGACCGCAAACCGCTGCCCAAGCGGGTAGTCAATGAATCGGGGATCGACATCAAGGCCGTCTATACGGCCGAGGACATCGAGGCCTCCGGCGGCATCGACAAGAGCCTGCCGGGCGAGGCGCCCTTCACTCGCGGCATCCACGCCGATATGTACCGCAAGCGGCCATGGACGATGCGGCAATATACCGGCTTCGCCAATGCCGCCGATACCAATGAACGCTTCCACTTCCTGATCGCCAACGGCCAGACCGGCCTCAATGTCGCCTTCGATCTGGCGACCCAGTGCGGCTATGATTCCGACTCTGCGGAAGCCTATGGCGAGGTCGGGCGCGTCGGCATGGCGGTCGACACCTTGCGCGATTTCGAGATCGCGTTCGACGGCATCGATCTTGAGAAGATCACGGTGTCGCTGACCATCAACGGTACGGCGGCGATCATCATCGCCATGTATCTGGCGATGGCGGAAAAGCGCGGCTACGACGTCTCCAAGCTGCGCGGCACTGCGCAGAACGACATCCTCAAGGAGTTTATCGGCCGCGGCACCTGGATCTATCCGGTCGATCCCTCGGTCAAGCTGGTCGCCGACACCATCGAATATTGCGCCTCCGCGGCGCCGAAATATTCTCCGGTGAGCGTGTGCGGCTACCATATCCGGGAAAGCGGTGCGACGCCGGCGGAGGAAATGGGTTTCGCCTTTTCCATCGCCAAGGCCTATAGCGACGCGGCGCTGGCGCGCGGCCTCGACATCGACGAGTTCGCCGGGCGGCTGTCCTACAACTTCAACATCTTCGGCAACCTGTTCGAGCAGGTCGCCAAGTTCCGCGCCGGGCGGCGGCGCTGGGCCAGGATCGTGCTCGACGAATATGGCGCCAAGGACCCGAAATCGGGCTGGCTGCGCATGATCGCCGGCGGCGGCGGCTTCGGGCTGACCATCGAGCAGCCGGAGAACAACATCATGCGCGGCGCCTATTACGCCCTTGCCGGCGCGCTGGGCGGCGCCCAGACCATGGCGCTGTGCTGCTATGACGAGGCCTACACCATCCCGACGCCCAAGGCGCAGCGCATCAGCTTGCGCACCATGCAGCTCCTCATCGAGGAGATCGGGCTGACCGATACCGTCGATCCGCTGGCCGGCTCCTACTATGTCGAGACGCTGACCAACCAGATGGAAGACAAGATCGTCGAGGCCATGGACTGGGTGGACTCCCAGGGCGGCATCATCAAGGCGGTGAGCGAGGGCCTGATCCAGTCCAAGGTGTCGGCGCAAGCCTATCAGCACCAGAAGGAATTGCAGTCGGGCGAGTTCCACAAGGTCGGCGTCAATTGCTATGTCGACGACGGGGAAGAAAAGCCCCAGGTCGAGCTGCATGGCTATGACCAGGCGGGCGCTCAGGAACAGATCGACTCATTGCAGAAGATCAAGCGCGAGCGCGCCAATGACGAGGTCGCGCGCTGCCTTGCCGCCTTGCGCAAGACGGCGCAGGCCGGCGGCAATGTCATGCCCGACCTGATGGCGGCGGTGAAGGCTTACGCCACCGTCGGCGAGATGAGCGGCGTGCTGGTTGATGTCTACGGACGCTACAAGGAACCGCTGCGGTTCTAGAGCCGGTAATTCCAGGGAGTTTACGGAACATGCAAGTCAAGCCAAGCGGGACGCTGGATGAATATCTGGCCCCGGTGACAATCGAGGAAGCCGCCCGGGCACTGGCCGACGGGCGGGCAAGCGTGCTCGCCGGCGGCACCGACCTGATGCTGCAGGCGGCGAACGGACGCACGCCCTATCGCGGGCGGCTGGTCAATATCCGCCGCATTGCCGAGTTGCGCGGCGCCGCAATTACGGGCGGGAGGGTGCGCATTGGCGCGCTGACCACGGTCACCGACATTCTCAATCATGCGGAGCTGGCCAAGGCAGTGCCGGTGCTGCGCCAGACCGCCGACAAGTTCGCCAGCAACCAGATCCGCAACATGGCGACCATCGGCGGCAATATCTGCAATGCCTCGCCAGCCGGCGACATGATCATTCCGCTGCTGGCGCTCGAAGCAGAAGTCGAGCTGGCGTCTTGGGACGGGGCCAAGATCCGGACGCGCGAAGTGGCGCTGGAGAAGTTCTTCACCGGGCCGGGCAGGACAGTCATGGAGCGCGGCGAATTGCTTACGGCGGTCAGCTTCGCGGTGCCGGAAGCTGGACACAGGGTGCGCTTTGCCAAGTCGGGCCCGCGCCCGGCGCTGGAAATCTCAACCGTGTCGGCGGCTTTTGCCGCCACCTGCAAGGATGGCGTGACCACCAATGTGCGCATCGTGCTCGGCGCGGTGGCGCCGACGCCGATCCGCGCCCGGAGCGCCGAGGCGCTGATGGAAGGGGCCGAATGCAGCGGCGATCTGGCGGCAAGGGCGGCCAAGGCGGCGGCGGGCGAGATAAGCCCGATCGACGATGTGCGGGCCAGCGCCTGGTACCGCACCCATCTCACGGAAGTATTTGTCAGGAGGCTGATCGAAGATGTCTGCCACGGTTGAAATCAATTTCACCCTCAATGGCCGCAAGCGGCAATTGACGATCGACGCCGGATTGAGCGCGCTCAACCTCCTGCGCGACAAGCTCGACATGACGGGGACGAAATACGCCTGCGGCGAGGGCGAATGCGGCGCCTGCACCATTCTCGTCGACGGGCTGTCGGTCAATTCCTGCCTGATGTATGCGGCCGATTTCGACGGCCGTGATATCGTCACCATCGAGGGCCTGCGGAGCGACAAGGGATTCGATCCGATGCAGGACGCCTTTGTCGAGCATGGCGCCATCCAGTGCGGGTTTTGCATGCCGGGCATGATCATGCAGGCGCGCCACCTGGCCGACACCAACAAAGACCTGACTTATGACGGGCTGAAGCGGGGGCTTGAGGGCAATGTATGCCGCTGCACCGGCTACAAGAAGGTGTTCGACGCCGTGGCCGACGTCATCGGCATAGCCAAGTAAGAGGAGAACCAGCCAATGGCCGACAAGGTCCAGCTGCTGACGTCGATCGAGAAAAAGACCCTGATCGGCAAGCGGGTTCCCAAACCCGATTCGCGCGACAAGGCGATCGGGCGCACGCGCTACATCAACGACATGAAGCTGCCGGGGATGCTCCACGGCAAGATCCTCCATGCCGGCGTGCCCCATGCCAGGATCAAGCGCATCGATGTTTCCAAGGCGCGCGATCTGCCCGGTGTGCACGCCGTGCTCACCGCCGACGATATCCCTGAATTCATCTTCGGCATGGCACGCGACAACCGGCCGCTGAAGGGCGGCAAGGTGCGCTGCGTGCGCGACGAGATCGCGGCGGTGGCCGCCGAATCGGAGGCGATCTGCGATGCCGCGCTGGCCCTGATCGAGGTCGAGTTCGAGGCGCTTCCCGCGGTGTTCGACCCGGCGGAAGCGGCCAAGGACGATGCGCCGCGCATCCATGAGGGCAAGGACGACAATTTCAACCTCAAATACCATTTCGGATCGGGCGATGTGAAAGCGGCCGAAGCGACCTCGGACGTTGTCATCGACGAGACTTTCAACGTCCATTACGTCACCCATGTCTGCATGGGCACGAGCTGCGCCATCGCCGATTTCGATCCCGACGGCAAGCTGACGATCTATTCGCAGACCCAGTATCCGTACAATTTCAAGATGGACCTGGCGCCGGCGCTGGGCATGCATGCCGGCGATATCCGCGTCATCCAGCCCCCTATCGGCGGCGCCTTCGGCTCCAAGCTCGACGTCTATCCGTACGAGCCGGTCTGCGTTCTCCTGGCCCGCGCGACACAGCGCCCGGTCAAGCTGATGTTTTCCAGAGAGGAGGAATTCATCAACGCGCCGACGCGCCAGCCGGTGCGGATCCATTTGCGCGCGGGCGCGAAAAAGGACGGCACACTGACTTTCCGCGACATCAAGTGCCTGCTCAACAACGGCGCCTATACCTCCTGGGGGCCGACAGTGCCTTACGTGATGATGCGTACCTTTTCGTCGCTGTTCCGCGTTCCCGACGTCAATATCGACTGCCAGTCGGTCTACACCAACAACCCCTATGCCGGCTCCTTCCGCGGCTATGGCAATGTGCAGGCGACCTATGCGCTGGCCATCCATACCGACATCATGGCCGAGGCGCTGGGAATGAGCTTCGTCGACCTGGCGCTGAAAAACGCGCAAGTGTCGGGCGAGGTGACGCCCCAGGGCGCGGTGCTCAATGAATGCGCGCTGGCCGAATGCCTGACCCTTGCCGCCGACAAGACCGACTTCCGCGCCAAGGAAAAGGAATATGCGGCGCTGCGCGATGCGCCGGGGCGCTTTAAACGCGGCATCGGCATGGCGGCCTCGATCCACAACGCGGGCGGCGCCAAGATCCACAAGTCTGACGGCTGCGGCACCATTCTCAAGCTCGACGATTATGCGCGTTGCACCGTGATTACCGGGGCCTCGGAAATCGGCCAGGGCATCGACGCCGTGCTAAGCCAGATCATTTCGGAAGAACTCGGCATTCCGATGCGTGACATCACCATCGTCAACAATGACTCGGCGATCGCGCCCTGGGATGTCGGCGTCCATGCCAGCCGCACCACCTTCATCGCCGGCAACGGCGCCCAGCGCGCGGCCAGGAAGGCGCGGGTGCAGATCCTTGCCGCCGCTTCAAGGCAGTCCAATGTGCCGCCGGAGGCGCTGGACCTGCGCGAAGGCTGGGTGGTGCAGGAAGACGGCGGCGTGCCGGTCATCAAGATCGACCGCATCCTGCGCCAGATGCATTTTTCCGACGAGCCGGAACTGGTCATGGTGTCGGACTATTACGAGCCGCCGAGCGAGCCTGAAGGCAAGGACCATGTCGGCGACATGTCGGCGGCCTATTCCCATGCCGTGCATGTGGCCGAAGTCGAGGTCGATACCGAGACCGGCGAGGTCAAGGTGCTCAAAATCACCTCGGCGCAGGATGTCGGCCGCATCATCAACGAGTTGGGCCTTGAAGCCCAGATCGAGGGCGGCATCATCATGGGGCTGGGCTATGCCATTTCCGAGGAGCTGATCATCGAGAACGGCCAGGTCCGCAACCCCAATTTCCGCGACTACAAGCTGATCACCTCGCCGGAAGTGCCTGAACTCGACCTGCACTTCATCGAAAGCCACAGCTCGACGGGGCCGATGGGCGCCAAGGGCATCGCCGAACTGCCGACCATCGTCATCGCGCCTGCGGTGGCCAACGCGGTCCACAACGCCATCGGCATCCGCTTTCACAACCCGCCGATGACGCCGGAAAAAGTGGCCCGTGCCATCTGGGAGAAGAATTCGTCCAGGGCGGCCGCGGAATGAAACCCGGCGTCATCCTGTCGATGGAGCAGGCGCTGTCGATGACCTATGCGACGCTGCGCTTCGTCCATCTCGGCTGGCGGGTCATCAAGCTGGAAGCAACCGCCAGCGCGCCGGGGGCGCTGGCGGGCGATCCCAACCGCTATATCGGCACCAGGGTCGCCGACGAGGGCCGACGGTCTTACTTTGTCGGCCCCAATCTCGGCAAGGAAGCGATCGCCCTCAACCTCAAGACGCCGGAGGGGCGCGACATTCTCAAGCGCATGATCCGCGAGCTCGATGTCGACGTGTTCTGCTGCAATACCCTGCCCGGGCGCTATGGCGAGCTTGGCATCGACTACGAAACCCTGTCGGCGGCAAAGCCCGACCTGATCTGGGCCGGGATCTCGGCCATGGGGCCGGACTATCCCGATGCCGCGGGCTATGACCCGATCATACAGGCCATGGCGGGCTATATGGAGATCACCGGCGATGCTTCCGGCCCGCCCATGCTGTCGGGCGTGCCGCTGGTCGATCTGAAAGCGGGTGACGAGGTCTACGCCAATGTCTGGATGGCGCTGGCCGAGCGCCTCGCCACCGGCAAGGGCACGCGCATCGATGTCTCCATGCTCCAGGCCGCGGCGTCGTGGCTGATCACGGTGCTGCCGCTGGTCGATTTCGGCTGCGAGCCGTGGGAGATCAGCCGCGCCGGCAATGAGCACCGCAAATTCGTGCCGACAAACGCCTATCCGACCAGGGACGGCACGGTGCTGATCGCCATTGGCTCGGACGGCTTGTGGCGCCGGCTGACCGAGATCGAGAAATTCAAACCGGTGGCCAGGCCGGGCCGCGAGGTCAATGAGGGCCGGCTCAAGGAACGGGCCGAGATCCATGCCGATATCGCAGCGGTGACGAAAAAGCACACGACGGCGGAGATCGTGGCCGACATGCGGAAAGCGCGCATTCCCCACGCCCCGATCAATACGGTGCCCCAGGTGATGGCGCTCGAAGCCATCGCCGGCAAGATGACCGCCACCCATATGCCGGATGGCAAGCGCATCCGCATGCAGCCCAAGGCGGTGGATATTGCCGGCAGCCCCCAGGACTTTTCCTTTCCGCCGCGCCATGGCGAGCACACCGAGGCGTTGCTCAAGGAAAGCGGATATGGCGACGGCGATATCGCCCGTTTCCGCGAGGCCGGGGTGATTTCCGGCCCGGCGGCCACGGTCGCCGCCGGCTAGAATCAGGTCCCCGCCGGCCCTACCCGGCTGCCTTCGGGGGCGGCTTGGAGCTGGTGGAGGGGCGGTCCAGCGGCAGCGGCGTCGCCTGCTTGACCGCTTTCAGGGCGAAAGTGGTGTTGACGCGGTCAACGCCCGGCATATGCACCAGTTCGGTGCGCAGAAAGGTATCGAATGCCTCCATGTCCGGCACCATGACATGGAGCAGATAGTCGCTGTTGCCGGTGATGGCATAGCATTCGATGACCTCGGGGCGCTCGCCGATAATGGCCTCGAAGCCCTCCGCCTGGTGCAGATTCAGCGAGACATAGACAAAGACATTGAGGCCGAGGCCGACCATCTCCGGGGCGATGCGCGCGCCATAGCCGCGAATGACCCCGGCGTCCTCGAGGCGGCGCACCCGGCGCCAGCAGGGCGATGCCGACAGGCCGACCCGCTCGGCCAGCTCGCTCATGGCGATGCGGCCGGAACGCTGCAATTCGGTCAGGATCTTGCGGTCATAGCCATCCAAGAGCGGCATAGCACGATTCCACCCCAAACTTACCCATATGGAATGGATATTGTCCCCTAAAGCCCTCTCTTCGGCAAGTATGCAATGATTATGCGCCCCGCTTCGGGTTACATTCCCCGGACAACAAGGTGCCGCAAAGGCGCCGGATTTGAGGAAACGCGCCGGAAGAGCGAGGGGATCGAAGCCCGGTCCGCCAACAAGAGCCGCAAACGGCCGCAGGCCGTGCGCTCCAAGTGGCGGCAGAGCTGATTTCACACCTTCCTACGGCGCATCGCGCGGCTCCCATGGGCCGCGCTGCATGGCTGCCGCATCGCCGCAAGTCCCAGCCGGGAGCGCGCGGGCGGCCGGATGCGAGGAAGGGATGGACGCATTGCGCCGCCAGGACAGTGACTTTGCCGCCCCCGCCGGGGAGGGACGGGCGCAAGGCGCGGATTTCTCAGGCATTACCCTTGACGACAAGTACCGCCTGGGCGAGGGCCGGGTCTTCCTGACCGGAACCCATGCGCTGGTGCGGCTGATGATCGAGCAGGCAAGGCGCGATGCAAGCGCCGGCCTGAAGACCGCCGGATTCGTTTCCGGCTATCGCGGCTCGCCGCTGGGCGGGCTCGACCGCGCCTTGTGGGAATCCGGGGACATTCTCCAGGAGCATGGCATCCGTTTTCAACCCGCCGTCAATGAGGAGCTGGCGGCGACCGCGCTGATCGGCACCCAGCAGGCGCCACTCTACCCGGACGCAACGGTCGAAGGCGTGTTCGGCCTTTGGTACGGCAAGGGGCCGGGGCTGGACCGCGCAGGCGACGCGCTGAAACACGCCAACTCGCTGGGAAGCCACCCCAAGGGCGGCGTGCTGGTGGTGGTGGGCGACGATCACGGCGCGATGTCGTCGAGCATGGCCCATCAGTGCGAGCAGGTGATGGAATCGTGGATGATGCCGGTTCTGCATCCCGCGACGATCCAGGAGATCCTCGATTTCGGCCTGATCGGCTTTTCGCTGTCGCGCTTTTCGGGCTGCTGGGTCGGCCTCAAGGCGGTTTCCGAAACCGTCGAATCGGCCACCAATATCTCCGTCGGGCCGGGCCGGGGCCTGAGCAAGGCGCCGGCCGATTATGCCGTGCCCGAGGGCGGGCTGCATATCCGCCTGATGGATCCGCCGCTGGGCCAGGAAGTGCGCCTGCAGAAGAACAAGCTGCCGGCGGTGCACGCCTTTGCCCGCGCCAACCGGCTCGACCGCATCGAGATCGACAGTCCGCGCTCGCGCATCGGTATCGTCACCACGGGCAAGAGCCATCTCTATACCCGCCAGGCGCTGGAAGCACTAGGCATCGACGACAAGGCGGCGGCCAGCCTCGGTATCCGCCTCTACAAGATCGGGCTGGCCTGGCCGCTGGAGCCGGACGGCGCGCTGCGCTTCGCCCGCGGGCTGGATAAGCTGCTTGTGATCGAGGAAAAACGCGCCTTCATCGAAACCCAGATCAAGGACATCCTTTACGATCTGCCGGCCGCGGAACGGCCGGCCGTCCTCGGCAAGAAGGATGACAAGGGCAAGGAACTGCTGTCCTCGCTGGGCGAGCTGGACGCGGCGCAGGTGGCGCGCGCGCTGGCCCGTTTCGAACCCGAACTGGCGCGCGGCATCAAGGCGCGGCGCCACCTCGCCTTGCTTGACTCCCAGGATGCGGCAGCGGCGGCGCCGCCGGCGCTGCGCCCGCCTTACTTCTGCTCCGGCTGCCCGCACAATTCCTCCACCAAGGTGCCGGAGGGAAGCCGCGCCCTGGCCGGAACGGGCTGCCACCTCATGGTGCTGGGGATGCAGCGCAACACCTCGACCATCCTGCATATGGGCGGCGAAGGAGTGAACTGGATCGGCATGGCGCCCTTCCTCGCGGGCAGCCATATCTTCCAGAATCTGGGCGACGGCACCTATGTCCATTCCGGCTATCTCGGCATCCGCCAGGCAGTGGCCTCCAAGGCCACAATGACTTTCAAGATCCTCTATAACGACGCCGTGGCGATGACCGGCGGCCAGGCGCCGGAGGGCCACCCCGGCGTCGGCGCCATCAGCCGCCAGATCCGCGCCGAGGGGGTGGGCGAGATCGCCGTCGTCAGCGACCATCCCGAACGCTTCCGGCACGGCGAGAAGCTGGCCGAAGGGGTGCGGGTCTATCACCGCGACGAACTCGACGCGGTGCAGCGGCGTTTTCGCGAATTGCCCGGGGTAACCGCGATCATCTACGACCAGCCCTGCGCCACCGAGCTCAGGCGCAAGCGGCGGCGCGGCGAGGCGGCGGAGCCAGGCAGCCGCGTCTATATCAACACCGATGTCTGCGAGGGCTGCGGCGACTGCTCGGTGCAGTCGAACTGCATTTCGGTGATGCCTGTCGAAACCCCCTTCGGGCGCAAGCGCGAAATCGCCCAGTCGTCCTGCAACAAGGATATGTCGTGCCTCAAGGGCTTCTGTCCGGCGATGGTGACGCTGGACGGCGCGAGCCTGCGCAAGCATGGCGGCGTGTCGGGCGATCCGGCGGCCGGCCTGCCGGCGCCGCGCCTGCCCGCCTTCAGGCGGCCCCACGGCATCCTGATCGCCGGCATCGGCGGCACCGGGGTGGTGACGGTGGGACAGATTCTCGGCGTCGCCGCGCATCTGGAAGGGCGCGGCGCGGCGGCCCTCGACTTCACCGGCCTGGCACAGAAGGGCGGCGGCGTTCTGACCCATCTCACCCTCTATCCCGAGCCGACCGAGGAAGCCTCGGCGCGGCTGGCGCCGGGCGGTGCCGACCTGCTGCTGGCCGGCGACATGGTGGTCGCCACCGGACCCGAGGCGATGAAAACCCTGCGCCGCGGCCACAGCCTCGCGGTGTGCAATTCCTCGATGACGGCAACCGCAAATTCGGTGCTGGACCGCGACTATGCCCTCGACGAGGACGCGCTCAGGGCCCATATCGCGCAGGGTACGGGCGAGGAGAACGCCCATTTCGTGCGCGCCAGCGCCCTGGCCGAAGCCCTGACCGGCGATGCCATCACCGCCAATATGTTCCTGCTCGGCCTCGCCTGGCAGAAGGGCGCCGTGCCCCTGGGCGAAGCTGCGATTCTGCGCGCCATCGAGCTCAACGGCGTCATGTGCGACGACAACAAGCGTGCGTTTGCCTGGGGACGGCGGGCGGCCGAGGACCGGCAAGCGGTCGAGAAGGCGGCCGGCGGCCTTGACCTTCGGGAAGAAGCGGAGGACCTTAAGGATCTGGTCGAGCGGCGCGCGGCCCATCTGGTGGATTACAAGAGTGAAGCCTATGCGCAGCGCTATCGCGCCGTTGTCGAGCGGGCGCGCAAGACGGAGAAAACCGTCTGCGGCGCGGAGGGGGAACTGACGCGGGCTGTGGCGACTTCGCTGCACCGGCTGATGGCGTTCAAGGACGAATACGAAGTGGCGCGTCTTTACCTGAAGGGCGGCTTTGGCGAGGAGTTGCGGGCGAAGTTCGACGGCCCGTTTTCGCTGCGCTATCATTTTGCGCCGCCTTTCCTGCCGCGCGGCGCCGACAGGCGCGCCAAGCGCAGCTTCGGACCGTGGTTCATCCACGTGCTGAAGGCGCTGGCGGCGATGAAGGGCCTGCGCGGCACCATGTTCGATCCCTTCGCGCGGCAGAGCGAGCGGCGCGAGGAACGGCGCCTGATCGGCGAGTTCGAATCCGACATAGACGAAATTCTTGAAGGTCTGACCGCCGAGCGGTTCGACGCGGCACTGGCGCTGGCCGCCTTGCCGCAGTCGATCCGCGGCTTCGGTCCGGTCAAGGAAGCGGCAATCCGGCGGGCGGCGGGCCAGCGCGCCGAACTGCTGGAGGCGTTCCGCAATCCGGCGCGCGCGGCCATGGTGGCGCAATAGGGTGCGTCAATGCCACGCGCCGGGGGGAGCGGAAAACTGGATCATTATGAACCGGCAGGTAGAGAACCGGAGAAAATGAACGGATAGGGTGTCAAACAACGACAAGGAACCTGAGAGGGAGGGAGCCATGTTTGGACTGTTCAACAAGAAAAAAGCTATGCAACCGAGAAAGGCGCAATCGATGAACGACACAACAAAATATCTCCTTGGGGAGGAAGATATCCCGAAGGTCTGGTACAACATCGCGGCGGACCTGCCGTCGCCGCCGCCGCCGCCGCTGCATCCGGGCACCGGCCAGCCGGTGGGGCCCGACGATCTGGCGCCGCTGTTCCCGATGGCCCTGATCATGCAGGAGGTTTCGGCCGAGCGCGAGATCGAGATCCCGGAACCGGTGCGCGAAATCTACAAATTGTGGCGGCCCTCGCCGCTGGTGCGGGCGCGGCGCTGGGAGAAAGCGCTGGGCACCCCGGCCAAGATCTATTTCAAATATGAGGGCGTGAGCCCGGCCGGCAGCCACAAGCCCAACACCTCGGTGGCCCAGGCCTTCTACAACAAGCAGGAAGGCATCAACAAACTGAGCACCGAGACCGGCGCCGGGCAGTGGGGCTCCTCGCTGGCCTTTGCTGGTTCGCTGTTCGACATCCAGGTCGATGTCTACATGGTCAAGGTGTCCTATGAGCAGAAGCCCTATCGGCGGGCGCTGATGGAAACCTATGGCGCGCGCTGCGTCGCCAGCCCGAGCACCGAGACCAATTCCGGCCGCGCCATTCTCGCCGCTCATCCCGATTCCACCGGCAGCCTCGGCATCGCCATTTCGGAAGCGGTGGAAGTCGCGGCGACCAATGACGACACCAAATACGCCCTGGGCAGCGTGCTCAACCACGTGCTGCTGCACCAGACTGTGATCGGCCAGGAAGCGATCAAGCAGATGGAGATGGCGGGCGAGAAGCCCGACGTCGTCATCGGCTGCGCCGGCGGCGGTTCCAACTTCGCCGGCCTCGCCTTCCCCTTCATCGGCCGGAAGCTGCGCGGTGGCGACGACATGAGGGTGGTCGCGGTCGAGCCGGCCTCCTGCCCGACCCTGACCAAGGGCCGCTACACCTACGACTTCGGCGACACCGGCCATCTGACCCCGCTGGTCAAGATGCACACGCTGGGCAATTCCTTCGTGCCGCCGCCGGTGCATGCCGGCGGCCTGCGCTATCACGGCATGGCGCCGCTGGTCAGCCATGCCAAGGAACTTGGCCTGTTCGATGCGGTGGCCTACAAGCAGACCGAATGCTTCGAGGCGGCGGTCAGCTTCGCGCGCTGCGAGGGCATCGTGCCGGCACCCGAATCGAGCCACGCCATCAAGCACGCCATGGAAGAAGCGCTTCAGGCCAAGGCGGAGGGCAAGAGCCGGGTCATCCTGTTCAACCTGTCCGGCCACGGCCATTTCGACATGGCGGCCTATACCGAGTTCTTCTCGGGCAAGATGGTGGACAAGGAGTTCGACCCGGCCGAAATGGACCGGGCCCTGTCCGAACTGCCGGCGGTCGCCGCCGAATAGGGCGCGGGGGCCAAGCCAAACGAACCAGTCCGGCCCCGCCTGTCGCGGCGGGGCCGGATCCTGCATCAGATCCGCAACGAGCCGGTAGCGCCGGCGGGCGGCATGAGCCGCCTGCCAGGGGTCGTCATGCGCCCGGCGCAAAGGCAAACAAGGGAGAGCCAGGGCCATGAGCGCGCCAAAACCGCGGGCCAGCATTCTGGACATCATGCCCTATAAGGGCGGCGAGGGAACCTTGCCCGGCTTCGACAAGGTGATCAAGCTGGCCTCCAATGAAGGGGCGCTGGGGCCCAGCCCCAAGGCGATGGCGGCGCTTGGCGACATCGCATCGCATCTGCACCGCTATCCCGATGGCGGCGCGGCGCGCCTGCGCGAGGCGATCGCGCGGCAATTCGGCCTCGACGCGTCGCGCATCGTGTGCGGCGGCGGCTCCGACCAGCTGATCTCGCTGATCATTTCCGCCTTTTCCGGAGCGGGCGACGAGGTGCTTTACTCCGCCCACGGCTTCCTGTGGTACCCGATCGCGGCGCGCGGCGCCGGCGCCACCCCGGTGGCGGCGCCGGAAAAGGACCTGACCGCGGACGTCGATGCCCTGCTGGCCAGGCTCAGCCCGCGCACGCGCGTGGTGCTGATCGCCAATCCCAACAATCCGACCGGCACCTATCTGCCGAAAAGCGAGATCGAGCGGCTGCACAAGGGGCTGCCCGGAAATGTCGTATTGGTGCTCGACGGCGCCTATGCCGAATATGTCGCGCGCGACGACTACTCTCCCGGTATCGAGCTGGTCGAGCGCGCGCAGAACGTGGTGATGACGCGCACCTTCTCCAAGATGTATGCGCTGTCGGCGCTCCGGCTGGGCTGGGCCTATGGCTCGGAACCGATCATCGACGCCATGAACCGGCTGCGCACGCCCTTCAATGTCAACGAGGCCGCGATCAATGCCGGCATCGCGGCGCTGTCGGATGCCGACCATGTGACCCGCACCAGGGACCACACGGCGAAATGGCGCGCCTGGCTTAGCGAAAAACTGAGGGCGCTGGGCCTTCAGGTGCCGCCGAGCGAGGGCAATTTCGTGCTGGCGCGATTTGCCGGAAACGGCGGCAAGAGTGCCCACGAGGCCGATGACTTCCTGCGCTCGAAGGGCATCATCGTGCGCCGCCAGGATCCCTCCGGCCTCAAGGACGCGCTCAGGATCACCATCGGCACCGAAGACGAGATGCGCGCCGTGGCGGCGGCACTGGAGGAATTCCTGGCGCGCTGAAGGCATTCAAGGCGTTGAGACTATTTTCCGTCCTGCCCGGATGTCCGGGCGGGACGCTTTTTTTGCGCCGCAAGCCGTGCCACTCTCAGCGCCAGCCTGGAAAGCCGGCAACGCAAGTGGAGGCAATATGAAATTATGCCGTTTCGGGCAGAACCGCGTCGGGCTGGTGACCGGCGGGGAGGTCTGCGACGTTACCGCGGCGCTGGCCGCCCTGCCCCCGGTCAGCTACCCCTTTCCGCCCGGCGATCTGCTGATCGCAAATCTCGAGATCCTGAAACCGGCGTTGCTGCAAGAAGCGCGGCGCGGCGAAAGGCATAGTATCGAGGACGTGACGCTGCTCAGCCCGGTGGCCAATCCCAACAAGATCATCGCGGCGCCGATCAACTACCAGTCCCATATCGACCATGACGTCAAAGGCAAGGACATCGCCTATGGCCACGAGGTCACGTCGATCACGAGGGCCGGGCTGTTCCTGAAAGCCAACAGCTCGCTGGTCGGGCCGGGCCAGGGGGTGCGCATCGCGTTCGAGGGCCGGCGCAACGATCATGAATTGGAACTGGCCGTGATTATCGGCAGGACCGGCAAGGATATCGGCGAGAGGCAAGCGCTGTCTTATGTCGCCGGCTACGCCATCGGCCTCGACATGACGGTACGAGGACCCGAGGACCGTTCTTTCCGCAAATCCGCCGACAGCTATTCGGTGCTTGGCCCCTATCTGGTGACGGCGGACGAGATCGCCGACCCCGACGACCTCGACATGGAGCTGTCCGTCAATGGCGAGACGCGCCAGACAACGAATACGCGCGAACTGGTGCTGGGGGTGGCCAGGCTGATTTCCTGGGCGTCGAGCGTCTACACGCTCTATCCGGGCGATGTGTTTTACACCGGAACCCCGGCCGGGGTCGGGCAGGTCGATCCTGGCGACAGGATCGACGCCAGGATCGAGCAGATCGGCTCGATGCGGGTCATGGTCCGCGCCTGACCCGGGCCCCCGCCGGCCGGACCGCCGCCCCTAGCGCTCGGAGAATGCCTTGTCGAAGGAGCGGTAGATCGGCTTGAGCAGATAGCGCGTGATCGACTTCGACCCGGTGACAATGCCGGCATCTACCAGCATCCCGGGAAGAAGGGGCGGATAGTTCGCCGCCGTGCCGGTGGCATCGGAAACCAGCTCCACCACGGCCTTGAAATAAGGTTCGCCCTCGCCGCCGGGAAAGCTCGACGCCGAGATCGAGGCCACCTTGCCCGGCAATTTGCCATAGGTGTTGGCGTCATAGGTGGTGATGACGATATCGGCGGGGTCGCCAACCTTGATATGGCCGATGTCGCGCGGCCGCACCTTGACCTCGGCCACCAGTTCCTGTCCTTCGGGGACGATTTCCGCCACCACTTGTCCGGGCTGGATGACGGCGCCGGCGCTGCGGGGGACGACATCCTTGACCATGCCGGCCACGGGCGCGCGCACATAAAGACGGTCAAAACGATCTGAGTATTTGGTGATCTGGCGGGCTAGTTCGAGGCGCTCCTCGGCGATTTGCGCGCGCCGGTCGGTATTGCGGCGGGTGTATTCGGCGCTGGCCTGGGCGCGGTCGGCCTGAGCCTCGGCGCGGCCATCGACCGCCTGGGCAAGGCGGGTCATCGCCGCCGCCAGCGCCGTTTCGACGCGCTGCAGCGCCGCCTTGGCCTCCAGATAGCGGCTGCGGGTGGTCAGACCCTTGGTCATCAGGGTCGCGTCCATGCTGTAGAGTTCGCGCTGCGTTTTCAGCTGCCGCTCAAGGAGCGTGATTTCGGTGCTCAGGGTGTCGATTGCGGACTGCCTGCTGGCAACGCGCGCGTCGAGGGAATCAAGCACCTTGCCGCGCTCGGCGATATTGGCGGCATAAGTGGCTTTCTGCTGCATAACGGCCTGGACATAGCCGTTTTCGCGGGCGCCGAAATCGAGCGGAGCTCCGGAAAGCTCGGCCTCCAGGCGCATATCCTCAAGTTCCAGCCAGGCAAGGCGGTCCTGCAGACGGCCAAGATCGGATGTCACCGCTTCGGGGCGCAGCTTGAGAATGGGCGCCCCGGCTTCGACGCGGTCGCCGGCGCTGACCAGAACCTGGTCGACAATTCCGCCCTCCAGGTGCTGCACCTCCTTGATCTGGCCCAACGGGACGATCTCGCCGCGGGCCGCCGCAACCTCGTGAACCTCGGCGATGGAAGCCCAGACGATGGCGGCGACGACGGCAAAACTGACCGCGAACAGGGTTGCCGACAAAAGGCCGGGCGCCTGTCCGTTCTCAAGTTCGAGAGGCCGGCCGACCGACTGCTCGAGAGACTTGCCGCCTGATCTCAATTTGCGCAGAAATTCGAACATCTTTGCGTTCCCGCCTAATCGCTAACCATGCGCCCATCGAAGGGCCGTCAATTGCAATATGCTCCGCTCCCGCCTGTCAGGCGGCAGCGGCAAGCCGGGCCAGAACCTTTTCCGGCGGCCCATCCAGTGCGACCTGTCCGCGCTCGAGATAGATCAGGCGGTCGGCCAT
The DNA here is from genome assembly GCA_020441905.1 of Rhodobiaceae bacterium. GTDB lineage: Bacteria > Pseudomonadota > Alphaproteobacteria > Rhizobiales > NORP267 > JAGRLG01. The sequence goes on along the minus strand of JAGRLG010000031.1, from coordinate 4,809 downwards.
GTTCATCAATTCGCGCCGGTGGGTGACGACGATGACCGTCGACTTGCCGCGCAATCTGGCGATCTTGCCCATGAGCAGCCTTTCGCCGGCGTCGCCAAGGTTGTTGGCCGGGGAATCCAGCAGGTAGATCGGCGCCGGCTTGACGAAAGTGCGGGCCAGCAGGATGCGCTGCTTGAGCTCATCGGGCATGGCGCGCAGCCGCTTGCCGGTCAGGCGCGTCTCGACGCCCTCCGGCAGATAGATGGCAAATTCCTCGTCGAGAACGCCCATCTCTTCGGCGGCCTGGGTGATATCGACCTCGGTGGCCGTTGGATTGGCGAGCTTGAGATTCTGCGCCACGCTGCCATAGAAGAGCTGGAGATGCTCGGGGGCGTAGCTGATGGCATGGCGCCATTCGCCGGCATTGAGCTGGCGCACATCCAGTCCATCGGCCAGGACGGCGCCGCTTTGGGGAGAATAGAGCCCCAGAATCATTTTCAGCAGCGTCGACTTGCCGGCACCGCTGGCACCGGAGATCGCCACCAGTTCGCCGGGCTTGACGGCAAATTGCAGGCCGCGCAATACCGGCTCCTGGCGCGCAGGATAGCGGAAGATGAGGCGCGAGGCGGTGATGGCGCCCTTGAAGCTGCGATAGGCCGAGGGCAGCTCGTTGGGAATGCGCTCCACCGGCAGGCGCATCAGCTTGTTGATCTGCTCAATGCTCTGCAGGGTCTGGCCCAGCCGCGTCAGGCTGACGAAAGCCTGGTTGAGCGGGTTGAGCACACGCCAGGTCAGGGCCATGACGCCAATCAGGGCGCCAGCGCTGAGACTGCCCTCCAGGGCGCGCAGGGTGCCAAATCCGAGGGTCGCCGTGCCGGCCACCAGCATCATGGTCTGGGACATGGTCTGGGTGTTGAAATTGAGCGCCCGCGTTTCAAGGTTCTTGAGGTTGAAATCCGCTGACAGGGTGCGGAAGCGGTCAATCCAGACCTGCTCGGCCGACACGTTGCGGATCGTGCGCTGGCGCGACAGCATTTCCATGACCAGGTTTTGCAGCTTCGACTTGGCCTCGCCGGCATGGGAGACATGGGCGCGGATTCGCGGCACCACGACCAAGCCGACAAGGGCATAGACGGCAACGAGGATGGCCGGAACCCAGGCCAGATTGCCGCCGATCATGGCAATGGCGGCGATGAAGACGAGGGTGAAGGGGATGTCGATCAGGGCGCTGGCAAGCGGACCGGTGAAGGTTTCGCGTACGCTCTCGAACTGCCGCAGCCGAGTGAACTGGCCGCCTATGGAGGCCGATTCGGTCATAGCCACCGGCATATAGAGGAGCTGCGAAAAGGCGTGGTTGCCGACCAGGGTATCGAGACGGGCGCCGAAATAAGCCTGGGAACGGGCGCGGATATGGCGCAGCACCATGTCGACCGCGACGATGATGACGATGCCGATGGTGAGCGACACCAGAACGTCGGGAGCCTTGGCGCCGATCGCCTTGTCATAGACGGTCATGACGTAGATCGGCAGGGCAAGCGCAAACAGGTTGGTGATGCCGCCAAGACCAAGCATGAGCATGAGAAGACGCTTGAAACGCCCCGCCACTACCGACAGCCAGTTGCCCTTCTGGAACACCTCGCGCTCGGCCTTGGAGTCGATCGGGGTGAGGATATAGGCCGTGCCGGCCAGCCCCAGGTCCTCGATATCCATGAATTGCTGCGATTCGCCCTCGAAGGCGGTCAGCACGCCGTCCTCTTCGAAGCCGAGCAGCACATAGAGCTTGCCGGCGGCTTCGAACAGGCAGGGAAAGGCATCGGGCTGGATGTCGCGGATGCGCCCCTGTATTGGCTCGGTGCGGTAATTGAGGCGCACCAGCACGGCACGCAGATCGTCGATGGTGGCAATGGGATCGAAATGAGGCAGCGCTTCAAACAGGTGGCGCTCGACGCCGTGCCAGCCAAGGGCCATCAACAAGGGATCGAGACAGGCCTGGGCCGGGTGGCTGGCGCCGGCCTGGCCCTGTTCGGCGGCGGCACTGAGGCTGGCTTCGAGCATGTCGAGCTGGGCATGGACCGGATTGACCGGCCGCGCCGCCGCGCCCAAGTGATGGGCCGGCCCCGACACCGCCTGGCCGGCCGCCAATTCACGGCCGGCCGCGGCCGGGACTTCGGCGCCCGCGGCGATCTCTTCAAACCCGCCGGCGCTCAGGCGCAGGCGGGCGTCGGCGATGTCCAGCACCTGCGGCTTGTCGGAGATGACGATGATCGTCATCGTATTTTTCAGTTTCTGCAATGCCGCCTCAACGCCAGCCTTTGAAGCCGGATCCAGCGTATCGGTGGCATCGTCGAGGATGAGGATCTTGGGACCGGTGGCAATCGCCCGGGTGATGGAGATCCACTGGGCGGTAGAAACCGGGATGTCGTCGCCGACACCTTCGCCAAGGGCGGTATCATAGCCGTCGGGGAAAAGGTGGACCGCCTGTTCCAGACCCACCATGCCGGCAATGCGGCGCGCCATGTGGCCATCCGAGCGCTGCCCGAACATGGTGATATTGTCGAGAATGGAGCCGCGGAAAATGACCGGGGTCTGGTCGACAAAGGCAATCGAACGCCGGATTGCGCCCTGTTCGTCGCCGCCAAGATCGTGGCCATCGACCAGAACCTGCCCTTTCTCCGCCACCCGGTAGCCGCAAAGCAGCTCGATCAGCGCCATGCGTTCGGGACCCTCCGAACACAGACAGCCGGTTATCGTCCCCGGCGTGAAGGCATGGGAGAGATTCTCGATCAGCGGTTTTTCGGCGCCTTCCTGGCGCAGGGTAACATTGTCGAGGGTCAGATTGCCCTTGAGGCCCTCAATCGCTTCGCCGGCGGGCACGGTGAGCGCGAGATCGAACAGCGCCGCCGCATCATCGTGCTTGCAGCGCACATTCTGCAGTTCGGCCCAGGCGCTGATGCCGCGCATGAGAGGTTGAATCAACTGCCCGGACAGCAGGGTGCAGGCGGCGACGACGCCGACGGAAACCTCGCCGGCAATGGCCATCATGGCGCCGACGGTAACGACGCAGATGGTGGAGAGGCTGGAATAGAGCGCGGCGGTGCTTTGCGCCTCGTTGCCGACCATGATCGACTTGTGGCTGAAAATGCCGACCTGGCGCTGAAGGCGCTCGAAGCGGCGCAGCATCAGCGCCTCGAGAGCCAGGGCCTTGACGGTGTGGATGCCGCTCAAAACCTCGATGACGAAGTCGTATTTACGGTTTTCATGGTCGGTGCGCTGGGCGATGACCTGGCGAAGAAACCGGTTGCGGAAACCGGCGATGACGGCGAACACCGCCAGCAGGGTGACCGGAACCAGCACGATGGCGCCGCCGATCAGATACATGATGGCGAGATAGACGCCCGCCATCGGCACGTCGATGATCAGAAGCCGGGTCGGCCCGGCATAGAAATCGCCAATCGCCGACAGCGAGTTCAGCCGGTTCATATGAACGCTGACCGGATCGCCCTCAATTTTCGACGGCGGCGCCTTGATCATGCGGCGGAAGGCTTCCATGGCTGCGTTCTGCGAAAAAGCGCTGCCGGTCCAGTTGATGATCCTGGCCCGCGCCATCTTCATCGCCGCATCGAGAATGACCACCAGGGTGAGGCCGATGACAATGAAGGCCAGTGTCGCCGTCGCCTGGTTGGGCAGCACGCGGTCGTAGATCTGCAAAATCGACAGCGGCAGCGCAAGACCGAGGGTATTGAGGACAAGGGTGGCCAGAAGAACCGAGTGCGGCAGGCGCGGGCCGCGCACCGGCGGCAGGCCGCCGGACCTCGCGATCGATATGTCGGGCAGCAGGCCCTTGCCGCCGCGAAGTGTGTTCTGGGTACGCAAAGCCACTGATCCCGAACAAATTGCAACTAGAAGCCGCCAAATTATCGGCAATGCGTTGTGAATTCCTTAAGCCTCGCGGCAATTGGCCGGGCGTCCGACGGCATTGAGTAAAATTGTACCTTTTCCAACAGGGTGTTTTTTATTCGTTGGCGCCTAATGTTCCGCGTTCATGTTGGAAAAGAGTGGGCGGCGATCATGTCTGACAGCAATTTTGGCAATCCGAATTCCGGGCTGAATTCCGGACTCGTGCGTGAAGAATCCGCGCCGCGGCAAAATAGCCATTCAGGCGAAGACCGCGCGGCATCCGCGATAACCGACGCCGCAAACCTTGAGCGCCGGTCTGTCGAGAACGCCCAGGACTATTCCCCCGGCACCAGCGATGCGGCCAGTTCCAAGGCCGGCCTGGCCAATATTCATCTTGGTTCTCAGGATGTAACGGACGACAGCGCGGCGGGCGCCACGCAGTCATTCGCCAGCCCCGCCGCCGACCAGGGCGCCGAGTTGCGGCCAAATCCGCAGGAAGAAAAGAGCGATTCCGCGAAACAAGACGGCAGAGGGCAGGAAAATGCGCAGGACGGCCAGTCCCGCGGCGCATCCAGCCGCGCCGAGCATGGCCAGAGCGAGAACGCACAGGACAACGGCGCCAATGCGGGCCAGGGCCAGGCACGGGCCAACGCCAATGGCCGCCAGGCAAGTGGACCGGAGAGCGAGCCGGACCAGTCTTCGTCCGGGAGCGCGGCGGCCCCGGCAGCCCCGGCGGCGCAGGGCGCGGACGTCCCTGGCTTGAATGGCGGCGCGCGGCCTACCGGCGAAACCGGCGATGGGCAGGATTCCATTGACGAAGAGACGGCTCAGGCGCGGGGCCTGGCTGAGGAGCCCGCACCGGCTGACGAGACGCCGGTAGATGAAACGCCTGCCGGCGGAAATCTGAATGGCGGTGCTGGAAACGACCGCATG
>JAGRLG010000005.1 GCA_020441905.1 Rhodobiaceae bacterium | reverse complement strand
TCCTGGCCGGCTTCGCCGGTTCCCATGGCTTCGCCGAGCTGCTCCAGCGACTGAATCTCCTGATCGGCCATTACTGCCTCCGGTTCTTCGGATTGAGAGCCGAAACGTCAAGCGCCTCAGGCTTCTGGGCCTCGTGCGGATGCTCGCCGCCCGCATAGACCTTGAGGTTGGAGAGCTGGCGGCGCGCCAGCGGCCCGTCGGGCAGCATGCGCTGAACGGCCTTGATCAGCACCCGCTCGGGGTGACGCCCGTCCAGAATCTGGTGCGCCTTGCGCTCCTTGATGCCGCCCGGATGGCCGGTGTGCCAGTAAAACGTCTTGTCTTGCCGCTTGTTGCCGGTGAGGGCCACCTTCTCCGCATTGACGACGACGATGTTGTCGCCGCAATCGACATGCGGGGTGTAGCCAGGCAGGTGCTTGCCGCGCAGCCGCATCGCGATCAGCGATGCCAGCCGGCCGACGACGAGATTCTCGGCGTCGATCAGCACCCACTTCTTCTCGACCTCGGCGGGCTTTGCCGAATAGGTCTTCATTCCCTAAGCTCCCAGGGTTTTTGAGCTGAAAAGGGCGTCCCGCGTCGCGCCGCTCGCCCCGTCGGCGGTTCGATAGCCCGGCAGAGAAAGCTCGTCAAGCGATTTCCCGGGAGCTTTGAAAAAATACGATAGAAAACAACCGTCTATTGATACGGTATTATATTACCTTACACCGGGCACTGGGGCGCCGGGACCGGATGCCCCGCCCTGCCGGCCGGCGGGCGAAAGGGCGTTGGCGTGCGGATTTGCTCCTGCGCGGCGGCATTCGTGAACCATCTTTGCGCTCTCGCTTTGACGGGAAGGCGAAAAATAGGAACACTTAAAATAGGAACACTTGGTGCCGTGTTCGAGGCGGATTGTGTCTGAGCTGCGGAACAGCGGGAGCGCAGGATGCGTGTTTTGACCTTTGCCGGAATCGGACTGCCGGGGCGGGCGGCATCGATTGCCGCGGCGGCAGGTGTGATGCTGCTTTTGGCCGCGCCCTTGGCGGGCGGCGCAAGGGCAGGGACCGCAGGCGAGCCAGGCGGGGCGGCCGGCCCCGCCGGCGCCCGGACCGCTGCCGAGACACCGCTGAACGAGGATATGGCGGTACGGTTTATCGCCTCGATAGGTCCGATGCGGCGGCTGGGCCGCGACATCGCCAGCCGTTCCATGCTGGTCGAAACCAATAAAGACGATCCCCTGACGCCCTATGCCCTTCTGTCCCCGGACCAGCTTGCCGGCGAAGGCGAACTGCCCCGGTTGCTCGCCAGGCTCGGGTTTGTCGATATCGGCCAGTGGCTGGCGGTCGGGAAAGCGCTGCTTGAGGCCTATTACGAGATCGAGGCCGAGGCGCGCGGACAACATTGGCGCCAGCAGCTGATCGGTGTCGTAGCGAGCCTGCGCGGTATCGACCGCGAACCGCCGGGCCGGCGCGGCGAATTGATGGCCCGGCTTGAAGCGGAATTGAACGCCCGCGCCGGCGAGGACGGCGAAAGCCGCGTGCCGCCAGCCCACCTCGAACTGGCGCGGAAATTCCACCATAGCCTCGAATTGGCCACACAATTTGATTGAAAATATGGCCCGGTGCATTACCGGTGCTGCGAGCGCCATTGCAATCGGAGGGACCCATGAACCGAGGACTTCGCTTTTCGCGTCTGCCGGGCCGGATATTGGCGGCCATCGGGCTGATCGCTTGTCTTGCCGCCACTCCGGCGATGGCCCAAGGCATGGCGCCGGGCCAGGGCATGACACCCGGTATGGCGCCGGGCCAGGGCGGCCTGGCCCAGATCATGCTCAGCGAAGACAAAGTGGTCGGGTTTGTCGAATCCTTCCCGCGCCTGCGGGCCCTGGGCGACAAATACAATGCCCGGGCCGATGCGCGGCGCGAGTCCGGAAACCCAGCTTCCGCTTTCGCCGCCATGGCGACAAACGAAAGCGCGATGCGGGAAATGAACGCGCTGCTGGCGGAATACGGCTTTGCCGATTTCAACGACTGGGTGCAGGTCGCCACCTCCATCATGTTCGCCCATCAATGGAAGGACGATGGCAAGGATCCGGCAAGCCAGATGGACAAGGCGATCGTCAAGATCCAGCAAAACCAGCAATTGGGAGAACAACAAAAGGCGGCGCTGATCGCCCAGATCGAAGCCCAGCGCGGAATGGTGGCCGCCTTGCGCCCGCACCCCGACAATGTCGCGCTGGTCCGCAAATATGGCGAGCAGATCGAAACCGCGATCAAACAGCCAGACGAGGCGAAATGACACCTTTGGGCCCAACGATGCCGGAACGACCAATTAGCCGGTTGCCAGCGCACCGGATCCAGGGACAACGCAATTGAACAAGCCAGACCCCTCCCCGCCCGACTATTCCGATGAATTCATCGCCGGTATCCTGGAATCGGTGCGCTGCATCGCCCTGGTCGGCGCCAGCGCAAACCCTGAGCGCCCCAGCCACCGGGTGATGAAATTCCTGCTCGACAAGGGCTACCGCGTGATTGCCGTCAATCCCGGCCTTGCCGGTCATACGCTGCTGGGAGCGCCGGTCGTCGCCAGCCTGGGAGAGATCGGCGAGGCGGTGGACATGATCGATATCTTCCGTGCCGCGGAGGCGGCGCCCGGCCTTGTACGCGATGCCCTGGAGATGAATCCGCGCCCGCGCGTCATCTGGATGCAGCTTGGAGTGGTCAACGAGGAAGCGGCGCGATTGGCCCGCGACGGCGGCCTCGAGGTAGTCATGGATCGTTGCCCAAAGATAGAATATGCGCGACTGTCGTCCGAAACCGGCTGGGCCGGCGTCGCCAGCCATCATATATCGGCAAATCGCGCCGCACGGGGGGACAGCGGCGTCCAGCAACTGATACTTGAGCGGGATATCCCCGATCCCGCCGGCTGAGGAATTTCCACGACATCAAACCTGCGGACAAGTTTGACGAGCCGCAAGAGCCATGAGCGGCGACCGGTCATGTTCGCCGCCACACCAACACGGGAGGACCTTTTACCAATGAGCGATACACGCGCACCTGCATTCGACACCCTGGCCATTCATGCCGGCGCCCAGCCGGACCCGACCACGGGCGCCAGGGCAACGCCGATCTATCAGACCACGTCCTTCGTCTTCGACGATGTCGACCACGCCTCGGCGCTGTTCGGCCTCCAGGCCTTCGGCAACATCTATACCCGCATCGGCAATCCGACCTGCGCCGTGCTGGAAGAACGCGTGGCGGCGCTGGAAGGAGGCACGGCGGCGCTGGCGGTGGCTTCGGGCCACGCGGCACAGCTTCTGGTCTTTCACACCATCATGCGCCCCGGCGACGAATTCGTTGCCGCGCGCCAGCTCTATGGCGGCTCGATCAACCAGTTCGGGCATTCCTTCAAGACCTGCGGCTGGAACGTGGTGTGGGCGGATATCGAGGACCTGTCGACCTTCGAGGCCGCCATCACGCCCAAGACCAAGGCGATTTTCATTGAATCGATTGCCAATCCGGGCGGGCGCATCACCGATATCGAAGCTATCGCCAAGATCGCCAAGCGGGCCGGCGTGCCGCTGATCGTCGACAATACGCTGGCGACGCCCTATCTGTGCCGGCCCTTCGAACATGGCGCCGACATCGTCGTCCACTCGGCGACCAAGTTCCTCGGCGGCCATGGCAATTCCATCGCCGGCGTCATCGTCGATGGCGGCACCTTCAACTGGTCGCGCGAGGGGCGCTATCCGACCTTGAGCGAACCTCTCGCCTCCTATGGCGGCATGGTGCTGCATGAGACGTTCGGCAATTTTGCCTTTGCCATTGCCTGCCGAGTGGTGGGATTGCGCGATTTCGGCCCCGCCCTGTCGCCCTTCAACGCATTCCTGGTCATCAATGGCATCGAAACGCTGGGGCTGCGCATGCAGCGCCACTGCGACAACACGCTGGCGGTGGCCGAATACCTGTCCAACCACCCCAAGGTCGACTGGGTCAGCTATGCCGGCCTTCCCGGCGACCGCCACCACAAGCTGGCCAAGAAGTATTGCCCCAAGGGCGCCGGCGCGGTGCTGACCTTCGGTCTCAAGAACGGCTATGACGCCGGGGTGAAGCTGGTTTCGGACGTCAAGGTGTTCTCCCACCTCGCCAATATCGGCGACACACGGAGCCTGATCATCCACCCGGCATCGACAACCCACCGCCAGCTTTCGGACGCGCAGAAGGTGGCGGCAGGAGCCGGGCCGGAAGTGGTGCGTCTTTCGGTCGGCATCGAAGCCAAGGAAGACATCATCGCCGATCTGGAACAGGGCCTGAACGGCTAGAGGCCAGAGCGGCTAAAGGCCAGAGCGGCCAAGCTCAACACGGCGGCGGCCCGCGAATTTGTCATTCGCGGGCCGCCTCTTTTTCAGGCAGCGCCCTGCCGGCGCGGCTCCGGCGTGCCGTCAGGCGGCATTGAAATGGGCCAGAAATTCGCCGATTCTGTCTTGCATCGCCTGGGTCTGATGACGGGCCTCGCGGGTCGCGGACACCATTTCCGTCGATGACTTGCCGCCTTCATGGGCGCGCTCCAGAACCTTGGCGATATTCTGCGCGACTTCCGAAGTGCTCACCGCCGCCGACTGCATATGGTGGGAGATATCCTGCGTTGCCTCGCCTTGCTTGCCAACAGCGTCCGCGATCGATTCGGCGATCTCCGCCAATCCGGCAATGACCTTCGATATTTCCATGATGTCGGTCGCCGAGCGGTCGGTGGCCTCCTGAACCGTCGATATCTGCGCGGATATCTCCTCGGTCGCGCGGGCGGTCTGGCTGGCCAGGTTCTTGACCTCGCTGGCGACCACGGCAAAGCCCTTGCCGGCCTCGCCGGCGCGCGCCGCCTCGATGGTCGCATTCAGCGCCAGCAGATTGGTCTGGCCGGCGATATCGTTGATGATCTCGATGATCGACCCGATCTTGTGGGCGGCATCGGCAAGCCCCTGCACCGACTTGTTGGTGCGCTCGGCATCCTGGCGCGCCTTGCGCGCGATATCGGCCGAGTGGGTAGCCTGGCCGCCGATATCATGGATTGACGAAATCAATTCCTCGGTCGCCGCCGCGCTGGCCTGGACATTGTGGGCGGTGGTTTCCGCATAGCCGGAAACCTGAGTCGAGATCGAGGCCGACTCCTGTGAATTGGCCTGAAGGCTCGCCGCCTTTTCGTTCAGATGATCGATGGCGTTGCTGACGGCCTGAACGCTCTCGCGGGCCATCTGGTCGAATTCGCTTACCGCCGCCGCCATGCGCTCGGCGCGCGCTTTTTCACCTTCGACCCGGGCTTCCATATAGGCACCGAGGCCCAGTTCCATGTCGAAGAACATCGCCGAATTGATCGCCCGCACCTCGGCGCGGGCCTGCGCCGACAGGAAGCGGTGGCTCTTCAGGATCACATCGACAAAACGCGACAGCACCCGCTGATAGCCGGCGACATACCAGTCCAGCGGCAGTTCGATCTGATTGTGGATCCGCCCGACGCGGCGAACGCCGGCGGCATAGTCCTCGTTGAAGCCGCCGGTAAACAGACGCTTCCAATGCTCAAGCTGGCTGGTCTTGAGATATCCGAGGCGATTGCCGATCAGGGGTTTCAGATGGGCGATGGATACGGTGTCATCGTAGAATTCGTCGACTATCGCCGGAGCGGAGGGTTCGATCTTCTTCCAGACCGCGGCGAGGGTCTTGATGGTTTGCCCGTCGATCTCCGCGAATCTCAGTCGCGCACTATGATCGCCGAAATTGGAGCCGGTCATTTATTAGACTATCCTGATAAACCCAAGAAAATATAGAAATTTTGTACTTCCTAATATACTTCACATAAGACGCCGGATCAGGTTAACAATCCATGAACAAACCCGGCCTGGATACAGGATAAACGCTTGAACTTGCCTCAATAATGGGCACACCGCCTTGCGGTTCCCGTCATACCGTATGACGGTATAGCGGACCACTTGTACAGGCGTTAAACTTAAGGGGAAAAGGCCAGGGCGGCCGGATTTGCCGGATCAATTGGCCGCCGGCGGGCGCGGCCTAGCTTGTGCCCTGGGCCTGTTCAGTGCCGGTCAGGGTTGCCAGATGGGCCAGAACGGCGGCAAACGCCACGACGGCGCCAAACTGGTGAGCGAGGCCGAGTTCCAACGGCACCACTGCCAGCAATGTCCAGATGCCGAGTGCTGCCTGGGCAAAGAGCAGCCCGGCAATGATGACCGCGGCGCGGGCCTGGGCTGCCCCGGCTGCGGCCAGGCGGGCCGTATGGACAACGGCCATGCCGAGCACCAGATAGGCAATGACGCGGTGGTCAAACTGCACCGTGCGCACATTCTCGAACAGATTGATGTACCAGGGCGACGACATGAACATTTCGCCGGGCACAAGCCGGCCGTCCATCAGCGGCCAGGTATTGTAGGTCATTCCGGCATCCAGCCCGGCGACAAGGGCGCCGAGCAGAATCTGAACGAATATGGCCGTGCCGAGAATCATGGCGCCGCGGCGGCCGACGGCCGCGTCCTGGGCCGGGCGCAGCCCGCTGCACCTGTAGGCTGTCCACAGGATGAAGCCGAGAATGACAAAGGCGGCGCCGAGATGGGCGGCAAGGCGGTACTGGCTGACGTCGACACGTTCCACCAGTCCGCTCATGACCATGAACCAGCCCAGCGCGCCCTGAAGGCCGCCGAGGACGAAGATGACGATCAGACGCGGCATCAGCCAGGCCGGAATCTGCTTGCGGATCCAGAAAAATACAAAGGGTATGAAAAAGGCGATGCCGATCAGCCGCCCGAGCAGGCGATGCCCCCACTCCCACCAGAAGATGAGCTTGAATTCGGCCAGGCTCATGCCCTTGTTTATGAGGTGATATTCAGGAATCTGCTTGTATTTCTCGAATTCGGCCAGCCATTGGGCTTCGCCAAGCGGCGGAATGGCGCCGGTGATCGGCTTCCATTCGGTAATCGAAAGGCCGGAATCGGTAAGGCGCGTCGCGCCGCCGACCAGGATCATGGCCACCACCAGCGCGGCAAGAAAGTAGAGCCAGGTCCGGATGGCAAGCGAGACCGGCTCGCGAAGCGGCGCATGGCCTGCGGTGGCGGTGAGTGCTGACATTACTCTCTCCTGGCTGATTGCGGGCCTGTCATATCGCCGCCACGGCCCGCGGGCAAGTCCGCTCGGCACATTCGGGCAGCTTCGCGCACGGCGCGCCGCACGGGCCTTGGCGGACGCGCGCCAGGCGCTATGATGCGCCGCGATCGCCGCCCCAATTTCCGGAAAGAAGGTTGCCGCCCATGCCCGCCCGGATCCGCAAACTCGTTGGATCGATCGGCTTGCTGGTCTTCGTCGCCGCCTATGCGCTGGGCGCCGGCCTCTTGGGCGCGGTGATGCTGGATGGCAGCGCGCGCCTGTTGCAGACCGCCTATTACATCGCGGCCGGCTTCCTGTGGATCTTCCCGGCGGCGCTCTTCATCCGCTGGATGCAGAAACCCGACTAGCGCTCAAGGCCGGCCGCCAGAGAGCGGGACGGCGGACAGCGGCTCAAAAATTGAGTCCGGAAACTTTTCTATCTGGTTGGTTTTGTTGTTTTTCCGCCTCGTTGCCTGCCTGTCAGGCTACGTTGAGGCGGCGGAAGCGGTTCCACAGCATGAAGGGCGCACCGGTCAGATAGAGGTCGATATATCGCCGCGACTGATAGGACCCATTGAGGGACACCCGGGGCAGTGCCGTCATATGGCCGGCATGCTCGGTAAAGAGAACCCCCTTGCGGGTGGTCAAGGCGGAGGCGAAGCCCAGATCGGCGGCAAGGCGGAACTCGCGGGCGCCGGCCGAGGCGGGATCGCCATAGGGATAGGCGAAATGCCGGGGATAGCGGCCAAGCTTGTCGCCGATGATTTCGGCGCTGCGGGCCATTTCCTGGCGCGCTTCCTGCTCCTCCAGTTGGGCTAGAGCGAAATGATTGATGCTGTGGGCGCCTATCGTCACCAGCGGATCGGCCGCCAATTGGCGCAATTCGTCCCAATTCATGAACTTGTCGCGGCAAATCTCCTTGACATCGATCTGGGTCTTGTCCGCGAGTTCGAGAACCCTGGCGCGCTGGCGGCGCTGGGCGTCGCGGCGCAGCGACCAGTAGATTTGGTTATAGGCGGCGTCTTTTTCTTCCGCATCGCGGGTTGAAAAATGCCGCAGGTCGCCATCCAGTTCGACATCGAGTTCGCTGGCCTGGCGCACGATCTCCTCCAGCACCAGCCACCACGCATTGCCTTTGCCTTCGGCGTAGGCGGTAGCGACATAGACCGTAAATGGGCATTTGTTGCGCTTGAGAACCGGATAGGCGGTCGTCTTGATGTCGCAAGCGGCATCATCGAAGGTGAAACAGGCGAATGGCGGCTCGTTTCCCGGCACCAGGAGGCGGCGGCAGGCCTCGTCGATCGAAACGATGTCGTAGCCCTGCACGCGCACAGCCTCGATGACGGTGTCGAGAAACTCCGGGGTCACTTCAAGAATTTTGTTGGGGTGAAAGCTGTGCTCGCTGTCGGCAAGAACATGATGGAGCATGAAGATAACGCCAACGCCCCGGCTCGCCTGCGCCATCAGGTTGTGCAGACCGGTGAAGTAGAGGGCGTTCAATCCCAGCTTGATCAGATCCGAATTCATAACCGGCGGGCCGCTGCTCTTTTTTTGTGCCGCAGGTGGCGCGAAACGCGCAGCCCGGGCCGTTCAACGGAGCAACCCTACGCGATAACCGTTGTCAAAAGGTTTGCGCCGGCCGTCTTTTCCGCCGCGCCGATTGCCTTGCAGGCTTTGTCAGGCAATACGCAGGTCGGCGCCGAGGGGCCTGGCGCGGACTTCGGCGGCAATTTCAGGCGCCGCGCAAATAATATCGATCGGGACCCGGTTCTGGTCGCGCAATCTTTCGCCGGCGCGCGCGGCCAGGCGCTGGGCACCGGGCAAGGTGTCCTCAACCACCACCGCCAGATCGGCGTGCCTGGCCAGGGTGCGCGGCTCGGGGGAAAGCATGACCGGCGGCAGATCGATGACGATAAAGCCGTAATTGCCCTCCAGGGCATCAAGCAGTTGCTCGACGCGCTCTTCGCTCATCAGCGAGACGGCATCGGCCTTGAGCGATCCGGCGCCGATGACATGAAGGCGCGAATTCGGATCACGGTGGATGACCTCGGCAAAGCTGCTGCGGCCGGCGAGAAGGTCTGAAAATCCCGGGCCGCCGCCCAGGTTCAACTGCGCGGTGAGGCGGGGCATGTGCAAATTGCCATCGATGAGGATCGTCTGGTGCCCCGAAACCGTCAGCAGGCGGGCCAGATTGGTGGCGGCGAAATTGTCGCGCGCGAGGCGCTGGGGCGAGGTTACCAGCAGGCGCAGGCAGGCATCGTCCGACTTGAGGGCGACAACGCGATCCGCAAGCTCGCGCATCGCCGGCGGATAATGCTGCGCTTCCAGCGCCGTCGACAGCGCCGGCTTTGGTCTTTCCCCCGCATTCGCCGGCTTTTCCGCCGCCGCCGCAAGCGGGTGCGTGGCCTGAACGGCCTGAACGGCGGCCAGGGGTGCAACCGCCGCCGGACGCGGAGGAGCCAGATCGGCCAATGGCTCCTGCCTTTGAGCGGCAAGGCGCATGGATATGCCGCCCGGCACGGGCGCATTCGGCCCGTTTTGCAGCGAATTCAGAACCTCCGCGGCGCCGATCCATCCGATGGAAATCAGCAATGTGGCAATGGCGGAGATAATCAGGATTCCGCCCTTGAGGGGGAAGGACGGGTCGTTGGACGCGGTGGCGCGGGACACGATGCGCGCAATCGCGGGGGTGGCCTGGCGGTTGTCGCGGGCGCTGGCCTCGCGAAAGCGGGTAAGGAAGGATTCCAGCAATTCGCGCTGCGCCCGGGCCTCGCGCTGCAAGGCACGCAGTTCCACTTCATGGCCGCTCGCGCGCTCGACTTCCTGCTTCAGCGCCGTGAGGCTGGCGCGGATGGCGTTTTCGCGCGCGCCGGCCACCCGGGCCTCGCTTTCGAGGGCCAGGGCGACCTTTTCCGCCTCGGCCCGGATTTGCAGCTTGAGATCGGCCAGTTCAGCCATCAGTTCGCGCATGCGCGGATGCTGGGGCAGCAGGGTCGGCCGCAATTCGGCAACGCGGCGGGCCAGGATGACTTGCTGTTCGAGCAGGCGCTGGATCAGCGGCGAATTGACGACATCGGTGGAGGCGGCAAGATTTCCGCCGGCGCGAACCACTTCGCGGATGGTCTGGGCCCTCGCCTGGGCCTCGGCGCGCCGTGTCTGGGCGACAATAAGCTGGCTGTTGAGTTCCGAGAGCTGCTGGCTCGACAGCGAGGCATCGTTGGAGCCGCGCAGCAGCCCGTTTGCGCTCTTGTATTGCTCCACGCGCGCCTCGGCAGCCTCGACCTTGGCACGCAATTCGCCAACCTGCCCGCCCAGCCACTCCGCCGCCTGCACCGTCGATTGGCGCCCGGCCTCGACCTGCAAGGCGATATAGTGATCGGCGACCGCGTTGGCGATCCTCGCCGCAAGTTCGGGGTTCTTGGCGGTAAATTCGATGGTGATGACGCGCGACGTGCTCACCTTGTAGACCGCGATCTTTTCGTAATAGCTCTTGATCGCGCGTTCTTCGGCCGTCAACAGGCGCGGATCGCGGGTAATTCCGATTGCCACCAGAATTCGCTTGGGCAGGGAAATGCCCTTGAGCAGGTAATCGAATTCGGCAAGTTCGGTAAGCTTGAGGTCGCGCACGACATCGGCGGCAAGATCGCGGGACAGCAGAAGCTGGACCTGGCTGGTGACGGTTTCCTGATCGGGCGTGGCCCGCCCGCCATCGGTGCCCCCGGCGCGGGCGAAGACGGACTGGTTGTCCTCCACCAGAATGCTGGCCTGCGAGGTAAAGCGCGGGCTGACCAGATTGACGCCCGTATATACGATCGCAACAACCACCGCCAGTGGTATGAAAATCCACTGCTTTTTCCGCCATATGGTACGCAGCAGATGGGACAGCGAAAGCCCCTCGCCGCCCGGCGCCACAGGGCCATGGCCGACGGCGGAATCCGGACCGGAGGAGAGATCGCGACCGGATTTCGTATGACCTGAATTCAGCATTGATTTCGAGATAGCTGCTCTGAATGGGAGCGAATCTGCCCCTTGCGACCCAACGGCGAGTAAACGCCTGTTAAGGTAACCAAGTGGTTAATTTCAAGCCCGCGGACGTTTCGCCACCGGCGCGGAGAGAGATTGTTAACCAAACCGGATTACCAAGGCAGGGAACGATTTGTCGTCCAGGTCCGGTAGGTCCATG
>JAGRLG010000030.1 GCA_020441905.1 Rhodobiaceae bacterium | reverse complement strand
ATCGGCGGCGCCATCACCGACCTGTCTTTCGCCCGCGCCGTGGAAAAACTGCAAGCGGCACAAGAGGCGGGCGACGAGAGCGCCGGGGAATTGCTGACCGAGGCCAAGACCTATGCCGCCTGGGCGACGCTGAGCAAGGCGGGCAAGGAAAAGCACGCCGGTGCCATTCTCTTCACCGCGGCGGGCAAGATCGACCGCAATCGCATGATCGGCCATCTGCACACGGCGGAAAGGGACGGCCAGGTGGTGCACAGCCTGCCCGAGGGCCATCTGCGCCAGCGCAACGGCTTCGAGCTGACCGATTGCGGCGGCGACCTCAATTTCGCCCTCGACCAGGCCAATTACTGCATCTGGTGCCACAAGCAGGGCAAGGATTCGTGCTCCAAGGGCCTGCGCGAGCGCAAACCCGCCGAAGGCAAGGACAAGCCGGATTTCCAGGTCAGCGAGCAGGGCGTGCGCCTGGCCGGCTGCCCGCTGGAGGAAAAGATCTCCGAGTTCCAGCTCGCCAAGTCCGAGGGCCACCCGCTGGGCGCTTTCGCCATCATCACCATCGACAATCCGATGGTGGCCGGCACCGGGCACCGCATCTGCAATGACTGCGTGAAATCCTGCATCTACCAGAAGCAGGACCCGGTCAATATTCCCCAGGTCGAAACGCGGACCATGAAGGACGTGCTCTCCCTGCCCTGGGGCTTCGAGATCTATTCGCTGCTGACGCGCTGGAACCCGCTCAACATCGCCCGCCCGCTTCCCCTGGCCGACAGCGGCAAGAAAGTGCTGGTGGTCGGCATGGGCCCGGCCGGCTACACCCTGGCGCACTATCTCATCAACAGCGGCCATACCGTGGTCGGTATCGACGGGCTGAAGATCGAGCCGCTGCCGGAGGACCTGACCGGGGTTACGCGGGAGGGCAAACGAGTTGCCTTCCGCCCCGTCCACGACATCGAGAGCGAGCTTTTCGAAAATCTCGACGAGCGGGTTCTGGCCGGTTTCGGCGGCGTCGCCGAATACGGCATCACCGTGCGCTGGGACAAGAATTTCCTCAAGGTGATCCGCCTGCTGCTGGAGCGGCGCGCGCAGTTCGCGCTGTTCGACGGCATCCGCTTCGGCGGCACCATTTCGGTCGAGGATGCCTGGAAATACGGCTTCGACCACGTCGCCATGGCCACCGGCGCCGGGCGCCCCACCCTGCTCAACATTCCCAACGGCATGGCGCGCGGCGTGCGCACGGCTTCCGACTTCCTGATGGGATTGCAGCTGACCGGCGCGGCGAAGAAGGACTCCATCGCCAATCTGCAATTGCGGCTGCCGATCGTGGTCATCGGCGGCGGGCTGACGGCGGTGGATACCGCCACCGAGTCGCTGGCCTATTATGTGCGCCATGTCGAAAAGTTCCTTGGCCGCTACGAACGCTTGAGCGCCGCGGGCAGCGAGATCGAGCTGCGCGCCAACTGGTCGGACGAGGAAGTGGAGACGGCGGATGAGTGGCTGCTTCACGCCCGCGCCATCCGCACTGAGCGCGAGCGCGCCGAGGCGGCGGGCCAAACCGCCGATATCGGCCGCCTGCTGCGGGGCTGGGGCGGCGCCACCGTGGCCTACCGCAAGCGCCTGATCGATGCCCCGGCCTACCGCCTCAACCACGAGGAAGTGGAAAAGGCGCTGGAAGAAGGCATTTTCATTTCCGAATGCGTCGACCCCAAGGCCATCGAGATCGACCGCTTTGGCCATGTTTCCGGCTTGCGGCTGGCGCGCCAGGTGGAGAACGAGGACGGCAAGTGGACCGAGGGCGAGATCATCACCGCGCCGGCGCGCGCCGTGTTCGTCGCCGCCGGCACCCAGCCCAACACGGTGCTGGCGCGCGAGGAAAAGGGGCTGTTCCGCCTCGACGGCAAATATTTCCAGCCCTGCGATACCGATGGCAATCCGGTTGAGGCCGAGTGGTCCCATTCCAAGCCGGCGGATCCCGCGGTGCTGCTGGCCAGAAATCCGCAAGGGCGCTTCATGAGCTTTTTCGGCGATCTACATCCCAGCTTTTTCGGCAATGTGGTGAAAGCCATGGCCAGCGCCAAGCAGGGCTATCCCACCGTCAACAAGGTGCTGGAAAATACCAAGGCCAGCGCCAGTGAGGACGGGCCGGCCTTTTTCGCCCGGCTCTACGGCGAGCTGCGCCCCGCCGTGGTGCGTGTCGAGCGGCTGACGCCCAATATCGTCGAGGTGGTGATGCGGGCGCCGGCCTCGGCGCGCAATTTCAAGCCGGGCCAGTTCTTCCGGGTGCAGAACTACGAAAAGAACGCCATCGATGTCGGCCACACCAAGCTGGCGATGGAGGGGCTGGCGCTGACCGGGGCCTGGGTCGACCGCGAAAAGGGGCTGATCGCGGTCATCGTGCTGGAGATGGGCGGTTCGTCCAATTTGTGTACCCAGCTTAAGCCGGGCGAGCCGGTGGTACTGATGGGGCCAACCGGCGGCCCGACCGAGATCCCGCAGGGCGAAACCGTGCTTTTGGTCGGCGGCGGGCTTGGCAATGCGGTGCTGTTCTCGATCGGCCAGGCGATGCGCCAGGCCGGCTGCAAGGTGCTCTATTTCGCCGGCTACAAGAAGCGCCACGACCTCTACAAGGTCGATGACATCGAGAACGCGTCCGACCTTATCGTCTGGTGCTGCGACGAGGCCGACGTGCCGCAGCCGCGCCGCCCCCAGGATCGCGCCTTCCACGGCAATATCGTGCAGGCGATCCGCGCCTATGGCGAGGGCGAGTTCGGCGAACAGCCGATTCCGCTCGGCGATGTCGACCGCATCATCGCCATCGGCTCGGACAAGATGATGGCGGCGGTGGCGGCGGCGCGAAAGGCCGAGCTCAGCCATCTGCTCAAGGCCGACCATTTCGCCATCGGCTCCATCAACTCGCCGATGCAGTGCATGATGAAGGAAATCTGCGCCCAGTGCGTGCAGCCCCATACCGATCCGGTCACGGGCAAGAAGAGCTTCGTCTTCACCTGCTTCGAGCAGGACCAGCCGCTGGACCGGGTCGACTGGGGCGGGCTGGCCGAAAGGCTGAAGCAGAACTCGGTGTCGGAAAAGGTGACGGCGAACTGGATCCGCTACTGCCTGCAGAACCAGCCGGCGCAGGCCGCCGAATAGGCGTCAGGGGGATTGAAATCGAAACGGCGGGACCATACGGCCCCGCCGTTTTTGTTTGGCCGGCTCTTGCCGGGCAGATCGATGCGCCGCCCCCAGCTTCCCATGCTCCTGCGAGGGCTCAGAGCCTATCGGAGCAAGTGGCGGGCGAAGGAAGGGACAATGCTTTTTAGGATTCCGCCCGCCGCAATCGCCAGCAGGTTGCCGTTTGCACCGGAACGACGCAGGAGCGGGTGGCAAGGCCCCCGCCCCCGCATCGCCCGCGCCCTTCGCCCAACCCCTCGGCTCCCGTCCGCGTACCCAGGCTCCCACTCTCCCCCGCGTTTTGCCCCATTCCTTGCCCCCGCACCTTGGCTCTCAGCATCTTGGCTCTCCGCACCCTGGCGCCCAGCCAGCATTCCCAGCCACCACTCCCACGCCACCACTCCCACGCCACCACTCCCACGCCACCACTCCCACGCCAACCAACCAGTTCCCATTGCATTAAATCAATCGTTTGATTATATTTGTTGCTGGAATTGTGGGAACAGGATTTGCGGCGTGGCGAACAGACCTACCCAACAGACGCGCAGCCGATTGATCGAGGCCGGGCTCGACCTTTTCGGCCGCTTCGGCTTCGAGGGCGCCGGCACCCGCGCCATCGCCGATGCCGCCGGCGTCAATCTCGCCGCCATCAAATATCATTTCGGCTCCAAGGAAGGCCTCTATAACGCCGTGGCCGAATATATCGCCGGCCAGATCGCCGCCCACATGGGCGAGGCGGGAAACCGGCTGCAACAGGAGCTGTCATCGGCGCCGCTTCACCCGGACAGCGCGCGGCGCGCCATCACCCTTTTGCTCGAAGGCCTCACCGCCCTGCTGGTTTCCAATCCGGCCACCGAAGGCTGGGCGCGCTTCATCGTCCGCGAGCAGATGAGCCCAAGCCCCGCCTTCGACATCCTTTACGAACGCGGCATGAGCCAGAACATCGCCCTGCTGTCGCGGCTGGTGGCGGTGGTGTGCCGATTGCCGCAAGGCGGCGCGCAGGCGCGCCTTGGCGCCCTCATCCTGATTGGCCAGGTGCTGGTGTTCCGCGTGGCGCGCGCCGCGGTGATGCGCGCCATGGGCTGGCAAGAGATCGGCGCCGGCGAGCGGGCGGAAATCGAGGCGGCGATCAGGATTTCCCTGGCGCGGCTGGGACCGGTGCCGGCGGGCGCGGGACAAGACGGGACGGAGCAGAGCGGGAGAAAGCAATGAAACTCAGGCTGATTGCAGCGGCGCTGGCGATGGCCGGCCTTCTCGCGGCGTGCTCGGAGAATGGCGGAACGATACGATATACCGGCTATGTCGAGGGCAAATATGTCGCCGTGGCGCCGCGCGAGGCAGCCCGCATTGCCGAGATTGCCGTTTCGCGCGGCGAGCGGGTCGAAAAGGGCCAGGTGGTGGCGCGGCTGGAAGAGGACGATGCTCGGGCCGCCCTGGCGCAGGCGCAAGCCGAGCTGGAGCGGGCGCGGGCCGAGCTTACCGACCTGTTCAGCGGCAAGCGCAAGGAAGAGATCGCGGTCACCCGCGCCCAGCTCGACGAAGCCGAGGCCGGATTGAAGGACGCCGGCCAGACGCTTGAGCGCCAGCGCGAGCTTTTCCAACGCAAGATCGCCTCCGATGCCGCGCTCGACCAGGCCCAGGCGGCAAATGACCGCGCGCAGGCGCGGGTGGAAGCCTTAAAGCGCGAGATCGCCGCGCAGAGCCTGCCGGCGCGCGAACAGGCCATCGCCGCGGCGCGGGCGCGCGCCGATGCCCAGACCGCGGCGCTGGCGCTGGCGCGCTGGAAGCTGGAGCAGCGCGTCGTCACCGCGCCTGCCGGCGGCATCGTCGACGAAGTGTTGCGGCGGGAGGGAGAAATGGCGTCCCCCGAGGGGCCGGTGCTGTCGATCCTGCCCGACGGCAACCGCGTGGTGCGGTTTTTCGTACCCGAGGCCGGGCGCGCGATGCTGGCGCCGGGCCAGGCCGTCACCCTGAGCTGCGATGGTTGCGGCGATGGCCTTGCCGCAACCATCAGCTATATCGCGGCGCAGGCGGAATATACCCCGCCGGTCATCTATTCGGTGGAAAGCCGCCGCAAGCTGGTCTTCATGATCGAGGCCGAGCCGCAAGGCGACGCCGCGCTGCTCAGCCCCGGCCAGCCGGTCGAGGTGATCCTCAACGCGGGAGCGGCGCAATGAGCGTCATCGACGTTCAGGGCCTGACCAAGACCTTCTCCGGCAAGACTGTCGTCGATCATATCTCGATGCAGATCGAAAAGGGCGAGATCGTCGGCTTTCTCGGCCCCAATGGCAGCGGCAAGACGACGACGATCCGCATGATCTGCGGCCTGCTGGCGGCCGATGACGGCACCGGCACCTGCCTTGGCTACGACATCCGCACCCAATCCGACCTCATCAAGCGCCAGGTCGGCTACATGACCCAGCGCTTCAGCTTCTATGAGGACCTCACTATCCGCGAGAACCTCGAATTCGTCGCCAGGCTCTATGAGCTCGCGCCGCTGCGCGCCCATGTCGACAAGGCCATCGCGCGGCTCGGGATGGGCGACCGCCAGCACCAGCTGGCCGGTACTTTATCGGGAGGCTGGAAGCAGCGCCTGGCGCTTGCCGCCTGCATCATGCACGAACCCAAACTGCTGCTGCTCGACGAACCCACAGCCGGCGTCGACCCCAAAGCGCGGCGCGAATTCTGGGACGAGGTGCATGCCCTCGCCGCCGACGGCGTGACGGTGCTGGTTTCGACCCATTACATGGACGAAGCCGAACGATGCCACCGCATCGTCTACATTTCCTATGGCACCATCATCGCGCGCGGCACCTGGCAGGAGGTCGTCGCCCAGTCGCGCCTGACGACCTGGCATGTCGAGGGCAAAGAGGTGGCACGTCTTGCCGGCGAGCTGCGCGCCGCGCCGGGCATCGACCAGGTGGCCCCTTTCGGCGCCGCGCTTCATGTCGTGGGCGCCGATGCGGACGCGCTGGACAAGGCGATCGCGCCCTATCGCAAGCGCCCCGGACTGACCTGGAAACGGGGCGAAACCAGCCTCGAGGATGTCTTTATCCGGCTGATGAACTCAACCAATGGCGCCACTGACGACACAGGGAACGGAGCACGGGCAGGGCACACAAACGACGCGGACAGCTCCAAAAAAGGCAACTAGGGCATGTTATTATCGCGGGCTTTTGCCATTTTCCTTAAAGAGGTGATCCAGATGCGCCGCGACCGGCTGACGCTGGCGATGATGGTCGGCATACCGATTATCCAGCTCATCCTGTTCGGCTTTGCCATCAACAATGATCCGCGCCGGTTGCCAACCGCGCTGCTGCTGGAGGACCAGGGCCGGTTCTCGCGCTCGATCGTATCGGCGATGGAAACCTCGAGCTATTTCGAAATCGTCTCCGCCATCACCAGCAATGCCGAGGCCGACGCCCTGCTTGACCGCGGCGAGGTCGCCTTCGTCGTTACCATTCCGGCCGGGTTCTCGCGCGCGCTGATGCGCGGCGAGCGGCCGCAGATCCTAATCGAGGCCGATGCCACCGACCCCGCCTCGGCCAGCAACGCGCTGGGGGCCCTGGGCGAAATCGTCGAACGCGGCATCGCCCGCGACGCCGCCGGCGCCGCGATGAAACCGCGCGCGGCATCGCGGGCCGACCTGGTGGTGCACCGGCGCTACAACCCAGAAGGGATCACCCGCTACAATATCGTTCCCGGGCTGCTGGGCGTCATCCTGACCCTGACTTCGGTACTTTCCACGGCTCTGTCGCTGACCCGCGAGGTCGAGCGCGGCACCATGGAAAACCTGCTGGCGATGCCAACCCGGGCCTGGGAAATCATGTTCGGCAAGATAACGCCCAATATCGCGCTCGGTTTCGTCCAGGTGGCGATCATCCTGCTCGCCGCCCATTTCGTCTTCGGCGTGCCGATGCTCGGCCCTTTCTGGGTGCTGCTGGCCGGCGTTCTGGCGTTCATTGCCGCCAATGTCAGCCTCGGCTATCTGTTCTCCACCCTGGCGCGCAGCCAGATGCAGGCGATGCAACTGACCTTCTTCTTCTTCCTGCCCTCGATCCTTTTGTCCGGCTTCATGTTCCCGTTTCGCGGCATGCCGGTCTGGGCGCAATGGATCGGCGAGGCACTGCCCCTGACGCACCTGCTGCGTATCGTGCGCGGCGTCCTGCTCAAGGGCAACGGGATGGCCAATGTGGCGGGCGAGATGTGGCCCATTCTCGCTTTCATGCTCGTTGTCGGCGTGATCACACTGGCGCGATTCCGCCGCACGCTCGATTAGGAGATTGCCGCCGCCATAGCGGGATCGCCAATTGACAGTCCCTGCCGACAACGTCATTTTGCGCGGCGGCCGCGCCCAGGCGCGCCCCGACCCTTCGCCAGTGGCACGTGGTGCGCAGTGAAAAGCAGCGATATCTCCCTTGGTCTAGGTCTTGAGCATGCCGGTTTGCTGGCGCTCAAATTTCCGCGCGCAGCGGCGACCATCATCCTCGCCCTGCTCGCGATCTCGGTTTACGGCCTGACCCAGCTCAGTTTCGACGAAAACCTGCGCCAGGTCTTCCGCGGCGATACGCAGACCTACCGCGCCTATGTCTCGGCAACCGACAATTTCGCCGACCCCGAGAACGAGCTGCTGCTCCTGGTCGAGGGCGAGGGCATTTCAAAGCCGGATACCTTTTCGCGCCTTCAGGACCTGCAATTCGAACTTCAACTCATCGACGGTATCGAAAGCAGTTTTTCGCTGTTTTCCTTGCGCCAGCTCATCGATGCGGAGGGCCGCTCGGCGACACTGGTGAGCGATGCCGGCCAGGGACTTGATCCGGCTCTGGCCCAGAAGATCCGCGCCCACCCGCTGCTGGGCGAGAAGCTGCTGGCGGCAGATGGCCGCTCGCTGGCCTATTACATCACGCCAAGCCAGCCCAAGGCGCCGCTGGCCGTGTTCCGCACCTTGCAGGGCAGGATCGAAGCGGCGGCGCGCGACACGCTGAAAGGGACCGGCCTTGCCGCCACGGTGAGCGGATTTCCCGCCATTCGCGCCGGGATCATCGATCACCTGGTGCGCGATCAGAAGGTCCTCAACGCGGTTGGCGCCGCGGTCGGATTCCTGCTCTCGCTCATCATCTTCCGCTCCCTGGCCGCCGCCCTGATGACTGCCGTTCCGGCCGTGGCCGCCGGGCTCAGCGTGATCGGGCTGATGGGGGCGATCGGGGTCAAGGTCACCGTCATGTCCAATGTGGTGCCGGTGCTGGTGATGATCCTCGGCTACACCGATGCCATGCACCTCAACGCCGCCTGGCGCCATGCCCACCGCGAGGGATTCGACGCCAGGCAATCGGAATGGCGGGCCATGGTCGCGGTCGGTCCGGCCTGCATCCTGACGGCGATGACCACCGCATTCGCCTTTCTGTCGCTGACCATCTCCGATGTCTCCATCGTGCGCCATTTCGGCTGGATCGGCGCCATCGGTTCCATCGGCGGCGCCGTCCTCGTGCTGGCCATACATGCCCTGCTGGCGCTGACGATCGGCAAGTACTGGACCGCGTCGCGGCGCAGCCAGGGGGTGCCGCTGGACCTGCTGGCAGCCCCCAGCGCGGCCTGCGCCCGGTTTTCGACAAGGCGCGCCTGGCTGCTGAGCTGGATCGGCATGGCCCTGTTCGCGGCCTTCGCCTTCATGCATTTCTCGACCCCGCCGGAACACTCGATCCGCGAGCACCTCGCCGAAGGCGACCCCGCCAACGAGGCGCTGGCGCGTCTCGACACCAATTTCGGCGGCACATTCCCGATCGAGGTCGTCGTTCCCTTGGGCGGACTGGCGCCGACCAGCGAGGCCGCCCTCGCCCGCATCCGCGCCGTGCATGAGGCCGTTGCAACGGTTCCCGGCACCAGCACCCCATTGTCGCTATGGAGCCTGGCGCAATGGACCGGCGGCGGCGAAAAGGGCGGCAAGCTGATCGACGATACGCTGAAGCAGCTGACGCCGACGGCGGTGTCGCGGTTCATCGGCCGCAACAATGGCGACGCGCTGGTCAGCGTATCGGTCCACGAGGCGCCAACGCGCATCATGCGCCCGCTGGTCGACCGCATCGAGGCGGCAGCGCAAGCCGCCGGAGGCGCCGAAGTGGTGGCCACAGGCATGGCGGCGATGACCTCGCGCGAAAGCGACCGCACGATCCGGAATCTTGGCTACAGCCTCGGCTTTGCCGTTCTGGTCGGCCTGGCGCTGATATCGCTCGCTTTCCGCAGCTACAAGATCGGCATCATCGCCTTCCTGCCCAACGCCCTGCCGATCCTGGCCACCGGCAGCCTGCTCTTCCTTTCCGACCGCGGCATGCAGTTCACCAGCGTCATCGCGCTGACCGTTGCCTTCGGCATTGCCGTCGACGACACCATTCATTTCATCAATGCCTTCCAGCGCATGCGCATCGGCACCCCCACTCTGGCCGAACGGCTGACGCTGACGTCGCGGGTCATCGGACCGGTGCTGGCCAGCACGACGCTGATTATCGTTGTCGGCCTGCTGACCACCCTGACCAGCGGCCTGCCGACGATCAGCTTGTTCGGGCAATTGGCTATCGTTACCCTTGCCACGGCGCTGATCGCGGACCTTCTGCTTCTGCCGGCATTGATGGCGGGACCGGCGCGATCCTGGTTTACAACGGAGAGCGGGAAATGAGTCCTAAGGTAAGGATTGCTGGAATACCGGCGCGGTGGATCCTGTCGGCCTGTGTCCTGCTGGCGGCGGCACCGGCGGCGCGGGCCAATGAGGTCCTCGACGCCATGGCGGGCGAGTGGATCGGCAAGGGCGACGGCCGTATCGGCCCGGGCGAACCGGCGGAGAAGATCTACTGCAAGATATCCAACACGCTCAGCGATGGCGGCAAGGCGCTGCTTCAGGCCGGCCGCTGCGCGGTGGGCAATACCACCGGGGCGCTGGAGGGCCGCATCGAGGCGGGCGAGAACGGCCAGTTCGGCGGCAAGCTGGTGTCGCCGGTCATGAAGGCACCGGCCACGGTTTCCGGCAGCGGCGACAAGAAACAGCTGCGGCTCAATGCCCGCTATGTCGATTCGCGGACAGGGCGGCAGATCAGCTCCGATCTTGAATTCGAGATCGTCGCCGACGGCGAATTCCGCATGACCACCACCGCCACGGATTTGCAGACCGGGGACGTTTACCGGTCCGGCGAGGTTGTTTTCCGCCGTCAATAAGGCCGATCACGGCCGGCGCGGACGCCAAGGGGGGCGGCTGCAATGAATGACGCCGGACTGCTTCTGGGAATTGGCCTGCTGATGCTCGCCAGCATCGCCGTCGATGCGCTGGGGCGGAAAACCTTTCTGCCCCGGGTTTCCCTGCTCATTCTGCTGGGCATCGCGGCCGGCCCGGAATTCCTCGACCTGCTCCCCGTCCGCCTCATCGAGCACAGCCATCTGGTCACCAATATTTCCCTGGCGATGGTGGCTTTTCTGCTCGGCGGCGAATTGTCGTTTGAGCGCCTGCGCCGGCTGGGCCGCGCCATCGTTTCGGTCTCCCTGCTGGTCGTGGTGGCAACGGCGGCGTTTGTCGGCGGCGGGCTGGCCCTGCTCGGGGCGCCGCCGGTCCTGGCCGTGATGCTGGCGGGAATCGCCACCGCCACCGATCCGGCGGCGGCCCAGGACGTCGTCCATGAATCCGGCAGCCGCAGCAATTTCTCGCGCACCATTCTCGGCGTCGTCGCCATCGACGACGGCTGGGGCGTCATCCTGTTCGGCGTGCTGCTCGGCGCCTCGTCCCTGCTCAATGGCGGCAGTGGCGGCCATGGCGGCGACGCGGTTCTGCATGCGCTGCGCGAAGTCGGCGGCGCGGCTGCGGCCGGATCGCTCATCGGCCTTTGCGCCGCCGCGCTCACGGGACGCCTGCGCGCCGGCGAGCCGACGCTTTCGGAAGCCCTGGGGATCGTTTTCCTGTGCGCCGGCGCCGCGCTGTGGCTGGAGGTTTCCTTCCTGCTGACGCCGATGGTCGCCGGGCTGGTGATCGCCAACCTGGCCCGCCATCACCGCCGCACATTCCGCGCCATCGAACATATCGAATGGCCGTTCCTGGTGCTGTTCTTCGTGCTTGCCGGGGCGCGGCTGGAACTGGCCCATGTGCTGCGAGGCGGCGTGCTTCTGGCGGCCTATATGGCGCTGCGCATAGGGGGGCGAATCTGCGGCGGCTGGATCGGGGGGCGCCTGGGCGGGCTGGCACCCGGTCAGAGCCGCGCCATCGGCCTGGCGCTGATGCCGCAGGCCGGGGTTGCGCTCGGGCTGGCGCTCGCCGCCGGCGATGCGTTTCCCGAACTCGCGAGCATGCTTCTCACCATCACCATTTCCTCAACGATATTCTTCGAGGTGGCCGGGCCGGTGATGACCCGCCATATCCTGACCAGCCAGCAACGGCGGCTGCCGGCAGGCCGCAAAGATCCGTGACGCGGCACGGCGGGCCGACTATGTTTGCCTTCCGCCGCTGGCCGGCAAACGCGGCGGAATTGCCCGCCGCGGCTTCACCTAGCCATTACTCGATCAAGGCCCAATCATGACTCGCATCGCCTATGTCAACGGAGAGTTCGTGCCCCTGACCGAGGCGCGTGTCTCGATTCTGGATCGCGGCTTTCTGTTCGCCGATGGCATTTACGAGGTGACCGCGGTGCTGGATGGCGGGCTTGTCGATCATGGCCACCACATGGCGCGGCTCAAGCGATCCTTGGGAGAAATCGGCCTTTCCTGCCCGGCCGGCGAGGAAGAACTGACCCGCCTGCAACTGGAACTGCTGCGCCGGAACGGTCTGACCGAAGGCACGCTCTATTTGCAGGTCACGCGCGGCGCGGCGGAACGCGACTTCCGCTTTCCCGGTACCGACATACCCTCCAGCCTCGTCATGTTCACCCAGGCGCGCGACCTCGTTGACAACCCGGATGCGCGCACCGGCATTGCCGTCAAATCGGTGCCGGACCTGCGCTGGAAGCGGCGTGACATAAAAAGCATCGCCCTGCTGGCCCAGGTGCTGGCCAAGCAGGAAGCGGCGGCGGCCGGCTGCGCCGAAGCCTGGATGGTGGAAGACGGTTTCGTCACCGAGGGGGCCTCGTCGAGCGCCTTCATCATCACGCGGCAAAGGGCCCTGATCGCCCGGCCTCTCGGCCATGAAATCCTGCCGAGCGTGACCCGTATTTCTGTGCTCAAGCTTGCCGAGGAACAGGACCTGAAAATCGAGTCGCGCCGGTTTTCCCTGCAAGAAGCCCATGACGCACAAGAAGCCTTCAATTGCTCAGCAGGCGGACTTGTCATGCCCGTCATTTGCATAGATGGCAGCAATATCGGCCAAGGGGTTCCCGGTGATATCACCAAACGGTTGCGCCAGATATACATAGAACATGCCAGGCAAACTGTTATTTCAAATAATAATAGCTATATTAGATCTTTTCCAGATATCTGATTGCTGAGACTGTTTTGTCATTAGCAATTTGTAAACCAAGATTCACTACAACCTGCCGTAAGGGAATGTTACTGGATCCTAACAAATAGCCAGCATCGGAGCCATGATTTGACCGGACAAGATGTTCTCGGCGATCTTTTGCGCTTCAATCGTATCGACGATGACTGCCGGAATGCTCTGCGCGCGGCGCGGGCGATGATCCTGTCCGAGCTGCCGGCCATACTGGGAAGGGTCTATGCCCATATCGGTCATTTTCCACAAAGCGGTCTGGCCATACACAACCCGAAGAAGATAGACCGCCAGATCTCGGCGATGATCGCGCACTGGGAGATTGTTCTCGAAGCCAAGTTCGGCACCAGATATCTGGACTCCATAACCCGGATCGGCGAAGCGCACCAAAAGCTCGGGTTCGAACCCAGCTGGTATATCGGTGCCTGCAATCTGGTCGTTTCCGGCCTGCTCGATGCCTCGGCCCGCCATTTGCCGCGCGGCTGGTTCGAGGGCGGGAGGCGCCGGAACCTGGTGGCGACCCAGGTCGCCATCGTCAAGGCGGCCACGCTGGATATCCAGGTGGCCATTGCCGCCTATCGCGAGGCCGGCCGGCAGCAGCGGAAGGTCAGCCGCGACCAATTGGCCGGGCGGTTCGAGGAAACCATTGCCGGCATCGGAACCGTTGTTGCGGGCGCCGCCGAGCGGCTGGCCGGGGCATCGCGCGAACTGGCGGGCGCCTCGGAGCAATCGCGCACCAAGGCGGGCGATACCGTCGCATTCTGCGAACAAACGGCAGAGCGCGTCGAGGCGGTCGCCTCCGCGGTAGAGGAACTTTCGGCTTCGATCGAGGAAATCCATCAGCAGGTCGAGGACTCGAGCCAGACGTCGCGCAAGGCGCTGGAAGGCGCCGAAGAGTCCAAGCACAAGGTTCAACTGCTGTTCAGTTCGGTGGAAGAAATCGGCAGTATTGTCAAACTCATCAACGAAATTGCCGAACAGACCAATCTGCTCGCCCTCAATGCCACGATCGAGGCGGCCCGTGCCGGCGAGTCCGGGAAAGGCTTTGCCGTCGTCGCCGCCGAGGTCAAGGAACTGGCAAGCCAGACCGCGAGGGCGACGGCCGAGATCGACGCCCAGATCGCGGCGGTGCGGGCCGATACGAAAAACACGGCCGATGTCATACACAGTGTCGGCGACACGGTGCGCAACATGAATGACATCATCGCCGCGGTCGCCGCCGCCGCCCGTCAGCAGGATGTCGCGACCAAGGAAATTTCGCAAAACATTGTTCTCGCCTCGGATCGGGCAAATGAGGTGACGGCCAATGTCAAAGACTTTGCCGATACCGCCGAGGTCACCGATCTGATCGCGGCGCAACTGCGCGATTCCACCGACGCGATGGCCGAGCAGGCCAATTCCCTGCGCCGGGAAGTGGCGGGATTTCTTTCCACTATCCGCAGCGCCTGAACCTTTTTCAGCCGCGCTTGCCGCCGGGCCATATGCCGGTCATCAGGCGCATCACCATGGGCAGGAACAGCACCATCGCCACATAGCGCGCGACCTGGTGGGCGGCGACGAAAGCGGGGTCGAGATCCAGGGTGAAGGCCAGCAGGGTCATGGTTTCCAGCCCGCCCGGGGCAAAGGCCAGCAAGGTCAGTCCGAATGGAAGGTCCAGCGCCCAAGCGACCAGCGCCGCGCCGCCAAGCGAGACGCCCATGGCAAGGACGAATGCCATCAGCGCGGGGCCGGCGACCTGGGCCAGGTGGCGCCAGGTGGCGCCGGCAAAACGGGTGCCGATCAGCGCCCCCAGGACGATGAAACCGGGGATCAGAACGGCGTCGGGCAGCCGCGCGGACACAAGCTCGGTGGCGTGGAGCAGCGCACTCACCATGAGGCTGCCGGTCAGCAGGCCGGCGGGCACGCGCAAGCGGCGAAAGACCAGTCCGCCAAGGGTTCCAAGGACGAACAGCAGCGCCAAAGGCCCCAGTTCCACCGGGCCGGCGCTACCCAGGACCTCGGCCGGCAGGGCTGCGTCTCCGCGCGAATAGAGGATCACCCCTGGCAACACAGCGACCAGGATGAACAGGCGGAGGCTTTGCGAGACGGCAACTTTTTGAACATTGACGCCCGGAGTATCCAGCGCCAGCGAAAGCACCTGGCTCAAGGCGCCGGGTACGGCGGCAAGAAACGCCGTTGCCTTTTCCCATCCGGCGACAAAGCGCAGGAAAAGGGTTCCCGTGGCCAGGATGAGAAGCAGGACCAGCCCCAGCATGAAGATGCTGAACGGCCAAAGCGCAATCTTGTGCAGTGACTCCGGGGTCACCCCGGTGCCCATGGAAATGCCCAAAAACACAAAGACGATGTCCTTCAGCCAGCCGGGAACCAGGACTGCGGCGCCGGAAAGAGAGGCGACGCCAACCGCGATCATGGCGCCGGACAACCAGGGGGCCGGCAAGCCGGCGAAAGCAAAAAGAGCGCCGCCACCCGCCGCCAGAGCGAGGGTCATCGCGACGCGGCGCCAGTTCGGGTGTCGATAGCTGGAGAGGGACAAGGAATATGCTCTTTCGGTCTGCAAGTCGGAATGGCAGGTGGTCAAGGGGCCGGAGGCGGCCTCAACCAGCCGCTTTCGAAAACAGGACGGTGTTTTGCTATCGGGAATAGCACTGCTGCCGCAGGCCGCAAGTTGACTTATTCGTGACTTGACAGACAGAGGCAGCGCTATATATCGGTTCAACATATATCAAATTGGCATAGGTAATGTGGCGGGGCTATGCCCTGCCCTTCCACCGCTCGAAAAGCGCGTCTCAGCTATGAATGTAAAGACCCTGTGTCTCGGTATCCTCTCTTTCGGCGACACCACCGGCTATGACATCAAGAAGATGTCGGTCGACGGCCCGTTCAGCAATTTCGTCGATGTCAGCTACGGCTCCATCTACCCCGCCCTGGAACGGCTGACCAAGGAAGGAATGGTGCTGTGCCGCGAGGAACAACAGAGCGGCAAGCCGGACCGCAAGGTCTATTCCATCACCGAGCGCGGGCATGCCGCCTTGCTTGAGGCACTCGAGGAAGAACCGGGGCCCGACCGCTTCAAGTCGGAATTCCTGTTTCTGATGATCTGCGCGGGCTGGCTTGGCCGCCAACGGATCGAGCGGGCGCTGGACCACCGCCTGGCGCGGCATGACGCCATCATCGCCCATCTCAACGAGGCCAAAGCGTGCTGCGACCGCAAGGCCAGCCATTTTGTCATCGGCTATGGACTGGCCATCCATGAGGCAGCTCGCAGCTATCTGACCAAGAACCGGCAAGCCGCCATAGATCTGGCCGAGAAGCCTGACCCATCAAGCCGTGCAGCGGAGTAACGATGCAATGCCCATGAACCGTTTTCGCAATATATTCGCTGCACTTAATGTGAAAAGCTCATATGTAATCTCAGCTCTGATTGTGGTTATTCTCGCCCTGTGGCTGAGCACCGGAGAAATCGTCGTCGGCGGCCAGGCGCCTGAGCCGGGGGCAATGCCCGGCAAGCAGGAAACGAGCGCGGAAGAAACGCCGTTCCGCGTCCTGGTGAAGAAATTGCAGGCCGAGCAGCGCGTCGCGGTACTTGCCGTGCGCGGCCGCACCGCGGCCAATAAGCGGGTCGAGGTCAAGGCCGAGGTGGCCGGGCTGGTGACCGAGTTGCCGCGGGCCAAGGGATCGATGGTCAAGAAGGGCGAAACGGTCTGCCGCATCGAGGAAGGCGTGCGCCCGGCGCGCGTCCTTCAGGCCAAGGCGCAACTGGCGCAGGCCGAACTCGACTTTGAAGGCGCGAACAAATTGTCGAACAGCGGCTATGCTTCGGAAACACGGGTCCGCGCGCTCCAGGCCGCTCTCGACGCCGCCCGCGCCGCGCTCACCGAAGCGGAGCTCAATCTCGCCCGCACCCAGATCACCGCGCCGTTCGACGGCGTTGTCGAGGACGAACTGGTCAAGGCCGGCGACTATCTCAATGTCGCTTCGCCCTGCGTGACCGTAACCTCGCTCGATCCGATACTTGTCGTCGGCGAGATTTCGGAGCGCGACGTCGCGGCGCTGCATGAAGGCATGAGCGCGCGCGGAAAGCTGGTCACCGGCGACGAGTTTTCCGGCACGGTGCGTTTCATTTCGCGCTCGGCCGATGCCGCCACGCGCACCTTTCATATCGAAATAGAGGTCAAGAATGGCGATGGGGCGCTGCGCGACGGGGTGACGGCGCGCATGGACATTCCGCTGGAGCCGGTCGCCGCGCACCGGCTGACATCCTCCTATCTGACGCTCAATGACGCCGGAACCATCGGCGTGCGCACGGTGGACGAGGATGGACGGGTCGTATTCCGCGCGGTCCAAATCTTCGAAGACGGTCCTGACGGGGTGTGGGTCGGCGGGTTGCCGGAGCAGGTGACGGTGATCATCTCCGGCCAGGACTTCGTGCGCGAAGGCGAAAGAGTGACCCCGATCGTTGCCGGCGCGGGAGATGCATGATGATTGAATCGCTCCTGACGGTCATCAAGCAGCGGCGCTCGGTGATGACCATGATGGTGGTGATGCTGCTGGCCGGCATCGTCGCCTATATCACCGTACCCAAGGAAGCCAATCCGGATATCGACGTTCCGGTTTTCTATATCTCGGTGCTGCAACAGGGCATTTCGCCCGAAGATGCCGAGCGCCTGCTGGTACGGCCGCTCGAAACCAAGCTGCGCGGCCTCGACGGACTAAAGGAAATCACCGGCATCGCCAATGAGGGACATGCCGGGATCGTGCTCGAGTTCAGCATCGATTTCGACAAGGACGAGGCCCTGGCCGACGTTCGCGACAAGGTCGACCAGGCCAAGGCGGAACTGCCGGCGGACGCCGAAGAGCCGCAGATCTTCGAGATGAATTTCTCCCTGGTGCCGACGATTATCGTCGTGTTGTCGGGCGATGTCCCCGAGCGCACGCTCTATGCCAATGCGCGCCGCCTCAAGGACCAGATCGAAGCGATCCCATCCGTGCTCGAAGCCAAGCTGGCCGGCCACCGCGAGGAACAGCTGGAAGTGGTGATCGACTCCCTGCGCCTTGAATCCTACAACATTTCCCAGGACGAGCTGATCCGCGCCATAAACCGCAACAACCAGCTGGTACCGGCGGGGTTCCTCGACGGCGGCAAGGGCCGCTTCAATGTCAAGGTGCCGGGCCTGTTCCGCACCGCGCAGGACGTTTACGGCCTGCCGGTCAAGGTGTCGGGGGACGGCGTCGTGACATTGGGGGACCTCGCCCAGATCCGCCGCACCTTCAAGGACCCGGAAACCTTCACCCGCTTCAACGGCCGTCCGGCGATCGCCATCCAGGTGGTGAAAAGACTAGGCACCAACATCATCGAGAACAATGCCCGCGTGCGCGAGGTGGTGGCGGACTTCACCAAGGACTGGCCGCAAACGATCAAGGTCGATTACACGCTCGACATGTCGAAGTTCATCTTCGAGGTTTTGGGCTCGCTGGAATCGGCGATCCTGACCGCCATCACGCTGGTCATGGTGGTGGTGGTCGGCGCGCTCGGCCTGCGATCGGGCCTTTTGGTCGGGCTTGCCATTCCGACCTCATTCATGGTCGGCTTCCTGCTGCTCGGCCTGATGGGCATGACCGTCAACATGATGGTC
Source organism: Rhodobiaceae bacterium (assembly GCA_020441905.1). Taxonomy (GTDB): domain Bacteria; phylum Pseudomonadota; class Alphaproteobacteria; order Rhizobiales; family NORP267; genus JAGRLG01. The sequence goes on along the minus strand of JAGRLG010000030.1, from coordinate 67,567 downwards.
ATGTTCGGCCTGGTGCTCACCGTCGGCATGCTGGTCGACGGTGCCATCGTCATCGTCGAATATGCTGACCGGAAGATGGCCGAGGGCCTGAACCGCGAGGACGCCTATTCGCTGGCGGCCAAGCGCATGTTCTGGCCCATCGTTTCGTCCACCGCGACGACGCTGGCCGCCTTCCTGCCCATGCTGCTGTGGCCGGGCGTATCCGGCGAGTTCATGAGCTATCTGCCGATCATGGTGATCGTGGTGCTGTCGGCCTCGCTGCTGACGGCAATGGTGTTTCTGCCCGTCGTCGGCAGCCTGATCGGACGCACGACGGCAAGCGCCAAGGATATCGCGACGGCGCGCGAATTGTCGGGCGACAGCCATGTCGACTACGACGCCATTCACGGGATCACCGGGACCTATGTCCGCCTGCTGAGAACGCTGGTGCGCCGGCCGACCCAGGTTCTGCTCGGCGCATTCGCTACTGCCGGCGTGATCGTCTACCTGTTCGCCAACCATGCCACGGGCGTCGAATTCTTCGTCGACGAGGAGCCGGACCAGGCCATCCTCCTGGTGTCCGGGCGCGGCAATTTATCCGCCGCCGAAGCGCGCGACATGGTGATGAAGGTCGAGAATGAGGTGACCAAGGTGGCGGGTATCCGCAACCTCTATGTCACCACCGGCTCGCCGAGCGGAAGGCCGCAGGTCGGCGAATCCCAGGACAAGCCGGTCGACCAGATCGGCCAGATGATCATCGAATTCGACGATTACTGCTGCCGGCGCAAGGCCGACGATATTTTCGCCGAGGTGCGCCAGCGCCTGGCGCCGATCCCCGGCATCCGGGCCGAAATCCGCAATGTGGAAGGCGGGCCTCCGACCGGCAAGGATATCCGCCTCGAGGTCGCCGGCACCGATTATGAGCTGGTAAAGCAGGTGACAGGCAAAGTCCGCGCCCATCTCGATACCGGCATGGAAGGTCTGATCGATATCGAGGACGGACGGCCATTGCCGGGTATCGAGTGGGAACTGAAGGTCGACCGCGAGGAAGCCGGGCGCTTCGGCACGGATGTCGCTTCCATCGGCGCCATGATCCAGCTGGTGACGAACGGCATCCTGATCGGCAATTACCGGCCCGACGATTCGGAGGACGAGGTCGATATCAGGGTCCGCCTGCCTTCCGAGGAGCGGTCGATCTCGCGCCTCGACGAATTGCGGGTGAGGACGCCGCAGGGGCTGGTGCCGATCCGCAACATGGTCGAGCGCGTGGCGCAGCCGAGGGTGAGCTCGATCCTGCGCCAGAACGGCGCCTATGCGATGATGGTCAAGGCCAACACCGCCCCCGGCATTCTCGCCGACGGCAAGGTCAAGGAACTGAATAGCTGGCTGAAGACGCAGGACTGGCCCGACGGCATCCGCTTCCGTTTCCGCGGCGCCGACCAGGAACAGAAGGAGGCGGGCGATTTCCTCGGCAAAGCCATGGCCGGCTCGCTGTTTCTGATGTTCATCATCCTGGTGACCCAGTTCAACAGTTTCTACCAGACCGCGATCACCCTCTCGACGGTGGTGATGTCGGTCTTCGGCGTGTTGCTCGGCATGCTGGTGACGGGGCAGACCTTCTCGATCATCATGACCGGCACCGGCGTGGTGGCGCTGGCCGGCATCGTGGTCAACAACGCCATCGTGCTGATCGACACCTTCAACCGCATGCACCGCGAAGCCGGGCTGGGGGTTGTCGATGCCGTGCTGCGCACCGCGGCGCAGCGGCTGCGCCCGGTGCTGCTGACGACGGTGACCACGATCCTCGGCCTGGTGCCGATGGCGCTTCAGGTCACGGTCAATTTCTTCGGCCCGAGCATCAATGTCGGGGGCATCACCTCGATCTGGTGGGTACAGCTGTCGACGGCGGTGATCTTCGGCCTCGGCTTCGCCACCCTGCTGACGCTGATCCTGGTTCCCACCCTGCTGGTGGCGCCGACGATCTATGGCCAGAGGCTGGCCAGGCTGAGTGCCCGTTTCGGCCGCGGGCGGGGGGCGAAAACGGCAGCTGGGCACAATGCGCCGCCCGCTCGCTCCAAGGGCAAGAGCGCCCCGGCGCCAGCTGGCGAGACGGCGCCCGGCGCCGCCGAATAGCGCGTTTCTTGATCCGCCTGTCGCTGGCAATTACGATCCGCCAAAGACCGGATCCTGACGGAGATCGATGGTTGGCAGACAAAATGAGCCAGTGGCAGCAAGTTGGCCGAACCGGCCAGGCCAATATCGACAGGCTGGGCCGCATTCTGGTCGGCCTGTTTCACCAGCTGGCGCTTTTCGCCATCGGAGCGACCATCGTCTGGTCGGCGGTATTTTCCTTCTGGGGCATGGCATCCAAGGGCCATGCCTCGGTCGAGGATATCTTGCTGCTGTTCATCTACCTGGAACTGGGCGCCATGGTTGGCATCTATTTCACCACCAACCACATGCCGGTGCGGTTCCTGATCTATGTCGCGCTGACCGCTTTGACCAGGCTTCTGATCGGGATGGCCAATGTCGAGCATATCGACATCCAGGCCGCCATCCATACGCCGCATTGGGGCCTCATCATCGTCACCATCGGCGTGCTGCTGCTGGCGTTCGCCGTGCTGATCCTGCGCTACGCGTCCTACAAATATCCATCGGATCGCGGGCAGGAAAAATACGCAAATCCCGGCAAAGACGATATCGACTGACAACGGCGCGCCGAAACCGCGCCTTGCGGGACGGATCGCGGCGCAGATGCGATACCCGTTTCCTCGCCGCCCCGCTTCAGTGCAGCTTGGGCGGCCGGGCGTCCGGTTCACGCCCCGATTGGGGAAAGCTCGCGCCCTCCTCGCCCGCCGCTTCCCTTTCCGCCGCCGCCTCGGCAAGGGCGCGAAATCTCAGGACGGAAAAGGGGATCGATGCCAGATAGAGCAAGGTGCCGCTGGCGAGGGTCAGCCAGGGAAAGCTGAGCAGCAGGGCGAAGAACACGACGACGAGGACAAAAAGCGGCAGCACGACGTCGCGCGGAATGCGAAGGCCGATTGCCTTGCCGGAAAAAGTCGGCACGCGGCTGACCATGAACAGGGCGATCAGGCCGCTATAGGCAAGGATCGGCAGGGTCAGGGCGCGGGTTCCTTCGAGGCCGAGATATTCCAGATACAGCGGCAGCAGCAGGCACAGGGCGCCGGCCGGCGCCGGCATGCCGACGAAGAAATTGGCGGTCCAGGCGGGAAGCGGACGCTCCAGGGCCACATTGAATCGCGCCAGACGCAGCGCCCCGCACAGGGAAAACACCAGCACGCCGATCCAGCCGGCGGATTTGAGATCGACCAGCGACCAGTTGTAGATCAGCACCGCCGGCGCGACGCCGAAATTGACAAAATCGGCGAGAGAATCCAGTTCGGCGCCAAAGCGCGAGGTCGATTTGAGCAGCCGCGCCACCCGGCCATCGAGGGAATCGAGCACCGCCGCGGCGACGATGGCGGCGACGCCGAGCTCGAAGCGCCCTTCTATCCCCATGCGGATCGCCGTCAGCCCCATGCACAGGGCGAGCAGGGTGATCACATTGGGAATCAGCGCGCGGATCGGTATGCGGCGGAAACGGCGCTTCGGCGAAGCCGGGCCACCCTCGGGATCGAAAGGGGGAAACAGCCAGTTCATCGCTTCGGTCCTTCCCTAGCCGCGCCAGCCGAAAAACCGGACCGGCGGCACCAGCGCTCAGCTCGCCCGCGCCGGGCGCGGGCCTTCACCGGATTCAAGATCGCACAAAATCGTCTCGCCGGCGACGGCACGCTGTCCGACGCAGACCTGGGCGGCCTTGCCAGGCGGCAGATAGATGTCGAGACGGCTGCCGAAACGGATAAGGCCGAAGCGTTCTCCGGCGGCAAGCTCGGCGCCCTCGGCGACGAAGCAGACGATGCGGCGGGCGACGAGGCCGGCGATCTGGACCACACCGACGGACGAGCCGTCGGACATTTCGATGGCGAGGCCGTTGCGCTCATTATCCTCGCTGGCCTTGTCGAGTTCGGCGTTGATGAACTTGCCGGGCGTATAGGCGATGCGGGTGACACGGCCAGCCACCGGAGCGCGGTTCACATGAACATCGAACACATTCATGAATACCGAGACGCGCAGGCGCGGCTCCTCGCCGAGGTCGAGCTCGCGCGGCGGCGCGACCTCCTCGATCGCCGAAACGCGCCCGTCCGCCGGCGAGATGACCAGGCCGGGCCGCTGGGGCGTGACGCGCTGCGGATCGCGGAAAAAATAGGCGCACCACAAGGTGGCGATGACGCAAAGCCATCCCAGCGGCGGCCACAGCAACAGCAGCAGCAGGGCGGCAATGGCAAAGGCGGCGATGAAGCGATAGCCCTCGCGGTGGATCGGCGTCAGAACTGAAAGAATGGAATCGAGCACCCGTGTATCTCCGCCTCTACCGCGCCCGGCGCGCCTGCTATTTCGCGACGGCGCGTTCATACCACGGGAAAAGCTGAAATTGCGAGTGGCGACGCCTAATTTGCCGCTTCCGGCAGCGCGGCGGCGAGCGAAGCCCGGTCCTGGGCTTCGGCCTCGGCCCTGGCGAGGCGGGCGCGGGCTTCCTCGGCCTCGCGCTGGCGGTCCCACATGCGGGCATAGACGCCGCCGGACTCCAGCAGCGCGTCATGGCGCCCGCGCTCGACAATGACGCCGCCCTGAAGCACCAGAATTTCATCGGCATCGATGATGGTGGAGAGGCGATGGGCAATGACCAGGGTGGTGCGGCCCTGCGAAACGCGGGCCAGCGCGCTCTGGATCTCGCGCTCGGTGCCGCTGTCCAGCGCCGAGGTCGCCTCGTCGAGCATCAGGATGGGCGGGCCTTTCAGGATGGTGCGGGCAATGGCGACGCGCTGTTTCTCGCCGCCGGAAAGCTTGAGGCCGCGCTCGCCGACTTCCGTCTTGTAGCCGGCCGGCAGGCGGGCGATGAATTCGTCGATCTGGGCCATGCGCGCCGCCTCGCGCACCTCCTCCTCGCTGGCGTCGGGGCGGCCATAGCGGATGTTGTAGGCGATGGTGTCGTTAAACAGCACGGTGTCCTGGGGCACCATGCCGATGGCGCGGCGCAAGCTGTCCTGGGTTACTTCGCAGATGTCCTGGCCGTCGATGGTGACGCGGCCCGAGGAGAGGTCGTAGAAGCGGAACAGGATGCGCGAAATGGTCGATTTCCCCGCCCCCGAGGGACCGACGATGGCCACGGTCTTGCCGGCGGGAACGGTGAAGGAAATGTCCTTCAGGATCTGGCGGTCCGGATCGTAGTGGAAACCGACATGCTCAAAACGGATTTCGCCCCTGGAAACCTCGAGCGGGCGCGCGCCGGGCACATCGTCGATTTCGGGGTTGCGGCCCAGAAGCTCGAACATGTTCTCGATATCGACTAGGCCCTGCTTGATCTCGCGATAGACCATGCCCATGAAATTGAGCGGGATGTAGAGCTGGATCAGAAGGGCGTTGACCATGACGAAATCGCCGACGGTGAGCTTGCCGGCGGCGACGTCATAGCCGGCCATGACCATGCAGGCGGTCAGTCCGGCGGTGAAGATGATCGCCTGGCCCGAATTGAGGAAGGCCAGCGAGGTATAGGTGCGCACGGCGGCGTGCTCATAGCGCTTCATCGAGCGGTCGAAGCGCTCCGATTCCCACATTTCATTGCCGAAATACTTGACCGTCTCGTAATTGAGCAGGGAGTCGATGGCCTTGGAATTGGCCTCGGTGTCGGACTCGTTCATGTCACGGCGAATGGCGATGCGCCACTCGCTGGCGACGAAGGTGAACCAGATATAGAGCACCACGGTGACGATCATCACCGCCAGGTACCAGACGCTGAAATGGTAAAACAGGACGCCGGCGATCAGCACCAGTTCGAGAACCGTCGGCAGCGAGTTGAGAACGGTATAGCGGACGATGGTTTCGATGCCCCGGGTGCCGCGCTCGATGACGCGGCTCATGCCTCCGGTGCGCCGTTCAAGATGAAAGCGCAGCGACAGGCGGTGAATGTGCTCGAAGGTCTGGCGGGCAATGACGCGCACGGCGTTCTGGCCGACCTTGGCAAATAGCGCGTCGCGCACCTGGGCAAACAGCACCATGAGGATACGGCCCACGCCATAGGCCACGAGCAAGGCCACCGGAACAATGACGAGCACCGGCACCGCGCCGGGGCCGCTGCCGCCGGTCAGGGCATCGACAGCGGCCTTGTAGAAGAAGGGCACCGCCACCGTCGCGCCCTTGGCGGCGAGCAACAGCAACAGCGCGAAGACAACGCGGATCTTGAGGTCGGGGCGGTCCGCCGGCCAGATATAGGGCCACAGGGCTTTCAGGGTCGCCCATTGCGAATTGGGCGCTTGATCCGAAAACCGGGCCACAGGCAGGCTCTTTTTCATGTGCCGCATTCAGGCTCCAGCGCTGGCCAACCCGGCGGCACTGCCGCGCGGCGGTTGAACAGGTGTTTGTTATTGCTGCGCATTTATTCCCTGAGCCGCCGCAAGCAGCGCCCGCTCTCATATAATCCGCATGGCGCCGCGAACAAGGACGCCAGGCCGAATTAGGCCCTTGCGTGCCTGGCGCGGCTATTTTGAGTCCTGAAGGCGCGGCATCAGGAACACCTGGCCGGGATAGATCAGGTGCGGATTGCGGATCTGATCCTTATTGGCGCGAAAGATCGCCGTATAGCGGATTCCGGCGCCATAATTCTCGCGGGCTATGCGCCACAGATTGTCGCCTCGCTCCACCGTGATACGGCCGCGACCGCCGGCGCCGGGAGCGGCGTCGCCGACGCTGCCCGACGCCATCGCTGTCTTGCCCTGCCCGACGGACGGCTCGGTAGCGGTTCGCGGCACGGCGCCGTCCCCGGCCCGTTCGCCCTGAGCCGCCATGGACTGGGCCCGACCGGCCTGATCGGCCTGATCGGCGCGGGCAGCCACGCGCAGCGAAAGCTCGCGTTCCTGCTCTGGCGACAGCTTGGCGATAAAGGACACTTCGGCGCGCCCCTGCACGCTGCCGTCCGCGGCCTTGAGATCGTCGGCGCGCACCGCATGGACGGCGCCGTCGAGATCCTTGGCGATGCTCAGCGACCAGCTGCCATTGGCATCGGCAAGTGCGTCGCCGGCATGGGCATCGTCGTAATAGACGCGCACCGTGGCGCCGGGCTGCGCGCCGCCCGAAATATGCAACTTGCCGTCATCGGCATAATCGGCCGCCGCGATCTTGACCTCGGCGCGGGCGGACGGCGCCTGCGCATCCGATGCAATGCTGGCGCCGCCGGCCGGCGCGCCAGGCTCTCCATTGCCCTGCATGGCCGTTTGCACCGGTTTTCCGACTTGTGCGCCATCTTCGTCGGGCTGCTGCAACACCCGGCTGCCCCGGCCATCCTGGACCACGACCAGCGGCTGGGCGCGCTTGTCGGGGTCTATGACGATGGCAACCGTCTGTTCCGAGCGGATCTTGGCGGCCCCTGCCTTGTCGGCGGATATCCACAGATCCGACGTACCGGCGGGCAGCGGCTTGTCGAGCACCAGCGCCCAATTGCCGCCGGGGTCGGCGACCGCTTCGCCAATCTTGCTGTCACCGGCAAAGAGATAAACCTTGGCGCCCGGCGCCGCCTGGCCGGCGAGCACGGCGTCGCCGCTGCTCTCGACGCGAACGGTATCGAAACTTGGGGCCAGGGGCTTTCCGTCCGGCTGCGCCACGGTCTTGGAGGACTCGCCGCCGGTCTTTTCCGACCCCTTGCCGGGGGCCGGTCCGGCGGCGCCGCCGGCACCCGAACCACCGCTGCCGGTGCCATATTCATCGGCGCTCTGGGGCGCCTTGGCCGGCGCGCCATTCTGCTGCTGGGTCTGCGCCCCTGGCGTAGCGGCATTGCGCCGTGCCGGCGCGATGCCGAAGAACCATGCGGCCAATAACAAAGCGACAACGACGACGCTGGTAATGGCGATGGCCATTGGCGCGGCGCTGCCGCTCTTGGCCTGTGCTTCCATGCCGTCGATTTCGTCGGCGATGTTCTGGTCGGGTTCGGAATTGTTGGCGTTCACCGGCTTTGATCCTGATCTGGCGCCCGTGGCCGGTTACGCGGAACAAGCGGCGAAAATGCCGCCGGCGCATGGTCCCGAACGGGCGCTCTCCCAATGGCATGTGCCCGGTCAAGTTCCCCGGTTCGCCGCCCATTGGGACGCTGCACAAATTTTCAAAGCCAAGACTATCAGTTACACCAGCGGCTGCAACGTGCTGGCCCGCTATTGCCAATTTGCCGGCCTGACCCCACATGCTCCCTTCTCACGCTTGACGATGGCCAAGCGGCAATGCCAGATGGTGAAATGAAAACGATTCAAACGGTTTGCGTCTATTGCGGCTCCGGCCCCGGCCTCAACCCAGCTTATGTTTCCGCCGCCGAAGCCTTCGGCCGATCCCTCGCCGAAGAGGGCCTGCGGCTGGTCTATGGCGGCGGCAGCCTTGGGCTGATGGGCACGCTGGCGCGCAGCGTGCTGCGTCATGGCGGCAAGGTGACCGGCATAATTCCCGAATTTCTGGTGTCGCGGGAGAAGATGCTGCGCGATGTCGACGAACACATCGTCACCGAGGACATGCATACCCGCAAGCGCACCATGTTCGAGCGCTCCGATGCCTTTGTCGCCCTGCCCGGCGGCCTCGGCACATTGGAAGAGACGGTGGAGATGCTGACCTGGTCGCAGCTCGGCCAGCATGAAAAACCGGTCCTGCTGGCCAATATCAGCAATTTCTGGCAGCCGCTTATCGCCTTGCTGACCCATATGCGCGGCGAGGAATTCATCCGCGAGGGGCTGATGGCGCATTATCTGGTCGCCGAGGAGGTGGCTGAAATCGTTCCGGCGCTGCGCGAAGCGGTTGCGGGACGAAAAAGCGCCGATCAGGGTGCCGGCGCGCCTTCCTTGAGCAATTTGTAGTTGATCGAGTCCAGCAGCGCCTGAAACGAGGCATCGACGATATTGGGCGACACGCCGACGGTGAACCAACGTTCGCCCTTGCTGTCGCTGCTTTCGATCAGCACCCGCGTCACGGCGCCGGTGCCGCCGTTGAGAATGCGCACCTTGAAATCGACCAGTTCAAGGTCCTCGATATAGGTCTGGTATTTGCCAAGATCCTTGCGCAAGGCGATATCGAGCGCATGCACCGGGCCGACGCCCTCGCCCACCGACATCATGCTCTGACCGTCCACCGCCACCTTGACGGTGGCTTCCGAAACGGTCACCGCCTCGCCGAGGGCATTGAAGCGGCGCTCGACCATGACGCGGAAGCTCTTGACGTCGAAGAATTTGGGCACCTGCCCGAGCAGGCGGCGGGCGAGAATGACAAAGGAGGCGTCGGCGCCCTCATAGGCATAGCCGCTGGCCTCCCGGTTCTTCACTTCGTCGAGCAGCCGGGGAACGAAATCGGCATCCTTGCCGTGATCGACGCCAAGGCGGCGCAGTTCCGCGAGGATATTCGAGCGCCCGGCCTGGTCGGAAACCAGGGTATGGCGCCGGTTGCCGACGGCCTCCGGAGGCACATGCTCATAGGTCGAGGGATCCTTTTCCACCGCTGAGACGTGAATTCCGCCCTTATGGGCAAAAGCGGCTTCGCCAACATAGGGCGCGTGGCGATTTGGCGCGTGGTTTAGCAATTCGTCGAGCTGGCGCGACAATGACGACAGCCGCGTCAGGGCTTCGGGCGTAACGCCGGTTTCAAACCGGCTCCTGAACGGCTCCTTGAGCATCAGGGTTGGAATCAGCGAAGTCAGATTGGCGTTGCCGCAACGCTCGCCCAGACCGTTCAGCGTGCCCTGAACCTGGCGCACGCCGGCACGCACCGCGGCCAGGGTGTTGGCGACCGCGTTTTCGGTGTCGTTATGGGTGTGGATGCCGAGGCGCTCGCCGGGAATGTGAGCGGCAACTTGCGAGACAATGCGCTCGACCTCGTCGGGCATCGAGCCGCCATTGGTGTCGCAAAGCACGATCCAGCGCGCGCCGGCTTCCAGCGCCGCCCTGGCACAGGACAGGGCATAGTCCGGGTTGGCCTTGTAGCCGTCGAAGAAATGCTCGCAGTCGATCATCGGCTCGCGCCCCGTTTCGGCGACCGCGCGCACCGACTCGCGGATCGAGTCGAGGTTTTCCTCGTTGGAAATGCCGAGAGCAACGCGGACATGGAAATCCCAGCTCTTGGCGACCATGCAGACGGCATCGCAATTGGCTTTGGAAACGGCGGCAAAACCGGGGTCGTTGGAGGCCGAGCGCCCCGCCCGCTTGGTCATGCCGAAAGCGGTGAAGCGGGCGTTTTTCAACTTCGGCCGCTTGTCGAAGAACTGGCTGTCGGTGGGGTTGGCACCCGGATATCCGCCCTCGATATAGTCGATGCCAAGCTCATCGAGCATGCCGGCGATGATCATCTTGTCCTCGAGCGAAAAATCGACGCCGTTGGTCTGGGCGCCGTCGCGCAAGGTGGTGTCGAAGAGATACAAGCGTTCCTTTGCGCCGTTTTTTGCGCTGCTCATTGCGCCCTCTCCCAGTCTGTCGTGCCGTCAGGACGGTCCATGATGGTCACACCAAGCCCCGTCAGTTCATCGCGAATACGGTCCGCCGCGGCAAAATCCCTGGCCTTGCGGGCATCGGCGCGCGCGGCGATGAGGGAATTGATTTCAGATTCGGCAATAGGAGCCGCCTCATGGCCGTAGCCATATATTTCTTCGGCCGCCTCGCCATTCCAGATGCCGAGAAAGCGCAAGGAGGAAGCCAGTTGCCGGGCAGCCTCGCCATCGCCAGCCGCCGCGCGGCGGCACAGGCGGTGCAGGACAGCCACCACTTGGGCGGTGTTGAGGTCGTCCTGTAGCGCGCCGACAATTTCGTCCGCCGGCCCGCCTGACTCGCCGCCCGCGCCTTGGGCGCAGTTGATCCAGTCGCGCAAGGCCTTGCGGGCCTTGACCAGCCGGTCGACGGTCCAGTCAACCGGCTGGCGGTAATGCGTCATCAGCATGGCGAGGCGAAGAACGTAGCCATGCCATTTGCTCGATCCGAAGGCCCGCGTTTCCAGCAGGTCGTGGATGGTGATGAAATTGCCGAGGCTTTTCGACATCTTCTCGCCCTCGACCTGGAGATAGCCGTTGTGCATCCAGATATCGGCCATGGTGTCGGTGCCGAAGCAGCAGCGCGACTGGGCGATCTCGTTCTCATGGTGGGGAAAGGCAAGGTCGATGCCGCCGCCATGGATGTCGAAGACCTCACCAAGATGTTTCGCCGACATCGCCGAGCATTCGATGTGCCATCCCGGCCGGCCGCGGCCCCAGGGGCTGTCCCAGCCGGGAAGCTCGGGCGGGGACGGCTTCCACAGCACGAAATCCATGGGGTCCCGTTTGTAGGGCGCGACCTCGACGCGGGCGCCGGCAAGCATTTCATCGGTGGAGCGCCCGGAAAGGCGGCCATAGTCCGGCATCGACGGCACATCGAACAGCACATGGCCGTCGGCGGCGTAGGCATGGCCGTTTTCGATCAGCTTTTCGATCATCGCGATCATGTCGGCGATGTGCCGGGTCGCGCGCGGTTCCTCGTCGGGCGCAAGCGCGCCGAGGGCGGCGATATCCTCATGGAACTGGCGCGTGGTGCGCGCCGTCACCTCGTCGATCGCGACTTGCTCCTCGGCGGCGCGGGCGTTGATCTTGTCGTCGACGTCGGTGATGTTGCGGACATATTTGACATGCCCCTCGCCATAGGTGTGGCGCAGCAGGCGGTAGAGCACGTCGAAGACGATGATGGGGCGGGCATTGCCGATATGGGCGAAGTCGTAGACGGTCGGCCCGCAGACATACATCCGCACCTTGCGATCGGCTTCGGCCACGCCGGAGCCGGCGCGCCAGTCGCGCGGCTTGAGGACTTCCTTGGTTCGCGTCAGCGTATTGTAAAGCCGCAAGGACACGTGTTTTCTCCTGCCTGCTGGCCGGTGCGTTCTTGCTCTTGAGTTTTGCAGAAAGGAGGAACGACCGCAGCCAGCTTATGTGCTAGCTGCAAATAATCTTGGTGCAAATGACGAATGCGCGAAGCGCGGGGGCCGTTTTCATGGCGCGACAATGCGCGGGAACGGGCGCGGCGTCAAGTACCGCGCCCTCTCGCTAGCGCAATTATCAGCCCTGCATGGTCCAGGGCACGATCAACACGATCCAGGGGAACAAAACCAGCAGCGCCAGCCGGAAGATGTCGAAGATCCAGAACGGCGTCACACCGCGGAAAATGGTGCCGGTGGATACGTCGCCGAGAACACCGCGCAGGACGAAGACATTGAGGCCAACCGGCGGTGTGATCAGGCTGATTTCGGTGACCACGACAACGACGATGCCGAACCAGATCAGCGAAAGTTCGGTGCCAACCTGACCGGCATATTCGGGGAAAAAGCCCAGCGAGGCGACGACGGGGGCAAAAACCGGCACGGTGAGCAGCATCATCGACAGGCTCTCGAAGACGCAGCCCAGCGCGATATAGACCAGCAGGATCAGGAAAATGACCAGCATCGGCTCGACGCCGAACTGGGTGACGAAGACCACCAGATCGTCGGGCATGCCGGTGCGCACGATAAAGACCTGGAAGATCTGGGCACCGATCAGCACCGTGAACAGCATGGCGGTGGTGCGGATGGTGGTCAGCAGCGCGTCGAAGAAGGCATGCCAGCTCATGCTGCGCTTGAGCAGCGCGATGCCGAGAGCGCCGGCGGCGCCGATGCCGGCGGCCTCCGTCACCGTATAGACACCGGCATAGATGCCGCCGAGGACGATGACGAACAGCAGCACGATGCCCCAGACGTCCTTGACGGCGTCGAGCCGGTCTGACCAGCTCGAGCGCTCGCCGGCTGGCCCGGAATTGGGCTTGCGGAACACCGTCCACTGCACGGCGCCGAGATAGAACAGGATGCCGATGAGGCCAGGCAGGATACCGGCAAGAAACAGCTTGCCGATGCTCTGCTCGGTCATGATGCCGTAGATGATGAGGATGACGCTGGGCGGGATGAGGATGCCGAGGGTGCCGCCGGACGCGATGGAGGCGGTGGCCAAAGAATCCGAATAGCCGAACTTGCGCATCTGCGGCATCGCCACCTTGGACATGGTGGCGGCGGTGGCCAGCGACGAGCCGCAAATGGCGGAAAATCCGCCGCAGGCGACGATGGTCGCCATGGCAAGGCCGCCGCGGCGGTGGCCGATAAAGGAATAGGAAGCGCGGTAGAGCTCGTTGGCCAGCCCCGCCTTGGACACCAGCATGCCCATGAGTACGAAGAGCGGGATAACGGTCAGGCTTTCGGTCTGGGCAGTGTCGAGCAGGTTACCCGCCGCCGGCGAGAGCACAGCGGTCCAGTTCCAATTCTCGATGGCGGCGAAACCGACAACACCGACAATACCCATGGCGAAGGCAATCGGTATGCGCAGGAAGACGAGGGCCAGGACGAAGGCAAATCCGATCAATGCGGTGGACATAAGAGCTAGCCCAGTATCTTGCGGCTGTCCGCGCGCTCTGAAGGATCGCTGAGCCGGGGATGGAAAACGAGAATGGCGTCGACAACTGACTTGACCGCCAGCGCCAGCGCGGTAATCGCCGTCATTGCGGCTATGAAATAGGCCATGGGCGCAAGTGGAAGGTGCAGGAAGTCGCTGACATAGCCGTATCTCACCAGGCGGTCGGCGCGGAAGACGATCCAGTCGGCGAGAACAAAGAGCGCGCCCGCGGCAATGACATCGACGATCAGTTGCCGTATCGCGGCCACGCGTTCCGAATAGAGATGGTCGAGCAGATCGACGGTGATCTGTTCATCCGTGGTGCTGACCACCGGCAATGCCAAAAATATGACGCCGCCAATGAGGAAGCGCAGCAATTCGTTGGCGCCGTTGATCGGAGCATTGAGGAGGTAGCGGCCGAAGACGTCAGCCACCGTCAATGCCAGCATGGCCAGCAGCGTCAGGGCACCGAGCGCCAGTGTTAAGCGGGCCAGCAATTGGCCGGCCCGCTCGACACGTGAGATCGCCCGATCTAGTTGATCGGCCTTGTGGCTCATTTGCCGTAATTCGCCATCGTTTCTTCGATGAACTTCAGCGCCGCTTCGGCGTCGACGCCAGTGGCGGCAACCTCGGCCACGACCTTGGCGCGAACCTTGTCGGCAATGGCCTTGAACTTCGCCGCTTCCTCGGGCGAGAACTCGGTCACCGCCTTGGCGGTCTTCTTGGCGTTTTCCAGGCCGCCGATGTCGGCATCGGCCCAGGCGCGCCCGGCCATGCGGGACAGTTCCTCGCCGGTCGTGGACAGAACAGCCTTACGGTCTTCTTCTGACAGCTTGTTGAGGAAAGACTCGCTCATGAAGAGGCCGAAGGAGCCGCGATAGAGGCCGCCCGGCATCAGCGTCGTATAGGGCGCGACTTCGAACAGGCGCAGGCTCTGGTTGGTTTCCATCGGCATCCAGACGCCATCGGCAACGCCCTGAGACAGGGTTTCATAAACCTTGGGAGCCGGAACCTGGACGCCGACAACGCCGAGCGCCTCGGCCACGTCAGCCGACATGCCGCCGCCGATACGGATCTTCTTGCCCTTGAAATCTTCGAGCTTGCTGATCGGCTCGCGCATATGGGTCTGGCCCGGACCATGGGTCATGATACCCGCGAGATAGACGCCCTTGTGCTCGCCATTCTTGGCGAAGAACTTCTCGTAAGCGCGCCAGGCGGCGACAGAAGCGGCCTCGGCATCGCCCGGCAGGCCGGGAACCTCGATCAACTTGGTGGTGATGAAACGGCCCGGATTGTAGCCGTGGAAGCTCCACGCGACGTCCGCGGTGCCGTCCTGGATGAGATCGATCTGGCCCGGGGGCGGTGCAAGATTGTATTCGATCTTGCCGGTCACCCGGCCATTGGTTGCTTTCTCGATGGCGGCGATCCAGGTCGGATAGACGACCGCGTTAACCGCATGTTTCGGGCTGAGCCAGCTCGAGAACTTCATGACCGTCTGTGCCGACGCCTGAAGCGAACCGAGTGCCAGGCCGGTCGCTACCGTCGCCACACCGATAAAGAGTTTATTGATACGCATTCATTCCTCCCTTTCTACAATTGCGCGCCGTGCCCCGAGCTTCTTGTTTGGATCGGCCGGCAACGCCCCGTGAAGTGAAACAATAGTCCGAGCGGGATGCAACGGAATAATAATCTTTGGTTATATCCCCCTGCAAAATCTGCATGCCAAAGGCCGCCTCATACCGGCATTTGACCGCGCCCTTATGTTACAACTCGCCGCAAATTGCAACGCCATTCCGTATCATAACAGACCGTAAAAATACCAGCCCACCCCAGTTATGTGCCAACAAATATCGAATTATACAATAGTTTTCTTTTTCCATAATTTGATTGATTTACAATTTTCCATTATCTTTCAATATGTTATCTGTTTTTTGCCGGCGGATTTCGCGGCCCGGCGAATGGCCAAGCGACCTGTTGCCGCAGCAAGAACTCAACAACTCGCGAGCCGCGATACCGGCATAGCGCCCGGGCCGGCCAGAGGTGCGGCCGATCGGCGTCTGGCCGGACCGGCGGCGGCGCGGCGGAGTGCGCCGGGACCGGCGTTAAAGTTAACTCGAGAAAACCGCTGACTGCGGGTTTGCGCCGGCAGCCCGAGCGGCGGTCGGCAAGCTGAACGGGGGATGAACGGGGGCTTCAGGGGCGGTTCAATTCAGATGCGCGATAGTGGCGCCATTGTAGAAAAGAGTCCGGCAAGACCCATCGGGCAAATGAAGGGTCTTATTGGCGGTCAACCCAGCCCCCATGGACCCGCCACCGGCTCTCGATACAACCATGCCGGCCACATGTGCCAGCCCCCCGGACGGCCGGCATGAATTAGAAGGGCCCGGTCCCTAGTGGACCGGGCCCATTTTCTTGCGCCACGGATCATTGCCCCGGAGCAACCCCCGGGGGGAAAGCATGTGGCGGATCAGAACTCGCGGCCGATCCTGGCATCGAGCGACAGCGGACCGGCGCCGCGCAGCACGAAGAACAAGGCGGCGATGCCCCACATCAGGGGATATTCATAGCCGCCGCCGGTCCAGAAAAAGCCCTTGCCCAGGTGGAACGAGACGGCAACCGCCATGAACACCGCCACGGCGAAGGCGACAGGACGGGTCAGCAGGCCAAGCGCCAGGGCGATGCCGCCGAAAAACTCGACGCAGCCGATCGCCAGGGCCCAGAACTCGCCCGGCGTGTAGCCAACCTTTTCCAGGAACATGCCGGTGCCGGAAAGGCCGCCGCCGCCGAACATGCCGAACAGTTTCTGCGCGCCATGGGGCACCAGGCTGATCCCGACAATGACGCGCAGCAGCGGCTCGGCCAGCCAGCCCAGAGCGGAATAGATGCCGCCAAGGGCGGGAATGATGAGGCGTGAGTTGGTTTCGTTCATGTTTTCGTTCCTTGTCTGCGCGCCGTGCACGCCGGCCCGCCGGCACCGATGCAGGCGCGGTCCGGACCCATGCTTCAGGGCAAAGATAGGCGCGGGCGAGCCGATATTAGAGAGCGGCCACGGAAACACATTGTTTCCCTAGCGAATACGGTGCCCCCGGCGGCGCGCCGGTCAGGGGCCGGTCAGGGGCCGGTATATTTCACGACCTCCTGCTCGATGGCGCCGAAAATCGAGGCACCGGTTTCATCAACCATTTCTATGCGCACCTTGTCGCCGAACCGCAGGAAAGGCGTTGTGGGTTCGCCGCTGTTGATGGTCTCGACCATGCGCTGCTCGGCGATGCAGGAATAGCCCGCGCCGCCATCGGCAACCGGCTTGCCCGGTCCGCCATCGAGCCGGTTCGACACCGTGCCCGAGCCGATAATGCAGCCGGCGCCAAGCGGGCGGGTCCTGGCGGCATGGGCAATCAGGGCGGGAAAATCGAAGGTCATGTCGATATCGGCCCGCGGCCTGCCAAAGACCTCGCCATTGAGCCGGCTGACCAGGGGCAGCGCCAGCTTGCCGCCATCCCAGGCAGCTCCCAGCTCGTCCGGGGTGACCGCCACCGGGGAAAAGGCCGATGATGGCTTGGACTGGAAAAAGCCGAAGCCCTTGGCCAGTTCGCCCGGGATCAGGTTGCGCAGGCTGACGTCGTTGACCAGCATGACCAGCTTGATATGGGCGCCGGCCGCCCCTGGGGAAACGCCCATCGGCACGTCGTCGGTGATGACAGCGATTTCGGCCTCGAAATCAATGCCCCACTCCTCCTGCGCCAGAACGACCGGCGCACGGGGGGCAAGGAAGGCATCGGCGCCGCCCTGATACATCAGCGGGTCGGTCCAGAAGCTCTTCGGCAATTCGGCGCCGCGGGCCCGGCGCACCAGGTCGACGTGATTGACATAGGCCGAACCGTCCGCCCACTGATAGGCGCGCGGCAGCGGCGACAGCGCCGCACCCTCATCAAATGGCGTACCGGCGATCATGCCAAGATCGAGTTCCTGGCCGAGTTTTCCCAGCGCCGGCGCCGCCTGCACCCAGTTATCGAGAGCGTCCTGAAGGGTGCTGGCGACCGTTCCGGCGGGGGTGAAGCGGGCGAGATCGGAGGAAACGACGACAAGCTGCCCATCGCGGGTGCCGTCGTTCAAACTGGCGAGTTTCATCGGCGTGGAAATCCTCTCAGAAAAAATGCCGGCCGCTCGGCCGCTGCTATTCGGCGGCCTGTGCCTTGGCCTTGGCGATGGAGGGCGCCTTGACCGGCTCGCCGGTCTTCCAGCTTTCCGAATAGCCCGTCCATTCGACCGAGGCCGCGCCATCGCCCATTTCCAGGCCATCGCGGGTGTCGAGCATGACGGCATATTCGTCGGTCGCCGGCTTGGCCTGCTCGAACATGCGCGCAAGCGCCTTGGGGTGCGGGCCGTGGGTAAAGCCGCAGGGATGCCAGGTCATCATGCCGGGATGGATGTTGTCGCGGCTGAAGAAATCGCCGGCATGGTAGAAAATGACTTCGTCATAATCGTCATTGTTGTGGAAAAATGGCACCTTGAGAGCGCCGGGGTCGCTTTCGAAGGGGCGAGGCACAAAGGTGCAAATGACGAAGCGGTTGCCGACCCAGGTGGAATGGGCCGAGGGCGGCAGGTGGAAACGGTGGCTCATCAGCGGGCGGATATCGCGCACATTGAGCTTGACCGGCGCCAGGTCGCCCTGCCAGCCGACGGCATCGAGCGGATTGAAGGGATAGACCACGGTCGAGATGGCATTGCGGCGCTTGATGTGGACGTGCCACTCCTTCTCGTCCTGCTGGGCGCGGAAGGCGTCGTCGATCTGAGGCGTGTCGAGAATGGCTTCGTCGAAGATGGCATGTTTGCCGACAATGCCGCGCTCCGGCAGCATATAGGTGCCATTGGTGTTTTCGATCGCCAGCAGGGTCACCGGGGCGCTGGTTTCCATACGCCACATGGTAGCGCGCGGCAGGACGATGTAGTCGCCGGCGGTGAAGGGCATGTGCCCATAATCGCAGAACAGCGAACCTGACCCGCCATGGACGAACAGCAATTCGTCGCCATCGCCATTGCGCACCAGATGATCCATCTTGCCCTCGAAACGCCACTGGCGCATGCGCACGCTGGCATTGTAGAGCACCATCGGCGCGTCCCAGAAGCTTGGGGTCTGTTCCAGCTTGACGAGGTCGAAGGCGCGCGGGCGCAAAGGCCCGTCCCAGCTTGTCCAGCCGGTGGGCGGATGGGCGTGGTACATCATCGCCGCGGGGCCGAAAAACCCTTCCTTGCCAAGTTCGCGCTCGAACGTTCCTTCCGGCAGATCGCAATGGGCCTGACGGCTGGACTGACCCTCGACCCGCCTGACCTGGATATATTTGCTGAGCGCCATGTGTAGCCTCCCTTAAGATGAACCTGGAACGGGCGCTGGAAAGCGCGCAATCCGGGGTTTAGAGTGACGGATCCAAGCCGCCGGGCTCGGATCGTCCCTTGCCTGTTTATAATAGTTTCAGTTACAAATGTAACTAATGTCAATGCGCAATCGCGGAGCAAGATCGACAAAAATGGACAGCCGGACGGAACGAGGCAGCGGCACCGGTGGTGCGTCACAGACCGGCAATCAGGAAATCGGCGCGCAGCGGGGCCAAACCGGTCGCAGCCCGGATTCCGGCACGCCGCACGCCGGCACCCTGCTCGACCTTGAGAGTTTCCTGCCCTACCGCCTTCATCTGCTGAACGAGACGGTCAGCCGCTCGCTTTCGCGCGTCTATGGGCGCGAATACGGTTTCGGCGTGCCTGAATGGCGGGTGCTGGTGACATTGGGCCAGTACGGCGAAATGACGGCCAAACAGATCGGCGCCCACAGCCAGATGCACAAGACCAAGGTCAGCAGGGCGGCGGCCGCGCTGTCGGCCAAGGACCTGCTGGCGCGCATGCCGGCGGAGCATGACAGGCGCGCGGCCAAATTGTCGCTGTCGGCGCGCGGGCGCGCCGTATATGAGGATCTGGTACCGGTTGCGCTCGGATTCAGCGCCCAGCTTGAGTCGGTGCTGAGCGCCAGCGACCGGGCAGCGCTGGACCGGCTGCTGAACCGGCTCAAGGCGCGGGCGGAGGAGATTTCCGACGCCCTTGCCAATGGCGCCGGAGAGTTCAACGCCGATTGAAGGGATTGCCGGCCGGATCGGCCGATTGCGCTTTGCACAAGGAAATCGGCCGAAGTGAAGGTCGCGCGCCTTGCAATTTGCGCCAAGGCCGGTTCTTCTCGCTTCCAGCAATATTTCTTCCAAATCCGGCGACAAGACTCTGAGCAAGGAGACCGCTTGATGTACACCTTTTGGGGCTATTTCCGGTCGAGCGCCGCATATCGCGTGCGCATCGCCTTCAACCTGAAGCAGATTGCCCACGACAAGCGCTTTGTCCACCTCGCCAGGGGCGAACAGAGCGAACAGGACTTCAAGCGCATCAATCCGCAAGGGCTGGTGCCGGTTCTCCAGATCGAGGACGGCGGCACCCACCACACGCTCATCCAGTCGCTTGCCATTCTCGAATATCTCGAGGAGGTGCATCCCGAGCCGGCGCTGCTGCCGGCGGATCCGCTGGACCGCGCACGGGTGCGCGCGATCGCCGATATCGTCGCCTGCGACATTCACCCGATCAACAATCTGCGCGTTCTGAACTACCTGAAAGGGCCGATGCACCAGAAAGACGACGCCATGCGCGCCTGGTATGCGCATTGGGTCGACAGCGGCTTCGAGGCTGTCGAGGAAATGGTGGGCCGTGACGGCTTCTGTTTTGGCGATAGCCCGACAATGGCCGATGTCTGCCTGATTCCGCAGATCTTCAATGCGCGGCGTTTCGAGGTCGATCTCTATCCCTTCCCCAAGATCAGGCGGATCGAGGAGAACTGCGGCAAGATCGAAGCCTTTGCCCAGGCCCACCCGGATCGCCAGCCCGATGCGGCTTGAGGACGGCGGAAGGGCGGAGGCGCGGCGGCGCCCTTTGATTGCTCTTTGGCGGCGGGGGCCGCATAATCGGGTCCTTCCCGCCGCGCCCGCGCCGCGCGGGCTTGAAGCGGGACCAAAATTTCGCCACGCATTCATGTGAGAGGAATTTCGTGTGGCGAAACACGCGGCCGGCAGGATGCGACCCTGCATGCGCCGGGCGCGAGAAAGCGCAGCGGGACAGAGCGAACGACATGGCGATGGCTAAGTACAAGAAATGGTTCGGCCCGGCGCGGTCCGGCGCCGCGCTGTTGCTGCTGGCGGGCGCTGCCGTCCTTTCGGGCGGCGCGGCGGCGCAGCAGCAGAATGCACGCTGCTACCTGCTGGAGCAGGAACTGGCCAGCTACGACCGGGCCGTCATCGGCACCAACCCCGAGCTGGACCGTCTCGACGACGCCCTCGGGCGCCAGCAGGATGCCCTGAACCGCACCGAATCGCATGCGCGCCAGATCGGCTGCTTCAAGACCGGCTTTCTGTTCTTCCGCCCCAGGCGGCCGGAGGAATGCGGGCAGCTTGAATCCTCGATCGACCAGATGAGGCGCAACCTCGCCCAGCTTTCAGCCCGCCGCGACCAGATTGCCGGCCCGACGCGCAACGACGATCCGGGCAAGCAGAGGATTTTGCAGCTGCTGGCCGAAAACCGCTGCGGACCGCAATATTCGCGCTTTGCCACCTTCAACCGCACGCCATCCATCTTCGGATCATGGTCGGAAGAGGATTCGGGGCCGGGCGAGCGCGGCATCGGCACCGACTTCGGGCGGCGCATGCTCGGCAATGTGCCCAGCTACCGCACTTTGTGCGTGCGCAGTTGCGACGGCTATTATTTTCCGATCAGCTTCGCCACCCTGCCCGAGCGCTTCCAGACCGACGCCGAGCAATGCCGGGCCTTGTGCCCCAGTGCGGTGGTGGAACTGTATGTGCATGAGAACCCGGGCGGCACGCCGGAACAGATGGTTTCGCTCAACGGCCGGCCCTACAGCTCGATTCCAACCGCTTTCCGCTACCGCAAGGAATATGTGAAGGGCTGCTCCTGCAACCCCTTCACGCTGAAGCTGGAAGAAGAAGAAGAGCGCCGGGCGGCGCTGGAAGCCAAGACGGTTCCAGCGCCCGGCGAGCAACCGGCGGGCGAAACCCCGGCGCCTGCCCCCGGCGCCGCCGGCCAGAGCGGCAATGCCGCTCCGGAAAGCGGAAGCGGCGCAACGGGTAGTCAGTCAGAGGCGGCGCCCGCCCAGCAGACCGCGACCGGCATTCCGGCGACAGCGGGAGAAGGAAGCGGACAGGCCGCGGCGGCCAATCCGGCGGCGGCGGGTGGCACTGGAAGCACTGGCGGCACTGGCGGCAACGCCACTTTTGTCCCCGGCAGCGGCGGACAGGTCAATGTTTTCCGCCCCAGCGCGGATTCGGGCCAGTTCGCGCCCCGCTTTCAGGCGCGTTCGGGCGATTCTTCGCCCAATGTGATCAGGGTTGGGCCTTCTGCCCCCGAAGGCGGGCCGCGCTTTTCGACTTCCCGATGAGCGGGAAGATGGCGGCCATTTCCGGACCCCGGTCGAGGCCGGTAAGGGCCAGCCGCAAGGGCTGGAAAAGGGCCTTGCCGGAGCGCCCGGTGGCTTCCTTCAAGCGTGCCGTCCACGCCTTCCAGCTCTGCGAATCCCACGGCTCGGCGGGCAGCAGACTGGCGGCAAGGGCGCAATAATCCGCATCGCCGATCACCGGCTCAATATCGCTGGACACCACCTTCCACCAGTATTCCACATCGCCCAGACGGGTCAGATTTCCGCGCACTGCCTCCCAGAAATCCCTGTCGCCGCCGATGCCGAGTTCGGCCAGGCGGGGCTGTGCGGTCTCGAACGCCATGTCGTGCAATAGCCTGGCATTGAGCGCCTCAAGTTCGGCGGGATCGAAACGGGCCGGCGCGCGCGACAGCTTGGAAAAATCGAACAGCGCCACCAGTTCACCCATTCTCTGGTGGGGCGCCACCGCCTCGGAGGTGCCGATAAGGGCGGCGAGCGATGCCACCGCCATGGCTTCCATGCCGTCCGCGCGCAGGGCGGATATCGACAGCGCGCCGAGACGTTTCGACAGGCCGGAGCCGTCGGCGGCGGTGAGCAGCCCGTGATGGGCAAAAAGCGGCGGGCGGGCGCCCAGCGCCTTGAAAAGCTGGATCTGGACGCCGGTATTGGCGACGTGATCCTCGCCGCGAACGACATGGGAAATCCCCAGATCGATATCGTCGACCACCGACGGCAGGGTATAGAGATAGCTGCCGTCGGCGCGGATCAGCACCGGATCGGACAGCGATCCCGCATCGATGCTTTGCGGCCCCCGCACGCTATCGTCCCAGGACACCATGCCGGGATCGAGCAGGAAGCGCCAATGGGGACGGCGCCCCTCGCCTTCCAGCCTGGCGCGCTCCTCATCCGACAGCTTCAGCGCGGCGCGGTCATAGACGGGGGGAAGGTGGCGGGCACGCTGGCGGGCGCGCTTGCGGTCCAGCTCGTCCGCGCTCTCGTAGCAGGGGTAGAGCCGGCCGGCCTGGCGCAGCTTCTCCGCCGCTGCGTCGTGGGCGGCGGCGCGCAGCGACTGGCGATGGATCTCGTCGGGGACAATGCCGAGCCAGGCCAGATCCTTCTCGATGGCGGCGGCGAATTCCTCGCTGGAGCGCTCGGCGTCTGTATCGTCGAACCGCAGGATGAAACGGGCACCGGTCTTCCTGGCGTGGAGCCAATTGAGGATCGCGGTGCGGGCATTGCCGATGTGAATCAGCCCGGTTGGGGATGGAGCGAAACGAAGGGCGCCGGCCATGGCCTCAAGCGTCCTTGCGCGGGGTGTCGCGGAAGGCGTTGGTGATCGGATAGCGCCGGTCGCGGCCGAAATTGCGCTGACTGACCTTGACGCCGGGCGCGGCCTGGCGGCGCTTGTATTCGGCGATATAGAGCAAGTTCTCGATGCGGCTGACGAGTTTCTCGTCATGGCCCCTGGCGGCGATCTCGGCATGGGAGAGCTCGAGTTCGATCAGGCATTCGAGAATGTCGTCGAGCTGGTCATAGGGCGGCAGCGAGTCCTGGTCGGTCTGGTTCTCGCGCAGTTCCGCCGTCGGCGCCTTGGCGATGATGCTCGGCGGGATGACCGCGCCCAGCGGCCCCAGCATGCCGTCCGGGCGGTGCTCGTTGCGCCAGCGCGACAGCGCGTAGACCTGCATCTTGTAAAGGTCCTTGATCGGGTTGAAGCCGCCATTCATGTCGCCGTAAAGCGTGGCGTAGCCGACCGAGACTTCCGACTTGTTTCCGGTGGTGACCAGCATGGCGCCGAACTTGTTGGAAATCGCCATCAGGATCACGCCGCGCATGCGCGACTGGATATTTTCCTCCGTCACGCCGCGCGCCGCGCCGTCGAACAGCGGCTGAAGCGCCGCTTCGCAGGCCTCGACGGGGGCGGCGATGGGCACCGTGTCGTAGCGCACGCCGAGCGCCCTGGCGCAATCGGCGGCATCCGCGATCGAGAGATTCGAGGTGAAGCGGTAGGGCATCATCACGCAGTGCACGCGCTGCGGCCCCAGCGCATCGACCGACATGGCGGCGACCAGCGCGGAATCGATGCCGCCGGACAGGCCCAGCACGACGCCGGGAAAACGGTTCTTCTCGACATAGTCGCGCAGGCCCATCACGCAGGCGCGATACAGCGCCTCGGCCTCGTCGGGCAGCGCGGCGACTCCGCCGCCATCGATGCAGCGCCAGGAGCCGTTCTGCGGCGCCCAGTGGGAAACCGCGACCGCGCTCTGGAATGCCGGGAGCTGGAAGGCCAGCGTACGGTCGGCATTGAGAGCGAAGGAGGAGCCGTCGAACACCAGCTCATCCTGGCCGCCGACCTGGTTGACATAGACCAGCGGCAGGCCGGTTTCGACGATGCGGGCCAGCGCCACCTGCTGGCGCTGGTCGAACTTGCCCTTCCACCATGGCGAGCCGTTGGGCGCGATGAGGATCGACGCGCCGGTTTCCATCAGGCACTCGGTCACTTCCTCGATCCAGATATCCTCGCAGACGGGAATGCCGACGCGCACGCCGCGCAGGTTCACCGGGCCGGGCAAGGGGCCGGGGACAAAGACGCGCTTTTCGTCGAAGGGGCCGTAATTGGGCAATTCGACCTTGAAGCGCACGGCCTCGACCTTGCCGCCGTCGAGCAGGCAATAGGCATTATAGAGATTGCCGTCCTCGCGCCATGGCGCGCCGATCAGCACCGCCGGGCCGCCATCGGCGGTTTCCGCCGCCAGTGCCTCGATGCGCGCGCGGCAGGCGCGTTCAAACGCCGGCTTCATCACCAGGTCGTCGGGCGGATAGCCGGAGATGAACAATTCGGGAAAGGCGATGACATCGGCGCGCGCGGCGGCGGCCTCGGCGCGGGCGGCGCGGGCCTTGGCGAGATTGCCGTCAAGATCGCCGACCGTCGGGTTGAGCTGGGCGGCGGCGATCCGCAGGCTGTCTGTAATCTGCTGCGACATGGCGCCCATTTAGCCCGCGTCGGCGCCAAGAGCAATGCGGCGAATGCCCCGAAGGGCCTGATTGCGGGAAAACAGCGACGCCGACACAACGGACGGCCGCGGGCTCTAGGCCGCGGCTGCCTCGAAGGCGTAGCTGTCGAGGCGCAGCACGCCGCCAAGCGAACTGGCATGGATACGCGCCGAACGCGGGCCTTTGCCGGCGGCGCCAAAGGCGACGAATAGCGGCAGCAGGTGCTCGTCGGTGGGGTGGTTGCGCGCGGCATGAGGCGCGCGGGCGCGGTAATCGGCCAGAGAAGCCTCATCGCCCGCCTCAAGCTGGCGGAAGATCCAGTCGGCGAATTCGCTCACCCAGCTTGGGGGCGGCATGTCGTCGGCGCCGCGGGTGGCGAAGAAGGAGCGCAGGTCATGGGTCAGCGAGCCGGAGCCGATGACCAGCACGCCCTCGCCCGCCAGGGGCTCCAGGGCACGGCCGAGGCGGATATGGTGGGCGGCGCCTTTTTCCGGCTGCACCGACAGCTGCACCACCGGGATATCGGCCAGCGGCCAGGCCAGCATCAGCGGCGACCAGCAGCCGTGATCGAAGCCGCGCTCGCGCTCTAGATCGCACTCGAACCCGGCGCCGCGCAGCAACTCGGCAACGCGGGACGCCAGGTGCGGCGCCCCGGGAGCGGGGTAGCGCAGCCGGTAGAGCTGCTCGGGAAAGCCATGGAAATCGTGGATCGTCGGCGGGCTGGCGGCGGCGGTAACGGCGGGCCGGGCGGTTTCAAAATGAGCGGAGACGACGAGAAGCGCCTTTGGCCGCGGCACACTTTGGCCCAGGGCGGCAAGGAATTGGCGCGCCGGAACTTCTTTCAGAACGAGATCCGGCGATCCGTGCGACAGGAAAAGGCTCGCCGGCATGTGCGGGAACAACTGGGTATCCATGATCGCCTCGCTGCCTGGCGCGCCGGTGCGGCGGCGCCCTGCCCTTCTATATGGACGGGCAAGCGGCGCGCCCCAAGGAGCGGCGGCGGCAATTCACTATTCACGCCTTGGAGACAATGGCGGACTAGAGACAATGGCGGAACATATCGAGACTTCGAAAAGCCGCTAACCCGCTGCCCTGCCGGGCAGCGGGTCCGTTCGCCGCGTCAGGCGCTGGCGGCCGCCGGGATGGGCAGCCCGCGTTCCTCGCGCTCCTTCTTCAGCCGCTCGGCGATGAGGAAGGCCAGCTCGAGGGCCTGGTCGCCGTTGAGCCGGGGATCGCAATGGGTGTGGTAGCGGTCCGAAAGGTCGGCATCGGAAATCGCGGTGGCGCCGCCGGTGCATTCGGTGACGTTCTGGCCCGTCATCTCGACATGGATGCCGCCGGCATGGGTGCCTTCGGCGCGGTGAATGTCAAAGAATTCCTCGACCTCGCGCAACACCAGATCGAAGGGCCGGGTCTTGAAGCCGCTCGATGCCTTGATGGTGTTGCCATGCATGGGATCGCAGGACCACACCACCTTTGCGCCTTCGCGCTTCACGGCGCGGATCAGTTTCGGCAGATGCTCACCCGCCTTGCCGGCTCCGAAGCGGCAGATCAGGGTCAGCCGTCCCGCCTCGTTGGCGGGGTTCAGGATATTGACCAGTTCCAGCAGGCCGTCGGGCGAAATCGAGGGGCCGCATTTGAGGCCGATGGGGTTCTTCACGCCGCGGCAGAACTCGATATGGGCGTGGTCGGGCTGGCGGGTGCGGTCGCCGATCCACAGCATGTGGCCGGAGGTGTCGTACCAGTCGCCCGAAGTCGAATCGACGCGGGTCAGCGCCTGCTCGTAGCCGAGCAGAAGCGCCTCGTGGCTGGTGAAGAAATCGGTCGTGTTGAGCTGCGGCGTGTTGTCCGGATTGATGCCGCAGGCGCGCATGAAGGCCAGCGTCTCGGTGATGCGGTCGGCAAGGGCCTGGTAGCGGGCGCTGGCCGGCGAATCGTTGAGGAAGCCCAGGGTCCACTGATGGACGTGCTCCAGATTGGCATAGCCGCCTTGGGCGAAGGCGCGCAGCAGGTTGAGCGTCGCCGCGGCCTGGCGATAGGCCTTGAGCTGGCGCTGGGGGTCGGGAATGCGGGCGGCATCCTCGAACTCGATGGAATTGACGATGTCGCCGCGATAGGAGGGCAGCGTGCGTTCGCCCTGCTTCTCGATGTCGGAGGAGCGCGGCTTGGCGAACTGGCCGGCGATGCGCCCCACCTTGACCACCGGGGAAGCGGCGGCATAGGTCAGCACCACCGCCATCTGGAGGAAGACGCGGAAGAAATCGCGGATATTGTCGGCGCGGTGCTCGGCGAAGCTCTCGGCGCAATCGCCGCCCTGAAGCAGGAAGCCGTCGCCCTCGCAGACGCGGGCGAGCTGGCGCGTCAGCTTGCGCGCCTCACCGGCAAAGACCAGGGGCGGGAAGCCGGCAATCTGGGCCTCGATCTGGGAAAGCAGTTCCGGATCGGGATAATCCGGCAACTGGACGAAGGGCTTTGATCTCCAGCTTGACGGCGACCATTTCTCGGCCATGAGCACACTCCAACTGCCTGTTCAAAAACCGGAAAACTCCTGGCCCGCCGCCGCGCAGCGCGCGCCGCGCCGGGTTTCCTTCCGGTCCTATTTCGTCTTGCGCCCGCGTTATACACAGGTCGGCCAAGTATAGCCAGTCTTGGCGGCGCCGTCACAGAACGGCAACGCCCTCGTTCTTGGCCTTTTCCTCAGGCTCGACGTGAATGACGATCCGCGCCCCTGCGATTTCGCGGCGCAGGGCTTCTTCCACACGGTCGCAGATCTCATGGGAATCGGCAACCGACATGGCCGCGGGCACGACCATATGGAACTCGATGAATATGGCCTGCCCGGCGGCGCGGGTGCGCAGATCGTGAAACTCGATGGCACCCTGGGCATGGCCAGAAATCACGGCACGGATCTCGGTTTCAAGCTCGGTGGAAGCAGCCTTGTCCATCAGGCCATCGACGGATTCGCGCACCACCTTCCACCCCGCCCACAGGATATTGGCGGCGACCACGGCGCCCATCACCGGATCGAGGACCGCCCATCCGGTCAGCACGACGAGGCCGAGGCCGACCAGGACGCCAACCGAGGTGATGACGTCGGTGTAGAGATGCCAGCCATCGGCAACCAGTGCCGGCGAGCGCCACTGGCGGCCGAGCCGGATCAGAACCAGGCACCAGCCGGCATTGAGCATGGTCGAAACGGCATTGATCGCCATGCCCACCAGCGGGGCGTTAAGATGGCGCGGCTGCTGGAAAGCGAACCAGACCTCGCGAAAAATGAGCAGCGCGGCCAGGACGATGAGCACGCCTTCAAGTACGGCGGAAAAATATTCCGCCTTGTGGTGACCGAAGGGGTGATCGTCGTCAGCCGGCTTGGCGCCGATGCGGATGGCTACCAGCGCCGCGACCGCGGTTACGACGTTTACGATGCTTTCCAGTGCATCAGAGTATAGCGCAACGCTGCCGGTGATGTGATACGCGGCATATTTTATGAACATTACGATTATGGCAACGGCTATACTGCCAATCGCGATGTAAAAAATTTTCTGGTTTCTTACCACATCCACACCGGAACAGGGAACACGCCGGAACTGGGGCCCGGCAGGGCTATATCATCCGCCATACCCAGGCGCAACCGGTCCGCGCCGCCGCTCCCGCCTGGCGGTGGTTGGCGCTGGCGGGCGGCACCGGCGAACTGCATTGGCGGGCGGCGCTGGCGGGCGCGGCAAGGCGCCGTGCGGCGCGGCGCTATGCATCGCTGGCGGTTTTTGGATTAATGTTGGGGCGCGCCTGGAATCGCCCGCTGTGGCAGGACCGCATGAGGGGAGCAACGCTATGGCAAGACATATTCGCAAGCGGCGCGGCAGCCCGGCCGGCGCGGCGCCAGGATCCCTCATTTCCCACCCCGGAGCGGAAGCGCCGACGCTGCACCTGTTTTCCTATGGTCCCGACGCCATCGAGGAAATCGCCAGGCCGAATTTGAAGAAGATCGCCGCCGGCCGCGGAGTGCGGCCGGTGCTGTGGCTCGATGTCGCCGGGCTTGGCGATGTCGACCTGATTTCGGCGCTGGGGGCGCAGTTCGATCTCAACGCGCTGGCGCTGGAAGACACGGTGAACGTGCATCAGCGGCCCAAGGCGGAAGAGTTTCCCGGCCACCTGTTCGCGGTGGTGCGCATGCTGCGGCCCGGCGCGGGGCCGCAAAGCGAGCAGATCACCCTCTTTCTCGGCTCCGACTTCCTGCTCACATTCCAGGAAACCGCCGGGGACTGTTTCAGCGCCGTGCGCGAGAGGCTCCGCCAGTCCAAGGGCCGCGTGCGCATGCGCGGCCCGGACTATCTCGCCTATTGCCTGATGGATGCCGTCATCGATGGCTATTTTCCCGTGCTGGAGGCCTATGGCGAACGGCTCGAAGCGCTGGAAGACGCCATCATCACCCGGCCCGACCAGCACCACGCCCGCGAATTGCACGCCATCAAGCGCGACCTGCTGCTGCTGCGCCGGGCGATATGGCCGGCGCGGGAAATGATCCATCACCTCACCCGCGACAGCGGCACCTTCATCCAGGAAGAAACCCGCCCCTTCCTGCGCGATGTCTATGACCACGTCGTCCAGCTGATGGACATGCTGGAAACCTACCGGGAAATCGCCTCCGGCCTGCTCGACGTCTATCTGTCGGCAATGAGCGCCAAGCTCAACGAGGTCATGAAGGTGCTGACCATCATCGCCACCATCTTCATGCCGCTGGGTTTCCTGGCCGGCCTGTGGGGGATGAATTTCGACCGCGCCTCACCCTTCAACATGCCCGAACTGAACTGGCGCTTCGGCTATCCGGCCGCCCTGGTCGTGATGCTGGCGGTGGCGGGCGCGCTGGTGCTCTATTTCCGCCGCAAGGGCTGGCTCGGCGGCGACGACGAGTTGCTGTGAGCAGCGCGGGCCGCGGCGGCCGCCGGACGGCCGGCTTCACAAAACCCGACGCACAGGCTTCAATCGGCGCATGAGCGATTCAGAACCCGAATTCACCATCGGCGTCGAGGAAGAATATCTCCTGACAAATGGCGCGACGCGCGATCTGGAGAGCGATCCGCCGCATGATTTCATGGCCGAATGCGAAAAGGCGCTGGAGAGCCGCGTCAGCCCGGAATTCCTGCGCTGCCAGGTCGAGGTCGGAACGCCGGTCTGCCGCTCCCTGCGCGAGGCGCGCAGCGAGCTTTCGCATCTGCGCCGCACCATTGCCGAAATCGCCGGACGCTACGATCTGGTGCCGCTGGCGGTTTCGACCCACCCTTTTGCCGAATGGACACGCCAGCGCCACACCGACAAGGAGCGCTATAACGCCCTTGCCCAGGACATGCAGGTGGTGGCCCAACGCCTGCTGATCTGCGGCATGCATGTGCATGTGGCGCTGCCCGACGACGGCACGCGCATCGACCTCATGAACCAGCTGACCTATTTCCTGCCCCATCTGCTGGCGCTCTCCACATCCTCGCCATTCTGGCAGGGGCGCAGCTCGGGGCTGAAATCCTACCGCCTGTCGGTATTCGACGAATTGCCGCGCACCGGCCTGCCGGAAAGCTTTTCAAGCTTCGACGAATATGCCCGCACGGTGGGGACCCTGGTCGATGCCGGCCTGATCGAAGACGCGACCAAGATCTGGTGGGACCTGCGCCCTTCGGCGCGGTTTCCGACACTGGAAATGCGGGTCACCGATGTCTGCTCGCTGATCGACGACGCCATGACCATCGCCGCGCTCTATCTGTGCCTGATCCGCATGCTGTGGCGGCTGCGGCGCAACAACCAGCGATGGCGCAACTATTCGCGATTCCTGGTCAACGAAAACCGCTGGCGGGCGCAGCGCTATGGCGTCAGCGAGGGACTGGTCGATTTCGGCAAGGGGGCGCTGGTGCCGTTTGCCGACCTGATCGACGAGTTCGTCGATCTTGTGCGCGACGACGCGGTTCATTTCAACTGCGTGGCGGAAGTGGAACACGCGCGCGAGATCGTCCGCCGGGGAACCAGCGCCGACCGGCAGCTGGCGGCCTACCGCGCCGCGATCGAAGCGGGAGCTGGCGAGAGCGAGGCTCTGAGGCAAGTGATCGACCTGCTGGCCGGCGAATTCCTGACCGGATGCGCGCCAGCATGACGCCGGGCGCGGCGGGCTTTGCCGGCCGTTCGGCCGGGCGCGACCCCTGGGTTCTTCTGATTTGCTGCGCGCGGGTGTTCCTGTTCGCCAATTTCATGGTGCTGGCCGCCACCTTGCCGGTTCTGATGCCGGCCTGGGGCATCGGCGCGGCGCGGGCCGGATCCATCATCACCAGCTTCACCCTGGCCTATGCGCTGTCGCTGTTCGCCACCTCCTGGCTGGCCGACCATTTCGGCGCCAAGCGGGTGGCGCTGGCTTCCGCCTGGGCCACCGCGGCGGCGGCCCTCGCCTTTGGCTTTGGCGCCCGCGACTATCTCTCCGCCTTCATTCTCTATGGGCTGGCCGGGCTGATGCAGGGCGGCACCTATACCCCGGTGGTGATGCTGTTCGCCGAGCGCTTCGCGCCCCAGCAGCGCGGCAAGGCGGTGGGCTGGCTGATCGGCTCGACCTCGGTTGGCTATGCCGGCTCGCTTGGCATTGCCGGACTGGGCCTGTCGCTTGGCGGCTGGCAGACGGCATTTGCCCTCTCCGGCCTTTTGCCCGCCGCGGGCGCGGCGCTGCTGACGGCGGTGCTGTGGCGCCAGGCCAATACCATCCACGCCCGGGCCGGGGCGCTGAACCTGCGCCGCGTGATGGCGGCCAGTGCCGATGCCAGGC
Source organism: Rhodobiaceae bacterium (assembly GCA_020441905.1). Lineage (GTDB taxonomy): Bacteria > Pseudomonadota > Alphaproteobacteria > Rhizobiales > NORP267 > JAGRLG01. The sequence goes on along the minus strand of JAGRLG010000030.1, from coordinate 35,824 downwards.
GCCTCATCGCCGGCTACACCGCCCATAGCTGGGAGCTGCTCGGCATGTGGGCCTGGGTGCCCGCTTTCGTTGCCGCCAATCTTGCCCAGGGCGGCTGGGCGATTGCCGGGGCCAGCGGCCTAGCCGCCTATATCGGCGCCGCCAGCCATATCGCAGGGGCCGGGGCGTCGCTATCCATGGGCACGGCTTCCGACATCCACGGCCGGCGCAAGGTTCTGCTGCTGGTCGCCGCCGCCTGCGCGCTGCTGTCCTTTTCCATCGGCTGGATGGTCGGCGCGACGCCGATTTTGGTGGTGCCGCTGGTGCTGGCCTACGCCTTCCTGGCCATCGGCGACTCGGCGGTGCTGTCCACCGCGCTCACCGAAACGGTGGATCCGGCCTGGCTCGGCTCGGTGCTGGCGGTGCGCTCGCTGCTCGGCTTTGGCGCCGGCGCGGCGGCGCCGCTTGCCTTCGGCGCCGTTCTCGATGCCGTGGGGGGAAGCGGCCCGCTGGCCTGGGGCCTCGCCTTTGCCAGCCTCGGCATTGCCGGCGCGCTGGCCGCCTGGTTCGCTTTCCGGCTGAGTGACGGGACAAGGCGCGGCTGACGTCAGCCGCCGCGGCAAATCCGGTGGTGCGCGCGCAGCGCGCCAAAGGCGATAAACGCCAAAGCAGCAATCCCGGCGCCGAAAAGAAAGACCGCCTCAGCGCCGGCAAAATCCCACAGCGCGCCGGCGATCATGCTGGCGGCGAGCAGGGCAAGACCGGTCACCATGTTGAAAACGCCGAAGGCGGTGCCGCGCAGATCCGCCGGCGCGGTGTCGGCCACCAGGGCCGAAAGCAGACCCTGCGTGAAGGCGAGGTGCAAACCCCAAAGCACGATGCCGGCGGCGATCCCGCCCAGACTGCCGGCGAAAGCCAGCACGAGGTCGGCGCCAACCAGCAGGGCGATGCCGAGGGCGAGCACGCCGGGACGGCCGAGGCGGTCGGAGATCACCCCGGCGGGATAGGCGGCGGCGCTGAAGGCCAGATTCATGACGATCAGCACCAGCGGCACCAGCGCCAGGGAGAGGCCGAGCTGCTGGGCGCGCAGGATGACGAAGGCTTCCGAGAAACGGGCGAGCGAAAACAGCGTGGCGGCGGCGCAGATCAGCCAATAGCTCTTGCCGAGGCGGCGAATTGCGGCCGTGTGCAGGGGAAACCGGACGGGGCCCGTGCCGCCGGGCCGCGCCGGTTCGCGAACGAGGACGACAAGAAGGACCACCGCGGCAAGCGCCGGCACGACCGCGGCCCAGAAGACGAAGGTGAAATTGGCGGCTGTCAGCCACATCAGGGCCATGGCGATGAGCGGGCCGAGCACCGCCCCCAGGGTATCGAGGGCCTGGCGCAGGCCATAAGCGGCGCCGATCAGGTAGCGCGGCGTGATATCGGCCATCAAGGCATCGCGCGGGGCGCCGCGGATGCCCTTGCCGATGCGGTCGGCGAAGCGGGCAAGAAAGATCCACAGCACGTTGCCGGCAAGGGGAAAGACCGGCTTTGACAGCGCGGCCAGGCCATAGCCGATGACCGCCAGCGCCTTGCGCCTGCCGAACCAGTCGCTGAGCGCGCCGGAAAAGACCTTGACGATGGAGGCGGTGGCCTCGGCGACGCCTTCGATCAACCCGACGCTGAGCGCCGACGCGCCCAGCACGGTGACCAGATAGACGGGGAGCAGGGCATGGATCATCTCCGAGGACATATCCATGAACAGGGAGACGAGGCCAACGCCCCAGACACCGCGCGGAATGGCGCGCAAGGTCGCCAGATCAAGCCTTGCTGCCCTTGCTGCCTTGCCTTCGGCCATGGCGGCCCGTTTCCTTGTCGCCGCCCCGCGCCTCAGCGCATGGTCACCAGTTCTTCCGCCGCGGTCGGATGGACGGCGACGGTGGCGTCGAAGTCGGCCTTGGTGGCACCCATCTTGACCGCGATGCCCAGCAGCTGCGCCATTTCCCCGGCATCGGGGCCGAGAATGTGACAGCCCAGCACGCGGTCGCTCTCGGCATCGACGATGAGCTTCATCAGCATGGTTTCGTCGCGCCCGGACAGGGTGTGCTTCATGGGACGGAACGAGGAGCGATAGACCTTGACCCGTTTGGCGGCGGCGCGGGCATCGGCCTCGCTCATGCCGACGGTGCCGATCTCGGGCTGGGAAAAGACAGCCGTCGCGATATTGGAATGATCGACCGCCGTGGGATTGGAATTGAACACCGTCTCGGCGAAGGCAGCGCCCTCGCGAATGGCGACCGGCGTCAGGTTGACGCGGTCGGTGACATCGCCGACGGCATAGATATTTTCAGCCCGGGTGCGCGAATAGGCATCGACCTCGATGGCGCCCTTGCCGTTAAGCTGGACGCCGGCATTTTCCAGCCCGAGGCCGGCGGTATTGGGCACGCGCCCGGTGGCGTACATGACCAGACCGGCGGCGATCCGCTCCCCCGATTTCAGCACGGCCGCCAGGCCGGCGCCGGATCGCGCGATTTCGGTCACATCGGCATGGGTGCGGATATCGATGCCCTTCTTCATCATTTCCCCGGCCAGGGCATTGCGCAGATCGTCGTCAAATCCGCGCAAGATCTGCTCGCCGCGATAGACCAGGCTGGTCTTGACGCCAAGGCCGTTGAAGATGCCGGCGAATTCGACGGCGATATAGCCGCCGCCGACAATGACGATGCTTTTCGGCAGCGCCTCAAGGTGAAAGGCATCGTTGGAAGTGATGGCGAAATGGGCGCCGGGGACATTTTGCGGCACGAACGGCGTGGCGCCGGTGGCGATCAGGATGGTTGCCGCGGTAACGGTGCGTTCCTCGGCCACCAGATAGATCTCATTGGCCCCGCGCAGCTCGGCCCTGCTCTGGACAATCTGGACGCCGGCGGCATTGAGGTTGCGGATATAGATGGCGTTGAGGCGGTCGATCTCCTTGTCCTTGTTGGCTATCAGCTTCGACCAGTCGAAGGCGGCGGCGGGCCGCGACCAGCCAAAACCTGCCGAATCCTCGAACTCTTCGTGGAACTTGCTGGCATAGACCAGCAGCTTCTTGGGCACGCAGCCGCGAATGACACAGGTGCCGCCGACGCGGTATTCCTCGGCAATGAGGACGCGGGCGCCATATTGAGCCGCCATGCGCGCCGCACGCACGCCGCCCGACCCGGCACCGATGACAATCAGATCATAGTCGAAACCCGGTGCCGTCATGCCCCTCTCCTGTCGACTCGAATGTGGCTGGCGCGGATCAGGCCGCGGCCTCGATCAGCTGCACGCCGTCCGGCCCGGCGACAATCGCGCTTCCGGCCAGACCGATAAACAGACCGTGCTCGACAACCCCGGCGATTGCCGCCAAGGCAGCGGCGAGAGCGGCGGGATCCTCGATCCGGCGCAAATGGCAGTCGAATATGTGGTTGCCGTTGTCGGTTTCAAACAGCGCGCCGGAGCCGGTTTTTCGCGCAACGATCTCGCCGCCAAGCCCCAGGCCGGCGAATGCCCGCGACATGGCGCGTTCGCTCGCCGCCATGCCGAACTTCACCACCTCGACGGGAAGCGGAAACGCACCCAGGGTTTCGACGTGCTTGGAGGCATCGGCTATGACCAGCATGCGGGCCGAGGCGGAAGCAACGATCTTCTCGCGCAGCAGGGCGCCGCCGCCGCCCTTGATAAGGGCTAGACCCGGACCGATCTCGTCGGCGCCATCGACGGTCAGGTCAAGTTCCGGCATCTCATCCAGGGTGGCGAGCGGAATTGACAGGCGCTCGGCCTGGACGCGCGTCGCCTCGGATGTCGGAACGCAGCGCACCGAAAGCCCTTCGGCAACCCGGCCGCCCAGCAGATCGACGAAATGGGCGGCGGTCGATCCGGTGCCCAGACCCAGGCGCTGGCCGTCCTCCACGAAATCGAGGGCGCGCAAGGCCGCTGCCCGTTTTTGCTCGTCGGCGGTGAGGGTCACAAGCAAGCTCCTGTTCAGGTCCGGCGCTATCGGCAGTTTGGCGGGGCTGCCGCCCCGGTAAGCAAAACGCGCTTGGTGGTAGCCGTCATGGCAGGCAGAATCAATGGCCAGAAGGGCTAAAGCCGCCGGTGGTACGCTAATGGTACTTTTCCCGGCATATTAATGGTGCCTTAACTATACTGCGCCAATGATCGTCAGCTATGACCGAACAGGGCGCGGCAAAGCCGATTAGCTGGCGCCCGATATGAAAACCCTGGGGGGAACCGGGCTTTCAATGGCTGAAATACAACCTGAACAAAAAACCGGCTTTGAGAGCGAAAGCGGAGCGGGAGCGGGCCAGGTGAGCCAGCTCAACGACGCGTTCAATCTCATCGAGACGGACATCAACCGCGCATTGTCAGGCGCCCTGCAAACTTCCGCTTCGGTCTGGGAGCGGACGGACGCCCAGCGCCAGCTCGTCGCCGGGATCAAGAAAGACAGCCATAGCCTGGCGCAGATGAGCGACCAGGCAGCGCAGAATTCCGCCATGCTGGTCGCTATTGCCGAAGAACTGGAGGCCGCCAGCGCCAATGTCGGGCGGCAGGTGGCGGAAACCGAAACACTGACAAAGCGCGCGAGCAGCCTGGCCGGCAATGCGGCGACGGGAATGGAGGATCTGCGCAAGGCGGCCGATGAAATCGGCAATGTCGTTCAGCTCATCGCCTCGGTAGCGCGCCAGACCAATCTGCTCGCCCTCAACGCCACCATCGAAGCCGCCCGTGCCGGTGCCGCCGGGCGCGGGTTCGTCGTGGTTGCCAACGAGGTCAAGGCCCTTTCGGTGCAGACCCAGCGGGCCACCGAGGAGATCGCGGCCAAGATCGAACAATTGCAGAAATCGGCCCATGCCGGCATTGGCACGGTGACCGATATTTCGGAAACCATCGGCCAGCTGGAGCCGATTTTCGGCAGCGCCGCCCATTCGGTCGAGGAACAGTCGCGCTCGATCGCGACCATCAACCAGAACGCCGGCGAGACGGAACGCTTCGCCGCCGACATGGCCGAGCGCATCGCCAATATCGGAAAATGCGCCGATCAATATGTCGATGTCGGCGACGAAGTCTGCGCGGCGGCAAAGGACATGAACGCCGAATTGGAGAGCCTGCGCAACCGTTTCACCATGCTGATCCGGCAAACCAAGGTTGCCGACCGCAGGCGCCATGACCGCTTTCCCGTCGCCATAGACGGCCGCCTTGAACATCGCGGCGGCTCGGTGCCGATCGTCACCATCGACCTGTCCGACGGCGGCGCCCTGCTTCAGGCGGAAGGCGCCAAGGACATAACGACCGGCAGCGAAGTCACGGTTTCGCTCGAGGGTATCGGCGATCTGCCGGCCAGGCTGGTCAGTTCGAGCGAACTTGGAAAACACGTGGCCTTTTCCAAGATGGACGAGGAGGTCGCCGGGCGACTGCAGGCGATGACCGACAAGCTCCAGCAGGAGAACAGCCGGCTGATCGAACGGGCGCAGGAGACGGCGCGCGAGGTCGCCAAGGCGATGGAGGAGGGAATAGACAGCGGGCGCATATCAAAGGCCGACCTGTTCGACATGGACTACCAGCCCATTGCCGGCACCAATCCGCAGCAATACCGCACCCGCGCCCTCGCATATCTGGAGACGATACTGCCGCGAATTCAGGACAAGGTTTTCGATGTGGTCCCCGGCGTGAAACTTTGCTGCGCGGTCGACCTCAACGGCTATCTTCCGGTACACAATCCGGCCTATTCCCATCCGCAACGCCCGGACGACCCGGATTGGAACATGGCCCATTGCCGCAATCGCCTGATTTTCGATGACCGCGCCGGGCTTTCGGCGGCGCGAAACACGCGGCCTTATGTGATCCAGAACTATGCCCGCAACATGGGAGCGGGCAAAAAGGACATGATCAAGGAAATCGACGTTCCGATCCATGTTCATGGCCGCCATTGGGGCGGCCTGCGGACCGCCTATGCCAGTTGATGCCGCCGCGCCAGGCGCGGATGGCAGTTGATTTGGCGCTCCGCCAAGGCTACGACACCGCTCCAGCCGCTTGAAGCGGGCATCACTGCCGGGTCCCCTGCCGCACATGACCAACACCGCGCCCGCCATCCTGTTCGACCTCGACGGCACGCTGGCCGACACCGCGCCCGACCTGACTCTGGCGCTCAATTTCGTGCTGGAGGGCATCGGCGCGCCGACGATCGCGCCGGATAAGGTGCGCCATCTCATCGGCATGGGCGCGCGGGCGCTGATCGAGCGCGGCATGGAGGCTTCCGGGCAAATTTACGACGACGCGCTTCTCGATCAGTTGCTCGACCGTTTCCTGCGCTATTACGCCGACAATATTGCCCGCGAAAGCCGCGTCTTTCCCGGTGTCACCGAAATGCTGCGCGCCCTCAAGACGTCGGGGGCGAAACTGGCGGTCTGCACCAACAAACGCGAGCACAGCTCCCTGCACTTGCTGCGCGCACTCGACCTCTTGGACTATTTCGACGCAGTCGCCGGAGGCGACACATTCGCCGTGCACAAACCCGATGGCCGACACCTGCTGCAAACTCTGGAGCGGATTGGCGCGCAAGCGGGCCAGGCGGTCATGGTGGGCGACAGCGAGACCGACGTGCGCGCCGCGCGCTCGGCCGGCCTGCCGGTGATCGGGGTCACCTTCGGCTATACCGACCGCCATATCTCGACATTCGCGCCGGATGCGGTGATTTCGCATTTCGACGCCCTGATGCCCGAACTGGAACGCCTGCTGGGGCCGCTGGCGCGCTGAGCCGATTCAGGCCGGCACCTGCGAACCGAGACTGTCCGAGCGCGTGAGCTGGATGGTGGCGTAGACGCCGACCAGGGCCACCGCCCATGCGAAGGGTACGGCGGCACTCCAGGTACCGAACCAGCCGACGATGGCGGCAACGGCCGGCGGCATCAGCAGCATGCCGATGGCGGCGCCCTGCTGCATCAGTCCGGTGACGCTCGACAGTTGCTGGATGCGCGGCGCATGCACCGGCGCCAGCGTGAACAGGGTGCTCGGAATCCAGCCGCCGCCAAGCGCCAGCAGCGCACCGCCATAGACGCGGATATAGGGGTGGAAATCCATCATCGCCAGGGTGGCCCCGACGGCCATCGACAGGTTGCCGATCAACATCATGACGCGGCGGTCGGCATTGTGGTGAAGGGCGAAGGCGCCGAGCAGATTGCCGACGACATTGGCCAGCACCGCCACCGCGCCAAAGGTAGCCGCCAGCGGCTTGGAAAGCCCATCGACCTCGACCAGGATATAGGGCAGGAAACCGAGCACGGCCATGAACATGCCGGCATAGCAGCAGAACAGCAGCGCCAGCATGAGGGGGCCGCGCCGGGTAGCCACCTGAGTGATGTCGCGCATGCGCGGGCGCGTGTGGGGCGGCAGGCTGGTGACGGCGCGGCCGGCGACGCGATAGACCGCGACGCAGACGCCGAGGATGATGATGGCCGTCAGCCACCACAAGCCGCGCCAGCCGGTAATATCGAGCAGCGGCGCACCGATGAGCATCATCATGCCGGTGCCCATGGGCATGTAGACGCTCCACAGGCCAAGGACCAGGTCGCGATCGCGCGACGCCGCCACTGCGGTCATCAGCATTGGAATCGATACCGTGGCGACGACGAAGCCGAAGCCTTCCAGGGCGCGGGTGACGAGGAGGCTTGCCGGTCCGGTGGCGAAGGCGCCGAGGATGGCCGCCAGAGCCGTAAGCACGAGGCCAAAGACGACGGTGCGGTGCTGGCCGAACTTGTCGGCTATGCCGCCAAGGGCGATTCCGCTTGTCGCCGCGATCAGATTGAAAATTGATATGACCCAGCCGGCAGCGAACAGGCTGATCGACAGCTCTTCCTTGAGCACCGGCACCGCGCCGGGCACTTTTCCGATCTGGAGGGATATTGCCACACCGGCGATCAGCAGGATGAGGACATGCCACCAGGATGTGGTTTTGGCCATGGTGCCTATATGCCCGAGCTGATTTTTGCCGGCAAGCGGGAAAGCGTCCGCGCCGCGCTTGACTTGGCCAAAGCTTGAACCTTATATCGGCCTGCCGTGGCGCCGGGCGCGCGGCGGGGGCGGTTAGCTCAGTTGGTAGAGCACTGTGTTCACATCGCAGGGGTCACTGGTTCGAGTCCAGTACCGCCCACCATTAAATTCCTGAAATTATTAGATTTATGCCGGAAATAGCGCCGGGGTTTCGCGCCATTTACGGGCAGTGCGGACTGGCGCTTGGCGGCTATGGCGCCACATTGTCGGCGGCGGCGCCGGCCTTGGCCAAGCCGAAATCCAGCATATGGCGATGCAGGAAGGAAACGGCGGCGCGAACCAACAGGACAAGCAGCGCGCCCGACGCAATGCCGGCGGCATTGGCGTAGACATCGGGCAGTTCCATGCCGCGATGGAAATAGGGCTGCACCAGTTCGATGAAAAGACCGAGGGTCATCGCGCCAGCCATGCGCGCGGCCCAGCCCAAGCGGTCCTGGCAGCCGTAAAGCAGCAGGAAGGACAGGGCAAAATAGGCGATATAGTGATCCAGACCCTCGATACCCAGCCCGTGATACCAATTGCCCGCCGGAATCAGAGACAGAACCACAATCACCAAGGCGGCGACCAACGCCACCCGGCCGGTAGCGATTACCCTAAGCATTTTTTCCATTTATGAACCCTGCGTTCCGAAAGCCACACTGCTGGCGGGCGGTGGCGCTGCGCAAGACCAACTTGCCCTCACGCGCTCCGGATATTCGCCATAGGAAAGGCGGCCTAACCGGGCCGCCGTTGAGGAGATTTCGCACGATCATTGTGGCAAATCAATGGCTGTTTTCGCCAGGCTGGCGCGGGCGGCGGCGGCGCCTGGCCGCGGCAAGGCGGGCCTGTCGGATCGCGGCTGGCAGGCGCGAGTCCGCCCGCCGGAACGCCTGGTCCGGGCCGCGTCCGCTAGAGGCCCAGCCGCTGGTTCAGGCCCGCCACAGCGGCTGGCAGATCGGCAACGTCGAACCAGTAGCTTTCCATGCCGACCGCCTCGGCGCCCAGGCAATTGACATGCATATCGTCTATGAAGATGCATTGGTCCGGCGTCACGCCAAGGGCGCGGGTGCAAGCCAGATAAGGCTCGGGCGCCGGCTTACGGATGCCGATCGTCTTGACGTCGACAATGGCCTCGAAATGGTCGCGGTATTTCCACCCCTCCCACCATGCCTCGCCCAGCCAGGCCGTGGCATCGTTGGTTAGCAGCACCTGGCGCCGGCCCATCCGCCCGAGGCTGACCACGAGTGGCCAGGTTTCCGCCCGCTCCCTGCCGCCCAGGCCGACATCGGCATAAGGCTCATATTCGATGCCGTGGCGGGCAAGGCCCGCCACCAGGCGCCTGACATATTCCGGTTCGCTGATATCGCCGCGATCCAGGGCAGCATAGTCGGGATCAGGCGCCAGCCCCGTCGGCCCCAGGGCGAGGCGTTCAAGCGGCCAGTTTTCGTGCCGGGCGCGCTCGACCACCACTTCGGTGAAAAAACGATAGAGGATGCCGCCCATGTCCCAGATGATGACATCGGGCGTGTTTCCACTGCCGGTCATTCAACGCCCCCGACTGTTCTTCCCCTTCAGTAGACCCGATACGCCTCATCGCGTCCAGCCGGCCTGGAAATTTGCCGGGCACCAAAGGCAACGGGGGCGGACCCGCTATCGGTGCCGCCCCCGCTGGAAACCGGAACTAGATGGCGCCCCGGCGGCGGCGGCCGGTCAGCCGCCGCCACCGCGACGATCAATGCGGGTGATCGCCCAGTTCACCGTGCAAAAGCGAATCATGCGTGGTGAAGTGGATCATGAACCAGTCGTTGAGGTGCTGGATCAAGGATTGCTCGAACTGAAGATAGGAGCCCGAGCGGTAGTTCACCATGATCCGGCGCAGGTCATCGAGAAGCCGTTCGTGATCGTCCTTGTGCGGCTTCAAATGGCTGTAGCTGGCGTCACGCATGAAGCGCTCTTCAAGCGCGAAGTGGGCCGAAATCTTGGCATGGATCTCACCAAGATAGGACTCGATGTTCTCCACCGTATGCAAATCGGCGCGCAGCTTTGCCGTGGTTTCGTTGATCAGCGCAAGCAGTTCCTTGTGCTCCTCGTCGACGGACTCAATGCCCGTTTCGTATTCCTTTTTCCATCCAACCAAGGCCATGCGATTCTCCACTTCCCGGCTGATCTAGTTAAAATAGAATCCGCCGAATTCAGGTCGAAATTGTATAACAAACAGCTGCTTCGGCGAAAGCTCAACCTCGGCTGTGGTTTCGTAGTCGAAGCCGCCGTCGGTACGCTTGGTGTCGCGCAGACGCATGCTGAGCACATGCTTTCCGGCCGTAACCGGGAAGCCCTCATAGACCTGCGAAGGCCCGTCATTGCGCAGGCCCGCCGGCTGCAAGGTGTGGTCGTAGACCGCCTTGCCGTCGATCTCCAGCTGCACGGTAATGGCGACACGGTCCCGCGAGCAGCGGACCTGCTTGCGCATATTGGGCGCCAGGTCCTTCAGGTCCTCGCGCGAGGTCCTCACACAGTCGGTGATATGCTTGCCGCCATGGGCGAAGGTCAGCTTGATCATCGCGTGATCGGGCGGGAAATGCTGATAAGCGGGAGAGGTCGCCAGGAAACCCAGGCTGGCCATGATGGCGGCATAAACGAGCGCCTGACCGATATATTTGACGATACTAAGCATCGCTCGCCTCCTTCGACCGGCTGGGAGCGGGAGGGGGACCGGATCGATCCGGCAGCGGCGGTTTGGGAAGATCGGCAAGGGAGCCGGCAAACCGCTCGATTTCACGGCGCAACCCGCCGCCTTGCATCTTGTTGCCCCAGAAGGTGCCTATGCGTTCGCGCGGAACGCGCTTGCGCAGGTTGGGGTCGCGGGTGCCTTCCAGCCGCGCCTTGGTCCAATGGCCGCCAAATCGATTGTAGCATTCGCCTTCCGAACAGCCCGACAGCATGACGCCGTCGGCAAGCCCCTCGCTCAGCATGTAATCGATAAAGGACGGCGGAATGGCGCCGATGCAGGGCACCTTGACCGCGGTCGCTTCCGGCCCGACCAGATCGTCGGTGCGGGCCGCATGCTGGCACGACATGACCAGAATGCGGGTCTTGCCGCCAAGCAGGTCAGCGGCGGCATGGATGCGGTCGCGAAGGTCGGCGATCGAGGAATCCGGCAGATCGATGCCGGCAACCAGATCGGCGCGGCGCCGGAACGGCGTCGCGGTCGGACAGGCCCCGGCGCAAATGCCGCAACTGACGCATTTGTCGGGATTGACTTCGGCCTGGAGGTCGAATTTGAGTCCATCCGTGCGCGGCACCATGGTGATGGCGGCATAGGGACAGTCCGCCTGGCAGCGTGTGCAGCCATTGCACTGGTCCAGGGTGACCAGGGCCGGGGCGGCGCGGCGCATCGGCGGCAGCCAGGGCAGCAGGAGCAGGATCAGCAAAAGCACGCCGAGCGTTGCCCATACCGTGCCCGAAGACCAGTAGTCGAGCAGCGGATACATGCCGAGATAGAACCAGTCGAGGTCGAGCACCGACACCACGGTGCCAAGATCGGCGGGGCCATGGCTGACCGCGGGCTTGACCAGCGACAGCACCAGCATTGCAACCATCATGCCGACGGCCAGCGCGCGGGGCGGATTGGTGACCGCATTGGAGACGCGCTGCAAGTGAATCCACAAGATGAACAGCAGGATCAAGGGGGCCGCGATGTGGATGAAGATCATCAGGGTGAAGAAGCGGTCGTCCAGCGCATCGGGGGTCAGGAAGTTGGCGGCGATGGCGGTGCCGAAAATTGGCAGCCAATCCAGCCATTCGGCCGAGCGCACGGCGATGAACTGGGCGAGTTCGTCCCAGACCAGCCAGTAGCCGGTGATACCCGAGGCAAAGATCAGGATCATGACCGGGGTTCCGGTGACCCAGGTGAACCAGCGCGCTCCGCGATAGCGATCCATGGCGAATTCGCGGAAGATATGGATCACCATGAACAGCACCATGGCATCCGAGGCATAGCGGTGGAATGAGCGCATGACGCCGGCCAGATACCACTGGTCATGGGTCATATATTCGACCGAATCATAGGCTTCGGTGATGCCGGTATCGAAGAAAATGTAGATGTAGATACCGGTGACCGCGACCACCCAGTACATGAAGAAGCCGAGCGCTCCCAAATGGTACAGCGGGTTGAACTTGGCACCGAAGATCCGGTCCAAAGCGCTCTCGAGAATGGCGAAAAAGGCACGAATCGGTGCCTGAAGGAAGGTCATGTTGTTGCACTCCGTTACGCCTGGTGCGCCTTGCTGTTCCGCCAAAGCCGCCAGATGTTGCGTATCAGGACCGTGCCAACCCCTCCGAGGCACAGAAATCCGATGATGATGCCGATAAACACTGAATAGTCAAAATAATAGCGGTCGTCCCGCGGATCGTAGAGCGTGCAGAACAACCGTATGCGATTTGCGATTCCCTCGAACGTGGTAAAATCGCGCTCCCTCCCGAAAACCAGGGCTTTTATCGGTTCGACCAGGCTCGGCAGCGGAAAATCGGCACCGTAAACCTGTCCGTGGACGATTCCGTCCTTATTGATGACCGTCGTCTGGGCCAGATGGTCGAACCCCTTGGACGACGGGAAGAAAATGAAGCCGAGTTCTCTCGACAGCTGCTTTATTGTCTCTTCGTCACCCGACAGCAACCGCCAATTGGATTCCTTGACGCCATGATTGCGGGCAAATGAGCGCATGCGCTCCGGCGTGTCGTAGCGGGTATCGAACCCGACGGAAATGACGTTGAGCTTGTCGGCGCCGATCGTGCCGTTGGCATTCGAAACCGCGTGTTCGACGGTTTCCGTAATCAGCGGGCAAGTGTGGTAGCAACTGGTATAGACCATGCTGACAATCAGCGGCTTGCCGAGAAATTCGGACAACTCGACCTTCTGCCCATTTGAATCGGTGAAGGACAGATTGGAAAGCCGGTTGCCGATCGCCCCCTGGCTGATTGCCAGAGCCTGCTTTTCATCGAATTCGGCGGCGCCCGGGTGGCTAGACCGGTCGACCGGCTTCGCCCCAGCCGCTGGCACGGCCCGCAGCTTGCCGCCATGGCCGCCCGAAAGCGCCGGCGATTCCGCCCACGCGCCCGCCGCGGCGACCAGCGGAGCCAGTGCCAGGCCAACCAAGCAGACGGTGCGGGCAATCGCCCTGAATTGCATGTCTTTCGGCCTCTTTCAGGCGAGGAGCCAACGATCCAGCATGGCGCCGACCAGGAGCAGGGTTAGCTGAACCAGCGACGCGTGAAAATTGGACATTGCGGTAATGCGTCCCGGCGCCAGGGCAAACTGAATGCTGCGCCAGACAAAAAGGGCGCCACCGGCGGCGGCACCCGCAAGATAGATCGGCCCGAGGCCATAGGCCAGCGCCGGCACCAGCGACAACGCCACGAGGACGAGCGTATGCACCAGAGTAGCCTGCGAGGCGCGCGGCGTACCGACGACGACCGGGAGCATGGGAACTCCGGCAGCGGCATAATCGTCGCGCAGCGCGGCGGCCAGGCTCCAGAAATGGGGCGGCGTCCACAGGAACAGCACGACGGCCAGGATGACAGGCTCGGGCGCTAGCGCCGGATCGATGGCGGCGGCGCCGGCGAGAACGGCGAAACTGCCGGCTAGCCCGCCGATGACGATGTTCCAGGCGCTGCGGCGTTTCAGCCATACGGTGTAGACGATGCCGTAAAAGAAGGCGCCGAGAAAAACATAGGCGGCGGCGGCCAGGTTCAGAACCAGCGCCGCGGCGGCAACGGAAGCGACAAGGATGCCGGAAATGACGGCCGGCCAGGGCCATCCGGGCGCGAGGGCACCGGTGACGAAGGGCCGGTTGCGGGTCCGTGTCATATGCGCGTCGAGATCGCGCTCGACATACTGATTGAAGGCACCCGCGGCGGCGGACGAAAAAAGAACGCTCAGGCCCAAGACAGCGATCTTCCAGACCGGCAGGTCGGGGCCGGGTGTGACGGCAAGGCCGGCAAGGGCACAAAGCGTAATCGCCACACCGATGCGCAACTTGAACACGTTGGCCACAAGGGCGATCGGGTTGGCCAAGGCCGGACTCCAGTTACACCGGGTTGAGAGAAAAACGGGCCCGCGATTTGCGCCGCGGGCCCGCCTTCATTCGCTTAGCTAAGCGGCCAGACTTCCGACAGGAACTTCCAGTTCACATAGTAGTAGAGAACGAAAGCCACGAAGAAGATGGCCACCAGGACGTAAGTCCCGGAAAGCTTCGGATGTTCCTCCGAGCCGTAGCTCTTGACGGTGCTGGCATCGAAGATGACCGGGTTGGCCTTGGCGACCGCCTCGGTCCGCTTCTCGCCGAACAACACCGAACCGACGACGATGAGGATATAGAGTAGGCCGCCTGTCGCCGCGAGTAGCGCGAACAGACCGTTCAGACCCATCATCAGGAACGCCGTGCCGGGCATATCGACGGCAATGGCGGCATCGGTAAAGGTGATGTCCCAGTGCCGGCGCGGAACGCCCAGCGTGCCTGCACCCATCATGAACAGCGAGATGCCGGCGACGCCGATGCCGAACAGATAGGGCTGCCACTTGGCGAGGCCCGGCAGGATGATCTGACGGCGGAAGATCAGCGGTACGACGAGATAGGTGACCGCCATGAAGGCAAGCGTGGTGCCCGCCACCACCGTGGCATGGAAATGCCCCGGCACATACAGGGTGTTGTGCATGATCAGGTTGATCTGCTCGGTACCCAGCACGACGCCGGTGATGCCGCCGAGGAAGCCGAACAGCACCAGCGACAGGAACATGCCGGCAAAGGCCGGATTGCCCCAGGGCGCCTTGCGCAGCCACTCGAAGGTTCCGTTGGTGAAGCCGCGGCGGCGCTGAGCCGCTTCGACTGCACCGGGGATCGACAGGCCGTGGATCATCGAGCCGAGAACGGCCAGATACATGGCGTAGGAGGTGTTGAAGATCTTCCACTCCGAGCTGATGCCCGGTTCGACCAGCAGATGGTGCGCGGAGGCAAGCTGGAGGAACAGGATGTACAGCAGGAAGGCGAAGCGGGAAACCTTCTCCGACAGCGGCTTGGCGCCCAGCAGCAGGGCCGCGATCAGATACCAGATCGCAACATGCGCCGAAACGTTGATCTGCTGCGAGGAGTGGCCCATCGCCCACCAGACGACCTTGTAGAGAACCGGATCGACATTGGCGATCAGGCCCATCGACCACAGCCAGGTCGGGATCAGGATGACCGCGCCCGAGGCAATGGTGAAGACGGCAATGATCGCTGCCGTGATGGCACCGAAGGTGACCAGCGGAACCGAACCCTCATAGGTCTTCTCCTGCTTCGCGATCACCAGGGTGGCGAAGAAGATGAAGCAGCCGACAAGCGCGCCGACCGCGAACAGGATCAGGCCGAGATAGAAATGCGGCTGAGCCTTGAGCGGCGGGTAGGAGGTGAACATCACCGTCGACTCGCCCTGAAGGACCGACACATTCGCGGTGATCGCGCCGACCACCATGAGCAGGAAGCCCAGCCAGGCGATCTTCGGCATCGCCAGGCGGCAGTTCAACAGGACTGCCGAGGCGAAATAGAGAACCGCGATCTCGAAAAAGATGATCCAGAACAGGAGAACGTTCGCACCGTGACCGGTCAGGATCAGGTAGAAAAGTTCGTCGGGAAGAAGGTGAACAGCCGGCCAGCGCGTCAGCGCCACCAGCAGGCCGAAGAGCCCGCCGACCGCAAGGAAGATGATGCCAAGAACGGCGTTCGCCTTGATGAGTGCCTCGGCCTGAGAATGGACCTTTAGGCCGGTGTCAGGACACGTCCTGAATTTTGCTGCAAGTGCCATGACAGCCTCCTACTGGGGTTCGACGACGTTGACGCGGCCGACCATGAGGTGATGACCGAGTCCGCAATACTCATTGCAGATGATCGGGAATTCACCGGTCTTGTTCGGCTCGGCAGTCAAGACCATCTCGTAGCCCGGATGAATCTGAAGATTGATATTGACGGGCTGCAGCGAAAAGCCGTGCTGCACATCGGTCGAACCGATGTGGAAGCGGTACTGCTTGCCATTCTCCAACTCCAGAATCGGCCACCATTCGAACTGGCGTGCGATCAGGTACACTTCCGACCCTGCCGGCGGATGAACGACGGGAATGCCGTTTTCCTCGCGAACCGTATACTTCTCCACCATCGCTTCAGTGCGCTCGGAGAACAGCTCTGGGCGGATCTTGTAAGCTTCGTTCGACAGGTTCTGCTGGCCGCCAAAGTGCCAATAGATCATGGTGAAAAACATCACCAGGCCCCACAGGAACGCAATCGCTATCCAGACGACTTCCGCCTTGGACAGGGGTTCGTTCCACCAAATCCCCTTGGGTGAATTAATTGCCATTTCTGTCCTCCCCGCTTACTGCGCAATCGGAATCTGGGCCACTTCGATCACGCCCCACACGATATAAAGAAGCGTGGGAGATGCGACGCCCAGAAACAGGAGGATGAAAGGATTATCGAGTAGCTGCTGCATGAAGGGGACGTTTTCGTCGCCTCCCTGCTCCTTGGATTTGCCCGCCATGATTTCCCTCTTCCATTAAGATAAAATCGAGTGCGCAGGCCTCCGGCGGAAATTCCGCAGATTCGCTAGCCCCCGATCCCAATCGCCGGGAAGCTATCAACCCCGCACCACCGGTCCTTGACAAAAATCAATTAGCGAAGTGCCCCGATGGCCGTGCGCCACCCCTGCGCCATGCCGCAGCGGTGGCGTACCTTACACCACAATTTAGACTATTGGCCAAGATAGGAACGGAGGATGGCGAAGCTGCCCAGGGCCAGGACCAGGAGGATGACAAAAAAGACAACCTGGCGCTGCGGCACCGTTTTTCCCAGCCGCGCCTCTATGGTCCTGAGAATCCAGTCGGAAACCAGATAGAGCGCGATAGCTACAACCGTATAGGCCAAGATTTCCACAGAAGTCCCCCTTGCAGCCGTGCGATAGCGTGCCGCACCTTGTGCCAGCCCGCCGGCACCCTTTGCGGCGCCTTGCGCCATGCCCCGGACCGCATCTGCCCGGCCCGGGCGCAACCCGCAGCAGTCGCGCCGCCAATCGTTTCCTGTCGTTTCCTATTGCATACACAAGCCCCCCGGGCCAGCCTTTGACGAACGTCAATCGCCATCGCGCCACTCCTGCTGCGTGCCGGGCGGCGCGGAACGCGGCTAGCTGTTGGAACAGGGACGGAGTGAGCGGCAAGGCTTCAGGACCGGCCATCAAGAGCAGCGATCAGAGCGAGGTCGTGGCCTTTCTTGGCGACCCGCGCAGCTACAGGCCGGCGCCTGACCGGGTCGACCGCATCGACACCCATGGCGCCATGGTCTTTCTTGCCGGCGATAGCGCCTACAAGATCAAGCGCGCGGTGCGCTATGCCTATATGGACTTCTCCACCCTTGAGCTGCGCCGCGCCGCCTGTGAAAACGAGATCCGCGTCAACCGGGCCAATGCGCCGCAAATCTATCTCGGCGCCGTGCCCATCACGCGCGAGGGCGACGGCAAGCTTGCCATTGACGGCAAAGGCGCGGCGGTCGAATGGGCGGTCCATATGCGCCGTTTCGACGAGGCCGCCGGGCTCGACCGGCTGGCCGAAAAAGGGGAGTTGGACCGGCCCCTGCTGGAATTGCTGGCGCGGCGGATCGCCGAGGCCCATGAGCGGGCGCCGCGGCGCGAAGGCTTCGACCAGCCCGCTTCCTTTGCCCGCATCATCGCCAATGACCGGGAAGAGTTCGCCGCGGCGCCGGATTTGTTCGATCCCGCCGGCGCCTCCATTCTGCTCGGCGCCAGCGAGCAGGCGGCTGGAGCGCTGGCGCCGCTGCTTTCGGCAAGGAGCGGGCAAGGCTTCGTGCGCCTGTGCCATGGCGACCTGCATTTGAGAAACATCGTACTCATTGACAATGAACCGGTGCTGTTCGACGCCATCGAGTTCGACGACGCAATCGCCACCGTGGACGTCATCTACGACCTTGCCTTTCTGCTCATGGATCTCGACCAGCGGGGCTTGCGCGAAGGCGCCAATCTCGTTTTCAACGGCTATCTGAAGAGCGCGCGCGAGGATGCCCATCTCGATGCCCTGGGGGCGCTGCCGCTGTTTCTTTCGTCGCGCGCGGCGATCCGCGCCCGCGTTGCGGCGGCCCGGTCACGCCATGTCGCGGCCGCCGCCAAGGTCCGGGCGATCGATCAGGCGAAGCATTATTTCGCCGCCGCATGCGGGTATCTGGCGCCCGCGCCGCCGCGCCTGGTTGCCGTCGGCGGGCTTTCGGGCAGCGGCAAGACCACCCTGGCGCGCCGCCTCGCCCCGCTGGTCGGCGCGGCGCCGGGGGCGGTGCACCTGCGCAGCGACGTGGAGCGAAAGGCGCTGTTCAAGGTTGCGGAAACGAAACGGCTCAAAGCGGAAGGCTACTCGCCCGAAGTCACGGCGCGGGTCTATCGCCGCCTCGCCGAACTTGCGGCGCGGGCGCTTGCAGCCGGACATTCGGTAGTGGTCGATGCGGTCTATTCCACGCCACAGGAGCGATCCGCCATCGAAGAGGTGGCGGCTGGGGCCGGGGTGCCCTTTACCGGCTTCTGGCTGGACGCGCCGGAACAGGTTCTGATTGCGCGTGTCGAGGGGCGGCGCGGCGATGCTTCCGACGCCGATGCGGACGTGGTGCGCGGCCAGCTGGCACGCGGCACCGGCTCCATAGGCTGGATCAGGGCGGGCAGCGGCGGCAAGGGTCCGGAGGTGCTGGAACGGACGCGGACGGCCCTTGGCATCCCGCCGCGGGATCCGGCACCAGGCTAGGCCGCGCCACCGCTCACCCGGCGGCCGGAGACAGACTCAGTTCAAGGCATAGGCGAGGATCGCGGCGGCCATGGCCGCAGCCAGGACCAGCCACAACCGGAAATTCGCCGCCCCGCCGGCGCGCGAGGCGGGTGGAGCGGCTTCAGGCGCTGCCGCCTCGCCGCCGCCCGCCGGCGCCGCCGCGCCTTCGACGCGGGCCTTGAAGGCGGCAAAGAAGTCCTTGGCATAACTGCGCGCTGCGGCATCGATGAGGCGGCTGCCAAGCTGGGCCAGCTTGCCGCCGACATCGGCCTTGACCTCGTAGCGCAACAGGGTGTGGCCGCCCTGCTCCAGCAAATGCACCCTGGCGCTGCCCTTGGCAAAACCGGCCGCCCCGCCCCGCCCCTCGCCGGAGATGGTGTAGCTTTCCGGCGGATTGACGTCGGACAACTGGACGGCGCCATTGAAGCGGGCACGCACCGGGCCGACCTTGGCCATGACTGTCGCCGCCATCTCGTTTGCGGAGGTCTTCTCGAGGCTCTCGCAGCCGGGAATGCAGGCTTTCAGCACGTCGGGGTCGCTGAGGGCCTCGAATACGCTGAGGCGCGGCGCGGCGATCTCGATTTCGTCATTCATTTGCATGGCAGGAATTCCCCTCGAAGCGATCGCGGCGAGATTAGGCATCAAAAGCCCCTGCCCGCAACCGCAAGCGCGTCAGGGCGGCGATTTTGTAATCGCCGTGAATGAAACGGGCTTGCCCCCGTGTTGCACAGCGGCAACTATCCCCCCCGAAACACGCGGACGGGGGCCGGATTGAGTTGCGGGAACAACCAAAAATGTTAAGGTTCGTGCTGTTTTTTATAAATTCCGATTCGAGATACTCCGGGAGTTCAAAGATGCGATCTTTGTTCGCAATTGTGACCGCGTTTTTTGCGATGTTTCTTATGACCGCGAGCGGTCCAGCCCGTGCCGATTGGAGAGACAATGATTTTCAGCGCGTCGACAGCGCCGATTTCAGCAATTATCTGATCAAGAAGACGACACGGGCCGAAGTCAATTACAACGGCAAATATTCGCCGGGAACAATCGTCGTCGACACCAGCGAGCGCGTTCTCTATCTGGTGCTGAAGGACAACCGGGCGATCCAGTACGGCATCGGCGTCGGGCGGGAAGGTTTTGCCTGGAGCGGCACCCATCCGATCACCCGCAAGGCGGAATGGCCGGGCTGGACCCCGCCGGACGACATGCGCAAGCGTCAGCCCTGGCTGCCCGCTCACATGGAAGGCGGACCGGGCAATCCGCTTGGAGCCCGCGCGCTCTATCTGGGATCGACCCTTTATCGCATTCACGGAACCAACGAGGCACACACCATCGGCCGCGCCGTTTCCTCGGGCTGCATCCGCATGCTCAACAATGACGTCACGGATCTTTATGAGCGCGTCAGCGTTGGCACCAGGGTGGTTGTGCTGAACTAGGCCAGGCGCCTGCCCGACGGCAGGTTAGCGAGCATTGCGAGATCTTGGGGCCCGGAGCGCAGACAGTGCTCCGGGCCCTGTCGTTAAGCCAGACCTTCCCGAAACTGACCGCCCGAAAAAAGACTGCCCCAAAACAGGCCGCTCAATACAGGCGGCACTGGGCAGGGTGCACAGGGCAGGCCGCCTCAGAACTTCAGGGCCTGCGGAGGGGCGCTGTCGCGCGACAGTCCTTTCTCTTCCAGTTCGGCGAGGTAGCGGTTCCACAACCGATCGCGTTCCGCGGCGAGGGAAAGAAAATATGACCAGGAATAAATGCCGCTCTGGTGAGAGTCGGAAAAGGTCAGGCGGACCGCATAATTGCCGACCGGCGCCACGCCGGTAATCAGTACGTTGCGCTTGCCGGGTACGGTCTGGCGCTGGGACGGACTGTGGCCCTGCACCTCGGCGCTGGGCGAATTGACTCGAAGAAACTCGGCGGAAAAGTCCGTCGGCCCGCTATCGGGAAACGTAACGGACAGGACCGACTTGTCCTTTGAGAGGCGGATTTCGGTGGGTTTTGGTTCGTTTTCACTCATGTGATGGCACGGCTCTTTTTGTCGTTCCCCGCGGGGCACGCTAGCGCCACCGCCGGCGCGGCGCAACGGCGCGATGAGCATGGCGGCAATGCGGAGGGCGGCAATGCGGAGCGCGAAAACATGGGCTCCGCCGGGGAAGGCAATCTGTCATTTCGATCTCGAGTGGCTTTGCCGGGCCAGGTGGAGTAAAGTTGCAGGATCAGGCTCAGGAAACCAGTCTTGGCAAAGGCTTGTTGGCCTGGCAGTGCAGCCCCATCTATAAGGGCGGATCCGGAAAGAGGTACAGGGCATGCCCGCAAGGCGGCATGCCGGAAGGTGGATCAGCGTGGATTTTCTCAATTCAGCCACGACGGCGCCGCGGGACATGATCGATCCGTTCGGCCGCGCGGTCACCTATTTGCGCGTTTCGGTCACCGACCGCTGCGACCTGCGCTGCGTCTATTGCATGTCGGAGCACATGACCTTCCTGCCAAAGAAGGACGTGCTGACACTCGAGGAGCTTGACCGGCTTTGTTCGGCATTCGTCGCCAAGGGCGTGCGCAAGCTGCGGCTGACCGGCGGCGAGCCGCTGGTGCGCAAGAACATCATGTCGTTGGTGCGTTCGCTGTCGCGCCACCTCAAGACCAATGATCTCGACGAATTGACACTGACCACCAATGGCAATCACCTCGAGGAATTCGCCGGCGAATTGTTCGATTGTGGCGTGAAAAGGATCAATGTGTCGCTCGACACGCTCAATGAGGCCAAGTTCCGCGCCATCACCCGCTGGGGCGATATCTCCAAGGTGTTCGGCGGGCTGGAAGCGGCCAAGCGCGCCGGCCTGGCGGTGAAGATCAATGCCGTGGCGCTGAAAGGGGTCAACGAGGACGAGATCGAGGACATCGTCCGCTGGGCCCATGGCCAGGGCTTCGACATGACGCTGATCGAGACGATGCCGCTGGGCGATATCGAGGGCGACCGCACCGACCAGTATCTGCCGCTTTCTCAGGTGCGCGCGCGCCTTGCCGGCAAGTTGACGCTGGAGGACATACCGCTCAAGACCGGCGGCCCGGCGCGCTATGTCTTAATCAAGGAAACCGGCGGGCGGCTCGGCTTCATCACGCCGATGACCCATAATTTCTGCGAATCGTGCAACCGGGTGCGCCTGACCTGCACCGGCACGCTCTATATGTGCCTGGGCCAGACCGACGCCGCCGATTTGCGCGCGCCGTTGCGCGCCTCGGAGAGCAACGACCTGCTCTATGCCGCCATCGATGCCGCCATCGGGCGCAAACCGGAAGGGCATGATTTCGTCATCGACCGCGATACGCTGCGCCCGGCGGTCGCTCGCCATATGAGCGTCACCGGCGGCTGAGGCTTTTCCCGCCGTCCTTCCTAGCGAAACAGAGTGTAGATCGCGACACCGGCGAGGAAGACCAGCGCCACGCGGCGGTAGATCTTTTCTTCGGCGTGCCTGAACATGCGGGCGCCGAAATAGGTGAACAGCGCGAAGACCGGGGTCAGGATCAGCGCCGTGCCGGCGGCGCGCAGCGTCATGAAGCCGGAAAGGGCCATGACGCAAATCAGGGCCAGGCCCGTCATCGCGAAATAGACGATGATATTGGCGCGGTTGAACCGCGCGCTTTCCCTCCCCGTGAGCATGTAGATCAGGACCGGCGGCCCGCCCATGCTGGTGGAGGCCATCAGCGTGCCCGAAAGGGCGCCGACGCCCAGCGTGAGCGGCAGGGAGCGCCTGCCGTCATAGCGCCAGCCCGAAGCCAGCACCACCACCAGCGCCAGCACCAGGCCCGCCATGCCCTTGGTCACAAGGCCGGCATCGAGCGCGGCAAGGATCCAGGCGCCGAGCGGCATGGCGGCGACCGCAGCGCCGGCCATGGGCACGACGAAGCGCCAGCGCGCCTCACCAAGGGCGCGCGGCACCAGCTGGGCGCTGACGATGACATCCATGGTGATGATCATGACGACAGCGGTGGCGGGACCGAAGAGAATGGCAAAGACCGGCGCCATGAGCATGGAGGATCCAAAGCCGGTATAGCCGCGCATCAGGCCGGCGATGGCGGTGACGGCGGCAGCCAGGATCAGGCCGTCCTGGGCAAGAAAAGAGCCAAGTTCTTCCAAGTTCCCCCCGTTGGCGCTCTTACAGGGCGCCCTGCCCTTCAGCTTGTCGCCGCCCCGGCGCCGGATTGGCGGAACGCCGGGGCGGTTTTCATGTCTTGTCAGCCCTCGATCACGATGCGCGGCGCGCCGTCGGCCTCGCCCGCCATCATCACCTGCGCCCAGGCCTTGGTGGCGATGTCGCGATAGATGCGGGCATAGGCGCTGTCGGGTTCGGTGGCGACCACCGGCTTGCCCGAATCGGAGGTTTCGCGGATGCGCATTTCCAGCGGCACTTCGCCGAGGAACTCGACACCGAGCCTCTCCGCCTCGTCGCGGGCACCGCCATGGCCGAAAACGTCGGAACGCTCGCCGCATTTGGGGCAGAGGAAGTAGCTCATGTTCTCGACGATGCCGAGAATGGGGACATCGACCTTGCGGAACATGTTGATGCCCTTGCGGGCGTCGATCAGCGCCAGGTCCTGCGGCGTGGAAACGATGATGCTGCCGGCCAGTGGCACCTGCTGGGCCATGGTAAGCTGGGCATCGCCGGTGCCCGGCGGCATGTCCACCACCAGAACGTCGATCTCGCCCCAGGCGACCTCGCGCAGCATCTGCGTCAGGGCCGAAATGACCATCGGCCCGCGCCAGATGGTCGGGGTGTCTTCCTCGACCAGAAAGCCCATGGACATGACCTTCAGGCCATAGCCTTCCAGCGGCTTGAGAACCCGGCCGGCGACCGCTTCCGGCTGGCCGGAGACGCCGAGAAGGCGAGGCATGGAGGGCCCATAAATATCTGCGTCGAGCACGGCGACCTTGAGGCCGTTGGCCTTGAAGGCCAGCGCCAGGTTGACGGCGGTGGTCGATTTGCCGACGCCGCCCTTGCCGGAGGCGACGGCGATGATGGCGCCGACGCCGGGCACGCCGGGCTTGCTGGACTGCTCGATACGGTTCGCGCGCGCCGCCAGCTCCGGCGGCACACGGGCCGGCCGGGCCTGGCCGGCGGCGGCATGGGCGGTGAGGCTGGCGAGGACCTGGGTGACGCCGGGCAGCGCCAGCACGGCGGTTTCCGCCTCCTTGCGCATCGGTTCCAGCTTCTCCGCCTGCGCCGGGTCGATGGCGATGGAGAAATAGATCTTGCTGCCGTCGATCAGCACGTCGGAGACCTGGCCGCGCGACACGATGTCTTGGCCGGCGCCTGGTTCATGGACCGTGCGCAAGCGCGCAAGAACGCTCTCCTTGTCAAGGCTTGCCATTCTTGTTCCTTTCATTGCGAAGTGAGGGCTTGCGCCACTCTTAATATCTGGTCCCGCCTCCGTCCACCGGCCGATATGACCGGCAGGGCTGCATCTCTTGCATGGATTGGCGCAAGATGCACATATCCATGTTAGGTGGAGCGCGCGGCGCTCCGATACAATGGTGTTTGCCCCCTTTCCGCAGTCCGGTTCCAGCGGCATACAGAGCCGCCGCGAGGCGAGCCGGACAGGCCGAAACGGGGACAAGGCACAATCAGGAAGCGTTCAGTGCATTGATGAATGACGAATTCCTCTTGAGTCCCGATCCCGACGATCCGCGCCTTTCGACCGCGGTCGAGGGCATCGACCAGACCGGCGCGAAGGTCATGACCTCGGTGGTTGCCGAGCGCGCGCTGACGCTGTTCCTCAATTCGCAGGAGATCGTCACCATGATGACGATCGGCGACCACCCCGAGATGCTCGCGGTCGGCTATCTGCTCAACCAGAACATGCTCCATAGCGACGACAAGATTACCGCCATCGAGCATGACGACGACCTGGCCGTGGTCGTGGTGCGCACCGAGCGGGCGACGAACTACGAGGCCAAGCTGAAGAAGAAGGTGCGCACCTCCGGCTGCGCGCAAGGCACTGTTTTCGGCGATCTGATGGAGAGCCTGGAGGATATCAGTCTTCCGGATAGTACAGTAATCAAGACATCCTGGCTTTATTCATTGACAAAGAAGATCAACACGGCACCGAGCCTGTACCTCAAGGCCGGGGCCATTCATGGCTGCGTGCTGTGCCAGGAGGACCGGCCGCTGATCTATGTCGAGGATGTCGGCCGCCACAACGCGGTGGACAAGATCGCCGGCTATATGTTCCTCAACAAGATGAGCGCGGCGGACAAGATCTTCTATACCACCGGGCGGCTGACCTCGGAGATGGTCATCAAGACGGTGAAGATGGGAATTCCGGTGCTGGTGTCGCGCTCCGGCTTTACCGCCTGGGGCGTGGAACTGGCGCGCAGTGCCAACCTGACGCTGATCGGACGGGCGCGCGGCCATCGCTTCGTCGTGCTGGCGGGCGAGAAACGCATCGTCTTCGACGCCGACCCGGCGGGATTTGGCGAGGAAGACGCCAGGCACCAGCGCAAGGGCGGGCAGCGAAACATGGCGGCGGCGCCCGCCGGCGAGGAGAGCTAGCGATGGGCGGAGCCGGACCCGATTCGAATGCGCCGGACTGGCGCAAGCTCGTCGCCGGCGTGTTGCTGGCAGGCGGCCAGTCGCGGCGCATGGGAGGCGGCGACAAGGCTCTGAAGCTCCTGGGGGCGCGGCCGATGATCGCCCATGCCGCCGCGCGCCTCGCGCCCCAGACCGGAAAACTCGTCATCAACGCCAATGGCGATCTGGCGCGCTTTGCCGAATTTAACCTGCCCGTGGTTGCCGATTCGATCGGCGGGTTTGCCGGGCCGCTGGCCGGTGTCCTGGCCGGGATGGACTGGGCGCGCGAGCACGCGCCCGGCGCGCGCTGGATCGTGACCGCCGCCACCGACACGCCATTCTTTCCGCGCGACCTCGTTGCCCGCTTCGTCGCCGCCGCCGGGCATGGCGAGGAAACCATCGCCCTGGCGCGCTCGGGCGGGCACATGCACCCGGTTTTCGGGCTGTGGCCGCTGGCTCTGGCGCAAGACCTGCGCGGCTGGCTGACCCGGGGCGAGAACTCCAAGGTGCTGGCCTGGACCGACCGCCACGACATGGTGGCGGTGACCTTTCCCGGCTTTGTGGCCGGCGGCAAGATGCTCGACCCGTTCTTCAACGCCAATACGCCGGAAGACATGGCGGTGGCGCAGGCGGTGCTGGAGGAAATCGGGGCATGAGCCGAGCGCCCATCTTCGGCATAACCGGGTGGAAGAATTCGGGCAAGACGACGCTGACCGAAAGGCTGGTGCGCGAAATGACGGCGCGCGGCCTGCGCGTCGCCACCATCAAGCATGCCCACCACAATTTCGATATCGACCATGAGGGCACCGACAGCTACCGCCACCGCGCCGCCGGAGCCCATGAGGTGGCCATCGTGTCGGGAAAGCGCTGGGCGCTGACCCATGAACTGGGCGGCGAGGACGAGCCGCAGATGGAGGACATCCTTGCCCGGCTCTCGCCCTGCGACATCGTGCTGGTGGAAGGCTACAAGGCCGAGGCGCATCCCAAGATCGAGGCGCGGCGGCTGGAATCGAAGGGCCGCGGGCCGCTGAGCGAGCGCGATCCGCAAATTCTCGCCATCGCCAGCGACCATGAGATTGCCGGCGCCGCGCTGCCGGTCTTTGCCCTCGACGATATCGGCGCCATTGCCGATTTCATTCTCAATGCCCTGCGAATAGAGACTCCAAGTGCCAAGCGAACTTCTTGACGACTGCTTTGAACACAACCGGGACAGCCTGCGCCATGACGAGGCGCTGGAGCTGCTGAAGGAACGCATCAGGCCGGCAGTCGGCGTCGAGCCAGTTGCCCTCGACCAGGCCCATGGCCGCATCCTGGCGCAGCAGGTGCGCGCGCCGCGCCCGGTGCCCGCCTTCGACAATTCGGCGATGGACGGCTTCGCCTTCGCCCATGCCGACTATGTGCGTCTTGGCGGGCGGATGCCGGTCAGCGCCCGGATCGCGGCCGGCCATGCCAGCGCCGGACCGCTGGAGCCGGGAACCGCCGCTCGCATTTTCACCGGCGCGGTCATGCCCCAAGGCGCCGATACGGTGGCGATGCAGGAAGATGTGCGCCTGGAAGAGGATGGCGGGGGCAGAACCGCGATCATTCCCGCCGGGCTGAAGGCAGGGGCCAACCGGCGGCGCGCCGGGGAGGACCTGGCCGAGGGGACGTTGCTGCTGGAGCCGGGCGTCCGGCTGCGACCGCAGGAACTGGCGGCCATCGCCTCGACCGGCGCGGCAAAAGTCGATTGTTACCGCCAGTTGAAGATTGCCATCCTGTCCACCGGCGACGAAATCCTGCGCCCCGGCGCGCCCTACCAGCCGGGCCGGGTTTATGATTCCAATTTCTACATGCTGCGGGCGCTGCTCGAGGCTACCGGCGTCTCCACCACCGATCTCGGGGTTATCGCGGACCGGCCACAGGCGGTGCGCACAGCGCTAGAAGAAGCCGCCGCCGGCCACGACGCCATCATCACCTCTGGCGGCGCCAGCCGCGGCGAGGAGGACCATGTCGTCACCGCGGTGGAGAAGCTCGGCCACCTGCATATGTGGCAGCTGGCGATCAAGCCGGGGCGGCCGGTGAGCTTCGGCCAGGTTGGCAAGAGCCTGTTTTTCGGCCTGCCGGGAAACCCGGTGGCGGCGATGGTCTGCTACCTGCTCTATGTGCGCCCGGTACTGATCCGGCGCGGCGGCGGCGACTGGCCGGTCCCGCACCGCTTTCCCCTGCCGGCGGATTTCGACATGGACAAGAAGGCGGGCCGGCGCGAATTCGTTCGCGGCATGGTACGCCCCGGCAAGGACGGCAGGGCCAGCGCCGGCAAATATCCGCGCGACGGCTCGGGGCTGATTTCCTCGCTGCGCGCCGCCGACGGATTGATCGAGATAGCGGAAGAGGTGGAACGAATCCGCCCTGGAGATCCGGTCAGCTTCATTCCGTTTTCCGAACTGGGGATTGGCTGAGACAGAAGGGGGCGCGCGATGGCTAGGGTAGGCTTTATCGGCCTGGGCGTCATGGGATACCCGATGGCCGGGCATCTGGCCCGCGCCGGCCACGAGGTCACGGTCTATAACCGCACCCCGGAACGGGCCGGAAAATGGTGTGCGGAACATGGCGGCCGGGCGCGGCCAAACCCGCGGGAGGCGGCACGGGACCAGGACATGGTCTTTTGCTGCGTCGGCAATGACGACGACCTGCGGGCCGTGACCACGGGGCCGCAAGGCGCCTTCGGCGCCATGGCCCCCGGCGCCATCTTCGTCGACCACACCACCGCCTCGGCCGATATCGCGCGCGAACTTGCCGCCGTCGCGGCGCAAACGGGCTTTGGCTTTATCGACGCGCCGGTTTCGGGCGGCGAGGCCGGGGCGCAGAACGGACAACTGACGGTGATGGCCGGCGGCAATGATGCCGACTTCGCGCGGGCCAGGCCGGTTATCGACGCCTATGCGCGGGCCTGCACCCTGCTTGGCACCGCCGGCGCCGGGCAACTGGCCAAGATGGTCAACCAGATCGCCATTGCCGGGCTGGTGCAGGGCCTTGCCGAGGCAATCCATTTCGGCAAGCGCGCCGGGCTCGACATGGATGAGGTGATCGGCGTCATCTCGAAAGGCGCGGCGCAATCCTGGCAGATGGACAACCGGGCCGCGACCATGAGCGAGGGCAGGTTCGATTTCGGCTTCGCCGTCAACTGGATGCGCAAGGACCTGGCGATCTGCCTTGATGAGGCGCGGCGCAACGGCGCCCATCTGCCGGTGGCGGCGCTGGTCGACCAGTTCTATTCGCAGGTGCAGGACATGGGCGGCGGGCGCTGGGACACCTCCAGCCTGATCGCGCTATTGGAGAAGAAATGACCATGGGAAGCGAAGATCCGAAGGCGCTGGCGCGGCGAATTGTCGAGACAATGCACGCGAAAGGGCGTGCCTATGCCTTTCTCGATTTGGAGATCCTCGATGTCGGGCCGGGCCATGCCAAGGCGCGGATGAAGGTGCGCGAGGACTTTCTCAACAGCCATGGCATCTGCCATGGCGGCCTCATCTTCACCTTCGCCGATACCGTGTTCGGCTTTGCCTGCAATTCGCGCAACGAGGCCAGCGTCGGCACCAGTTGCGACATCACCTATCTGCGCCAGGTCGCCCAGGGCGAAATCCTGACCGCCGAAGCGAAGGAGATCCACGCCTTCGGCCGCGGTGCCCTGTTCGACATCGTGGTCACCGATCACGACGGCGAAAAGGTGGCGCTGATGCACGCCCGGTCGGTGCAGACCGGCGGCAGCTTCCTGCCCGAACAGGAAAGCCCCGCCTAGTCCCGCCCCAGCAGGGCGCGTATCCGCGCCCTCAGTTCCGGCACCAGTTCGGCCTCGAACCAGGGGTTGCGCTTCATCCAGGCGGTATTGCGCCACGAGGGATGGGGCAAGGGAATGACATCGAAGGGGGTGCCGGCAAGTTCGATCTCGCGCCAGGCGCGCACGGTCTGGGTGAGGTTCTCGCGCCGCTGGCTGCCGAGATGATAGCCCTGGGCATAGAGGCCGACGGTGAGCAGCAGGCGGATCCGCGGCAAGGCGTCGAAGACCCGGCTGCGCCATTGCGGGGCGCATTCGCGCCTGGGCGGCAGGTCGCTGCCCTTGGCATCAAGACCGGGAAAACAAAAGCCCATGGGCACGATGGCGACGCGGCTTTCGTCATAGAATTCTTCCCGGCTCACCCCCATCCAGTCGCGCAGGCGCTCGCCGGACGGGTCGTCGAACGGAATTCCGCTGGCGTGAACCCTGGTTCCCGGCGCCTGCCCGGCGATGCACAGGCGCGCGGTGCTGCTGGCGCGCAAGACAGGGCGCGGCTCATGAGGCAGCGCGGCGCCGTGGCGCGGCGCGTCGCGGCACAGCCGACAGGCTCTGATCTCGGCCAGCAGTCGATCGAGCGCCAAGATCTACCTCCCTGCCCCGCCCGCGTCAGGCCTTGTAGCTGGGCCGCGCCGCGATCTCGCCGTGCCAGCGCAGCAGGTTGGGCGTGGCCTCGTCGAGGCGGCGGCCGATGATGCGGGCAAAATCGATGGCGACGACGGCGGTGATGTCGGCGATGGAAAAATTCTCGCCGGCGATGAAAGGCCGCTTGGCCATTTCGCCGTCGAGCCAGGCCAGTTCCTCCTCCAGATAGCCGCGATTGGCCTCGGCCCATTCGGGCACCTGGGGGATCTGGAGATGGGACATGGCCGGTGAGGTATGGCGGAAGGCATAGGTGACGCGCCAGAACAGGTCCAGTTCCATGCGCCGGTTCCACATCTCGATCTGCGCCTGCTCGAGCGGGCTGCGGCCCATCAGCGGCGGATCGGGTTGCAGCGCCTCGAAATAGCGGCAAATGGCGACGGACTCCGAAATGCAGGTGCCATCATCCAGTTCAAGCACCGGGATCCGCTGCATGGCGTTCTTGGTTTCGACAAATTCCGGCGTCTGGCATTCCTTGTCGACAACACTGAGCTGAACCGTGGGGATCTCTATTCCCTTTTCGGCCAGGAATATGCGCGCCCGGCGCGGGTTCGGCGCTCTTGTATTGTCAAAAAGCTTCATCGCGTTCCTCCGGCATGTTGGCGGCAAAGTTGACCATGGCGTGCCGGGCGGCGCAAGCAGCGGCGGCCAATCGGTCCGCCTTGCCGGCATTTTCCGCCACGCGCGGCGCTCAGGGTTACAGCTTGTTAACCATGATTTGGAGCCAGATCTTAACCATTGAACCGGAAGATCAGACCCCTGAGACGGGGGCCGGCGGCAGCACGGCAGATGGGGACATTGTTCACCCGAATGCGCGCAATTTCGACCAAACAGGGCATTTACGGCATGGCCGTAATGCGCCCGGAAGAAGAGACCAAGCGCTCGGTCCAGGCCAGCGTTCGCAATGCCCGCGCCCGCCTGACGACGACGCGCAGGATGCGCCCTGACTACAAATACGAAGTGATGCGGATGTTCGCCCGGCGCCAGCTCGGCATCGCCATGGGCCTGCCAGCCCTGGCGACCGTCATCGCCGCCATCATGGCGCTGTGGATCCCGCTACAGGTCGTCGCGGTTTGGCTGGGCACCGTATTTGCCGGAAAGGCCATTATTCTGGCCCTCGCCCGCTGGTTCAGCCGCCAGGCGCCGGAAAAGGCGGATATCCGCCGCTGGCAACTGCGTTTCATGCTCGCGGAACTGATCTACGGCATCTGCTGGGCCAGCTTGAGCGCCATAAGTATCGTTTCCAGCGCAAGCAATACGGCGCCCCATGTTGTCGCCTTCGTAGCCCTGGTGCTGATGCTGTCGCTGCGCACCATGATGGCCGGCGCAATGGCCTCGATCGTCTATATGGGCACCATTCCGGTGACGGTGGCGATCCTGTTCGGCTCCCTGTTGATGCAGGAGCCGATGTTCCTTGCCCTGGCCGGAATTACTGCCTGCGCCCAGATCTATTTCCTGCTCGTCGCCAAGCGCCTTTCGGCGGACACCCTCGATATGTTCGAACTCAGGAGCCAGAAAGACTCGCTGATCGCCGAACTCGAACAGGCCAAGGCCATATCCGACGAGGCGCGGCGGCGCGCTGAAGAAGCCAATATCGCCAAATCGCGCTTTCTTGCCACCATGAGCCATGAACTGCGCACCCCGCTCAACGCCATCCTGGGCTTTTCGGAGGTGATGAAGGCGGAAATCCTGGGTCCCCATGCGGTGCCGACCTATCGGGAATATTGCGAGGACATCCATCGCAGCGGCCAGCATCTGCTGACCCTTATCAGCGAGGTTCTCGACCTGTCGCGCATCGAGGCCGGGCGCTACGAAATGCAGGAAGAGGCGGTCAACCTGGCCTATGTGGCCGACGACTGCATGCGGCTGATGGAACTGCGCGTGCGCGAACGCGGCATCACGCTGGAAGAGCAGATCGAGCCCAATATGCCCGAATTGTGGGCCGACGAGCGGGCGATCCGCCAAGTCTGCCTCAATCTGTTGTCGAACAGCATCAAGTTCACGCCCAATGGCGGGCGCATCACCGTGCAGGTCGGATGGACCGAAGGCGGCGGCCAGTATTTGAGCGTGCGCGACACCGGACCCGGCATCCCCGAAGAAGAAATCCCGCAGATCCTGACCTCCTTCGGTCAGGGAGCGCTGGCGCAGAAGACCGCGGAACAGGGCGCCGGGCTCGGCCTGCCCATCGTTCAGGGGCTGGTCAAGCTCCATGGCGGAAGCTTCGATATCAAGAGCAAGCTGCGCGAAGGCACCGAAGTGACCATCATCCTGCCGCGCAAACGGGTGCTCCAGGCCGCCAAGGTCAAGGCAGCCCAGTTGGCGGGCGCGCCGGCAGGGGCGGCAGGGGCGGCAGAGGCGCCAGGACTCAACACCGCGGCCTGACGCCCACCCGCTTTTTCCCTATTCCTTGTTGGCGACGCCGGCCTCGGAAAAAGTGCTCATGCCGTTGTGCACCTCGACGGCGGCCTTGGCGATGCCTATCGCCAAAGCGGCGCCGGATGCCTCACCCAGGCGCAGCCCCAGATCGAACAGCGGCTCGCGGCCCATTTTCTCCAGCAGCTTGATATGGGCCTGCTCGGCGGAACGGTGGGCGAACAGGCAGTGGTCGATCGCCGAAGGCTCGAGCGCGAAAAGCACGGCGGCGGCCGCGCTGGCAACATAGCCGTCCACGACCACCGGAACCTTGGAGAACCGCGCCGCGAGAATTGCCCCCGCCATGGCGGCGAATTCGCGCCCGCCGACCGCGCCCAGCACGGTCAACGGATCGGGATTGTCGCCATGGGCCGCTTTCATGCGCGCCACGGCGGTGGCCACGGCATCGCGCTTGCGCGCCAGGCCGTCGTCATCGACGCCGGTGCCGCGGCCGACCCAATCCTCGGCGGTGCCGCCGAAAAGACCGTGGGCGAGCGCGGCGGCAATGGTGGTGTTGGCGATACCCATCTCGCCGATGGCGAGAATGTCGGACTCCTGCGCCACCGCCTCCATGCCATAAGCCAGGGTGGCGGCACAGTCGGCCTCGCTCAGCGCATCCTGCTCGGTAATGTCTCCGGTCGGGATATCGAGCGCGAGTTCAAATACCTTGAGCGAGGCGCCAACAGCCTTGCAGAGCTGGTTGATCGCCGCGCCGCCGGCCTTGAAATTGGCGACCATCTGGTGGGTGACTTCAGCGGGAAAGGCCGAAACGCCCTTGGCGGCAACGCCGTGATTGCCGGCGAACACCGCCACCATCGGCTTTTCGATGCGCGGCGGGTGCTGCCCCTGCCAGGCGGAGATCCAGATGGCGATCTCTTCCAGCCGCCCCAGCGAGCCAGCAGGCTTGGTGAGGTCGACATCGCGGGCGCGGGCGGCATTTGCGCTCTCCTCGTCGGCGGGCGGCATTTTGGAAATGAGGTCGCGAATGTCGTCAAATGGACGGATATCTGGTTTCTTGTTCATGGGGCCTTGCAAATCTTCAATTGTAATCGACAACCGGCTATAGCCTTTCGTTGGGTCATTTCAAAGCCGAACTTGACGCCAGGACGGCCGCCGCTGGCAGGGGCCGCCGCAAGGGGGAGGAAACCGCAATGCAAACCACCGTCAATTCGCTGCTCGGCGAGGCGCGCCGCGCCATCTTGTTTTATACCCGCCTGCCCGCCTCCTGGCTCGGCGCCCCCGAAGACGCGCCGGGCAAGGGGGGCGAGGCCGGAATGGGCACGGCGATTCGCATGGCGCCGGTGGCCGGGCTTGCCGTCGGCCTTGCCGGAGCGGTCGTCCTGGCCTTCGCCACCGCGTTGACGGGGTCGGCGCTGGCGGGCGCGGTATTCGCCCTGGCGGCGACGGTGCTGGTGTCCGGGGCGCTGCACGAAGACGGGCTGGCCGATTTCGCGGACAGTCTTGGCGGGGCAAGCCGGGAACAGCGCCTTGAAATCATGCGCGACAGCCGGATCGGCACCTATGGCGCGCTGGCGCTTGTGCTCAGCGTCGCCGCGCGGGCGGCGCTGATCGCCGCCATCGGCGCCAATGGCGGCCCCGCCGCCGCCATGCTGACGCTGATCTCGGCTCATGCGGTGTCGCGCGCCATGGCGCTGTGGCTGCCCTATTCGCTGCCTCCGGCGCGGGCCACCGGGGCGGGCGCTGCCTTCGGCCGGCCCGATGAGCCGGTGCTGCAACAGGCGGTGCTGATTTCGCTGGTAATCGCATTCGTGCTGGCGGCAAGCGGGGCGGGCCTTGTCGCCACGCTGGGCGCGGTGGTGCTGTGCGCCGCCACCGCTTTTGCGATGGGACTCCTTTGCGAGCATAAATTCGGCGGCCAGACCGGAGATCTGTCCGGCGCCACGGTGCAATTATGCGAGATTGCCTTCCTGTTGGCGGTTGCCGCGCTTATCTGAAAACAAGGGGCGATCTGGCGGCGATCAGGCGGCGACCTGGCGTAAGGACGCGATCATGGCATGGCTGGGAATAGCAATCGTCGGTCTTGCCATCGTCCTGCTGGTGCTAAACCATGACGCCGGATCGGTGGCCGGTATCGACGCCGACAATTTCTCCCGCCTTGCCGCCGGAGCCGCGCTGGCGCTGGTGATCGGTTCCGGGCTCATCTTCTCCTATCGCCGCAAGCTTGGCACGGCGCTGCGCCACGCCCTGCTTTGGGTGCTGATCGCGGTCGGCGTGATGGGCGGCTATGTGCTGCGCGACGAGGTGGCGGTGCTGGCCGGGCGGCTGGCGGGAGAACTGGTGCCCGGCTATGCCAGCGAGCGGACCGGCCGGGACGGCACGCGCGAAGTGGTGCTGCAACGGCGCCTCAATGGCCATTTCGTCGCCGGCGTCGCCATCAATGGCCGCGAGGTCAACATGCTGGTGGACACCGGCGCCAGCGTTATCACCCTGACGCCGGAGGACGCGCAGCGCGCCGGCATCGAACTTGAAAGGCTAGCCTATACCGCGCGGGTCGCCACAGCCAACGGCACCGCCCTGGCGGCTCCGGTAACGCTGGACGAGGTCGTGCTTTCCGGCATCGCATTCTCCAATATGCGCGCCCTGGTGGCGGCGCCGGGCCGGCTAAATGAAAGCCTTCTCGGTATCAATTTCTTAAGCCGGCTGTCGTCTTATGAGGTGCGGGGCGACGAGCTGATCCTGCGCGCGCCGCGCGGCTGATGCCCGCGCCAGGTTTCATTGCATCCGGCACGCTTGCCTCGAAAGGGGTCCGTTGATGATCAAGCAAATCGCCTTCTTTGTCGGCTTGGCCCTCGTCCTGTCCGCTGGCGCGATGGTGTTCGACAAACGAAGCGGCAGTTATGCGAGCAAGGCCGATCGGCAGGCGAGTCCGGCCAGCGCCAATACCAGGCATGACCGTATCGTCGCCATTTCGGCCAATGGCAGCGGCCAGTTCTCGGTTTCCACCCTGGTCAATGGCCTCCATGTCGAAATGCTGGCCGATACCGGCGCAACGCTGGTCGTGCTCACCGAGGACGATGCGCGCCGGGCCGGCGTCGAGATGGCCTCGCTCACTTACGACACGCCGGTAAAGACCGCCAACGGCACGTCGATGACGGCACGGGTGCTTCTGGGCGAAGTGGCGGTGGGCGGAATCGTTCAGCGCAAGGTCGAGGCCCTGGTGGCGCCCAACGAGGCACTCGGCATCTCCCTGCTGGGCATGAGTTTCATCGGCAAGCTGGCGCGCTTCGAGCTGCGCGGCGACCAGCTGGTCCTGACCGACTGAACCGGCGATGAAAGCAAGCGGACGGACATTGCCAGCATGACATTCCCGACCCCGGTCCAGGCCCTCGCGCCCAACACCGCAGATTTCGAGCGCTTGCCGCTGGTAAAACAGACCGGCTTTCGCGAATATGACGCGCGCTGGAAATTTCCTGGGGAAATCAACCTCATGGGCGTGCAGGCGCTGGGCCTCGGGCTCGGCACGCTGCTGCACGAAAAGGGCATCACGCCGCCGGCGATTGCGGTCGGCCATGACTACCGCTCATATTCGCT
>JAGRLG010000029.1 GCA_020441905.1 Rhodobiaceae bacterium | reverse complement strand
TCATCACCATGCTACCGAGCGACGCCGCGCTTCTGGAGGTCGCGCTTGGAGAGGGCGGACTTGCCGAAACGATGGCGGCGGGCACCATTCACATGGCCTGCGGCACCCATGGCGTGGCCGCGATCGAAAAGGTCAATGGCGGGCATGGCCGCGCGGGCCAGCGGTTTGTCGCGGCGCCGGTGCTGGGGCGCCCCGAGCTTGCGGCGGCGGGCCACTTGACCATTGTGCCGGCCGGACCAGCAAAAATAATCAGTGAGTTACAGGATATTCTTGAAAGGTTAGGTAATGTGATTTCCGGTGCCGGCGAAGACCCTGCTGCGGCCACTGCGGTCAAGATTGCGCACAACTTCGTCCTCGGCTGCGCCATCGAGGCGATGGGCGAGGGCATGGCGCTGGTGCGCAAACATGGCGTCGACGCGGCGCTGTTTCACGACGTGCTGACCAGGGGGCTGTTCGCCTGCAAGGCCTATGAGATCTATGGCGGCATCATCGCGCGCCAGGACTGGGACAATGTCGGTGCCTCGGTGGTGGTCGGGCTGAAGGACGCCGACCTCGCACTGGAAGCCGGTGCGCGGGCCGGGGTTCCGCTGCCAAGCGGACAGGTGTGGCGGGACCATCTGGCCGCGGCCTGGGACAAAAGCGAAGGCGCCCGCGACTGGTCCGTGATGGCACTGGAGCAATTTCGCGAAAGCGGGCTGGAGCGGTGAAACGGACATGACGGCAGCACCAAAGGCAAGGGCATTGAAGAACGACCGCAAGCCGGCCACGACATTGGCGACCTCGGTCTATGATCGGCTGCGGGCCGATGTGCTTGGCGGGCTGCTGGCGCCGGGCGAAAAGCTGCGCAGCGATTTTTTGCGCGAGCGCTACCAGACCGGCGTCAGCCCGATCCGCGAGGCGCTGAGCCAGCTCTCATCCGACGGGCTGGTGGTGCGCGAGGACCAGAAGGGGTTCCGCGTCGCCGCCGTCAGCCGGAGCGACCTGCTCGACCTGGTCAAGACGCGCTGCTGGCTGGAGGAGGTGGCGCTGCGCGAATCCATCGCCCATGGCGGCATGGAGTGGGAGGAGGGGCTGGTGCTCGCCTTTCACCGCCTGTCGCGATTTCCTAGGCCAGACCGGCAAGCCCCGCCTGGCGATGTCGCTCATTGGGAAGACCTGCACCGCGCCTTTCACATGGCGCTGGTCGGCGGCTGCGGCTCGCGCTGGCTTGCCGCCAGCTGCGCCGAGTTGTTCGACAAGACCGAGCGCTATCGCAGATTGGCCGCAAGCGGCGTGCCGCAGCGCAACGAGCTTGAAGAGCATCGCGGCATTCTCGATGCCAGCATGGCAGGCAACCTTGCCGAGGTGACGAAGCTGCTCGGCGAACATTACGGGCGGACGGTGGACGTCATCCTGTCGAGCGGGTTCAAGCTGATGGACTGACCGCGGGTGGGTCCAGGCCTGGCTGCTTCTATTTCAGGGTGGCGGATTGATCGGACAAGGTAACGGATGATGAGAACGAGCCTTCATTTACGAGCCAGCGCCGTATCGCAAACACCCGTGCGCCGTTTGCATGCATGGGATCTTCGCGGGCAATCTGGTGTGCCTGGTCCATCGAGTTGGCCCGATAGACCATCATGCCGCCTCCGCTCATTTCTTCCCCGCTTGCGTCGGACAGCGGGCCGGCAAGGAACAGGATTCCCGCCGCTTCGATCTTCTTTTGGTAGGCGAGATGGTCGGCGAGGAACTTCTGCATCTCTTCGGGCGATGCATTGGGCATGGATTCCACGACAAAGAATTCAAGGGCAAGAGCGCCTCTCAGGCGCGCCTTCTCCTTGTAGCTCGACCAGGAAGACATGTTTCCAACTCCCGATGCCGGACATCACCCGGTGTGACCGATAAGGGAGCTTAAACATGAATGGCGTCCTGAAGCCAAAATTGTCGGTAAAGCTTCGCGCGGCGGCGCACTGCCCCACCCATTCCCTGGCGCAGGTCAGCGTGCGCGACCTGCTGTTCCTTGTTGACGAGCCAGCTGAACCAAACGGAACAACAGAATGTAACTTGAAGTAGAAAAAGGGAGGACCAACCATGAATAAGATAAATAGTGGATTATCCCGGCGTTGCCTGATGGCAGCGGCGCTTGCCGCAGGCCTGTGGGCGACACCAGCCGTTTTACCGGCGCAAGCCACAGAAACGATCAAGATGATCGCCATTGACGGCTATCCGGCGCGGGCGATGTGGGTGAAGGAGTTTTCCGGCTTTTTCATTCCGCGCGTCAATGAATTGCTGGCCAAAACCGGCAACTACAAGATCGAATGGCAGGAAGGATATGGCGGCACCATCGTCAAGCCGCGCGGCGTTCTCGAAGGGATCAGGCTCGGTCTTGGCGATATCGGGATCGTGACGACGATCTTCCACAGTTCCAAATTGCCCAGTCAGGGAATATCCGCAGTGACGCCATTCATTTCCGCCGATGCCCGGGTGGTTGCCAAGGCGGTGGACGAGATCGCCAGGGAGTTCCCGCAAATGGCCAAGGAACTGGATGCCGAAAACCAGGTCTATCTCGCAACCGGCGTGGCGCTGGATTCCTACCAGCTGTTTTCCAAGACAGCGATCAATTCGCTGGAGGATCTGAAGGGCAAGAAGGTTGCCGGGGCGGGTTACAACCTGCGCTACCTGGAAGGAATTGAAGGCGCGGCCGGCGTTCGCGGCGGTCTGCCGGATTTCTACAACATGCTTCAGACCGGTGTCGTGGACGCCGCCATGCTTTGGCCCGAGGCGGCAAAGACCTTCAAGATCGCCGAGGTCGCGCCCTTCATGCTCAAGGCGGATCTTGGTTCCGTGAATACGAAAACGGTGACGGTCAACAAGGACGTCTGGAACAAGCTTCCCGACGAAGTAAAGCAGGTGCTCCAGCAGGTCGCTTTGGAGTACCGCGATCGCGTCGCCGGCATTGCCATGGATGAGGCCGCCGCTTCTCTGGAAGCCTACAAGGCGGGTGGAGGAACCGTTGTCGAGATGTCGCAAGAAGCCCGGGCCGCCTGGGCCAAGGCGATGCCGAATATCGCCAGGGAATGGGCGCAGGAACTCGACAAGGCTGGTGCCCCCGGTTCGCAAATGCTCGCCGCCTATATCGGCAAGCTGAAGGCAGCGGGCATGACGCCTGTGCGAGACTGGTCAGCTGAAAACATGAAGTGATGGCATGCGACCGGTGGAGGACATAATCGGATGAGCAATGTCCTCCACCGGATTTGCCAAGCCGCAGCGGCGGTGGCGATTGGCGCCAACGTAATCGGCACCGCGATCATCTTTGCCCTAATCGCGGTCATGAACGTGGACGTAATCGGCCGCGGTTTGTTCAATTCGCCGTTCAGGGGCGCGGTCGAAGTCGTGATCTTCTCCCTCATCCTGATCGTCTTTCTCCAGTTGCCGGATGTCGTGCGGAGCAACCGATTGACCCGCTCCGACGGGTTTCTGACATTCGCCGCCGTCAGGCATCCGCGTTTTGCCTCGGTGGCGGCGCGCATCATCGATGCCTTGTCAGCCCTGTTCATGGCACTGATCGCCTGGACGATCTGGCCCGAAGTCGTGGATTCAATCGGAAGCTGCCATTACCTGACGCCGCCCGAATTCGGCGCCCCGCCAACCGGCAACTTCCTGACCGATCTGGCCGAAGCCTTTGCCCGCTGCGAGTATTTCGGAACGCCGGGAATCTTTACGGCGCCCTGGTGGCCGGCCAAGCTGGCCATATTCTTCAGCGCCGCCTTGTGTTCGATCATATTTCTGTTGAAGGCGGCGGCCGGGGGGCGCGCGTTTGCGCTTGTCCGCCTCGACGAGGACGGCGAATGAAAGACAACAAGACAAGTGGTTCAAGCCATGTCGCCGGTTGAAATCGGAGCCATCTCGGTCGTCGCCATTGTCGCCCTGGTCTATCTCGGCGTCTATATACCCATTGCCCTCGGCATGGTTTCCTTCGTTTCGATCTGGGTCATCAGCGGCAAATCCATTCTCGCCTTCAATTTTCTCAAGATCGCGGTCGGCGATAGCGTGACCGAATATGCCTTCGCCACGGTTCCGCTGTTCACGGTCATGGGGTTGCTGGTATCGCGGGCCGGCCTTGGCACCGATATCTACACGGTAATGAACCGGGGGTTCCGCCATGTGACGGGCGGAATCGGCATCGCCACGGTCGGCGCCAACGCCGTATTTGCCGCCGTCACTGGATCCTCGATCGCGTCGGCATCGGTATTTTCGCGGATCTCCGTGCCTGAAATGCAGCGCTACAACTACAATCCGCGCTTTGCCGTTGGCGTGGTGGCCGGGTCGTCGGTGCTGGGGATGATCATTCCTCCAAGCGCGATGTTGATCATCTACTCCTTCGTCACCGAGCAATCGGTCGGGGAGATGTTCATTGCCGGCATCATACCCGGCATCATTTTGACCATCGCCTATATCATCGGGATTGTTCTGGTCGGCCGCTTCTGGCGCTCTTTCCTCGGCGACGTGAAATTCAGCGACGACATGCGGCCGATGCCGGTCCGCGAGATCCTCGACAAGACCGTCCCCATCGTTTCCCTGATCCTCATTGTGCTGGGTGGCATCTATACCGGGTGGCTGACGCCGGTCGAGGCCGGCGCGGCGGGGGCGCTTGCGGCGCTGGTGTTCGCGGTGCTGCGGCGCAAGATCAGTTGGAGGGACCTTTGGAAAACGGCCATCGAAACCGGCCACATTACCGCTTCGATCCTGTTTCTGATCACCATGGCCTCGCTTTACAGCCGGATGCTCGGCTATGCCGGCCTGCCAAATGAACTCCACCAGGCCTTGCAGTCCTATAATCTCGGCTTCTTCGAGGTCATGGTCATCTATGTGCTGCTGATGCTGTTTCTGGGGACGCTGCTCGATACCGCATCGGTCATCCTTATTGTCGTTCCGCTCTTCATCGCCCTCATCGAGTCGATGGGGCTGAGCCTGGTCTGGTTCGGTATCGTAACGGTGATCGGCGCCGAAATCGGTCTCTTGACGCCGCCGCTTGGCATTTCCTGCTTTGTCATCAAGGCCACCCTCAATGATCCCGACATCACCTTGAAGGATGTCTTCTACGGTGCGTTCCCGTTCGCGGTCATCATGCTCTGCGTTCTCGTGCTGATCATCCGCTATCCGGTCTTGTCGATCGGATTGCTTGGCTAATCGCGGCAGCGGCGCTCACAACAGCGCGCGCACCAGACCGCCATCGACGGTGACGTTCTGCCCTGTCATGTAGCTTGCCTGGCGCGAGCACAAAAAGGCGCAGACCGGGCCGAAATCCTCCGCCGTTCCCAGCCGGCGCATCGGGATGCTCTCAGCCATGCGCTGCTTTGCCCGTTGCGCCGTGATGCCTTCGCGCGCCGCCTGGGCGTCATAGACGCGCTTCAGGGCGCCGGTATCCATGAGGCCGGGCAGCAGGTTGTTTATGGTGATGCCCTGTGCCGCGACCTCGCTGGCAAGGCTCGCCATGGCGCCGGTGAGGCCGGCGCGCACGCCGGTCGCAAGGCCCATATTGGGATAAGGCTCGCGCACCGTGAACGAGGTGATGTTGACGATGCGGCCGAAGCCGGCTTCGCGCATATCTGGCAGCGCCATGCTGGCGAAATCGATCGCCGCCAGCATGTTGTTTTCCAGCGCCTTGAGCCAGACGGCGTGATCGTGGGTTTCCAGCGGGCCCGGCGGCGGGCCGCCGGAATTGGTCACCAGGATGGCGATGGGGCCAAGCCGGGCGCGCGCGCCTTTGAAGATCTGCCGCCGGCTGGCGGGATCGGACACGTCGCCGGCGATGAAGCCCGTGCCGTTGCCAAGTTCGGCGGCGGCGGCCTGTCCGCCCGGTTCGTCGCGGCCATTGAGGACGACATGGACGCCCGCCTGGACAAGGGCGCGGGCGCAAGACAGGCCAAGGCCCTTTGTGCCGCCGAGGATGAGGGCGTTGAGGCCGGAAATGCCAAGATCCATGCGCGTGTCTCCCTTTGCTGGTTTTGGCGGCGCGGCCGCAAAAAAAAGATCCTAGAGCGGGCAGTCTGGGTCGAAATTGGGGCGGCGTTTTTCGCGCAGCGAGGCCAGTCCTTCTTGCACATCGGGACCCTTGAAGCCGATGAATTCGAGCGCCAGCGAGGTGTCAAAGGTGGGTCCGGCCATGCGCAGCCAGTTGTTGAGCGCATATTTGGTCCAGCGCAGGGCGGTGGGCGATCCGGCGGCCAGCTTTTTTGCGATCTCCAGCGCCTTGTCGTGAAGCTCCTCCGGTTCGGTGCAGAGCGAGACGAGGCCGATGCGCTCGGCCTCCTCGCCGCTGACCTGCTCGCACAGCATGAGATAGTATTTCGACTTGGCGAGGCCGCAGAGCAGCGGCCAGACGATGGCGGCATGATCGCCGGCGGCGACGCCCAGGCGGGTATGGCCGTCGACGATGCGCGCGGTGCGCGAGGCGATGGAAATGTCGGCCAGAAGCCCGGCCACCAGCCCGGCGCCCACCGCCGGGCCTTCCATTGCCGAAACAATTGGCTTGGAGCAATTGATGATGTTGTAGACGAGGTCGCGGGCTTCCTTCCACACCCGCGTCAGGGTGTCGAACTCCTCGGTCATCTCCTTGACCAGGTCGAGGTCGCCGCCGGCGGAAAAGGCATTGCCGGCGCCGCGGATGATGGCGGCGCTGACGCCGGGATCGGCATCGATGTCGCGCCAGATCCGCACCAGCTCGCCATGCATCACCCGGTCGGCGGAATTGAGCCGGCCCGGATTTTCCATGGTGATGCGCAGGACCCTCTCGGCGGGCCAGTCGAATTTCAGCCGTTCATAGGCGCCGTAGCGATCCGTCATATTTTCTTCTCCCGGTCTTTCCAATAGGGGTCGCGCAGGACGTTCTTCTGGATCTTGCCGATGGGCGTCTTGGGGAAATCCTGGACGAATTCGATGATGCGCGGCCGCTTGAACCGCGCCAGCGCCTTTTCGCAATGGGCGACAAGTTCGCTCTCGCTCACGCTTTGCCCCGCCTTCAGCAGCACATAGGCGGCGGGAACCTCGCCCCATTTGTCGTCCGGGATGCCGAAGACGGCGCATTCGGCAATCGCCGGATGGGCGTAGATCGCGTTCTCGATTTCCTTGGGGTAGACGTTCTCGCCGCCGGAAATGATCATGTCCTTGGAGCGGTCGACCAGGGTGATGAAGCCTTCCTCGTCGATGGTGCCGACATCGCCGGTATGGGCCCAGCCATGGCGCCAGAAGGCGGCGGTCTGTTCCGGCTCGTTGTAATATTCGAGCATTATGTTCTCGCCCCGCGAGACGATCTCGCCGATCTCGCCGGGGGCGACGGGAACGCCGTCGCGGTCGATGACGGCAACATCGACATTGTAGGCCTGGCGGCCCACCGTCCCCAGTTTCTCCGGCAGGTACCAGTGGCGCAGCGATGTCAGCACGCCCATTTCGGACTGGCCGTAGATCTGGGTCATCTTCACATCGGGCAGCTTTTTCATCATCTCCAGCTGCACCCAGTCGGGCATCGGCGCGCCGGCAAAGGAAAGCTTGCGCCAGGCGGCGAAGGCGGAGGCGTCAAAGCCGGGGTCGGACAGCAGCATCGACACCTGGGTCGGGACCATGAAGGCCGCCGTCATGGCGGTACGGCGCGCCATTTCGGTGAAATCCGCCGGCGCCCATTTGCCCAGGAACGTCGAGGTGGCGCCGGCCAGGACGGCGGGCTGGAACATGATGTTGAGGGCGGCGACGTGGAACATCGGCGTCACGATGGCGACGGTATCGCGCTCGTCTATCGCCTCCTCGACCATGACGGTATGGGCGGTGACGGCCCTGGCGCGGTGCGAGCACAACACGCCCTTGGGGCGCCCGGTGGTGCCGCCGGTATAGGTCATGCAGAACGGGTCGTCCTCGCCGATCTCGACCTCCGGCGCGGCTTCGCTGCCGGTGGCCAGGAAGGCGGCAAAACTCGCCTCGGCCTCCCCGCCGATGGGCAGGCAGAGGCGCAAGCCGGGCAGGCGCGCGCGCACCGCCTCGACCTTCGGCGCGAACTGGTCTTCAAAGAAGAGGATCTCGA
This sequence comes from Rhodobiaceae bacterium, assembly GCA_020441905.1. Lineage (GTDB taxonomy): Bacteria > Pseudomonadota > Alphaproteobacteria > Rhizobiales > NORP267 > JAGRLG01. The sequence continues at coordinate 92,053 of JAGRLG010000029.1, read as the reverse complement.
CATCGGCGCGCTCAAGGACGAATGCGAGTTCGTCGGCGGCGTAAAGCACCGAGACATTGACCAGCACGGCGCCGGAGCGCGCCACGCCGAAAAAGGCGATGCCGTATTCGGTACGGTTGGTCGAGATGATGGCGACCTTGGTGCCCTTGGAGATACCGGCGCCAATGAGGGCATTGGCGAGGCGGTTGGCGGCGGCGTCGAGCTCAAGATAGCTCAGCGATGTTCCGTTCCAGAGAATGGCGGGCTTGGAAGGGAAACGTTCCGCAGAACGGCGCAGCATGTCACCCGTCAACATGGTTTCTCCCCTGCTTTTCTTTTTTCCAGCTGCAAGCTGCTGCCCGACTTTCCCGCAAAAACCGGCTGGCTTCAACGCAAGATCGCGAAAGCCAGCCGCAAGCGGTAATGGCGAGGGCATTTGCGATGGCAATGGCGCCCGTTTTTGCTCGCATCGGGCGTCAAAAATTCCGATACTAGGATCCAGACAAATCCCGCGAAAAATTGAAAAGGTCGGCGTGCCCATGTCCGCATCAGGAAAACCGCAGGCCGAATCCGGCGGGGCACAGGCCGCAGCAGGCGCAGGCGCCGGTCCCGACGCCCGCGAACTTGTCCATGAACTTGCGCCTTACCGGCGTCCGAGCCGGCTGCGCAGCCTGTTCGAGCTCATGGTTACGGCCGGGGCTTTCATTCTCTTGTGGTGGCTGATGTGGCTGGTGCTCGACCACGGCTATTGGCTCAGCCTGTTGCTGGCCGTGCCGACGGCGGCATTTCTGGTGCGCCTGTTCATGATCCAGCACGATTGCGGCCATGGCGCGTTTTTTCGCCGCCGCATGACCAATGACTGGGTCGGCCGCGCGGTCGGGATCCTGACCCTGACGCCCTATGACTACTGGCGGCGGACCCATGCCATTCATCACGCCACGTCGGGCAATCTCGACCAGCGCGGCATCGGCGATGTCGGCACGCTCACGGTAAGCGAATACCTGGCGCTGCCATGGTGGCGGCGGCTGGCCTATCGGGCCTACCGCAATCCCGTCGTCCTGTTCGGTCTTGGCCCGGCCTATCTTTTCGCCCTGCAATACCGGCTGCCCTTCGGCCTGATGCGCGGCGGCTGGCGCCCCTGGATCAGCACCGCGGCAACCAATGCCGGTATCGCCCTGGTGGTGGCGGTCATGATGTGGCTGCTCGGGGTCGGCGATTTCCTTGCCGTGCATATCCCCGTCCTCGTGCTGGCCTCGTCCGCCGGGGTCTGGCTGTTTTTCGTCCAGCACCAGTTCAAAGATACGACCTGGCGCTCACAATCGGACTGGAATGTCCACGAGGCGGCGCTTCACGGCTCCTCCTATTACGATTTGCCGGTGATCCTGCGCTGGCTGACGGCCAATATCGGTATTCACCACGTCCATCACCTGAGCAGCAAGATCCCGTTCTACCGCTTGCCCCAGGTGCTGAGGGACCATCCCGAGCTTGCCCGCATCGGCAGGCTGACGCTGGCGGACAGCCTCAAATGCGTGAAACTGGTGCTTTGGGACGAGGCCAGGCATGACCTGATTTCCTTTGCCGAACTGAAGGCCCAGGCGCGCGCCTGAGGGCCGCCGGCCGGCGCTTCTCCGTTCGTGTTCCACTTTTCAGCTGGATTCGGGGCTGTCGCCGCCGTCTAAGTTGTCGCCAGTGTCGGCGTGTCCGTCCTCGGTCGGTCCGTCATCGCTCTTGCTGCCGCCGGCGCGCCGCGCGGCGCTGCCTTCCTGCGGCTCCGGCTCCTGCGCCAAGGATGGTTTCTTGGATCCAGCGCCCCTGCGCCGGCCGAGCGCGCCTTTGGCCGCGCTTTGCACCTTGGCGGCGACATCCGAACCTTGGGTATAGTCGAGGTCGTAATCGTTGAGGCCATCGAGAACGGCGAGGATCGGGTTCGAGGTCCATAGCTTGGCGAGGGCCTTGCGGCGGATGAAATCGGGTACCGCCGCCTTCATGAAGATGGTGAAATCATCTTCGAAAGTGAGCTTGTCGATATCGATTTTTGAAATGGAATCGGCCAGTTCCGGCTCGCTTTCGCGGAAGGCTTCAAGGGTTTGTTCTTCGCTGAGAACTTCGGGTGCCTTTTGTGCCGGGGTGGCGGCTCGGGACGTCTCGCCGTCCTCGTCCGCCGGCCTGCCGGCGCGCGCCTCGAGCTTGCGCCTCGACCAGCGCGACAAGGCATTGCCATCTTTTTCGCCGCTGCTCAAACCGCATCTCCACTGTCTGCAGGCTTGCCCCTTTTGCGCAACTCGGCGACCGGTTCCTGGCCGAACTTGTGCTCCGCGGATACGGTCCTGCCACGCTTGCGCTTCTTGAACGGCTGTTGGTGGTGATGCTCGCCAACGAACCTTTCCAGCCAGGCGGCCAGGTCGTCGTCGAGGGCAACGCGCTGGACTATTTCTTCCGAGGAATCGAGATAGTCCTGCGCCTCATAGGGGCTGGCGCTGACAAGATGGACCAGATAGGGCACGCCATCCTTGTCCGCCGTTTCGTCCTCGCGCAGCACCACGAACAGCGAGGGCGCCGACGCCTGAAGGTTGTAGGCATAGGCCTCGGCATCGGCGCGGTGCAACTCGATCCGGCAGGGCGGCGACAGGTAGCGCCTTAGCGCCACTGTCGTATCAAGCAGTTTCCAGCCGGCGTCGCCATGAATCGGGCCGGCAATGCCGGTCACGACCCATTCATGGTCGAGCCAGGGATGGTCGCAGTCGCGCCGCTCCAGGATCAGGCAGATATCGCGCCGTTCCGCTGGCGTCATTTTCCGCTCCTTTCGGCCGTGGGTTGCCGGCTTCCTGATTCACTACGCTCTCTTGATAAAAGTCAAATTCTTGCGCTGAAAAATGAACACGGCACGGCGTGCCTGGGGTAAAGTGACATTCTGGTTTTTGGCAGAAAACAGCGGCAGAAGGCGAGCGCGCACCCCATGGACCGTGGAGACAGGAAAGTCCTGGTCTGCAATTGCGAAAAGACGATGCAGATCGACGGCAAGAAGCTGGCGCGCGCGCTTGGCGAAAAAGAGCCGTTGCATGTCCATTCCCACCTGTGCCGCGCGGAGGCGCCAAACTATCTCGATGCGCTGAAGGGCGATGAAAGCCTGCTGGTGTGCTGCACCCAGGAGGCGCCGCTGTTCCGCGAACTGGCGAGCGAAAAGGGCAAGGCGGACCAGGTCCGGTTCACCAATATCCGCGAGCGCGCCGGCTGGAGCCAGGAGGGCGCAACGGCGGTGGCCAAGATGGCAGCCCTGGTGGCGGAAGCTGCCCTGGAGGTGCGGCCCGCCGGACTGAAGACACTGCGCTCCGACGGCGTCTGCCTGGTCTATGGCAATGGCGACGTCGCGCTCGCGACCGCGCGCAAGCTCGGCGCGCGGCTCGACGTTTCCTTGCTGCTGGCCGACGCCAGCGACATGACGCCGCCGGCAATCGTCGACGTGCCGATCTATCGCGGTATTGTCGCGCGCGCCGCAGGGCATTTCGGCGCTTTCGATATCGTCGTCGATGGCTATGCGCCGGCGGTACCGTCGTCACGTGCGGGACTGGAATTCGTCATGCCGCGCGATGGCGCTTCGTCCCGGTGCAGCATCATTTTCGACATTTCAGGCCGCGCGCCGCTGTTCTCCCAGCATGAGCGGATGGACGGCTATTTTCATCTCGACCCAGGCGACAGGGCCGGCATCGCGGAAGCGATCCTTGAGGCTTCGGACCTGGTCGGCGAATTCGAAAAGCCGCTCTATGTCGATTATGACGGGGATATCTGTGCCCATTCGCGCTCCGGCCTTGCCGGCTGCTCAAGGTGCCTCGATATCTGCCCGATGTCGGCGGTTTCCAGGAACGGCGATGAGGTTGTCTTCGATCCGATGATCTGTGGCGGTTGCGGCGGCTGCGCCTCGGTGTGCCCTACCGGCGCGGCCTCCTACACCATGCCCGACCGGGTGGGGCTGCTGGAGCGGCTGGCCGCGCTGCTGCCGGCCTATCACGGCGCGGGCGGCAAGAAAGCGGTAATCCTCGTTCACGACGAGAACCACGGCGCGGAAATGATTGCCATGCTGGCGCGCCATTATCGCGGCCTGCCGGCCAATGTGCTGCCTTTCAGTCTCAATCAGGTGACCCAGCTCGGCCACGAAGTCATGGCGGCGGCTCTGGCGATGGGAGCCCAGAGCCTGTTTCTCCTGATCGATCCGCGCCGCCGCGACGAGATTTCCGGCACGATCGAGCAGGCGGCGCTGGTGAACCGCGTCCTCGGCGCGATGGCATTTGAAAAGGGCGATGAAAGGCTGGTCGTCATCGACGAGCAGGACCCGGAGGCGGTGGACCGGATCCTTTGGGCCGGGGCGGACGTGGCGCCGATGAAGCAGCGCGGTTTCACGCCCAACGCCAACAAGCGCGAGGTGGCGCGCACCGCATTCTGGGCGCTCAATGACGGTGCCCCGGCACGCCAGCAGGTCATCGCGCTGGAATCCGGCGCGCCTTACGGGCGGATCACGGTCGATACCACGGGCTGCACCATGTGCCTGGCCTGCGTCTCGGCATGCCCGATGGGCGCCATCCGCGACAATCCCGACCGGCCGCTGATCGCCCTTGTCGAGCAGGACTGCGTGCAATGCGGGCTTTGCGCCAGAACCTGCCCGGAAAAGGTGATCACGCTGGAGCCGCGCCTCAACCTGACCAATGAGGCGATGTCGGCCGTGGTGCTGCACCAGGAAGAACCGGCCGAATGCATCCGCTGCGGAAAGGCATTCGGCTCGAAGGGATCGATCGAGCGCATCGTCACGCAGCTGGCGGGCAAGCATTCGATGTTCCAGAGCAAGGAAGCGCAGGACCTGATCCGCATGTGCGACGACTGCCGGATCCGCCAGCAGGCGGAAAACAAGGGCAATCCCTTTGCCTTCGGCGAGCGGCCACTGATCCGCACCACCGAGGACTATCTGCGCGAGGAGGAAGAGGCGGCGGCCGGCGGCAATGGCAAGGACCGCTCAGCCGGCGAGGACGGCGGCCAGGGCAAGCATTGACGTCCAGCCCCCGGGGCGCGCTATCGCGGCGCGGCGGGGGATACTTCGGTTGGCGGAAACTGGCCGGCACAAGTGTCGATGGCGCGGGCCATGAACTGGGCAAACTGCGTTTCGTTGATCACGCCGTCGGCGCGCATCTTTTCTACCTGGCCGGTCCGCGCTTCGCGGCAGGCGACGAATTCGGGGTTGAGCGCCGGGGCGGGCGGTTGCCGCGCGGTCGTGATGGTATCCCGGTTGAGATAGGCCAGAGCCGCCAGACAGCCAACGATGACAAGAACGGCGGCGGCGCGGGCGCCGCGGCTTTCGCGAGAAGTCGGTGATCTGCGGTTGCGCGTCATGCGCCAGCCCTCGTCATTCACCTGTTTTCAAAGGCATGTTCACGATCAGGTTCTGCGGTTTCATGGTCAGCTTTCCATCGCCGGTCCTGGCGAGGCCAAGATAGACCGGGCGGCCGCGGACCGAAGGCATCACCGCGTCCTGATCGGCGATGGTGAGCCGGAACAAGGCAATGATGTTGGCGAGATCGCCCGGCGACGGATCCTCGCCCTTGTAAAGCATGTTGAGGATCCGGCTGGCTTCGGCATCAAGCCCGATATGCCAGGCCCAGCGGTCATCGTCGATGCGCTGGACGGGCTGAACACGCACGGTGATCTTGAGAAAATGGGCGACCCAGGCCTCGATGACACGGGCGAAGGCGTCCAGCGCCGGCTGGGCGAAACGAAAATCTATCACCATGTCGAAGCGGTCGGAGCGCTGCCAATAGGTCTCCTTGTTGTCCTCGTCGAGAACGGTGAGCTCGATCCGGCGGGCCGGTGCTCCGGCCGCGGCGAGCAGTTGCCCGATGCCCCCCTTGCCGCCGGTCTCGGCATACATCTCGACGGTTTCATCGTCGGCCAGCATCACCCGGCCGTCATCGGTGGAGACATTCTGGGTGCGGAAAAAGACTTCCGCCGCGCGCAGGCGGATCGGATCGGCGATGTCGGCGAGGATGTTGCGCAGCACCGAATGGACGATGTGATCGAGGAACAGCGGCGGCACCGGTATGCCGGCCTCGCCGCGCACGATCTTCATATAGGCAGCCTCCAGCGTGCCGGCGCGCAGCAGCAGATCGCGAAACCCCAGCAGGATCGTGTAGTTGTGGCGGGCGTCGGCATCGGCGAGGGCCGCTATCATGTCCGGGCCGACGGCTTGCAGCGGATCGGCGGCCAGGGACTCGAACAGGGCAGTTTCGCGCGGGCAGGCGCCGGCGTCGGGCACCATTTCGGAGCGGGCAAAATAGGCGCGCACGAAGTCCGCCGTCGGCGCCAGCTCGCCCGCCGCGGTGACCGCGATGAGATGGTGTCCCGAGGTCTTCCAGAATTCACGTGCCGTCATCGATCATGTCCCAGATCCGGGTATGCGGTTTCTCCAGGCCCGGCGGCGAAATCTCCCGGTATTCCTCGCGGAAATCGCCGGCCTCGGTGAGTATCCGGCGCACGGTGAAACAGGTGTTGACCGGCTTTGGCGCACACATTTCGAGGACGAAATCGATCTCCTCGCGGGCCGCGGCGATGGCCTCGCCATATCCCGGCGCGCCAAAGCGCAGCATGAAGTTGTCTGCCAATAGCTGGGCGAGGCGCTCGATGTCGTTGTCCGCGATCTGGCCGATGGTGACGAAGGTCGAGCGGCCGAACGAGGGCAGGGCGAGAAATCCGTTGGCGAAGGCCTGGCGCATCTTGCCGGTCAGCTCGCGCTCGGTGATGCCGACAAATTCAAAGGCGCCCGGCACCGCCCATTCGCCGGCGGCAGCGGCGCGCTCGAAGACCTTGTCGTCGGACTGGTCGAAGCGGATGACGCGCAGGAACTTCATGCGCCGACCCCCGGAGTGCGGGCGACGATGTCCATGACGTCGAGGGTTTCCACCCCGGCGCCGGTTTCAAGAATGAGGTTGCCCGTCTCGTCGATGGCAGCGAAGCGGCCACGGAGCTGCCTGCCATGCCAGTCCAGGGTGATGTCCTTGCCGTGGCCTTCGGCGCGCTCGAGCCAGGCCGCGCGCACCGGCGCGAAGCCGTCCTCCTGCCAGGTATTGATCCAGGCCAGGAAATGGCGGGAAAAGGATTCCAGCAGTCCGGTGCAGGTCACTTCGCCGGCGCCTTCTTCTTCGAGGCTGCTGATATCCGGCCGCTCGCCAGGCTCTGCGGGGCCAAGATCAAGCAGCATGCGGATGGCAAGGCCGACCACCAGCCAGGGCGGGGAGGCGCCGCGCGGCGCATCGGCGATGCCAATGCGGACATCGCCAATATGGGCGCCATTGACGAGCAGGCGGCCGGGCCAGCTGTAGAACATGCCTATGCCGGCGGGGGCAATGGCGCCGAAGGCATCGGCGAAGGCGACCATGGCGGCAAAAAGCATCTGGACGGAAGTGACCTCGTCGCTTTCCGGCTCCAGAACGATGGCTGCGCTGAGGCGGTCCAGCGACCGGCTCCAGAACAGGTCGCCGGCGCCAGCCTTGCCACTGGCGGCGCGCGAAACCGCGTGGGCAAAGGCATCATCCCCGGCGGCGATGGCGTGACCGGTCAATAGCGGCGGAAATGACGGGTCCTGGGTCTGCATGGCGCCGAATCCCGACCGGACCTAGCCGCCAAGGCCGATTTCGCCGGTGACGACATGCTCAAGGCCGATCGCTTCTGCGGTCAGGACCATTCTGACCGGGATCCTGCCTGAAGTCTTTCCGGACTTGCGCACCGCGGTCTCGATCTGCTGCTGCGAGGTGACGCCAACCTCCTTGAGAAATTTCCGCATCGACATGTTGAATATTTCCTCGTCCATGTGTCTTCCTTTCATTGCGGCCTTTCATTGCGGCATGCGCAGCTCGGCGCTGCGTTCGACGCCATTTCGCTCGAAGGTGACAGGAATTCTTGCGCCGGGCACAGCCCGTGCCAGCGCTGACGCATAGTCCTCGGGCCCGCGGATCTGCCGGCCGCCGGCGCTGAGCATGACGTCGCCGGGCTGGAGGCCGGCCGCTTGTTCGGGTCCTTCCGCGGCCAGCGCCACGATCCGGGCGGCCTGGCGCCCGGTTTCGCCTCTTGCCGGGACGCCCATCAAGGTGGCGCCGCCAAGGCGCCAGCGCACTTCGCCGCGCGCCATGATCTGCTCCAGCACCTTTTGTGCCAGCGGCGCCGAGACGGCGAAATTGACGCCGATATTGGCGTCGGTCTGCTTGGTGTAGATTGCCGAAAGGACACCGACCAGCCCGCCCCCCTCATTGATCAGCGCGCCGCCCGAAGCGCCCGGATTGACGACAGCGTCGGTTTGCACGAAATCCTCGATTTCATTGAATCCTACGGCAGTGCGGCGGAGCGCGGAGACGGTGCCGCAGCTTACCGACAGGCCAAGGCCGAACATGTTGCCGAGGGCGCAGACTCTGGCACCGAGAGGCGGATCGCCATCGAAGGCAAGCGGGGCAAGCACGGTATCGATTTCCAGCACCGCGAGGTCGGTGCGGGCGTCGCGGCCGGCGAGGCGGGCGGCGATGATCCGGCCGTCGAAAGTGCGGATATGAATGATACGGGCATCGCGGATGACATGGTCGGCGGTGATGATGCGGCGGCCATCGGCGACGACAACGCCGGAGCCTTCCGGTTCGGCCAGGTCGGGGGGGCGGCCGGGCCACACCGGCAGCACGCTGACAACCGAGCGCATCGCAAAGGCAATATCCTGCGCCGGCAGCGGCGCGGCGAATGCCGGCAGAAACGCCAGTGCGGCCGCCAGGCGGGCGGCGAGGCCGGTCATGGCCAAGGAGCGCGTGGCCCGCTCAGTGCAGCCTGACATTTGCCGTGGTCATCATGTCGCTGGTTGACATCGGAACCAGCTCAAGCACGATGGCGGCGCCAACGGAAATAACGATCGCCGCGGCGACGGCAACGACAAAAGCTTTCATTTTTCGCCTCCCATAACGGTTTTTATCGGTCTTTTTGTTGTGATGCCGCCGGCTCCGCGGTGGCCCGTTTAAGATACTCTATCAGCGCCTTGCGGTCCTGAGCATCGACCATTCTCTGCAACGGCATCTTGGTGCCGGGGACGAATTTCTCCGGCCCCAGCGCAAACAGGCGGTCTATCGTCTCTTCGTTCCAGATGAAGGTCGCCCGCTTCAGCGTGGCGGAATAGTGATAGCCCGGCAGCGACCCGACCCGGCGGCCAAAAATACCGTGCAGCGTAGGCCCGGCCCGGTTGGCGTCGTCGGGCGCCAAGGTGTGGCAGATGGAGCAGGTGCGTATGAAGTAGAGCTCGCCGGGATCGGTGATCTCGCTGTTCTGGAAACGCTCCGGCACCTGCTTGCTGGTAACGTCGAACGGCTTGTCGGGCACCATCTGCCAGTGCAGCACCTTTTCGTTTATGCCGGCGAAGAACATCGACCGGTCATCGCCGGCGATGGCGATTGCCCATACCGGGCCATAGGGAAAGGCGTGCTTGAACTTGAGCTCCCAGTTCCGGGTATCCCAGACCTGTATGAGGCCGTCGGCGCCGCCGGTCGCCGCCAGGGTGCCGTCCGGCGAAACGTCCATCGACAGCACCGGGCGCTCATGGCCGGCAAGGGACCTGATGACCTTGCCGGTAACGGTATCGAGCACTACCACGGCGCCGTCGAGGCCGCCGAAAAGGATCTGTGTCCCGTTCCCCAGCACCTTCAGGACATTGACTCCCCAGCCATGGCTGTAGACGACCTTTTCCAGTTCGCCGTCTGCCCCCGCGCCGCCCAAGCGCCATTGGCGGATGATACCGTCATGTCCGGCGCTGAAAAGGGTGTTGCCGCCTGGGCCGAAGGCGAGCGAACCGACGGCACCGGAATGGCCGCTCAGGACCGCGCCTGCCTTCAGGGTGCTAAGATTCCAGAGCCGGACCGTGCTGTCCCAGGAGGCCGAGGCGGCCCATTGGCCGTCGGCCGAAACCGCGAGGGCCACCGCCTTGTGTCCGTGGCCCTCAAAACGGGCGATCCTGGTCCCGGCGGCAAGGTCCCACAGGCTGATGGTGCCGTCGTCGCTGGCCGACAGCGCATGCGCGCTGCCTGGAACGAAGGCCACGGCGCTGACCGCGGCGTCGTTGTCGGAAAATCTGGAAAGCGGCGTCAAGCGCTCGCCTTCGGCCTGCCAGTACATCATCGAATAATCGAAACTTCCGGTCAGGGCATGGCGCCCGTCCGGCGAAAGGACAATGGATCTTACCGGGCCGCCATGGCCGGCCGGTTCGCCTGCGCGTCCTGCGCCTCCCGCGCCAAGGGTGGCGAGCGCGAGGGCCGGCAGAAGCACCGGCAGAACCGCCAGGAACCGTCTTGCAACAGCGCTCATCGGGCCATCTTCACCCCGCCTGACGGTTCATTCGGCGGCTTGGGTTTGTCCCTTGGCCGGCTGCTGCGCCGGCTCCTTGTCGAGCGTGCCGTTCTGTTCCAATTCGGCAACCCAGAGCGAGTGATGTTCCCTGGCCCAGTTGAGATCGACCCGGCCGGTGCCCATGGCGTCAAAGGCGCCCTGCATGCCAAGCGAGCCGATATAGATATGGGCGATGATCACCGCCAGCAGCACCAGCGACACGATATTGTGCCACAGCTGGGCCAGCTGCATTTCCTGAATCGAGGTCAGGTTTTCCGGCAGGTTGAAGCCGACGGCGCTGAGCAAGGCGAAGGTCTTGGCAAAGAGCGGGATCTGGAACGGGAAGATCAGCGACAGGCCGGTGAGGGCGACCGAGCCGCCGAAGAAGATGACCAGCCAGAACAGCATCTTCTGGCCGCCATTGAACTTGCCCGCCGCAGGATGAGCCGAGCCGATGAGGCCGCCGCCCTTGGCAAACCAGGTCGCATCGATGCGCCGCGGCACGTTGTCCCTGACCCAGAGCACCAGGGTCAGGATCAGCCCGGCGATGAAGGCGAAGGCGACGTAATTGTGCAGCAGCTTGCCCCATATGGTTATGGTGGAAAACGCATTGGCGCCGATCAACGGCAAAATGGCGTAGCGTCCGTAAAGAACGTTTAGGCCTGTCAGGCCGAGCACGATGAAAGACCCGGCGAGCAGCCAGTGGGCGGTTCTTTCCAGGGAGTTGAAGCGCAGAATCGTCCAACCCGACCAGCCGCCGGCGATGCGCAGCCGTCCGCGAATGAGAAAGAACGCGGCGAGCACGAGAACGACGGCGACCAGGCCCTGGGCGCCATAGGTGCTGACCGGACCATTGCGCCAGGCGCGCCAGACATCCCCCTCGGACTGGATCAGCCGGCCGGCCTTGGCGTCGGGGATCGAGACACTGCCTTCCTTGCCCTGGCGGATCTCCTCCCAGAACTCGCTGCGCGCGCTGGTGCCCTGAACATCGGTGGCATTCTGCGCCCGCGCCGGCGACAGGGCGGGAGTCGCAAAGAGGAGGAGAAGCAGGGAGACCGCGACCAGAAATCTTCCGGCCAGGCCCAGCATTCCACAACGCGCGTCGCCATCAGCCAGCCTGTTCATTGCCTGTTTCCTCCCAAAATACCGGCCTGGATGATGCCGGACCGGTAAGCTAGATCTGGCCGCCAGCCTGGATATTCATGCGGTGGCGGATTTCGCGCAGCTGTTGCTCGCTGAGCTTGTCGTCGCTCGGGCCGTGATAAGTGCTCTTGCTGGTCGACAGGGGGCGGTTCTGCTCTTCGTCGCGGCAGCCGGCGAGGCCCGATGCGAGGGCCAGGGCGAATGCCGCAATGACGATCTTCTTGGTCTTGTTCATGGTGCGGAAAACTCCATCTGCCGCCTGACGCCGGTTTATCCGCCGCTCGTGGCTCCGCTTTCGTGCCCCCGGCCAATGCCGCGGGAGGACCCGCCAATGGGCCGGCATGACCGCCATGCGCGCGGCCGGAGGGGGCGGATGGCCCGCTCCGGCCGCGTTGTCGCTCAGGTGCCGCTCAGGCGCCCTGGCCGGGATAAGCCCGGCTCCAGCCCCAGGCCCCGGAACCGAAACCGCGGGCCACCACGCGCTCGCGGTAGATGTTGGACACCTGGTCGCCGTCACCGGCGAGCAGCGCCTTGGTCGAGCACATCTCCGCGCAGAGCGGCAGCTTGCCTTCGGCCAGGCGATTGCGGCCATATTTCTTGAACTCGGCATCGGAGAAGTCTTTTTCCGGCCCGCCGGCGCAGAAGGTGCATTTGTCCATCTTGCCGCGAGAGCCGAAATTCGACGCCTGGGGGAACTGCGGCGCGCCGAACGGGCAGGCATAGAAGCAATAGCCGCAACCGATGCACAAATCCTTGTTGTGCAGCACGACGCCCTGGTCGGTCTGGTAGAAGACATCCACCGGGCAGACCGCCATGCAGGGCGCGTCCGAACAATGCATGCAGGCGACCGATATCGAGCGTTCGCCGGGCTTGCCGTCATTGATGGTGACGACGCGGCGCCGGTTTACGCCCCAGGGCACCTCGTGCTCGTTCTTGCAGGCGGTGACACAGGCATTGCATTCGATGCAGCGCTCGGCATCACAAAGGAACTTCATTCTGGCCATTTGTGTGTCTCCTTACGCTTTCTCGATGCGGCACAGGGTTGCCTTGGTTTCCTGCATCTGGGTCACCGAGTCATAGCCGTAGCTCTGAGCCGTATTCGAGGCTTCACCGAGGACGTAGGGGTCGGACCCTTGCGGGTATTTCGAGCGCAGGTCCTCGCCCTGGAAATGGCCGCCGAAATGGAAGGGCATGAAGGCAACGCCCTTTTCCACCCGCTCGGTGAGCATGGCCTTGACCTTGACCTTGCCGCCCATTTGTCCGGTATGGGTCGGTGGCCCCTGCACCCAGACCATGTCATCATTGCGGATGCCCATATTGTTGGCATCGGTCGGATTGATCTCGACGAACATGTCCTGCTGCAATTCGGCCAGCCACGGATTTGACCGCGACTCGTCGCCGCCGCCCTCATATTCTACCAGCCGCCCCGAGGTCAGGATTATCGGGTAATCCTTGGAATAGTCGTTCGCCTGGATCGAGGCATAGGCCGTCGGCAGGCGGTAGGCCTGCTTGTCGGCATAGGTGGCGTATTTGGGCAGCAGGTCGCGCCGGTTGGTGTAGAGCGCCTCGCGGTGCACGGGCACCGGATCGGGGAATGGCCACACCACGGCCCGGGCCTTGGCATTGCCGAAGGGTGCGCAGCCATGCTTGATGGCGACGCGCTGTATACCGCCGGAAAGATCTGTCTTCCAGTTGGTGTTCGACCCGGCGACGGAGGCAATGACGCTGCGTTCGGCGTCGGTGAGATCGGCGTCCCAGCCCAGTTTTTCCAGCATCGCCATGCTGAATTCGGGATGCCCTCCCTTCAGCTCGTTGCCGACCGGATAGGACACGCCCTCGACATCGCCCTCGGCGAGCAGATTGGCGCCGCCCCATTCGTCCGGTGCCTTGACGCCGAAACGGGCGCGGAAGTTCAGCCCGCCCTCGGCCACCGGCAGGGACGGATCGTAGAGGTTCGCCGTTCCGGGATGTTTCATCTCCGGCGGGCCCCAGCACGGCCAGGGCAGGCCGTAGAACTCGCCGTCGGCGGGGCCGCCATTGGCCCGCAAGGTGGTGCGGTCGAAGGTGTGCTGATTGGCCATGTGGAGCTTGAGGCGCTCCGGCGACTGGCCGGTATAGCCGATGGTCCACATGCCCTTGTTGTATTCGCGGGTGATGTCTTCGATCAGCGGCTCGTCGTTCTTGACCTCGATGTTCTTGCAGATCTGGTCGGCGAAACCGAGCTTCTTGGCGAACTTGTACATGATGGTGTGATCGGGAAGCGACTCGAAGAGCGGCTCGACCACCTTGTCACGCCATTGCAGCGAGCGGTTGGAGGCGGTCACCGAGCCATAGGTTTCGAACTGTGTCGCCGCCGGCAGCAGATAGACGCCGTCCTTGCGGTTGTGCATCACCGCCGACATGGTCGGATAGGGGTCGACGACAACCAGAATGTCGAGCTTGTTCATCGCCTCCTGCATTTCCGGCCCGCGGGTCTGCGAGTTCGGTGCGTGGCCCCAGAAAATCATGGCACGCAGATTGTCCGGCTGGTCGATCTTGCCCTTGTCCTCAAGGACGCCGTCGATCCAGCGCGACACCGGAATGCCCGCCGATTCCATCAGTTTGTCGGAAGCGAAGTTGGCGAGCAGATCCTCGTACTTGACGTCCCAAACCCGCGCCCAATGCTGCCAGGCGCCCTTGGCGAGCCCGTAATAGCCGGGCAGGTTGTCCGACAGCACGCAGAAGTCGGTGGCGCCCTGCACATTGTCATGGCCACGGAAGATATTGGCGCCGCCGCCGGCCTTGCCGATATTGCCAAGGGCCAACTGCAGGACACAATAGGCCCGCGTATTGTTGTTGCCGGTGGTGTGCTGGGTTCCGCCCATGCACCAGATGATGGTGCCGGGTTTGTTGCTGGCTAGCGTCCGGGCGACGCGCTTGACCTGAGCTTCCGGAACGCCGGTGACCCGCTTGACCTCGTCGGGATTCCATTTCATCACTTCTTCGCGGATGTATTCCATGCCCCAGACGCGCTTCTGGATGTAGTCCTTGTCCTCCCATCCATTGTCGAAGATGTGGTAGAGGATGCCCCAGATCAGCGCGACATCGGTGCCGGGGCGGAAGCGGACATATTCGGTGGCATGGGCCGCCGTGCGCGTGAAGCGCGGATCGGCCACGATCAGCGCGGCGTTGTTTTCCTCTTTGGCCTTCATCAGATGCATCAGCGAAACCGGATGGGCTTCGGCCGGGTTGCCGCCGATGAGCAGGATGGCGCGCGAATTGTGCATGTCGTTGAGCGAATTGGTCATCGCGCCATAGCCCCAGGTGTTTGCCACACCCGCGACCGTGGTCGAATGGCAGATACGGGCCTGATGATCGCCGTTATTGGTGCCCCAGAAGGCGTACATCTTGCGGAACAGATAAGCCTGCTCGTTGTTGTGCTTGGCCGAACCGAGCCAATAGACCGAGTCGGGGCCGGACGTTTTCTTGATTTCGAGGAGCTTGTCGCCGATCTCGTTGATGGCGTCGTCCCAGGACATGCGCTGCCATTTGCCGTTGACCAGCTTGGTCGGGTATTTCAGCCGCCGCTCGCCATGGGCATGCTCGCGCACGGATGCGCCCTTGGCGCAGTGGGCGCCCAGGTTGATCGGGCTGTCCGTGCCGGGTTCCTGGCCGATCCAGACGCCGTCCTGGACTTCAGCCGATACGGTGCAGCCGACCGCGCAATGGGTGCACACCGATTTGATGGTTTGGATATTGCCCGCGCCTTCGGTGGCGGCCTCGGCCTTCTTGACCATGCCGCCCGACACCATGGATGCCGCGGCTAGACCGCCGACGGTCAGGCCCGAACGCCTTAGGAAGGTGCGCCGGTCGACCGCCTGCCCGGCGGTTTCGGACAAGGCCGAGGACAATCGGGACCTGATTGCCACGCCGTCAGTCTTTTTCCTAAGCATGTCATTCTCCCTTTATCAACAAGGCCTTGACGGGCATCCGGCGATCCTGCCGGTTTGCCTGGCGGCGCCGGCGGCGGATTGTCCCGAGTGCGGGCCTAGAACCGCGCGAGCTTGTAATAGGTCTTCACGTGCTCGGATTCCCGATACCCCGAATTATCCTCAGGCTCTGCCTCGCCGGCCTCTGCCTTGCCCTTGGTCAGGGCAAGCGCCCCGCCGAAGGCGGCGGACAGGCTGATCAGTTTCAGGAAACCCCGGCGGCCGGCTTTTTCGGTCTTGGCGTCAGCAGACATTTTATTGTTCCTCCTGCTCGTATTTGCCGTGCGGCGCTTCGGTATCGCCGCGGAACGCATCGGGCATGCGCATCTGCAAAAAGTTCACGCGACTGACGGTTACTTCTTGGAGCCGGTTGGTCCCGGACTGCAGCCTTGTGCTCACTTGTTCCTGTTTCCGGGAATCGGCCCGGAACCTGCAAGGCTGCGTCAATGCGCAGCCGCCTGGCCTGTTCGGCTCAGGACTCGATCATTCGAAACGCGTCAGTCTCGATATCAATGAACGCCGCGCCCACCTCGCCAACGGCGCCGTAGAACTTCGATGAATTGGTTGCGGCGAGATCCTCGAAGAACAGCTTCGCCCAGGATTCGACATGGCGGGCGAAAAACTCTTTTTGCCGTTGCAGCGGGACGACTTCGCCAAAGTCACCCAGGATCAACCCGGCCATCATCTCGCACAGGGCCGCGATATGATCCTCCGGTTCCGAGACATTGTTGCCGCGCGCAACGCCGAGTTCGGCCATGTCGGTGCGCAGCTTGGCCAAGGGCTTCTCGTGCAGGAAACCGGTCAGATAATAGGATGCGTAGGGGAGCAACTCGCCGCGGCCAACCCCGACGAAGATCTGGTCGAACTGGTCCGATATGTCCGGCGCAGAGGAGTTGCCTGCGGTTTTCGCGATCTTCTGAAAGGCGCTGCCGAGGGCCGATTCATCCCCGCTCAAACCCGATATGAGCTTGAGTTCGCCTTCCTCAGGCGCCTTCCGGAGCAAATTTGCCAAGAGCCGGTAGACTTGAGCCCTAAGCTCGTCTTCCTCCAAAACGGCGACCTGCCTGGCTTTTGTAGCAGACACGGCGTTCGCCACCCTGTTCGGGCTTCTTTTTTAGCCGGGTTCAATAGTTGAACCCGCCTCCCAAAATTGAACTTATTGTCATTAAGACCTAAAACTTGGCGAATCGCAAGCGCGCGCAGCTATATCTTTGGTCTAGGTGCAACCGCCCGTCGCGGATCCGGGCGCCGCGCGAGTAGCGCTGAACCGGAACTTGCCAGCCTTGGCGACGATTGTATCGTTGATCGGCGACAGCCGGCGGTAGCGCCGCCGGGCCGCAAAGGAGATCCGCGCGCAAGGAGGGGCACGATGACACGGCGTATGCGAATTCTGCTTGGAGCCGTCTTTGTTATCGCCTTCATGCTTATCGGGCTGGTGCTCGGCACCATGATCGGCGGGCGCTATTTCGTGGCGCCGGGCAGTGGCCTTGCCGGTCCGGCCATCGCGCTCGGCTACGGCGTGCTGGGCGCGGCGGGCCTCGGCATTGCCGCGCTGGGCCTGGCCATCTATCTGCCGCCGCGCTGGCTGCTTGCCACTGCGCTGCCGGCCATTGTCGCCGGCATGGCGATTGCCGTTCTGATCGGCCGGGCCATGACCAAATCGAATGCGGAGCGCGACGCCCATCTTGAGCAGGCCTATGCCAATCTGAACAGATTCACCGTGGTACTTGCCCATCCGGCGCCCGGCGCGGGCCGGGCTTTCGCCCGCATGGAAGCGCAATGGGACAGGGGCGGCGTCTATACCGCCCTGCTCGGCGAGGGCGATGGCCGCCGCTGTTCCGCCGCGCTGTCGGGCCGGGAGGCGGTGGCGCTGCTCGGCGCGCTGCGCGGCGCCGAGGGCGTATTGTACCGGGATCCGGCGCCCTGCGCCGATGCGCCCGGAGCGGCCGAGGGCGAAATCGAATGGACGATCCGCGAGGTCAAGGCCCCGGATTCGCTGGGAAAAATCGCGATAACGGCGGCCTGCGCCAGCAAGTACCCGCAATTGCTGGAGCCCTTCAAGGCGGCGGCTGAGATCCTGGAAGACGGTGACAATCCGACGACCTGCAATTGAGCAGGCAGGGCATCTGCCCGTCAGCCGGCTTTCGCCTGCCCGGTCAGGTTGAGGCCGATATAGCGGTCGATAAGGGCCTGGTCCTTGACGAGGTCGCCCGAGGCGCCGGCCCAGGCCGCGGCGCCGCGCTCGATGACCAGGGCCTGCTCGGTCAGCGCCAGCGCCACGCTGGCATGCTGCTCGACCAGCACGAGAGCCATTTTTTCCTGGTCGTTCATGCGTTCGATGGCCGCGGTCAGTTCCTCGACGACGATGGGCGCCAGGCCCTCCAGCGGTTCGTCGAGAAGCAGGATCGCCGGATTGGTCATCAGGGTACGGGCGATGGTGAGCATCTGCTGCTCGCCCCCCGAAAGGTGATTGCCCATATTGGTGCGCCGCTCGGCAAGGCGCGGAAAGAGGTCGTAGACCGCCTTGAGATCCCAGCGTCCGGGGCTGGCGGCGACGGTGAGGTTTTCCTCCACGGTGAGCGAGGGGAATATGTCGCGCTCCTGCGATACCCAGCCGATGCCGGCGCGGGCGCGTTTGTGGGGCAGCCAGCCGGTAATGTCCTTGCCGCGCCACGTGACCGTTCCGGCGCTGACATTGGTAAAGCCCATGATGGTCAGCAGCAGGGTCGACTTGCCGACGCCATTGCGGCCGAGCACCGACAGGCTGCCGTCTTCCTCGATGTCGAGCGAGATGCCGTCGAGCACGATCGACTCGCCATAGCCGGCCTGGACGTTTTTCAGCGACAGCAGGGGGTCAGCCATGATGGGCGCTCCCCAGATAGACTTCGCGCACGCGCGGATCGGCGGCGATCTCGTCCGGCGTGCCCTCGGTGAGCACGGCGCCGGCAACCAGCACGATGATGCGGGTGGCGAAGCGGAAGACAAGGTTCATGTCATGCTCGATGAACAGCACCGCCATGTCCTTGGGCAGATTGGCGATGGCGGTGAAAAGCTCGGCGCTTTCGCCCTGGGGCACGCCGGCGGCCGGCTCGTCGAGCAGGAGCACCTTGGGCCGCGTCGCCAGGGCCAGGGCGATCTCGAGCAGGCGCTGCTGGCCATAGGCCAGGGCGTGGGTCGGGCGCAGGCAATCGGCGGCAAGTTGCAGCGAGGTCAGGATTTCATGGGCTTCGTCGATGGCGTCCTTGTGATCGGAAAGCTTGCGCCACCACCTGCCGGCCTGGCCGCGGCGTTCGCAGACCGCAAGCGTGACCGCTTCGAGCGCGGTAAGGTGCGGGAACAGGGTGTTGATCTGGAAGGTGCGCACCAGGCCGCGCTTGACGCGGGCCTCGGGCGCCAGCGCCGAGATATTCTCCCCGCCAAGGCGGATCTGGCCGGCATCGGGGCGCAACCTGCCGGTCATGAGATTGATCAAGGTCGTCTTGCCGGCGCCATTGGGGCCGATCAGCGCGTGGCGGGCGCCCTGCGGCAGGTCGATCTCGATACTCTGGGCGACGATCAGCGAGCCGAAACGCTTGTCGAGGCCGCGGGTCTGGAGCATGGGCGCGTTCATGCGTCGCCCCGCCGGCGCGGCAGCAGGCGGTCGAGGCCGCCGAGGATACCGTTGGACAGGAACAGCACGACGGCGACCAGCAGCAGTCCGATCCAGAAATACCAGTATTGCGGGTTCATGTCGGCGAGCTGGTCGCGGGCGATCATGAAGATGATGGCGCCGACTATGCCGCCGTAAAGGCGCCCGGTGCCGCCGAGGATGAGCATGATGACGACATCGGCCGAGCGCTGGAAGCCGAGGGTTTCGAGCGAAACGGTTTCGGTGGTCTGGGCCAGCAGGGCGCCGGCGACGCCAGCCATGGCCGCCGAGATGACATAGATCTTGTGCAGGCGGGCGCGGCTGGGCGCGCCGATGGCCGGCATGCGGTCGAGATTTTCCCTGATGCCGCGCAGCGACAGGCCGAAGGGCGAATGCACGATGCGGCGGGAAATAAGGAAAAAGACGAACAGGGCCCCCAAGGAATAGCCATAGGCGGAGTAGCCCCAGAGGTCGAATTCGAAGGTGCCCAGGAGCTTCCACATGCGCACGCCCTGAAGGCCGTCGGCGCCGCCGGTGAGCCAGCTGGCCGAATTGGCGGCCTCGACCGCCACCAGGCCGAGGCCAAGCGTGATCATGATCAGCGCCAGGTGGTGGACGCGGGTGATGATGAAGCCGGTGACATAGCCGACGAACCCGGCGGCCAGCGCGGCCAGGACGAGGCCGGAAATGGCTTCGCCCCAGCCCCATTTGGCGACAAGGCCGGCAGTATAGGCGCCAATTCCGAAAAACAGGGCGTGGCCCAGGGTGATGATACCGGCATAGCCGAGAATGAGATCGACCGAGAGCGCGAACAGCGCGGTAATGGCGATCTGGCTGGCCAGGGTGAGATAGGTCGGAAGCAGGAAGAAAGGCGACAGCAGGGCCAGCCAGAACAGGATCTCGACCAGGCGCCAGCGCGTCTGGGCGGCAAGAAAGGCTTGGGGGCCGGGCGCCGTATCGGCCGGTGTCGTGCGAATGGCGGGCATGGCTCAGCGCTTTCCGAACAGGCCGCGCGGACGCACGAATAGCAGCACGATCAGCACGATATAGATGAGGAACGAGCCGAGTGCCGGCACATAGTATTTTCCCGCGACGTCGAATATGCCGAGCAGGGCGGCGGCGGCGAAGGATCCGCCGACCGAGCCGAGGCCGCCAACGGCGACGACGATCAGCATGAAGACGAGATAATGGAAGCCGAAGGATGGGTCGAGGCCGACGATCTCGATCGCCAGGGCGCCGCCGAGGCCGGCAAGGCCGCTGCCCAGGGCGAAGGTGACGGCGAAAACGGAGTCGACATCGATGCCGAGGCCGCGCGCCATGCGCTGGTCGTCGACGGCGGCGCGGATGCGGGCGCCGAAACGGGTATATTCCAGGCCCCCGATGAGCAGGGCGACGAGGAAGAGCGCGACGACAAGCAGGAACAGGCGATAGGTGGCGAAGCTGACGCCGGCGATCTCATGGGATCCGCGCAGGTAATCGGGCACCTGGATCGGCTGCTGCACGGTGCCATAGAAATAGGCCGCGATGGCCGCAGATACGAAGACCAGGCCGATGGTGAGCAGGACCTGGTTAAGGGCCGTCGAGCGATAGAGGCGGCGAAACAGGGTGCGCTCGAAGGCAACGGAGATAAGGGCGGTGATGACGAAGGCGGCGGGCAGTGTCGCCAGAAAGGGCCAGCCGCCTTCGCGCATCAGTGTCAGCGTGACATAGCCGCCGATCATGGCGAAGCTGCCATGCGCCAGGTTGATGAAATTCATCAGGCCCAGCGTCACGGACAGCCCCACCGATAGGACGAACAACAGCATCCCAAAGGCCAGTCCGTCAAAGAGAATGCCGACGATCTGGGTGGTCATATGCGCTCTCGGATGCTTGTTGCCGCTGCCAAATAGACCGGCCGGTTACTTCTTCATCGCTTCCTTGACCGGGTCCTTGACGTTTTCGATCTTGGCGATCTCGACATTGGTGAGAACGCCATCGACCTTCTGGACCTCGCGCACATAGACGGTCTGGATGATGTCGCGGGTTTCCGGATCGATGGAAACCGGGCCGCGCGGGCTTTCCCAGGCCATGCCCTTGGCGGCATCGACAAGCGCCTGGGCGTCGGTGTTGCCATTGGTCTTCTTAAGCGCTTCGTAGATCAGGTGGGCGCCGTCATAGCCGCCGGCGCTGAAGAGGTCCGGGTTGCGATCGAACATCGCCTTGTAGTCCTTGACGAAGGCGCGGTTGAGGTCGGAATCGTGGCTGACGTCATAATGGAAGGTGGTGACGATGCCGAGGGCGGAATCGCCCAGGCTTTCCAGCCCCTTTTCCATGGTGATCTCGCCCTGGCCCATGATCTTGGTGTTGGACGGGTCGATGCCGCGTTCAGCCATCGCCTTGCCGAGAGCCGCCGGCTGGGCGCCGCCGGGCACGAAGATGAAGATGCCTTCCGGGCTGACATCCTTGGCGCGCTGGACGAAGGCCGAGAAGTCCGGATTGGCGATCGGCATGCGCACCGAGCCGACGATCTTGCCGCCGCCCTTGGTGTAGCCGCGGATGAAGGCCTGCTCGGCGTCGTGGCCGGGGCCGTAGTCGGAAACCATGGTGTAGACGGTCTTGGTGCCGTTCTTGGCAACCCATTCGCCAAAGGCTTCTTCAAGCTGGGGAATGGTCAGCGAGGTGCGGACCATATAGGGCGACTTGGTGGTGATGATCGAGGTGGCGGCATTCATGACCACCATGAACTTCTTGGCCTGTGCCGAGACGTCGCCGGCGGCGAGCGCGTTCGGCGTCAGGGCAAAACCGGCAATCATGTCGACGCCGTCGCGCACGATAAGTTCCTGCGCCAGGCGCTTGGCAACGTCGGGGGCGATGCCGCCGACATCCTTGCGGATGATTTCGATCTTCTTGCCGGCGACAGTATCGCCGTGCTGGCTCATATAGAGCTTGAGCCCGTTTTCGATCTGGATGCCGGCATCGGCGAACTGGCCGGAATAGGGAAGGATAAGGCCGACCTTCACGGTATCCTGGGCCTGGGCGCCGGAGATCCCGACGGCCAAGGCGAACAGACTTACAATTACTGCTGCAATCCTCGACATTGACTTTTCTCCCTTGACGATAATGTTATCGTTGTAATGAGTTCTAGAGAATAACATTCAATAAGTCAATAGATTACGCTCTCCGTAACCGGGGCGCGACCGCACGTCGCATCATTATCCGCATGCGCGCGATCGCGACGCAAGCGTTAGTCAGGCCCGGTAACGGGAACCAGCAAATAGGATTCCCGGCCGCTGCCGGTGGCGATCAGGTGGCGGCCGCGATTGACCAGATCCTCGTGCCGGGCGTAGACGCTGGGCTTGGGATAATCGTAGATATCGCGGCCCTGAACGACGAGGCGCAGGCCCTCGCCGGCGGCAAAGGCGGTGCCCGAGGGCCAGATTTCGATGTCCAGCGGCACGAATCCGCCATGAACCAGTTTCGCCTCGCGGACATGGGCAAGCACCGGCCGATACTCGGTGGAGCGCGCGGTATCGAGTTCGCGGTGCGAGGCGCGCAGCCAGCCCAGGGCCACCGGGCCGTCCTCAAACTGGGCGTAATAGGCAAAGGGCACGATCTCGCCATCCTTGCCCAGCTTCTGCACGGCGACGAAGATATCCATGTCGTCGCAAGCCTCCGCCGCCATCCAGATGC
The DNA here is from genome assembly GCA_020441905.1 of Rhodobiaceae bacterium. GTDB lineage: Bacteria > Pseudomonadota > Alphaproteobacteria > Rhizobiales > NORP267 > JAGRLG01. The sequence continues at coordinate 69,283 of JAGRLG010000029.1, read as the reverse complement.
GCAGCTTCATGTGGCCGACCAGTTCCACCGGCTCGGCAAAGGTGATGTCGAAGCTTGCCCGCGCCGCCTCGCCGCCCGCCGCGCTGTCCGCCGCGCTGTCATAGGCGCACCGCGCCGCGCCTTGCGGCGGGTCGAAAGACAGGCTGCCGGCGGCGGCATCGAGATGGAGCCTGGTGTAGCGCGTACCGGGCAGTGGCCAGTCGGTGGCCGCATGTTCGGCCGCGGTCAAATACTTCTCGCGCACCTCGAAACGCACCCTGGGCCAGCGGGCAAGTTCGCTTTTCTGCCCCTTGAGGAAATGATCGAAAAAGGCCTTCTGCCGCTTCACGCTTTCGGGGTCGTAGTAATGCGCCCATTTCTTGCGGCCATGGACCTCGAGCCATTTCTGCTCCGAGGAAATGCGCCGGAAGCCCTCCAGCGTACCGCGCGTATGCAGGCCCTGGTCGGTCCAGCTCGCGACGACGTAAGCGGGAACCGCTATCTTCTCCAATTGCGCGGCCTTGGATGCCCAGTAGGCATCGAAAAAGGGCCGTTCCGCCGTTTCAAGCGCCAAATCCTCGACTTGCGTCGTCGAATGGCCCCAGCGCGTCGGCAGATAGGGCCAGAACGAGGTTTCCGGAATGCCGCCATGGCGCGCCACCTCGCGGTAGGTGTCGGACCAGCCCTCCCAGGGGTTGATGGCGGCAAGGTGGGGCGGGTTCAACTCCGCCACCCGCCACTGCGAACAGGTCAGGTAGGACACCCCCGACAGGCCGACCTTGCCATTGCTCCAGTCCCTGGTGCCGGCCCATTCGATGACGTCGAAGAAGTCCTCCGCCTCCTGGGGCGAAAGATAGGTTGCGCGGCCTTGCGAATACCAGGTGCCGCGCGGATCGACATTGATGACGGCATAGCCGTTGGCGACCCAGAACACCGGGTCGGGGGCCTCGAAGGCGGTATATTTCGTCAGGTGTTCATCGGCGACATCGGCCTTGGGGAAAGACTGGCTGTAGCGGGTGTGGCCGTGCTTGCCATAGGGTCCCCAGCCGATCAGCGGGGGGGCCGGCGGCCCGTCAACGGGGCGGAAAAGGTCGAGATAGATCACGGTGCCGTCGCGCAGCGGCACGGCGACATCGCGCTCGATGAGCATGCCGCCGACGACCTCGCGGCGAAAGGCTGGCGGCTCGGCGCCCTTGTCCCGCGGCGCGCCCAGCGGTGCCCGGAACCTGTACTCGAATCCCTGATCGGCCATGATCGCCCCCCGGCCCGAGGCTTGCCCCTGCCGTTTCTTCGCTACCGCGTCGACATTGTGCCATTGTCGCGGTCGAGGAGGAATGAGGCAATCGCCACGACGAAATGAACCGGCGCGGTGGGCCGTGAATCGGCGTTGACTGCGATACGATACATATGCACCATATGATAGTACAATGGGCCGGGCCGCGGCCGTCAGCCGGGGCGATCTAGCGAGGGGCCAACAAGCGAGGGGCCAACAAGCGAGGAGCCGACCAGCGAGCGGGCCAACCAGCGAGCGGGCTAATCACCAGCAGGCCAATCACCAGCAGGACGCCATGAAGATCATCGCACTCGAAGAGCATTTCCTTCCCCAGCATCTGGCAGATTATTGGGAACCGTCGGTGGCCGGCATGCCGAAGGTCACCTATGACCGCATCAAGCGGCGCCTGTTCGACTGCGATACCCTGCGCCTGGAGGAAATGGACGCCGCCGGCATCGACCTTGCCGTGCTGTCGGTTTCAGGACCCGGCGTGCAGACCGAACCCGATGCGGCGCTGGCGACGTCCCATGCCCGGCGCGCCAATGACGAGCTGGCCGGGAAGGTGGCGCGGCACCCAAAGCGGCTGGCTGGTTTCGCCCATCTGGCGCTTCAGGATCCGCAAGGGGCCGCCGATGAACTGGAGCGCTGCGTGCGCGAGCTTGGCTTTTGCGGCGCCCTGATCAACGGCCAGACGCTGGGACATTATCTCGACGAGGAGCGCTTTTTCCCGTTCTGGGAGCGGGCGCAGGAGCTGGCGGCGCCGATCTATCTGCACCCGGCCGATCCGGAGCGCACCTATGCCGCGCTGGAGGGCCAGCGGCTGCTGCGCCGGCCGACCTGGGAATGGACGGTCGAGACCGCTACCCACGCCTTGCGCATGGTCTTCAACGGCACCTTCGAGCGTTTTCCCGGCGCGCGGCTGATCCTCGGCCATATGGGCGAAACGCTGCCCTATCTGCTGTGGCGCCTCGACAGCCGGGCCATGCTCTACCGCGAGCCGGGCGATCCGCGCCCGCTGCCCTCGGGCTATATCAAGCGCAACATTCCGGTGACCATTTCCGGGGTCTATTCCGATGAACCGCTGGCCTGCGCGCTTGCCGCGCTGGGCGAGGACAACATCATGTTCGCCGCCGACTATCCTTTCGAGGACCCGCAGGTGGCCGGCGATTTCATGCGCGCCGCCCGGATCTCCGAAAGCGTGCGCGCCAAGATCGCGTCGCAAAACGCCATCCGCCTGCTCAAGCTGCCAGCCTGAACCGCAAGGCCCGGTTGCCTCAGCGGGTAACGATCTCCGGCCCCATCAGCGCATAGGGCAGGGTGGTGGAGAGCTGCGGCACATAGGTGACCAGGATCAGGAAGACGAAGAGCACGGCGACAAAGGGCGCCGCCGCGCGCACCACCTGTATGAGGTCCATGCCGGTGATCCCCGAGGTGACGAACAGGTTGAGGCCGATCGGCGGCGTGATCATGCCGATTTCCATGTTCACCACCATGATGATGCCGAGATGCACCGGATCGACGCCAAGCTCCATGGCGATGGGGAACACCACCGGGGCAACGATGAGCAACAGGCCGGACGGCTCCATGAACTGGCCGCCGAGCAGCAGCAGCACATTGACCGCGATGAGGAAGGTGAACCAGTTGAAGCCGGCGCCGATCATCAGATCGGTGATGGTCTGGGGGATGCGCTCCGAGGTCAGCACATGGGCAAAGAGCAGCGCGTTGACGATGATGAACATGAGCATGATCGTCGTGCGCGAGGATTCGACCAGCACCCGGCGCGTTTCGGCATGGACCCAGGCGGCGAGGAAATTGCGGCCCATCAGCGCCAGGTTGCGCCGCCAGATCGGCAGGCTGGCAAGCAGGAAGGAGGGGATATTGAGCGGATTGGAGTCGCGGTCGCGCCAGATGGCATAGGCGATCATGAGCAGCACCGAGATGACGACGCCGACGATGGCGCGCCCGCCGGCGGTGACATTTTCCCACTCGGCGGTGGCGAAGAAGGACAGGATCATCCAGACGAAGAAGAAGGAGATGGCATAGACCAGGGCCGAGAAGCCGACCCGCGCCTTCTTGCTGTCGCTTTCCTTCAGCCAGGACACGTCCTTCATCGGCCCCATGTCGCGATAGATGAACAGGGCAATAAAGGCGGCATAGACGGCGGCGACGGCGGCGGCCTCGGTGGGCGTGAAGACGCCGCCATAGATGCCGCCTATGATGATGATGATCAGGAACAGGCCCCAGCCGGCTTCCTTGCCGCCATTGACGATTTCGTGGAAGCCCTTCCATTCCTCGGCCGGCAGGTTGCGCCGCCGGGCCATGAAATAGATCGCGGCCATGAGCATGAGGCCGGCGACGATGCCGGGCACGACACCGGCGAGGAACATGCGCCCGACCGAGACATCGGTGGCCGCCGAATAGACCACCATGACGATCGAGGGCGGGATGAGGATGCCCAGGGTGCCGGCATTGGCGATGATGCCGGCGGCGAAGTCCTTGGTGTAGCCGACCTGGCGCATGCCGGCGATGGCGATGGTGCCGATGGCGACCACGGTCGCCGGCGAGGAGCCGGACAGGGCGGCGAACAGCATGCAGGCGAGCACGCTGGCCATGGCCAGCCCGCCGCGGAAATGGCCGACCGATGAAATGGCGAAGCGGATGATGCGCCGCGCCACGCCGCCGGTGGACATGAAGGCCGAGGCGAGGATGAAGAAGGGGATCGCCAGCAGGGTGTAGTTCTGCGAGGCGGTGAAGAGCTGAAGCGCGACCGAGGACAGGGAGTCGGTCGAGAAGAAGGCGATCAGCACGATCGACGACAGGCCCAGCGAAATGGCGATCGGCACGCCGAGGAACAGGAGGGAGAGGACGAGGGCGAAGAGGATGATGGATTCCATGGCCGGTCAGTCCTTCAATGCGTTCTTGTTTTCAGCGACCAGTTCCTCCGCCTCGTGGGCGGCAATGATCATTTCCTTTTCGCCGCGCAGAATGGCGATCATGGCCTGAATGCAGCGATACATGAACAGGCCGAGCCCGATGGGCAGGATGAGGTAGGCGATCCAGCGCTGGACGCGCTCGCGCATGCCGAAAGCTTCCTGGATCCAGTCGGGATAGCGCAGGTCGTCGAGGCCGACCCCGATCTTGTACATCTTCGACCAGTAGTCGAGGGCGCCGCCCCGGGCATTGGCGCCGAAGAACTGAAGCCAGTCGGAATAGAGCAGGATGCCGGCGTAGAGAATGCCGCAAACGGCGCCGAAAACAGCCGCCGCGCGAAAGCCGCGCGCGGGCAGCAGGCGGATGGCGGCGTCAACGCCGAGATGCGCGCCGATCTTGATGCCGTAGCTCATGCCGAACAGGATCAGCCAGGCAAAGAGGATGCGGGTGAATTCAAGCGCTCCGCCCCAGCCGGAATTGAAGCCGTAGCGGGCGATGACCTGGGTGAAGGACACCAGGGTGATGGTGGCCATCAGGATGGCGAGGAGGTTTTCCTCAAATGCGGTGATCGCGCGCGGAAAGCGCTTCTCGATGAGAAAGAAAGCAACCACGATGGCGGCCAGAATGAGTACCGGCAGCGATAACAGCAGCGCCATGGCTTGTTTCTCCCCCCGCAGATTCCGGCGAAAAGGCCGGTGTATCGATGGCCGTCCGGGCAGGGCTGCCCGGACGGCCGTTATCTTACTCTATTAGCATCATTCTCAGTTGGTCGCAGCGGCGGCGTCGATCAGGTCCTTGCCGATATCGCCTTCGAACTTGGCCCAGACCGGCTTCATGGCATCGACCCAAAGCTGGCGCTGTTCCGGCGTCAGGGTGCGGATCGTGCCACCGGCATTGACGATGCCCTGCTTGCATTCGGCCTCCTTGGCGGCGACGTCGGCATTGGCCTCCATCGATACCTTGGCCACGATGGCGAGGAACTGGTCGCGGACGGCGGGATCAAGCCCGGCCAGCCATTCGGTCGAGGTCACCAGCAGATAGGCCAGGGTCTGGTGGCTGGTTTCGGTGATGCCGTCCTGAACCTCGAAGAACTTCTGCTTGAAGATGTTGCACCAGGTATTCTCCTGGCCGTCGACGACGCCGGTCTGCAAGGCGCCGTAGACCTCCTTGAAGGCGAGCTTCTGGGCCGATCCGCCCATGGCCTCGATCATCGCCACCGCGACATCGGAGGTCTGCACGCGGTATTTCAGCCCGGCCGCATCGGCCGGCACCAGAAGCGGCTTCTTGGCCGAGAAATACTTCATGCCCGACATCCAGTAGCCGAGCCCGGTATAGCCCTGGCCTTCCATGACCTTGAGCAGGTCCTTGCCCTTGTCGGAGCCGATAAAGGCGTCAACGGCATTGAGATTGGCGAACAGGAACGGCATGTCGAAAATGCGGTACTTCTTGGTATAGGCCTCGAACTTGGAGAGCGAGGGGGCGGCAAGCTGGACGTCGCCGAGCAACAGGGCCTCCATGACCTTATCGTCGTCATAAAGGGTGGATTGCGGGAAGACCTCCATGCAGGCCTTGCCATTCATTTCCTCGTTGACGCGGCTTGCGAGCAGGGTTGCGGCATCGCCCTTGGGATGGCCGGTTCCGGCAACGACATGGCTGAATTTGATGACGGTTTCGCCCGGATCGCAATTGGCGAAGGCCGAGGGCGCGGAAAACAGAATTGCGGCCGCCGCGGCGGCACCCAGAATAAGTTTCATGCGAGCAGTCCTCCCGATAGGTGCAACTGAAACGGCGCAAGCATTGCGAACCGTCGGATACAAGTCGATGCGCCCAAGATGGCGTCAACCTGACCTCATGGTTGCAGGCCCCGTGCCAGTCCGTTGACTGCGCAAGAAAAGCGTTTGTTTATAAAATTTTAATCTCTTCCACCGGGACGGGGCGGCTTGCCAGATGTGTGGAATTCCATACATCGGCCAGTCGCGATGTCACGAATTCTCCCCATCGGCGAACTTGCCGAGGCCGTGGCGGCGGATCTTGTCGTAGAGCGTCTTGCGCGATACGCCGAGGACCTCGTAGGTCGGCTTGAGGCGTCCGCCATGGCTGAGCAAGGTGTGCTGGATGACGTTGCGCTCGAAGGCGCCGACCTGCTCGGCCAGGCTTTCCCCGCCGGCGCCGTCGCCGGCCAGCGGAGCGCCGATTTCCGCCGGATCGACAACGCCGAGGACCAGGCGATCGGCCATGTTGCGCAATTCGCGCACATTGCCGGGCCAGTCGCGCGCCGCCAGCGCCGCCAGCGCCGCCGGCGACAGCTCCGGCACGTCGCGGTGATAGCGTGCCCGCGCCTTGCGCATCAGGTGATGCAGCAAGAGCGGCACGTCCTCGCGCCGGGCGGCCAGCGGCGGCACCTCGATGGTCACGACATTGAGGCGGTAATAGAGGTCCTCGCGAAAGCCGCCCGAGGCGGAGAGGCGCGCCAGATCGGCCTTGGAGGCGGCGAGGAAACGGACGTCAAGGGTGACCTGCCGGTTGGAGCCGAGGCGCTCCAGGCTGCGCGTTTCGATGACGCGCAGCAGCTTGGCCTGAAGGTCGAGCGGCATGGATTCGATCTCGTCGAGAAAGACGGTGCCGCCCTGGGCGTGTTCCAATTTGCCGATGCGCTTGTCCCGGGCGCCGGTGAAGGCGCCGGCCTCATGGCCGAAAAGCTCCGATTCAATGATCTCGGCGGGCAGGGCGGCGCAATTGATGGCGACAAAATGCTTCGCCGCGCGCGGCCCGGTTTCGTGCAGGGCGCGGGCGATTACCTCCTTGCCGGCGCCGGTATCGCCAAGGATCAGGACATCGGCGTCGGTGCCGGCGATCATCGCCACCTTCTTGCGCAATTCGATCGCCACCGGCGAGCGGCCGACGATCTGCTCCTCGAGGCCGCTGGCGCCGGAGAGCTGCTCGCGCAGGGCGCGGTTTTCCAGCACCAGGCGACGGCGTTCGACGGCGCGCGTGACGACGGCTTCGAGCTCCGAGGTCGCGAAGGGTTTCTCGATGAAATCGTAAGCGCCGGCCTTCATCGATTCCACCGCCAGCGAAACATCGCCATGGCCGGTGATGAGAACGACGGGCAGGGCCGGGTCGATCTCGAGCACGGTACGCATGAGAGCGATGCCGTCCATTCCGGGCAGGCGGATATCGGTGACCAGGACACCGTGGAAGGACTTGGAAATGCGCTCCGGCACCGCGCCGGGATGGTCGAAAGCCTCGACCGCGAAGCCGGCAAGTTCCAGCCCCTGGGCCAGCGTCAGGCGCAGGTCGTCGTCGTCATCGACCAGAAGGATGCTCGCTTCACTCAACTGGCGCGTCTCCTTGGCTTGCGCTTTCGCCCGGCGGGCCGTCTCCGGCCAGCGGCAGCCGGACCGAAAACATCGCGCCGCCGCCCGGCGCGTCGTCGACGGCGATGGTGCCGGAAAAGTCCTTGACGATATTGTAGGTGATCGAGAGGCCGAGGCCGAGTCCGTCTCCGGCTTCCTTGGTGGTGACGAAGGGGTCGAAAACCGTTTCCTTCGGGGACACCTGGATGCCGGCGCCATTGTCGCGCACGCTGATCTCGCCGACGGCGCCGCTGGCCGCGATTTCGATCTCGACGCGGCCGCCGCGCCCGGGGTGTTTTTCCGCGGCGGCGTCGATGGCATTGGCAACCAGATTGACGATGACCTGCTCCATGCGCACGGCGCCGGCAAGAACCTGCACGTCGCCGCCGGGCGCATTGACCGCAATCTCGACTCCGGTTTCGCGGCGGCGCGGCTGAAGGACCAGCAGGGCGGCATCGCAAACCGCGCGCAGGGACACGGGGCGCAACTGGCTGCGCGGCTTGCGGGCAAAGGTCTTGAGCGAGCGCGAGGTGGCGCCGAGGCGGTCAACGAGGCTGCGCAGGCGGACCAGATTCTCTATGGCCTTTTCGGCTTCGCCGCGGCGGATCAGGGTTTCGGCGTTGTCGGCATTGGAGCGCATGGCGGCCAGCGGCTGGTTGAACTCGTGCGCCATGGCCGCCGACATCTGGCCCAGGGCAGCCAGCTTGGCCGCCTGGATGAGTTCGCCGCGGGTGGTCAGCAGATCCTTGGTGCGGTCGCGCACCAGGCGCTCCAGGCGCAGCGCCATGGCTCGGTCGTCCCGCAGTTTTTGCGCCAGATTGCGCCGGCCCTGGAGAATGAAGAGCAGCACAGTTGCAACCAGCAGCGCCGCGGTGCCCGCCAGCCCGCCGGCCAGCGCGGCCCGCCGTTCGATGGATACGGTTTCGCCAAGCGCGACCATGGTCCAGTCAAGCACCGGCATGCGGCGCCTGGATATGACGAAGCGCCCTGACAGGGCGCGGTCGGACAAACGCACCAGCCGGTCCCGGCCGCCTTCGGCTATCACCAGCGGAGCGTAGTCCTCCTCCGCCGGAGGCGGTTTGCCGGCCAGGGCGCGCAGGCGCAACTCGGGCCGGTTGGCGAGGATGATCCGCCCTCCCGCGTCGGCGGCCAGCAGGATATCGCGGACCAGGGTCCAGGGGCGCTCGATGCGCTCCAGGTTGACCGCCACGGTAACGACGCCGAGGACGCCGGGGTCCGGCCGCAAGGCATAGGAAAACAGATAGAGGCGGCTGCCATCGGGAGCCACCATGCTCTGGCGCCCGAGGCGGCCGTCGAGGGCGGTGGCGAAATGGGCCTGCCCGGCAATCCGCGCGCCAATGGCAAGGTCCGGCAGATCGCTGCGGCTGGCGGCGAAGACCCGGCCGCTGCCATCGGAAACGGCGATGGCATGGGCGCCGGTAAGGGCGGCGTGCTCGCCGAACAGGTCGGTGGGCAGGGGGCTTGCGGCCCGGCTTTCGGCGGCAGCGGACGGCGTTGCGGCGTCGCGCACCATCTGGCGGATATCGGCGCGGCGGGAGAAAAGGGCGGGCAGGATGCGGTATTTGTCGAGCGCGCCCTCGAAAGTCTCGGCGTGGAAATTCAGCGTCGCGTTGCCGCGCTGGGCGGCCTCCTGGACCAGGAAGTCGAAGACATAGGTGCGCACGAGAAGGCCGAGGCCGAGGCACAGCCCGATCAGGGCGGCGGCGATGACCATCATGCGTTGCCGGCTGACCGGCCGGGGCAGGGCGGCGGAAGGTGCCTGGACTGCCATTAGCGGCGTACTCCGGCGTCCGGCTCCGCGCGCTGCCCGGCGTGTTGCCCGGCGTGCTGCCCTGCGCCTGCTTTCAACGCCCCCTCATGTGTGGCATCCATTGCGCACCTGCCAGTCAACCGGCCTTGCCGAGGTTCAGATTGCCTGCGCCATTCCGTTCATGTGGCGGAATAGAATATCGCGGACGGTTTGTCACGCTGGCACCAATCAGAGGTTGTCCCACATGCGCCTCGCAAGTGCCATTTGCGCTCGCGGGGCGGCTTGTCTAATGTGATCCTCCAGGCAAGGGTATCCAATATTCTTCGGGGCGCCAGATATGAAGATCAGGCCGGTTATCCTGTCCGGCGGGGCCGGTACGCGGCTGTGGCCGGTATCGCGTAAGTCGATGCCCAAGCAGTTCCTCAACCTGATCGGCGATGTCAGCCTGTTCCAGGAAACCTGCGAGCGCCTGTCGCCCCGGCTGTTCGCCAGCCCGTGCGTGATCGGCAATTTCGACCACCGCTTCATCATCGCCGAGCAATTGCGCCAGATCGGCGTTGAGGGCAGCGACATCATCCTCGAGCCGGTGGGCCGCAACACCGCGCCGGCGGCGCTGACGGCGGCGCTTCAGGTGGCGCGGCAGGGCGAGGACGGCCTGATCCTGCTGCTGCCATCCGATCATCATATCCCCGACACGGCGGCCTTCGGCGCCGCGGTTGAACGGGGCATCGAGGCGGCGCGGGCCGGCGCCCTGGTGACCTTCGGCATCCGCCCGTCCAGCCCCCATACCGGCTATGGCTATATCGAAACACTGGAGGGGACGAGCGTGCTCGACGTCGTCCGCTTCGTCGAAAAGCCGTCGGCGGAGCGGGCGCAGGAGTTTCTCGATCACGGGCATTTCTTCTGGAATGCCGGCATCTTCCTGTTTTCCGCCTCGGCGATGATTTGCGCCTTCGAGGCCCTTGCGCCGGACATGGTGGCCTGTTGCCGCACGGCGCTGGAGCGCGCCGGGCGCGATCTCGGCTTCATCCGCCTCGAAGAGGTGGCCTATGCCGCCTGCGCCAATATCTCGCTCGATCACGCGATCATGGAAAAGGCGGGCAATATCAAATGCGTGCCATTCGACGGCGCTTGGAGCGACCTCGGTTCCTGGGCGGCGATCTGGGAAGTGCTGGAAAAGAACGAGGCCGGCAATTGCGCCCTCGGCGACGTTCATTTTCACAATTCGGGCAATTGCCTCGCGGTCAGCGAGGGCCAGCTGGTATCGGTGCTCGGGGTCGAGGGCCTGGTGGTCGTCGCCACCAAGGACGTGGTGATGGTGGCGAGCGCGCGGGAGGCCGAACAGGTCAAGCACGTGGTCGATCACCTGCGTGCCCAGCAGCGCCCCGAGGCGACCACCCATGACCGGGTCTACAGGCCCTGGGGCTGGTACGAGGTGCTGAGCCGCGCCGAGCGCTTCCAGGTCAAGTCGCTGATGGTCAAGCCGGGGGAAAAGCTGTCGCTGCAAAGCCACCGCCACCGCTCCGAGCACTGGGTGGTGGTGGCCGGCACCGTTGAGGTGACGCGGGGCGAGGAGGTGTTCGCGCTCGGCGTCAACCAGTCGACCTATATCGCCGCCGGCACGCGCCACCGCCTCGGCAATCCGGGCAGCGAACCGGCCTATCTGGTCGAGGTCCAGTCGGGCAGCTATCTGGGCGAGGACGACATCGTGCGCTTTGACGATGTCTATATGCGGGCATCCAGCGAATAGAACGCCAGCGGCCTAGAGCAGGCTTTCCGGGTCTGTGCCAGTGGCGGCAAGCCATGCCGCCTGGCTGCGCGAGACGATCCAGCCGTCTATCTCGACGACGTCGCCGGCGAGGAACTCGGCGCGCACGATCCGCGGGTCGGGCATCGAGGCGGCCTGCCATGCCCATCTGGCGCCGATCCTGGCGGCGAGGGCGCCAGCGCCGCACAGAGCCGCGAGCGCCAGCTTGCGCCGTGTCATCTCAGGCATTGAGGCTGCTCCCGATATGGCTCGCGAGGCGCAGGCACAGGGCGATGGCGTTCATGGTCGGATTGACGCATCCGCCGGTGGGAAAGACACTGGTGCCGCCGATATAGAGATTGGGGACGCCAAAGACCCGGCATTGGTCATCGACAACGGCGGTGGCGGGGTCGGTTCCCATTCTTGTTGTGCCCATGTGATGGCGCTGCCAGCCGACATTGGAATCCTTCCCGCCCGCCGGTTCGCCGGGCGGCCCCATGGTCAGTCTCGCCAGGCCGATGCCCTGGAGGCCGAGCTCGCGGGCAAACAGACGGGTTGTCTCCTGGAGCGATGCATGTGCCGACGCATCCGCAAAGTAATGCAACTGGGTCACCGGGTCGCCGAGGCGGTCGGTGCGCTCCCGCGATAAGGCGACATAGCGGTCTGGAAGCGGCGCCTGTTCGGGCTTGGCGAAGATGCCGGAACGGATGGGCGCCGCCGCCCCGAGGCGCGCCACGCGATCGGCCGGCCCCTGCCCTCCGGTTTCGGGGCGCAGCAGCTCGAACATGGTAGAGGGCAGACCGTGTTGGCGTTGCATGCGGTCCTTCAGGAAGAACCGCATCTGGTTGACCTCGCCATTGGGTTCGCGCACGCCGAAAAAATATTCCGGCAAGGACGGCGGAAGCAGCGCCTGGCCGGTCACGACCTGCGGATGCTCCATGAAATAGCGCCCCAGCGCGGGCAGGGCGGAAAGCGGGCCGCCGGCAAGGCGCTTGTTGATGAGCAGAAAGCGCGCCGTCTCGATGCCGCCGCAGGCGACGACGAAAATCTTGGCGCGGACCTGCAGCGGCCGATCCTCGCCGCCCGCGCATTCGACGGCCGCGACCCGTCCCGCCTCGTCGAATAGCAGCCGCCGCGCCGTGGCGTGGGTGAGGATGCGGGCGCCGATGCGGGACCTGTTGGCGGTGAAGAAATCGCCTTTGGCCCATTGCGACGGGTTGTGGTTCATCTGCGAAAGCTTGAAGGCCTCGAAATCGAAAAAGCCGGCTTCCGGATCCAGCCAGGCGGAAAAGTCACCATAGTCGGCGGCGCGCCACTTGTTCTCCAGTCCCACCAGTTCGCAGGCGCCGCCGATATGTTTCGCGAATTCCTCGAAGGTAATCGGCCAGCCCGAATTGGGGATATGGGCGCGGGGCAGGAAATCCTCGGGCCGCAAGGGCTTGCAATGTCCGCCCCAGATATGGGTGGTGCCGCCGAGGGCGCGGATCCTGGTGGTAACCAGATCCTCGTATTCCTGCCCGATGTTCTCGCCGCCGGCCAGATCCTGGTTGTCGCCGGGCTCGCGTCCGCCGCTCTCCAGGACGATGTGGTCGATGCCCAGTTCGCTCAGCCGAACGGAAACCGAAAGCCCCATCGGCCCGCCGCCGACGATGCAGACGGGGGCGTCGAGGGTAGAGGTCTGCAATGAACGGGCGTCGAGGATTGCCGGCATGGCGCGATATTAGTGAAATCGGACGGGCGCTCCAGTGGGCTCCATTGCCGCATGGGTGGTCAAGCGCGCCCGGCGTGGTGTAGACAAGCGCAAAACGCTGCAAAACCAATTGGCGCAAGCGCGTTTAAGGGGGTCTCCAGGGAGTTCCATCGTCATGCGGCTCAATGCGTTGCTGGCGCTGTCGTTCATGCTGGCCCTTGCCGCCCAGGTTCCGGCGGCGCGGGCGGCCCAGTCGGCCTGCACGGCAAAGCCCGGATACCCGGCCCCGAACGAGCCGGGCCAGGTCTTCTACCTGCAGCGCACCAGCAACGCCAATACCGTGATCTACGCCCTCAATTTCGACGGCACGGGCAAGGTCGATGCGCAGCATCCGGTCGATGTCTATTGGCGGCGCTATGCCGAAAAGGGGCAGCGCAAGGAATTGGGGTTCTTCGAGCGCACCTTCGCCTTTGGCGCGCGCTATGCGCCGCTCAAGGGGGCGCCTGGCCGCTACCGCGCCCATCTCGTTTCCTATCCGGCGCTGGAGGTCGAGGTCGAGCCGGTGGCGCCGGGCAAGGCGCGCGGGCTGCTGGAGATTTCCGGCCGGCCGGCGGTGCTCGACTGCATCTATATCGAGCTGCTGACGAACAGCTATATCCCGGAGATCGGCCATATCGACATTGTCGGGCGCACGCTGGAGGGGGATGAGCGCGTCAGCGAGCGCCTGTTCGTCGACCAGCGCGCGGCGGGCATGGCGCCCGGCGACCGGCCGGCGCAACGCTAGTGTCCTGAATCCGAAGTTCGTCGCACTGTGCGGCAGGCTCGGAACGAACTTCGGATTCAATAAGGACACTAGCAACTATATGATTCTAGTGTGGTTCCGGATTTGAAGTTCGTTTGAGAGCCTGCCGCAAATTGTGGAACGAACTTCAAATCCACCACACTAGGCCGGAAGATCGGCGGACCGCGAATTCGCTAGTCCGTCCCGCCGTCTTCGTCCGGTTCGGGATTGGTCCAGCCGCCGCCGCGCGCGCCGATCTCCAGAATGAAGTCGGTGAGGGCCGCGGGCAGGTAGTTCTGAAGGCCTATGCCGGCGCGCAACTGCCAGGGAAAGATGCTCCTGCTGGCGCCGCGCGCGATGTCGGCGGCGATGCGCCGGGCGGCCCGCTCCGCCGGCCAGCACCAGGGGCGGGGCATGTCGAGCGAGCGGCTCATCGGCGTGTCGATGAAACCCGGCAGCACGCAGGTGACGCGCAGGCCGTGGCGCCTGACGAGGCGGCGCAGGCCGTCGGCATAGATCTGTACCGCGCCCTTGGAGGCGCAATAGACCGGCGACTGGGCCATGCCGATGGATCCGGATATCGAGCCGACGATGGCGATATGCCCGCGCCGGCGGGCGATCATGCGCGGCAGGGCCGGGGTCACGGTGTTGATGGCGCCGATGGTGTTGACGGCGAGGATCCGGCGCGCCAATTCGCCGCTTTCGCCGCCCGGAGGCGGGACCACGGCCGCGCCGCCGATGCCGGCATTGGCGATCAGCAGGTCGATGGGGTCTTCCTCGTCGCGGGCGACGATCCAGCCGCCCAGGGCTTCGGCGTCGGTGATGTCGAGGGCGCGGGAGACGACATGCGCGCCGCGCGCGGCGCAGGTGTCGGCGATCGCGGACAGGCGCGCGGCGTCGCGCCCGGTCAGCGACAGCACGCGGCCGGGCGCGGCGTAATGGGCGGCCAGAGCCTGCCCGAGGCCGCCGGTGGCCCCGGTTATCAGGACGTGGCGCGGCTTCCCCGAAGCCGGGTCGCCGCTCTTGCCGCGGCCAGATGCTGCCGACACTGTTGCCATGATCGTGGTCCGGTGGCCTGTTTCCCGCCCCCGCTGACTATCGCGAACGGTGCGGCGATGCCAGCTTCTTTGTCGCCGCGCCGATGCGCCCTGCGGCTGGCAATCGCGGGAAAGCCATATTATGAAGGGCTCAAACAGCGCGGCCGGGGCGACGGGGATTTGATGCGCCGGGCGCAGAAGAAGATCGGGGCACGCCTTCTAAAATGTTCGTTGTCCGCCATCTGCGTGGCCTGTGGGGCGATTTCTGGCTGTTGCCGCTGGCGCCGCTGGCATTCATCGCCGGTTTTGCCGCGCTGGGCGACCTGCGCGTCGAGCATGTCGTCATCGTCGCCATCATCGTCGCCCTCGGCGCCGGCACCGAAAAGACGAAGGGCCTGCTGATCGCCTGCCTCCCGGGGGTGGGCATCGGGCTCGGCTACGAGGCGATCCGCTACCTGCGGCCCTTCTTCGTCACCCCGGAACGGGTCCTGGGCTGCGAATTGCGCGCCGTGGAACTGCGCCTTGCCGGCCTGGGGCCCGACACCACCCTGGCGGACTATTTCACGCTTCACCACAGCGCCGCCGCCGACCTGGTCTTCGCCCTGCCCTATACGGTGTTCTGGATGGTCGCCATCATCTATGGCCTGGCGCTCTATTTCCTCAACCCGGCGCGGGCGAGCCGCTTCATCTGGGTGCTGGCGCTAAGCCATGCCGTCGCTTTCGTCATCTGGCTGTGGCTGCCGGCGGCGCCGCCCTGGTATGTGCGAAGCCACGGCTGCGCCATCGACATCAATGCGCTGCCCGACGCGGCGGCGCTGGCGCGGGTCGATGCCCAGCTCGCAATCAGCTATTTCCACGACTTCTATTCGCGCTCCCCCAATGTCTTCGGCGCCCTGCCGTCGCTGCATCTGGCCTTTCCCACCGCCATGCTGGTGACGGCGTGGCGCGGCACCAATTGGGGCATAAGGGCGCTGCTGCTTGCCTATGTGCTGTGGATGCTCGCCGCCAGCGTCTATCTCGACCATCACTGGCTGGTCGACGGGCTGCTCGGAATTGCCATCGTGCTGGCGGTCGATTTCGTTCTGGCGCGGCTGCGGGCGCGCCGGCTCACAAAGGCGGTGACGGCATGAGGGTGACCATCGAACGCGCCGACAGCAAGGCGGCGGTGAAGGAGTTCATCGCCCTGCCGCCCCGGCTCTACCGCGGCCTTGCCGGCTACACCGCGCCGATGACCATGGAGCGCCGGGGCCTGCTCGATCCCGCCAAGGCGCCGTTCTTCAAGCATGGCGAGGCGCAATACTGGATCGCCCGCAAGGATGGCGCCGCGGTGGGGCGCATTTCGGCGCAGATCGACCACGCCCAGATCCGCGCCAGCGGCCCCGGCGACGCCCTGGAGGGCGCCGGCATGTTCGGCTGCCTCGATGCCATTGACGAGCTGGAGGTGGTGCGGGCGCTGATCGAAACCGCCGAGGACTGGATCGCCGATCGCGGCTTCGGCCGCGTTTTCGGACCCTGCCTGCTGTCGATGAACGAGGAGGCGGGCCTGCTGGTCGAAGGGCGCGAGGAACCGGCGCTGATCATGGTGCCCTGGCACCCGGCCTATCTGGAGGGCCATGTCGAGGCCTGCGGCTATGCCAAGATGCGCGACCTGCATTACTGGCGCCTCGACAGCGCCCAGGCAGAGCTGGAAGCGCGGCGCGTCCGCCTGGCGCTGCAGCGCCGGCGCCCCGACCTGGTCGTGCGCGCGCTCGATCTGAAGAACCTGGCCCGCGACGTCGAAATCATGCGCGCGGTCTATAACGACGCCTGGCAGGACAACTGGGGCTTCGTGCCGCTGCAAAAAGAGGATCTGGAGGGCATTTCGAAGGACCTGAAGCCCTTCGTTCCCGCCGATGCCGGTGTCATCGTCGAAATGGCGGGCCGCCCGGTCGGCGTCGCCTTGGTGCTGCCCAACCTGTTCGAGGCCACCGGCGATCTTGGCGCCGATCCCTCGCCGCTGGGCTGGCTCAAGCTCGGCTATCGCATGTTCACCCACAGGTTCCGCACCGGGCGCATCATCCTGCTCGGCGTGGTTTTCGACCTGCGCCACAGCGTCGGCGGCGCCGCCATCGCCATGACCATGATCGACGAGATGATCGCCCGCAGCGCCCACTATGAAACCGACTGGCTGGAAGCGGGCTGGGTGCTGGAAAACAATCAGGCATTGCTGAAAATACTGGAGCAATTCAACTTCAAGCGCGTGCGCACCCTGCGCCTCTATGACAAGGTGCTGGAAGCTGATGCCGCGGCAGGCGAGGGAGACGACAATGACGGATGAGGACACACGCGGCCCGGCGCCGACGACATGGCCGCAACTCGACGATCCGGACATGATCGAGCGGATCATCAAGGTGATCGTCGAAGAGGGAAAGGTCGAGCGGGACAAGATCGCGCCCGAGGCGACGCTGCAAACGCTGGGCCTTGAATCGATCGAGGTCGTGATGGTGCTGATGGGCCTGGAAGAGGAATTCGACACCTACATTCCCATGAGTTCCGATCTTTCCGAGGCGCGCAACCTGTCCGAGTTGATCAGCGTCATCGTCGCCTCGATGCAGAGCGAGCCGGCGGCGCCGACGTCGGGCGGGTGAGGACATCCTCCCGATGAGAAAGGTCGCCATTACAGGCATGGGCGCCATCAGCGCCGCCGGCATCGGGGTCGATGCCCTGTGGCTGGCGGCGCGCGACGGGGTGTCGGCGGTCGGGCCGCTGGACATCACGCGCGGGCAAAGCCTGCGCGTGCGGGTAGCGGCGAGCGTGAAGGATTTCGATCCCGCCTCCCACGCGCCGGCCGATGTCATGCGGCGCTGCGACCGCTTTACCCAGTTTGCCCATGTCGCCGCCGCCGAGGCCATTGCGCAATCGGGCCTGGGCGCGGACGAGATCGCCGGGCCGCGGACGGCGGCCATCATCGGCACCGGCATCGGCGGCATGAATACGCTTGACGACGGCTGCTTCGATTTCTACAGCGGCGTGAAACGGGTCGATCCGCTGAGCGTGCCCAAGCTGATCCCGAGCGCCGCGACCTCCCATATCAGCATCACCCACCGCATCACCGGCCCCTGTTTTTCCGTTACCAGCGCCTGTTCCTCGGCCAGCCAGTCGATCGGTATCGCCGCCATGCTGATCCGCTCGGGCGCCATCGACCGCGCCGTCGTCGGCGGCAGCGAGGCCTGCATCACGGCGGCGACCCTGCGCGCCTGGGAAATGATGCGGGTGCTTTCGCCCGATGTCTGCCGGCCCTTTTCCGCCGGGCGCACCGGCATCGTCATCGGCGAGGGGGCGGGGGTTTTCGTCCTCGAGGCCGAGGATCTGGCGCTGGCGCGCGGCGCCAAGGTGCTGGCGCGGCTGGCCGGCTACGGCACCACCAGCGATGCCCGCGACATCATCCAGCCCGACGTGGACGGCGCCGCCAACGCCATGAGCGCGGCGCTGGCCGATGCCGGCCTCGCGCCCGCCGCGATCGGCTATGTCAATGCCCACGGCACCGGCACCGTGCTCAACGATATCAACGAGGCGGCCGCCCTGCGCCAGGTTTTCGGCGAGGGGGTGGGCGAGCTGCCGGTGTCGTCCTCCAAGCCGGTCATCGGCCATACCCTTGGCGCCGCCGGGGCGCTGGAACTGGCGATCACGGTTCGCGCCCTGGAGGCCCAGGTCGTGCCCGCACACATCAATTTCAAGGCGCCGGACGCCAAATGCCCGCTCAACCTGCCGACCGCGGGTCCGCAGGCCCACCGCTTCGAAGCCGCGCTGTCCAATTCCTTCGCCTTTGGCGGCATCAATGCCGCGCTGATCGTGTCCCGGCCGGAGTGACGGGCATGGCGACGCCCGCCGCGCCCGCGCCAGGATTTCGCCGCATCGGCAGTTTCGATGTCGTGGCCGGGGCGGAGCGGGTGGCCCGCTTTCGCGCCGCGCTGGCATTGGGCGGGGCTGGCGGCGCTGGCCGGGGCGAAGTGCCGGTCACCTTTCCGATCTGCTGGCTGGCGGAGCCGGCGGTCAAATCGGCGCTGCTGGTGGCGCTGGGCGGCGGCGGCAAGGTGCCGGTGCATCTCGACCAGGAAATGGAATATTTCGCGCCCCTGCGCATCGGCCAGCCCTATGCCATGGATGTCGGCCTTGCCGGGCCGGATGCCAGGGGGGTGGCGCGGGTGAGGGCCGATCTGCGCGATGGCGCCGGGGCCAGGGTCGCCAGCGTGTGCGGCAGCTTCGTTCTCGCCGGCGGCAAGGAGCCGCGCCCATGAGCCGCCAGGAACTGATCGGCCAGCGCCTGCCGGGGCTTGCCATCGAAGCCATCGGCGCCGATGCGGTCGGCGCCTATCTGGCGGCCTCGGGCGACGACAATCCGCTGCACCGCGACGAAACCCTGGCGCGCGGCGCCGGCATGGCCGGCCTGCCGGTTCCCGGCATGCTGGTGATGGGGCAGTTTTCCCGCGCGCTGGAGGCCTGGCCGCGCTGCGGCGCCATCGCCCGCCTGGCGGCGCGCTTCCTGCGCCCGGTCCTTTTCGGCGAGGGCGTGGAGATTTCGGGGCGGGTGGTCGCGGCCGATCCGGCGTCCCGCCGGGCGGTGGTGCGGCTGACCGCGGCCGCCGCCGGCAAGACCGTGGTGATGGGCGAGGCGGAAATAGAGCTGACGGCAGAATTCTAGCCTGCCGCCTGGCGGGCGAGCGAGCGGCGAACCTTGCGCTCGCGGCGGGCCAGCACCAGCAGCGCGCCGCCGGCGACGGCGACCGGCAGCGCCCAGGCCGCCACGACGGGCGTGACATAGCCATATTCGCCAAGGGTGGTCAGAACCTTGGAAGCGACGTGCACGCCATAGCCAGCGAGGCCGATCTTCACCGATACCATCGGCCGCACCCTGGGGCCGAGCATGAGCAGGCACAAGGTGGCGCCGAGGAGGGTCATGGCGAGGGGGTAGAGCAGCGAGGCCAGCCGCGTCTGATAGGTGGTGCGATAGCTGAACGCCTCGGGAATTCCGGGGCCGCCGGAACCCAGCGCGCGGATGACCTTCTGCGGCAGGAATCGGGCCGGCACCTCGTAATTGGCGACCCAGAGCGGATCCAGCGGCAGCTTGATCTCCGCGTTTTCAAAAGCGGCCTCGGCGCCACCGCCGGCGCCGGCGCCGCCCTGTGCCGGCGAGGCGGGGCGGCCCCACCATGAGCCAGAGCTAAGCGCCCACATGCCGGGTTCGGCGGCGGGAACGGCTCGTTCGGCGCTGACGACGATTTCGAGTTGGCCGTCGCGGTCGAGGCCATAGACGATCATGTCGCGCAGGGTCACCGGATGCCCGAATTCGATGCGGGCGTTGACCAGCGCGTCCTCGATGGCGATCCATTTGCGCCCGGTGACGCTGTCGGGGTGGAAGCTCGGGCCGTAATCGCGGAAATTGGATCGCGCCTGCGCCGCCACGGCAAAGGGCTGGGCATAGCTCAGCGCGGCGAACTGGGCCGAGCCGAGCAGGAGGCCGACCAGGATCGCCGGAACCAGCGAGCGCAGGGGCGAGCGCCCGGAATTGAAGATCATGAGGCGCTCGTAGGAAGCGGCAAGGGCGAACTCCGCCCAGACGACACCGACCACGGCGGCGATGGGCAGGATGGCCGGCGTGTTGTAGGCGGCGCGCAGGCCGAGATAATAGGCTAGGCGCGCAAAGCCGTCCCGCCCCGATGCTGCGGCGCGGTCCGACAACAACCAGGTCATGTTCGAGGCAAGGTCGAGCGCGAGCACGATCGCCATGGTCGCGGCGGCGACGACGAAGACCCTTTGCAGATAGAGCCGGGAAACATAGCGGGTCTCGCGGCCGAACGGGGCCAGCGGCGCGGTCATAGCCGCACCCCGTGCGGGCGCACGCAGCCGTTCTGGACGCGCAGCACGGCCCAAATGAGGGCCGCGGCGGCGGCAAGCCCCAGCACCAGCACCGCGCCAAGATTGGCCGCCATGCCGGCGGGGGGCAGCAGGCCGGCGGCCTGGCCGCCGAAAAATCCGGTGCCGAGGATCAGCGCGCAGGCGGCGGGCAGGGCAATGAACATGGTGGCCTGGCTGGTCAGCGCCACTGCCAGCAGGGCGATAAGGGGCGCCAGCAGGCAGGTGAGGGCGCGCACGGCGCGAGCCGACATTTCCCGCGTGGCGCCGCCGCCGGTGTCTTGCCCGGTCAGCAGTTCGAGGCTGGTCAGTTCCGCCGGGCGCTGGCCGCGCGGGCCGAATTCCTGCCCGTCGCCGGCGGGCAGCTCGCCGTAGAGGTGATTGATCCTGAGAACGTTGAAGGGGGCCGCCGGACGGGCGTTGCGGCATTTCTGACATTCGGCTGGGCCGGGGTCCAGGGTGCGGTTCTCGTGGAATTCATGGACCGACGCATTCTCGAATATCAGCCCCAGATTGCGGATTTCCGGCGAGCCGAACAAGGTGGCGCGGTCCGCGATCATGATGCGGTAGCGGTTGGCGTCGAGGCGGGCATGGATGAACAGGTTGTCGACCACGTCATTGCCGCGCCGATAGGGGGCGAAGACGGCATATTTGTCGAAGACATAGAACTTGCCGGCGGCGAGGCGGCCTTCACGCAGCGCCTTGTAGCGGGTTTCGAACGCCGTCTTGCCGAACAGGTGCAGGGCGTGGGGTTCGATATAGCCGGTGGCAGCCAGGGAAAGCGCCTGGCCGGCGAGGCCGATGACCAGGACCAGGGCGAGCAGCGCGCCGGTGCCGTAGCCGACACCGGCGAAGACGACGAACTCATTGGCCTCGCGGCGGCGCAGCAGAACCAGATAGACCGCGATCAGCAGCGCCACCGGAAAGCCGATGAATAGGATTTCCGGCGTCGCGTAGAGCACCAGCAGCGCCAGATCGGCAAATCCGGCCTGGTTCTGGAGGGTGGTCGGCAGGAGGTGGGTGATCACCTTGTCGGAAAGATAGATCGCCTCGATGCCGGCCAGGACACCAAGCGTGATGCGGGCGATGTCGCGGATGAGGCCGCCGACATAGCGCCCCGGCACGGCACGCCCCGGCCGCCGCGGGATGCCGGCGGGAGGGTGACGGCGCGCCGCGCCGGCATGCAGTGTCTGGAAGGAGGCGATGGCTGTTTCCCCTGTTTCGTTCCCGTCGGGACCGCGTTCAGGCCGTGGGGCCGGGCGGCGCGGCCCCCGAAGGCGGCGCGGCGAAGGTGCTGCCGAGATAGAGGCGGCGCACCTGTTCGTCGCCGATGATCTCGCCCGGCGTGCCATGGGCCAGCAGGTATCCCGATTCGATGACATAGGCGCGGTCGACGATGGCCAGCGTCTCGCGCACATTGTGATCGCTGACAAGAACGCCGAGGCCGCGCGCGCTGAGGTCGCGGATGGTGGCCTGGACGTGGCTCACGGCTAGAGGGTCGATGCCGGCGAAAGGCTCGTCAAGCAGGATGTAGCGCGGGTCGGCGGCGAGGGCGCGGGCGATTTCGCAGCGCCGCCGCTGGCCGCCGGACAGGCGCGAGGCCCTCTGGCGGCGCATGTCGGCGAGGCCGACCTCGGCCAGCAGTTCTTCCAGGCGGCGGGCGCGGCGGCGGCGATCCGGCTCGATGCTTTCGAGATAGAGCAGGATATTGTCCTCCACCGACAGGCCGCGGAAAACCGAGGTTTCCTGCGGCAGATAGCTGAGGCCGAGGCGGGCGCGGGCATAGACCGGCATCTTGGTGACATCGATGCCGTCGATGCGCACCGCGCCGGCATCGGGGCGCGTGACGCCGGTTATCATGCTGAAAACGGTGGTCTTGCCGGCGCCGTTGGGGCCAAGCAGGGCGACGGTTTCGCCGCGCGCGACGCGAAGGCTGAAATCGACCACGACATCGCCGCCGCCATAGGCCTTGGCCAGGCCCGAGGCCTGGAGCATTTTCGCGTCTGGTGCCCCTGATGCGGTCATGCCGGATCCTGCTCCGTTTCTTGCGCCGCCTCGCCGGCCGCCGCGCCGCCTGCGCCAAGGCGCGACAATGCCACGGCGCCATAGCCGATGGCGAGCGAGGGGATGAGCATGGCGCCGTGCTGAAGCAGGCCGGCGGCCAGCGCCGGCGCGGCGGGGATGCCGAGGCCTTCGTAGACCAGAAACACGGTGGCGGCATAGGTGCCGATATTGCCGGGAATGACCGGTATCGCCGTCGTCAGGCTCACGGCGGCCACCGACAGGATGGCGGCGGCGGGCGAAGGCGCGATGCCGCAGGCAAGCTGGATGGCAAGGGCGGCGGCGACCTCGGTGAATTTTTTGACCAGCGCGAGCGCCAGGGTCAGGGCGGCGCGTTGCGGACTGCGCATGGTGGCAAGCCCGACGGAAACATGACCCAGCATGTTGCCAAGCCAGGCGCCAAGCCTGCGCCGGCGCGCCACAATGCCGGCGAGCCGCGCCGGGCCGAAGGCAAGGACGGTGAGGGCGGCCAGCAACGCGGCCACCAGCGCGGCGAAGACCAGCGCCGCGGTGAAGACGGGGGCGGGGAGCGGGGCAATGGAGAGCGCCAGGGCGAGGACGGCCAGCTTGGCAATGCCGACCAGAAGCTGGTCCATGGCGAGCAATGAGGTGGCGCCGATCAGTGTCAGTTCGCCGCGCGCCACCAGTAGGGCCACCGCCGAGGCGCCGCCGCCGATCGAGGACAGGGTGGTCTTGGCGGCAGCCGTCAGGGCGACAATCTCGGCCATGACCGGCCAGCCGACGTCACGCCCCGGCAGCGCCAGGAGCCGCCATTGCCAGACCCAGAGCGGGAAAACGGCAAGATTGGCAATGACGGCCATGGCCAGCCAATAGGGATCGGCGGCGGCGAGCGCCATACCCAGCCCTGCCCAGTCCACGAAGGGCAGGGCGGCAATGATGGCCATGGCGACAAGGACGAGGAGAAGCCGGCGCAGCGGAACGCGGCGCCATCCGGCATCGGCGCGCGCGCGCGCGGCGGGCGGGCGAGGGCAATCGGGCATCGGTGCGGGCGCGCGCATGGTGCTGGCTCGTTTCCTTCCTGATCGCAAAAGGCCTAGCGGCAATCCGGCGCCAAGACAATGATCGCCGTTGCCGGCAAGGGGTCTTTCCGCGGCATCGGCGCCGCTGCCACTGGAACTTGGCGAAGATGACTGCTATGGGCTTTTGAGCCTGAAACTGCTTGCGATGGGGGCTTTCGGTGACGGACAAGATTCGAGTTGGCATTGTTGGTGTCGGAAACTGCGCCTCGTCGCTGGTTCAGGGCATAAAGTTCTACGACCAGGCCGACGCCAATACGCCGCCGCCGGGGCTGATGAACGTCTCGCTCGGCGGCTATCACGTGCGCGATGTCGAGATCTGCTCGGCTTTCGATGTCAATGCCGGCAAAGTCGATCGCGACCTCGCCGAGGCCATTTTCGCCGACCCCAACAATACATGCAGCTTCGCCGAGGTGGAAAAGACCGGCGTCAAGGTGCTGCGAGGGCCGACGCTGGATGGCATCGGCGAATATCTCAAGGACATGGTGCCGGAATCCGAGGCGCCGCCGGTGGATGTCACCGACGTGCTCAAGGCCACCGGCACCGAGATCCTGATCAACTACCTGCCCGTCGGCTCGGAAGCGGCGACCCGCTTCTATGTCGAGGAGGCGCTCAAGGCCGGCTGCGCCGTGGTCAACTGCATTCCGGTGTTCATCGCCTCCGATCCGGCCTGGGCCGGGCGCTTTGCCGCGACGGGCCTGCCGATCATCGGCGACGACATCAAGAGCCAGGTCGGCGCCACCATTGTGCATCGGGTGCTGGCGCAGCTGCTGGGCCAGCGCGGCATCCGCCTCGACCGCACCTACCAGCTCAATTTCGGCGGCAATTCGGATTTCCACAACATGCTGGAGCGCGACCGCCTGAAGTCGAAGAAGATCTCCAAGACGCGGGCGGTGACCAGCCAGGTCGATTTTCCGCTCGAGGAAAGAAACATCCATGTCGGCCCCAGCGACTACGTGCCCTGGCTGGAGGACCGCAAATGGGCGCAGATCCGCCTCGAAGGCACCGGATTCGGCGGCTCGCAGATCAACCTGGAGATGAAGCTGGAGGTCTGGGACTCGCCCAATTCCGCCGGCGTGGTGATCGATGCCATCCGTTGCGCGCGGCTGGCGCTCGACCGCGGCATCGGCGGCGCCCTCGAAGGCCCGTCGAGCTATTTCATGAAGTCGCCGCCGGTGCAGTATGACGACCACGAGGCGCAGCGGCGCACCCGCGAATTCGTCGACGACCTCGTGACCCATTGAGGCGGCGTGAAACCCGTTTCCCCGCCCGCTGAAAAGGCAGCCATCTTGGGCGCGCGCCCCGGCTGGCGCTTCCTCATCGACAGCCCGTGGCATTTCCTCGCTCTCGGCCTCGGCACCGGCCTCAGCCCGCTGGCGCCGGGAACGGCCGGTTCGCTGCCGGGCCTCGCGCTCGGTCTGGCGCTGGCGCAATTGCCGCTGGCCGCGGCATTGCCCGCCCTGGCACTGGTCTTTGCCATCGGCGTGGCGGCGGCGTCGCGCGCCGGCGCGGCGCTGGGGGTGCATGACCACGGCGCCATTGTCATCGACGAGATCTTCGGCATGGCGCTGGTGGTGGTGCTGGCGCCGCCGGCCCTGCCGGGCCTTGGCGCATCGGCGCTGGCCTTCGTCTTCTTTCGCGCCTTCGATATTCTCAAGCCATGGCCGGTTTCGCTGGCCGACCGCAGGGTCGGCGGCGGCCTTGGCGTCATGCTGGATGACGGCCTGGCGGCGCTCTATGCCATAGCCGCGCTGCATCTAGCGGCGCTGGCTTTCTAGCTGCCGCGCTCAGCTGCGCTTCGCCGCGGCGCGCAGGGCCTGGAAGGCGGCGACAAACCCCAGTCCGGCAAGGGCGGCCATCACCGCGAGCAGCACGGGCGCCGGAACGCCGAGGGCCGGTGCGGCGAGCGGGGCCAGAAGCAAGCCGGCGGTCATCGCCAGGAAACGGTCCTCGCGGCGCATCCACAGCCGGGGCAGGGCGATGTCGAGGCCTTCGGCGCGGGCGCGGATATAGGAAATCAGGAAGCCGGCGATGATGGTCAGCACGGGAAGGGCGGCCAGCGCACCATGCGGCGCATAAAAGACGACGAGGCCGGCGGGCACGGCAGCATCGGCAAGGCGGTCGAGAGTTGAATCGAGCAGCGCGCCGAAACGGGTGGCGCGGCCGGTGTGGCGGGCCAGCGCGCCGTCGAGCAGGTCGAGGATGCCGCTGATGGCGAACAGGACGGCGGCGATCGTGAACGAGCCGAAGGCGGCGGCGATGCCGGCAAGGACCGCCGGTGGCAGCGAGGCCATGGTCAGCCAGTCGGGGTGGATGCCGGCGGCGGCAAGGGTGCGCGACGCCGAGTCGAGAAGGCGGCGGTAGAGGTTGCGCAAGGTTTCCGGCCCGGCTAGGTCGGCCATGATCTGGGTGCCCCACTCACCAAGGGTGACTGCGCTTAGCGCGGCCATCGGGTCTAGACGCCGCCCGACATATTGTCCACATTTGCGCCCTCTTACCAGAGGGATCGGCGACATGAATCGGCGGGTGGGGATCGGCGGGCGGGGCCAGGCGGCGTGACGGCGGATAGCGGTGCAGTCCGGGCATTGACGCGGCGGGATATCGCCTGGCGCAAGATCCGCAGCCAGTTTATCCGCTTCCGGCGGCTGTCGGCCCTGCGCATCGCCGCCGATTATCGCCGCGCGGCGCGGCTGCGCGCGGGGCGTTCCCTGGCGCTGCCCCAGGCCGGGCGCGGCGGCGAGCGCCTGGTGGTCTCGATGACCACGATCCCGGAGCGCATCGACACCCTGGTTCCAACCCTGCTCAGCCTCAGGGAACAGACCCGCGCCGCCGACCGCATCATTTTGGCGCTGCCGGAAAAGTCGCTGCGCAGCGGCAAGCCCTATGCGCTGCCGGCGGACCTGCCCAAGGGCATCGACATCCTGCGCTGCGTCGACACCGGCCCCTCGACCAAGCTGCTGCCGGCGCTTCTCGCCGAACCGGAGGCGCTGGTGGTGGCGGTCGATGACGACATGATCTACCCGCACGACTTCCTGCAAACCCTGGTCGAGGCGCATCGCAGCTTTCCGGCGGCTGCCCTGGGCTGGCGCGGCTGGCGCCTGGAGCCGGGCGTCGATCCGCGCCATTTCGAGCATGTCTGGGGCAGCGCGGTGGCGCAGCCCACCGAGGTCGACATCCTGCTCGGCGTCTGGGGCTACCTGATCCCGCCCGGCGCGCTGGACAAGGGGGTGCATGATTACGCCGGCTGGCCGGACGAGGTGCGCTGGGTGGACGATGTGTGGGTGGCGGCGCATCTGGCGCGGCGCAAGGTGCCGCGGCTGGTGGTGCCGGCGCCGGGCCTGCCGATCCCGCGGCACACCTCCAGGCTGGCGGCGCTGACCTTCGGCCTCAACGCTTCGGGCCATAATGACCGGGTGGCGATCCATGCCTTTGCCGACTGGTGGTAGCGCCCGCGCCGGGCGGCGGGCGGCGCGGCGATGACGGCGCCGCGCGTTGCCCTGGTATCGGACTGGTACCTGCCCCGCTTTGGCGGCATCGAGCTGCATCTGCGCGACCTGACCGTGCACCTCAAAGCGGAAGGCGTGGATCTTGAAGTGCTGACGCCGGTGCCCGGCCCCGGCGAGGTGGAAGGGGTGGTGGTGCGGCGGCTGTGCGCGGCGGGGCGCGCCGATGGCGGCTACCGCTTCCCGCCGCCGCCGCACGCCAACAGCGCGCGCGATCTCTTCTTCTTTCTCGAGTGCTTCGCCAGCCCGCACCGGAAATCGGCTCACGCGCGCCTGCGCGAGCAGTTGCGCGCCGGCCGCTATGATCTGGTCCATGTTCACTTCGGCAATGCGCCGCTCGCCTATGCGGCGACGCGCGAAGCGGTGCGGCTGGGGCTGCCGGTGCTGACGACCTTCCACTCCATGATCGGCCATGTCCAGATTCCGCTGGCGGCGGCGCTGGGGCGGATGCTCGGCTGCGCCCGCTGGCCGGTGCGCCACAGCGCCGTGAGCAGCGTCGTTGCCCGCTCGCTGCGCCCTCTGCTGGGCGCGGCACCGGTCGAAATCCTGCCCAACGGCATCGATGCCGACTGGTGGGGCGCGGCGCGGGCCATGCGGGCGGGCAACGATGCCGGCGGGGCCGGGGCCGGCGGAGAAGGGGCGATCGAGCTGCTGGCAGTGATGCGTCTTCATCCGCGCAAGCGGCCCCAGGCCCTGCTGCGAGCCGTGGCCCAGGCCCGCCGGGAACTGCCGCAGGGCCAGAGGCTGCGCCTGCGCATCATCGGCGAGGGGCCGCTGCGCGCCGCGCTGGAAAGACAGGCGGGCAGGCTTGGCCTTGGACCGGACGCAGAGTTCCTCGGCCGGCTCGGGCGCGAGGAAATCCGCGCCGCCCTCTCCCGCGCCGACCTTTTCCTATTGCCCTCGCGGCTGGAATCCTTCGGCATCGCGGCGCTGGAGGCGCGCTGCGCCGGGGTGCCGGTTCTGGGCATGCGCGAGGCGGGGTTGCGCGACTTTCTCACCGAGGGCGCGGATTGCCTGCTGGCGGACGGCGACCGGGCCTTCGCCGCCGCCCTGGCGCGCTATGGCCGCGAGCCGGACTTGCGGCGCCGGCTCGCCGAAGGATGCCGCGCCGCCGTGCCCGGCCTGTCATGGCCCGAGGTTACGGCTCGGCACCTGCTGACCTATCGCCAACTGCTGGCGAAGTGATACAAAGACCTTTCGCGGGCGGCGCGATGACGGCTACAGTTCTTGATCGAGTGCTGAAAAATGCGCATATGGGGACCGGGAAATTGCTGCCCCGCCGCCTCCGCGTGACCGGCGCGGCGCGAAAATGGGGCGGGGGAAAGTCTTGGACGGGGACAGCGTCAGCGAGTCTGCAAGGGCCATGCCGGTGGCGATCGTCGGCATCGGCTGCCGGTTTCCCGGCGGCATCGACTCCCCGCATTCGTTCTGGCAGTTCCTGAAACGCGGCGGCGACGGCACCCGCGAAGTGCCGCGTACGCGCTGGGACATCGACGAATATTACGACCCGGATCCCGACAAGCCGGGGCGGATCTACACCCGGCGCGGCGGTTTTATCGACAATATCGACAGCTTCGATCCCCAGTTCTTCGGCATTTCGCCGCGCGAGGCGGCCTTTATGGATCCCCAGCAGCGGCTGCTGCTGGAAACCACCTGGGAGGCCTTCGAGGATGCCGGCATCGCGCCGGGCAAATGGGCCGGGCGCGAGGTCGGGGTCTATATCGGCCTGTTCACCCACGACTACGAAAACATGCATATGCAGGGCAGCGAGCGCATTGGCCTCGGGCCCCATTCGGCGACCGGCAATTCGACCACGATCGCCGCCAACAGGCTCTCCCATGCCTTTGATTTCAAAGGCCCGTCCATGGTCATCGATACCGCCTGCTCGTCGTCGCTGGTGGCGGTCCACCTGGCCTGCCGGGCACTGGAAAGCGGGGAGGCGCGCCTTGCCGTGGCCGGCGGGGTGAACCTGCAACTGGTGCCGGAAATGACCATGAGCCTGTGCCAGGCTTCAATGCTGTCGCCGGACGGGCGCTGCAAGAGCTTCGATGCGCGGGCCAACGGCTATGCCCGCGCCGACGGCGTCGGCATGGTGGTGCTCAAGCCGCTGGCCGAGGCGCTGGCCGACGGCGACACGGTCTATGGCGTGGTGCTCGGCAGCGCCGTCAACCAGGACGGGCGCAGCAATGGCATCACGGTGCCGGACGGGGCGGCGCAGCGCAGCGTGTTGCGCGCGGCGCTGCGCGCGGCAGGGGTGGCGCCGTCGCGCGTCAGCTATGTCGAGGCCCACGGGACCGGCACCCCGGTCGGCGATCCGATCGAGGCGCGGGCGCTGGGCGAGGTGCTGGGCGAGGGGCGCGCGGCCGCCGCGCCCTGCCTTCTCGGCTCGGTGAAGAGCAATTTCGGCCACACGGAATCGGCCGCCGGGATCGCCGGGCTGATCAAGCTCGCGCTGATGCTGAAGCATGGCCAGATCCCGCCCAACCTGCATTTCGAGACGCCCAATCCCGACATCGCATTTGACGCCTTGCGCCTGCGGGTGCCGACGGCGCTGGAGCCGTGGCCGGATAATGGTGCTGGGCCGCGCCTTGCCGGGCTCAATTCCTTCGGCTTTGGCGGCACCAATGCCCATGCCGTCATCGGCGAGGCGCCGCCGCGCGAGCAGGCGGGGCGCGACGTCTCGGACCGTCATGGCAAAAGGCCGGCACTGCTGTGCCTCTCGGCGCGCAGCGAAGCGGCCTTGCGGGACGGCGCCAGGGTGCATGCCGCCTTGCTGAAGGGCGAAGACGGGCGCGATTTCACCCTGCACGAGATCGCCGGCGCGCTGGCCTTCGGGCGCGAACACCATCCCTTGCGCATGAGCGTGGTGGCGGAAACGGGCGCGGCGGCCGTCGAGCGGCTCGAAGCCTTCGCCGCCGGGCGCCGGCGCAACGGGCTGGTCAGCGCCACGGCGCGCGGCGCGGGCAGGAAACTCGGCTTCGTGTTTTCCGGCATGGGCCAGCAATGGTGGGCGATGGGCCGCGGCCTGCTGGCCAATGAGCCGGTATTCGCCGCCAGGATCGGCGAGATCGACGCCCTGTTCGGTGCCCTGACCAGCGAGTGGTCGCTGCTTTCCGTGCTTGGCGCGGCGGAGAGTGAATCGATGATCGACCGCACCGAACTGGCGCAGCCTGCGATCTTCGCGCTCCAGGTCGCCCTGGCCGACCTGTGGCGCTCGGTCGGCGTTGTGCCCGACATCGTTGCCGGCCACAGCATCGGCGAAGTGGCGGCCGCCCATGTCGCCGGGGTGCTGAGCCTGGAAGATGCCGTCCTGGTGTGTTTCCACCGCTCGCGGCTTCAGGCGCGGCTGGCCGGGCGCGGCGGCATGCTGGCGGTGGGGCTGGGCGAAGCGGAGGCGCATCGGCGCATCGCCGGTCTGGAAGACCTGGTTTCGCTGGCTGCGATCAACAGCGCGAAGGGCGTCACCCTTGCCGGGGACACGGCGGCGCTGGAAGAGCTGGCGGCGATATTTGAAGGCGAGGGCATCTTCGCCCGCATGCTTAATGTCGAGGTGCCCTATCATTCGCCGGCAATGGACGAGATCCTTGCCCCCCTGGCCGGGGCGCTTGGCGCCATTTCACCGAAGGACTGCGCCATCCCGCTTGTTTCGACGGTCACGGGCGAACTCATCGAGGGTCGGGACATCGGACCCGCCTACTGGAACCGCAATGCGCGCGAAACGGTGCTCTTTGCGCGGGCCATGGACGCGCTGATCGGGCAGGATTGCGGGTTTTTCGTCGAAATCGGCGCCCATCCGGTGCTGGCCAGCTCGATGCGCGAATGCCTTGCCGCTGCCGGCGCCGAGGGTGTCGCCATCGCCTCGCAGCGGCGCGGCGAACCCGATGAAACCGCCTTTCTCGATGCCGTGGGCGGCCTGCACTGCAATGGATACGAACTTGATTTCACGCGCCTTGCCGCTAGGCCGGCACGCCATGTCCCGCTGCCGGCATATGCCTGGCAGCATGCGCCGTTCTGGCATGAGAGCGAACATTCGCGCCAACGGCGCACCGGTCTGACGAAAAGCGGCAAGGTCCAGCATCCCCTGCTCGGCATGGCGCTGCACCTGCCGCATCCGGCCTGGGCGTCGAGTGTGACCGCCCGCAAGCCGGCCTTCGTCGCCGACCACCGGGTGCGCGGATCGGTGGTCTTTCCCGGTGCCGGCTATTGCGAGCTGGCGCTGGCGGCGGCAGCGGAACTGGGGCTTGGCGCCGACGGCCTCGTGCTGGAAAAATTCTCGATCGAAGCGCCCCTGGTCTTTGGCGGCAAGACCGAGGCCCGGCTTCAGCTTTCGATGGACGCGGAGTCGCGTTTCGTCGTCCATGCCAGCAGCAGCCATGCCGGCGGCGAGGCCGAGGACGGGCAGCATTGGCGGCGCCATGCCAGCGGACGCATCGCGGCGCCGGAACCGCAAGGGCCGGCGCGCCGCCTCGACCTGGCCCAGCTTCGCGGGCGGCTGGAGAGCGAGCATGGGGCCGGGGCCTGCTACGCCCGGCTCGATGCCATCGGCCTCGAATACGGCCCCTTGTTCCGCAACCTGGACCAGGTGTGGCGGGGCGAGGGCGAGGCGCTCGGCAAGATCGTGGCGGTGCCGGAGATCGCCGCTTCGCTCGCCGACTACCGGTTTCATCCCGCGCTGCTCGACGCCTGTTTCCAGCTTCTTGCCGCGCTGCCGGTCGAGGGCACTTTCCTGCCCGTCGCCATCGACCGCCTCGAGATGCGCGCGCGCCCGGGGCCGGTCTGCTGGGCCCATGTGCGGCTGGTTTCGGCCAGCGCCCAGCGCATCGTCGCCGACATTGATATCGCCGATGGCGAGGGCGCCGTCATCGCCAGTGTCGGCGGCCTGGCCTGCCGGCGCTTCGAGGATCCGGCAAGCGAGCGCCGGGCGGGCGACGCCTATCTCTATGACCGGCTCTGGGTGGCGGCGCCCGCCGCCGGCGCGACGGTACTGGCAAGAGACGCCGCTTTCCTGCCCGCGCCTAGCGCGCTGGCCGCGGACCTGAAGGCGCGGCATGGGCGGCGAATGGCGGCGCCGGGGCGGCAGCGCTTTTTTGCCCGCGCGCTGCCGGCGCTTGACGAACTCGCGACCGCCTATTTTGTCAAGGCGCTGGAGGATCTGGGATGGAACCGGCAGGCGCAAGGTGCCGCCACGGTACGGGAACTCGCAATGAGGCTCGGTATATCCCAAAAGCATTTCAATATTTTGGAGAGAATACTTAAGATCATTTCAGAAGATGGCCTTGCCGAGAGGCGCGGCGAATTGTGGGCGCTGCGCGATGTCGGAGAGCGCGGCGATGCGGACGCGATGTGGCGCCGGCTCGTTGCCGTCCATCCGGAATGCCATGCCGAACTTTCGCTGATCCAGCGTTGCGGATCGCGGCTTGCCGCCTTGCTGCGCGATGAGGAGGATCCGCTGGCCGTGCTGTTTCCGGTCGGGTCCGCCACCGCCGAGCATTTCTATGCCGACGCGCCGACCATGTGGCCGGGGCTGGGCGTGCTGGCCGACGCGGTGACGGAAATCGTGGAGGGGCTGCCTGAAGGCGAGGTGCTGCGCGTGCTGGAGGTGGGCGCGGGTACCGGCGCGCTGGCGGCGCGCCTGCTGCCGCTGCTGCCGGCGGCGCGCTGCGACTATGTCTTTACCGACATCTCGCTCGCCTTCGTCAATCAGGCTCGGGAGCGGTTCAAGGCCTTTCCCTTCGTCCGCGCCCAAGTCGTGGATCTTGAAAAGGATCTGACGGAGCAGGACATCGCGCCCGGCTCCTTCGACCTGATCGTCGCCGGCGACGCGCTCCATGCGGCCAGCGATCTGAGCGCGGTGCTTGGGAGGCTGCGCGGCGCGCTGGCGGCGGAGGGCATGCTGGCGTTCCTCGAACTCACCGCGCCGCCGCGCTGGTTCGACCTGGTGTTCGGACTGCTGGCCGGCTGGTGGCTTTTCGCCGATCGGGACGTGCGGCCCGACCACGCCACGCTGCCGGCGGCCGGCTGGCTGAAGCTGCTGCGCCAGCACGGCTTTGACGACTGCATCGCTATCGGCGATGGCGGCGAAGTCGAGAGCGGCGCGCATACAGTGCTGCTGGCGCGCGCGGCGCAGGGGGAACCGGCGCTGGCAGGCGCGCCCGTCATGTCCGTTATGCCCGCCGTGTCGGGCCGTGCCGCCGGCCAAGTGCCACTGCTGCTGCTGGCCGACGAGGCGGGCATCGCAGAGGCGCTGGCCGAGGAACTGCGCGTGCTTGGCCGCGAGGTGGCCGTCATCGGCGCCAGCGAGGCCGAGGGCGATTTGGCGGGCAAGGGCATTGGCGCGCGGCTCGATCACGTTTTCGGCCGCAATTCCGCGCAGGTGGTGGATCTGCGGGCGCTGGCGATCGGCGGTGCGCCGGCGGGCGAAGGCAATCCGGCATTGGCGGCGAAGGAGGCCTGCATCCGCCTGACCCGGCTGGTGCAGGCATTGAGCGCAAGAAGCGGCCATGGCGAACCGGCGCTGTGGGTCGTAACGAATGGCACGCAGTCCGTTGGCGGAATTGGGGAAATTTCGTTGGCCCAGGCGCCGCTCTGGGGCCTGACGCGCAGTGCCATAGCCGAGCATTTCGAGCTCAATTGCCACCTTGCCGATCTTGGCCCATCGCCCGATGGCGACGAAATCGCGCAGCTTGCGCGCGACATCGTGGCAGGAGGTCCGGAAGACGAAATCGCCTTGCGGGGCGAACGGCGCTTCGTCAGCCGCATTGCGCCGAGGGAAAACCGGCGCCGGGCCGATGGCAACGGACCCGCGTTCAGCCTGTCGCGCAAGCGGGCGAGGCCCCCCGCGGACCTGGTTTTCGAAGAAGCTGGGGAGCGAGCGCCAAATCCAGGCGAGGTTCTGGTGCGCATGCACGCCTCGGGCCTCAACTTCAAGGATTTCGCCATTGTCGCCGGACTTCTCGATACGAGCGCGGCGGTCGACACCTCGATCATCGGCATCGAGGGGGCGGGGGTCGTGACCGCCGTCGGCGAAGGCGTTGCCGGTCTTGCGCCGGGCGACGAAGTGATGGGCATGATCAACAATGCCCTGTCCAATCCGGGATCGAGCAACGAGGACTGCCTTGTTCGCAAGCCCGCCAATCTGACCTTCGAAGAGGCGGCGGGCATTCCCATCACCTTCCTGTCGGCCCTGCACGCGCTCGGCTTGCAGGGCGGCGTTCGTCCCGGCGACAAGGTGCTCATCCACACCGCGGCCAGCGGCCTCGGCCTCGCCGCCATCGAAGTGGCGCGCCATTTCGGTGCCGAGGTCTACGCCACGGCCGGCAATGAGGAGAAGCGGTCCTATCTGAGGGCGCTCGGCATCGCTTATGTCGGCGATTCCAGATCGGGTGCCTTTGCCGGCGAGATCATGGCCCTTACGGACGGCACGGGCGTCGATGTCATCGTCAACACGCTGCCAGCGGCGATGATGGAGAAGAATATCTCCATACTTCGTCCGGGCACCGGCCGTGTCGTCGATCTCGCCAATATCCATTATGGCGGCCGCCTTGAGTACAAGGCGATGGTGCGCGGGGTCTCGGTTTCGGCCTTCGACCTCACGGTGCTGGCCAGGATCAATCCGGGATATTTGCGCACCCTGCTGGCGCAGGTCGCGGCGCTGTTCGAGGCCGGCGCCTTGCGCCCGGTACCCTATCGCGCGGTGCCCGTCGCGCGCGCCGGCGAAACCATCCACGGCATGCGCCGCGCCGGCCATATCGGCAAGAATGTCGTCCTCTTCGCCGGCGAACGCGTCAACATGACGCCGGCAGGAGGTGACATTGCGATCCGGGAGGACGGCAGCTATTTGGTCAGCGGCGGCCTCGGCGGCTTCGGCCTGGCGACGGCGAAATGGCTGGCGCGCCAGGGCGCGCGCCACCTTGTCCTGGCCGGGCGGCGCGGCGGCGCGGCACCGGAGGCGGCGGCGGCGCGCGGCGAGCTGGAAGCTAATGGCGCGGTCGTGGAAATCCTTGCCTGCGATGTCAGCAATCAATCGCAAGTCAATGAGTTAATGTCGAAATTCGGAAAAGAATTTCCACCATTGCGCGGCGTCGTTCATGCCGCCGCCGTGCTGCGCGACGTGCCCATTGCGCAAATGACCGGGGGGGATTTCGGCGAAGCCATGGCGGCCAAGGCGGTTGGCGCCTGGAACCTGCACGCCGCGAGTCTCGGCCAGCCGCTCGATTTCTTCATCTGCACATCCTCGGTCACCAATCTGGTCGGCAATTATGCGCAGGCCAATTACGGCGCCGCCAACGAGTTCCTCGAGGCCCTGGTGCGGCAGCGCCGCGCCCTTGGCCTGCCGGGGCTGGCGGTGGGACTGGGCATCATCGCCGGTACCGGAATCGTTGCCCGCGACAAGGAGATGGGCGAATTGCTGCGCCAGCAGGGCATGGGCGAGCTGGACGAGCAGCGCTCTTTCGCCGCTATCGCCCACGGGCAGCGTACCGGCGCCGCCTATGTGGCCGCGGCGCTTGTGGACTGGTCGGTGGCGAAGGATTTCTTCCTTCCCGTAGCCAGGTCGCCGCGCTTCAGCCTGATCGATCTTGAAGGTGAGCGCGGCGGCAAGGGCGAGGGCAGCGAGGAAAACCGCAAGGCGCTGGCCAATGCCGCGACTCCGCAGGAACGGCTGGCGCGCCTTGGCGAAATCGTCATCGGCGAGGTCGCCGGCGTTCTCGGCATGGATCCGGAAAACCTCGACATCGACCAGCCCTTGCCGAGCCTCGGCTTCGACTCCCTGATGGCGGTGGAACTGATGGTGGCGCTGGAAAATGCCACCGGCTTCAACATGACCCGCATGACCCTGCTCAGAAGCGACCTGACGACGGCGAACCTGATCGAGGAAATCAGCGCCGGCGGGCTGGGCGGGGCCGGGGATGCCGGCGAAGGCGGGGGGCTGGGCGAGTCCGGGGCTCGAAATGGCGCGCCCATGCCGGCCGGTCCGGAGGACAGGGCGGGCGAAGGCGAAATCAGGGTCGAGGACCTCAGCGACAGCGAGGTCGAGGCGCTGTTGCGGCAAATGGCGCAGGAAGAGCACGGCAATGTCTGAGGGGGCGGACAGGATCGCGGCCCTGTCTGCGGCGCAGAAAAGGGCCCTGCTGGAGGAGATGCTGCGCGAAAAGGCGGCGCCCAGTGCCGGGGCGGCGCCCAATGCCGGGGCGGCCTTGGCGGCGGGCGCGGAGGCGCGCGCGGCGGGGCGCGGCGGTTTCGTCTTTCCGGCCGAATATGCCGGGTTCGCCCGCGCCTTCGAGGATAGCGACGACGGCGGCGCCGCCGATCTGTTCTTTCAGCTCTGCGAGGGGGTGAATGCCAGCCGGGCCATGGTGTCGGGGCGCGAGCTGGTCAATTTCTGCAGCTACAATTATCTCGGCCTGTCGGGCCATGACGAGGTTTCGCGCGCGGCCAGCGCGGCCATCGAGCGCTACGGCACCTCGGTTTCGGCCTCGCGCCTGGTCTCGGGCGAGCGGCCGATCCATCGCCAGCTTGAAGGCCGGCTCGCGGCGCTGGTCGGCGCCGAGGACGCGGTTGTCTTTGTCGGCGGCTTTTCGACCAACGAGAACGCCATCGGCCATCTGCTCGGCCCTGAAGACCTGATCGTCTATGACTCGCTGATCCATGCCAGCATCCAGCAGGGGGCGAAGCTTTCCGGCGCCACGGTGCTGCCGTTCCCCCATAACAACCTGGCGGCGCTGGAGAATATCCTTGCCCGCCGCCGCGGCGCGTATCGTCAGGCGTTGATCGCGGTCGAGGGTGTCTATTCGATGGACGGCGATATTCCCGACCTGCCGCGCCTGGTCGAAATCAAGCGCCGGCACAACGCCCTGGTGTTGGTCGACGAAGCCCATTCGATCGGCGTGCTGGGCGGCACGGGGCGCGGAATAGGCGAATATCACGGCGTCGCGGGAAGCGATGTCGATCTGTGGATGGGCACCTTGAGCAAGGCACTGGCCAGTTGCGGCGGCTATATCGCCGGCACGCGCGAGGTGGTGGCCTATCTGAAGCGGACCGCCCCCGGTTTCGTCTACTCGGTCGGGCTTTCGCCGCCGGACACGGCGGCGGCGCTGGCCGCCCTTGGCGTGCTGGAAGCGGAGCCGCAGCGGGTGGCGTGCCTCAAGGCGCGGGCGCGCCTGTTCCTGGATCTGGCCAAGGCGCGGGGCCTAGATACCGGGGCCAGCCGCGACAGTGCCGTCATCCCGATCATGACCGGGGCCACGGACCGGGCGGTGCGCCTGTCGAAAGCCCTGCTGGGACAAGGCTTCCTGGCGCTGCCGATCGGCTATCCGGCGGTGCCGGAAAACAAGGCCCGGCTCCGGTTCTTCATCTCCAGCACCCATAGCGAAGACGATATTCGCCGCACCATCAACGCCATCGGGAACTGCCTTGAACAAATCGACCAGTGAATCGCGTGCAATCGTGCCGCCGCGCCGCGAATTCAGCCTGCTGGGTTTTGTCGCGGCGCCCTACACGATCGCGATGCGCAATCACGACCTCATCCGCCGGCTCGTGCAGCGCGACATCGAATCGCGGTTTCGCGGCACCGTGCTGGGCAAGGTGTGGGCGGTGATCGCGCCGCTCTTCATGCTCGCCATCTATACCTTTGTCTTCGGCGTCATTCTCAATTCGCGCTGGCAGGACCGCACCGACGAGCCATTCCTGTTTCCGGTGATCTATTTTTCCGGGCTGATCGTCTTCAACTTCTTCTTCGACTCGGTAGCGCGGGCGCCGACGCTGATGCGCGAAAACCAGGCCTTCATCAAGAAGATCTTCTTTCCTGTCGAGATCTTCGCTTTCGCCATCGTCGGATCGGCGATTTTCCGTTTCGGCATCGGGCTTGCCATTCTTGCCGTCTTCTACCTGCCGATCGTCGGCCTGCCGCCGCTGGCGGTCATCACCTATCCGGTGCTGTTTTTCGGCCTTGCCCTGTTCACCCTCGGCTTTGCCTGGATCCTCAGCGCGGTTTCCGTGTTCATCCGCGACATCGCCCATCTCATCGGGCTGGTGACGATGCTGTTCATGTTCCTGAGCCCGGTGTTCTATCCGCTGTCGGCGGTGCCGGAAGGGCTTCGCGCCGTGCTGATGTTCAACCCGCTGACCTTTCCCCTGGAGTCGATGCGCAACGCGCTGTTTTTCGGCGACTGGCCGGGCCTTGCCGGGATGGCGGTCTATCTGGCGGCGGGATGGCTGTGGGCGGCTGCCGGCCATGGCATCTTCATGCGCCTGAGGCCCGGATTTGCCGATGTCGTCTGACGTCCTCATATCGACGCGCGGCCTCGGCAAGGCCTATGGCCGCTACGAGAACGAGGCGGACCGCGTCGCCGACCTGTTCTTCGGCACCCGGCGCGGCGAGCCGAAATGGGCACTGCGCGACGTCGATATAGAAATCCGGCGCGGCGAAGCGGTCGGTATCGTCGGGCGCAACGGCTCGGGAAAATCGACCCTGCTGCAATTGATCTGCGGCACCCTGGCGGCAAGTTGCGGCAGCGTTCAGGTTCACGGGCGGGTGGCGGCCCTGCTGGAACTGGGCGCGGGATTTCATCCTGATTTCACGGGGCGCGAGAATGCCCGTTTCGCCGCCACCATTCTTGGGCTTTCGGACCATCAATTCGAAGAGCGCATGGCGGCCATCGAGGCTTTTGCCGGCATCGGCAGCTTCATCGACCAGCCGATCCGCGAATATTCCTCCGGCATGTTCGCCCGCCTGGCCTTCTCGGTGGCCATCCATGTCGACACCGACATTCTGGTGGTGGACGAGATCCTCGCCGTCGGCGACATGGCGTTCCAGCAGAAGTGCCTGCGCTATCTGCGCCGCTTTTGCGAACGCGGCGGTACGCTGCTGTTCGTTTCCCACGACGATTCGGCGGTGCGGGCGCTGTGCAACCGGGCGATCTGGCTCGACCAGGGCCGCATCGAGGCCGAGGGGCGCACGCCCCGCGTCTGCCGTCTCTATCATGCCGCGATGTCGAAACTGGCGGGTGACGGCGACAGCTTCTCCATTGGCGGCATCGATGACGACGAGGGCCCGGTGGACGGCTGCCTGCGCCGCGCCGACCTGCTGGCGCCGGCGCCGGGCCGCTTCGATCCGGACGGTTTCGCGGCGCCGTCCGGCGGCGGCGAGATTGCCGCCATAAAGGTGGTCGATGGCCAGGGGCGGCCGATGGCGCCGGCCCATGGCGGCCAGGAGGTGGAAATCCGTATCACCTGCCGCGCCGCGCGGGCGCTGACGCGGCCCTCAGTGTGTTTCCTGGTGCGCGACAAGTTCGCGCAAGTGCTGTTTGGCGACCGTACGCCCGGCGGCGACGAAGCGCCGGCGGCAATGGCGGCCGGCGAAGAGCGCGATGCGCGGTTCGTCTTCACCCTGCCGTTCCTGCCCTCCAACGACTATGTCGTCGAGGCGTTGCTGCTGGAGCAGGGCGGGGACGGGGACGCGCTGGTGGCGCGGGCGCCCAAACCCTTTGTCCTGACGGTATCGACGGCGCATATCTCCTATGGGCTGGCGAATATCGCCATGCGCGAAGTTTCCGTCCAGCGGCTGGGCGCGGCGGTATCATGAGCAGCCGGCCGCTCATAACCGGAACCGCGATCGGCAAGTTCTATTACCGCGGCTGCTCGATCCCGCAACACGCCGCCAACCTCATTCTGGGAACCAGCCACGGCGAGCGCTTCTGGGCGCTGGAGCCGATGAACATTTCGGTTTCGCGCGGCGAGGCGGTGGGAGTCATCGGCCGCAACGGGTCGGGCAAGTCGACCCTGCTGCAGATCCTGTGCCGCACGGTGAAGCCGAATTCGGGCTATGTCGACGTCAATGGCCGGGTCGCCGGGCTGCTGGAGCTGGGGGCCGGGTTCAGCCCCGATTTCACGGGGCGCGAAAACGCGGTGATGAATGCGGCCGTGCACGGGCTGAAGGAAAAGGAAATCCAGGCGCGGCTGCCGGCAATCGCCGACTTTGCCGGCATCGGCGACTATTTCGACCGCCCGGTGCGGGAATATTCCTCCGGCATGTTCGCCCGCCTCGCTTTCGCCGTTGCCACGCATGTCGATGCCGATCTGCTCGTGGTCGATGAAATTCTCGCCGTCGGCGACGCCGCCTTCCAGCGCAAGTGCATGGCGCGGATGCGCCAGTTTCGCGAGGCCGGCGGTGCCCTGCTGTTCGTCTCCCACTCCTCGCTGGCGGTGCTTTCGGTGTGCGAGCGCTCGATCTGGCTCGACCATGGCGCGGTGCGGGCGGAGGGGCCGAGCGAGGAAGTCAACGAGGTCTACCAGCTGGCCATGGCGGGGCTGGGGGACGCGCCGATCACCGACCGGGCGGCGGCCCGCGCCGCGGCCAGGGCCTTGCCAGTGCCGCAAAGCTTTCGCGACCCGCGCTGGGCTGGGAAATCCGAAATCACCGTCAGCCCGTTCCGCCCCGACGCGCCATGGCATGGCCATGGCGGCGCCCGGGTGATCGACGCCGGGTACCGCACGCCGGACGGGCGCGTCATCGAGCGGCTCGAAGGCGGCGAGGAGGTTGAGCTGTGGATCACCTGCGAGGCCAGCCGGGAAGTGCGCCGTCCGATCATCGGTTTCATGTTCCGCGATGCCTTCGGCCAGAACCTGTTCGGCGACAATTCCTTCCTTTCGACCTATTCAAATCCGCCGGCCATGGCGGCGGGCGAGCGCTTCGCCGCCAGGTTCCGCTTTCAGTTCCCCTATCTGCCCGCGGGCGACTATTACCTCGCGCCCTCGATCATCGAGGGCACCCAGGCCGATCATATCCATCTGCACTGGATGGAGAATGCGGTGCATGTCCGGGTTGCCCGCAGCCCGGTGGGCTTTGGCGTCGTCGGTGTGCCGATGCGGTCGGTCGGTTTCGCCTGAGCCTAGTCCTTGCGCGCCAGTTCGGTATCGAGAATGGCGACGATGGAGCGGAAGGTGTCGGCCCATTTTTCCGGCTTGAAACCGGCGCGCAGCCGTTCCTCGCGGGATTTGACGAAGCCGGGCTCGAAAATGGCGCGCTCGATCAGGTCATAGGCCTGGCCGAAATCGGCGGGGTCGAAATAGTCGGCGAAATCGCCGCCGACCTCTGGCACCGAACTGGCGCTGGAACAGATGCAGTATTTGCCATGGGCGAAGGACTCCTCCACCGGCAGCCCCCAGCCCTCGGCCATGCTGGGAAAGACCGTGAACAGGCAGGCGCGGTAATAGGCGGCCAGCATCTCGTCGGAAACCGAAGAGAAAATGATGACCTTGCCGCCCAGGTAGTCGCTGGCCGCAAGATCCTTCATCACGTCGTCCACCTGCCAGCCGACGCGGCCGACAAGCACGAGCGGGGGCACCGCGTCCTTGCCATGGCGCTCGATGAGCCGGCGCCAGACATCGACAAGCAGGCGGTGGTTCTTGCGGATCTCAATGGTCGATACCTTGAGTACGAAAGGCTCGGTGATTTCGAGCCGTAGCGGCGTGGGGCCGGCGGGCTGGCTGCGAAATCCAGTGCCGAAGCGAACCGGAAACACCGGCTTGCCGGGCCAGCCCTTCGCCCTGGAATAGGCACT
Source organism: Rhodobiaceae bacterium (assembly GCA_020441905.1). Taxonomy (GTDB): domain Bacteria; phylum Pseudomonadota; class Alphaproteobacteria; order Rhizobiales; family NORP267; genus JAGRLG01. The sequence goes on along the minus strand of JAGRLG010000029.1, from coordinate 27,667 downwards.
CAGGGTGGCGGCGCTGAATTTAGAGGGGGTGAAGAAGAGGTCTGTTTCGCGCGCCGTGGCCGCCAGCCACCCGGTAAAATTGGCGACATGGGCGGGCGAACACAATTCCGGGTTCGAGGCGGGAATGATGTCGTGAACCATCATGGCGTAGCGCAGCCCGTAGCGGGTCTTGGCCTCTTTCAGCCGTTCGGCGAAATTGCGGTGGCCCCAGGTGGCGCCCAGGCTGACCAGAATATCGCCGGGCTGGACGAGGCGGGCGAATGCGCGGTCGCGGCCGCGGCTGGCGAACAGATCGCGAAGGCGGGCGCGGAGAACGTTGGCGGCGACAAAGACGCCGTGGTGCAGCAGGGCATGGGCGCGCTGCCAGGCGCTGGCGCGGCTGCCGGTGCGCAGCGCGCGCCTTGCCCCGGCTGAAATGCGGGCGAATTCGGCCGCCGGGATGGGTTCGAGGCGGCCATTGCTGGCGCGGAAGCGGCACAGGGCGAAGCGGCCGCGCAATTCACCGGCCTCGCCGATTCCGGCCGCGAGGATTTCACTGACGACGCGCTGGATGCCGGTGGGCTGGCGGGCAGTCAGAAAATAGCGAACGACGTCGTCGACCTCGAACCAGATCATGGGGCGGCGCGGCTGCGGGCGTGGCGACGCAGGGATGGCTGACGCGGTAGCGGCGTCCCGGCCTTGAGTCCGATTGTGCAAGATCTTGTCTCCGATCAGCGGGGCGACCCGGCCCGCTCCGCCATGCCCGGGACGGCGCGGGGTCGCCGGTTACAGGATCTTCGAGATCCCCCGGCGGGTCAGGAGATTATGAACGAAATCGAAACGGTCAATGGCCTTGCCGGCGCTGCGGCGAAATTGGCGGCCGGCCGCGCCCGGACGGCCCGGCTACCGGCGGTCTTGTCGTCGCCCCGTTCCCCCGCAGCCGTCCTTCAGCCCTTGTGCCGGGTGCTGCCGAGCGAGTTGCTGATGATGCGGGCATAGAAGGTGACGCGCTGGGCAATGGTGCGGATGCGCTCCTCGCTCAGCCCGTCGCTTGCGGTGGTCAGGATGAGGCTGCCGTGAACTTCGTTGCCGCCGTCAAACAGCGCTGCCGCAATTCCCGTTCCCCCCGGGGTAACCTGGCCATGGGTCTCGGCCCAGCCGCGCTGGCGGTATTTCTTAAGTCCGGTTCTGACCGCGGCGAGGTCGGCGCCCAGGCCGGCCTTGGCGAATTCTTCCGCGTTGTCGCGCTGCAAACGGAGCAGCCGGTGGGCGGGCAGGTTGGCGAGTATGATCAGGGAGGCGGCGCCCCTGGACAGCGGGCGGATGCAGCCGCGCTCGAAATTGCTCTGGAAAGCATCGCTGCCGCTTTCCTGATGGACGCAAAGCACCTTGTCGCGATAAAGTCGGCACAGCAGGGCGGTGCCGGGGAACTCCTTGACCAGTTCCTGCATCAGCGGCTTGGCGGCGCGGATCAGCGGATCGCCGGTGCGGATCCGGTAGTCGAGTTCGATAATGCGCGGCCCAAGCGCGTAGCCGATGCCCGGAAGCGAGGTCAACAGCCCGGAATCCGTGAGCATTTTCAGATATCTGTAGAGAGTCGACCGGCTATAGCCCAGTACCGCGTGTAATTGTTCTGCCGACCAGCCCTCATTATGCTCCTCGAAAAGATCGAGGATGCGCAACATTCTCTTGTGGCTTTCCAAAAGTATCTCCGGCCTTTGCCGCCCCCCTCGGGCATGCGCTTTTTTTTATTACCGCCGGTACAGGTATGCCACAATATGGGCATCGACCGCCAGTATCCTTAGGTCAACTGCGCAGCGGGTGCGTCCAGTTGCCACATTTTTGAATATCACCAGCGCTCCGCCGCTTTTTTGTTTCCCTTTTCCTGGTCCGCTTTGGCGCAGCGCCTTTTGGCACTGTTCCGCCAGGTGCGCGGCAGTGTCAGGGGGGTGCGTATTATCCAAAAATTGATATGGATCAATTCCCAAGTGACAAGGAAGTAGAAGACTTTCCGCTAGGTCCCGCGGTGCTCCCAGGTGTGGGGATGGCGGCCGCCGCCGGCGGCGGCCTGCGGGCAGCGAGTTTAACAGGCCGGTTGACGGGGCACGTCCAAGGCCGGAAGCGTATGGGGGCCGCGCTGGGCGCGGCCCCCGCGTTGTTTGGGCCTGCCGCCCTCTTGCATTTTGCTCCCTGCCTGACGGGTTTCACCAGTATTGCGGTTTCCGGGCATTGTCGCGGCATCTACCGCGGCGCAGCGCGGCTCTGGCGCGGCGCGGCCGCAATTGTGGCATAATGAACGGCGACTCGATGACTGGCGACTCGATGACCGGTGACCGGGCGCCGCTGCCGGGGCAGGCTCGCGGCCACCGCCGCCACGCGGAGTCCCGCGATTGAGGTTGAGACATATTTTCATGAGGCGCCGGGGCAAAGCCGGCGGGAAGGGGCGAATTGGGCGAGGCTGACCGCAATAGCACGGCGATCGAGCTGACGGCGGTGCTGGTGGCGGTCACCGACGAGGAGCCGCGCGTGCTGACCATTCTCGACGGCAGGGCGCTGCCGTCCGGCCCGCTGGAGAGCGAGCACCGCACCTTGCAGGGCGGCTTGCGCACCTGGGTTGAGCGCCAGACCCACCATTCACTCGGTTATCTGGAGCAGCTTTATACCTTCGCCGACCGTGACCGCACCCTGGATTCCTCGAAACGCGTCATCTCCATCAGCTATCTGGGCCTGACACGGGAAACCAAGTCTTCCGGCGGCGACGGCCCGGGCTGGGCGAGTTGGTACCGCTTTTTGCCGTGGGAGGACTGGCGCGACGGCGCGCCGGCAATGCTGGGCGGGGAAATCCTGCCCCGGCTCCGGGCATGGATCGACGCCAGCCCCGATGCGGCTACCCGGCGCGAGCGGGCGCAGCGTGTCGAAGCCAGTTTCGGGGCCGAGGAGCGCAACTGGAACGAGGAACTGGCGCTGCAACGCTATGAACTGCTCTACGAGGCGCGCCTGGTGCCGGCGGCGGGGCGGCGCCAGCCGATTGCCAATCCGCTGCCGGGCGAGGCGATGATGCACGACCATCGCCGCATCCTGGCCACCGGGATCGGCCGCCTGAGGGCCAAGATCAAATACCGCCCGGTGGTGTTCGAACTGATGCCGCCGAGCTTCACGCTGCTGCAATTGCAGCGCACGGTGGAGGCGCTGGCGGGGCGGCGCCTGCACAAGCAGAATTTCCGCCGCCTCATCGACCAGCAGGGCCTGGTGGAAGAAACCGGCAAGATGCTGGCGGAAACCGGCGGGCGCCCGGCCAAGCTGTTCCGCTTCCGCCGCGAGGTGCTGCTGGAGCGCGTCGTCGCGGCAACCCAGTTGCCGCTTTCGCGCTCCGCCTGAACGTGGCCTGGTCGCGCGCCGCCGCACCGATTTGCGTTGTCTGGGCAGGGAGGCGGGAGAGATGAATTCCATTGCCGCCTATATCGGCGCAGCGATTGCCGAAATCGCGGGCTGTTTCGCCTTCTGGGGCTGGTTCAGGCTGGACAAGCCGATCTGGTGGCTGGTGCCGGGCGTGATCTCGCTGATGGCCTTTGCCGGGCTGCTTGCCCTGGCCGAGGTTCCCTTCGCCGGGCGCGCCTATGCCGCTTATGGCGGCGTCTACATTGCCGCGTCGCTGGCCTGGCTATGGGGCGTGGAGGGCGTGCGCCCGGACCGCTGGGACAGCGCCGGCGCCGCCTTTTGTCTCATCGGCGCCGCCATCATCCTGTTCGGTCCGCGCGCCGGGGCTGGCTGAAGGCTGGCTAGGAGCGGGCTGAGGGCTGGCTGAAGGCTGGCTGAAGGCTGGCTGAAGGCTGGCCGGGAGCGGGCGGAGACAAATCGCACTTGATTCTTATGCTCATATGTAGCATATGAAGCTATGGGCATCGGTTGCCCGCTTTCTTTGACCTAGTAAATACTCAATATGAGTATAAGGTGGGGCCATGAACATAGCAGTCAATCCTTCCGACCCGCTGGCGCGCACCGCGCCGCTCTACGAGCGTGTGAAGACGCTGATCCCGGCGGTGGAATGGCCGGTATTCGCCAAGGATATCGACGCCATCCTGACCCTCAAGGAAAGCCGCAACGCGGTCATCCTGGCCCATAACTACCAGACCCCCGAGATCTTCCATTGCGTCGCCGATATTTCCGGCGACAGCCTGGCGCTGGCGCGCGAGGCGATGACTGTCGATGCCGAGACCATCGTTCTCGCCGGCGTTCATTTCATGGCCGAGACGGCCAAGCTGCTCAATCCGGAAAAGCGCGTGCTTATTCCGGATCTTGAGGCCGGGTGCTCGCTCGCTTCCTCGATCACCGCCGAAGACATTCGCGGCCTGCGGGCGAAATATCCCGGCGTGCCGGTGGTGACCTATGTCAACACCTCGGCGGCGGTGAAGGCGGAATCGGACATCTGCTGCACGTCCGGCAACGCCCGCAAGGTGATCGAATCCCTTGGCGTTGCGCGCGTCATCATGCTGCCCGACGAATATCTGGCGCAGAATATCGCCGCCGAAACCGGGGTCGAGATCATCACCTGGCCGGGGCGCTGCGAGGTTCACGAACAGTTCACCCCGGCGGAAATCCGCGAGATGCGCGAGGCCCATGACGGCCTGGTCGTGGTCGCCCATCCCGAATGCCCGCCCTCGGTCGTGGCCGAGGCCGACTTTTCCGGCTCGACCGCCAACATGATCGATTTTGTCGGCCGCGAACGGCCCAAGAAGGTGGTGCTGGTGACCGAATGCTCGATGAGCGACAATGTCGCGGCGCAGTATCCGGAAATCGATTTCATCCGGCCCTGCAATATGTGCCCGCACATGAAGCGGATCACGCTGCCAAAGATCCGGCGCTCGCTGGAAACCATGACCCACGAGGTCACCATCGACCCGGCGGTGGCGGCGCGTGCCCGCCTTGCCGTCGAGCGCATGCTGGAAATCTGAGGGCGCTCCCTTGGCCCATCTTGCTCCCGGTTTTCTCACCGATTTCAACGAACCGGTGATCATTGTCGGCGCCGGCCTCGCCGGGCTGATGACGGCGCTGCATCTGGCGCCCCATCCGGCGATCGTGCTGACGAAGGCGCCGCTGGGCACCGGGGCGGCCAGCGGCTGGGCACAGGGCGGAATTGCCGCCGCCCTAGGCCCCGATGATGCCCCCGCCCTCCATGCCGCCGACACCCTTGCCGCCGGCGACGGCTTGTGCGATCCGCAGACGGTATCGCGTATTACTTCGGCCGCGCGCGAGGCGATCGAGGAACTGGCGCGGCGCGGCGTTGCCTTCGACCGCGATGCCGCCGGGGCGCTGGAATTTGGCCTCGAGGCCGCCCACAGCCGCCACCGCATCGTCCATGCCAAGGGCGACGGCACCGGGCAGGAGATCATGCGCGCGCTGATCGAAGCGGCACGCAGCGCGCCCTCGATCACGCTGATGGAAGGGGTCGAGGCGCGCCGCCTGCTGACCCATGACGGCGCGGTGGTCGGGCTGCTGGCCGCCGGTCCGCAGGGGCCGCTGACCCTTGCCAGCCGCCATATCGTGATGGCCAGCGGCGGCCTTGGCGGGCTTTATCGCCAGACCACAAACCCGCGCGGCGCCATCGGCCAGGGCCTGGCGCTGGCGGCGCGCGCAGGGGCGGCGCTGGCGGACATGGAATTCGTGCAGTTTCACCCCACCGCGCTCGATACCGGACTTGATCCGATGCCGCTGGTCAGCGAGGCGGTGCGGGGCGAGGGCGCCATCCTCATCGACGAGACAGGGGACCGGTTTCTGGCCGGCCAGGGCCGGGCCGAGCTCGAGCCGCGCGACATTGTCGCGCGGGCGGTTTTCGACCACCGGGCAAAGGGGCACCGCACCTTTCTCGATGCGCGCCGGGCGCTGGGGCCACGCTTCGAGGCCCGTTTCCCATCCATTGCCGCCAAGTGCCGCGCCGCCGGCATCGATCCGGCGCGCCAGCCGATACCGGTCGTTCCCGCCGCCCATTACGCCCAGGGCGGCATTGCCGTCGATGCCAATGGGCGCAGTTCGCTGGCAGGACTGTGGGCCTGCGGCGAGGCGGCGGCCACCGGGCTGCATGGCGCCAACCGGCTGGCCAGCAATTCGCTTCTCGAGGCCGCCGTATGCGCCCGCTTTGTCGCCGAGAGCGTCATCGCGGCGCAAACCCGCGTCCGCGTCCCGGCGCTGCTGCCCGCCATGGAACTGCCGCCGGCGCCCGATGCCGGGCCGGTGCGCCAGATCATGGACGAAAAGGTCGGCGTGCTGCGCGAGCGCTCCTTGCTGGAATCGGCTGTCGCCGCCCTGGCGCCGCTGGCCAAAAGCAATTCGCCGGCGGCCGACCCGGCGGCGGTGGCGCTGATAGTGGCGGCGGCGGCGCTGATGCGCGAGGAAAGCCGCGGCAGCCATGCGCGGCGCGATTTTCCGGCCCATGACCCGGCCTGGGGCCACCGGCTTACCCTGCGCCTCCACGACGCCGAGGCGATGGCTCGCAACATCCTCGAGCGCCAGAGCGCCGTCGCCATCGGAGCTTGAACCCGCCCATGACCATTGCCCCGCTCGCCCCCATCCTCATCGAACCCATGGTGCGGGCGGCTCTTCTGGAGGATCTCGGCCGCGCCGGAGACGTGACCACGGACTCGATCGTGCCGCTGGAGGCGCGCGCTGAAACCGCGCTGGTCGCGCGCCAGCAAGGCGTGGTGGCCGGGCTGGATCTGGCGCGTATCGCCTTCAACCTGATCGAGCCGGAAATCGACTTCGAGACTGTGCGTGGCGACGGCGCCGCGATTGGACCCGGCGATGTCATCGCCCATGTCAGGGGACCGGCACGCGGCATACTGACCGGGGAACGGGTAGCGCTCAATTTCCTTTCCCATTTGAGCGGCATTGCCTCGACCACGCGCCAGATCGTCGATGCCGTGCGCGGCCATCGCGCCCGCATCGTCACTACCCGCAAGACCATTCCCGGCCTGCGTATCGTGCAGAAATATGCCGTACGGGTCGGCGGCGGCTCCAACCATCGCTACGGTCTCGACGACGCGGTGCTGATCAAGGACAACCACATCGCGGTCGCTGGCGGAATTGCCGCGGCGGTGGCCGGCGCGCGCGCCCATGTCGGGCATCTGGTCAAGATCGAGGTCGAGGTCGATACCCTGGCGCAGCTCGAGGAGGCGCTGGAGGTGGGCACCGACGCCGTGCTGCTGGACAATATGGGACCGGCGCAACTGGCCCGCGCGGTCGAACTGGTGGCCGGACGGGCGATCACCGAGGCTTCGGGCGGCATCACGCCGCAAACCGCGCCCGCCATTGCCGCCAGCGGCGTCGACCTGATTTCGATCGGTTGGCTGACCCATTCCAACAAGGCGCTGGACATCGGCCTCGATCATCGCGGATGACATCTTGATGACAGAGCCATGCGTATGGCGCATGGCTGAAATGCGGTGCAGCAACTTCTGCTGTGCGGTGCAACCACATATATTCCTGACAACGCTAATGTACAGGCCGGGCAATCAGCCGGGCTTCATTCAGGAGATTGTCATGGCTATAAGCGCAACCTTTTCCCATGTCGAAAAGCTTTCCGCGCGGGCCGAAAGCGGCGCCGCAAAGCGCGGGTTTTTCTCGCGTGTGTTGGCCTTTATCGTTGAGGCGCGCGAGCGCGAGGCCGAGCGCAAGATCGCCCAGCTCGCGCAGATGAATGGCGGCATGATGACCGACCAGCTGGAACGCGATATCGACCGCTACGCCCTCTAGGCTGGCCGCGTCCCGTCGCCCCTCCAGGGCCGGCGGGAGCAAGAAACCGGAGCTTTCAGAACGGGCGTCGCTGGCGCCCGTTTTGTTTTGCCTGCCGGTTTCCGCCCTTGGGCCGAATTCCTTTGCAATTGCCGGCGCAATCCTTTTTCGTTTGGCTAGGTTCGCGCCGGGTCAAGGGCGATCGAATGGCAAAAAGGGGGAGACATGCAGCGCAGCACCGACCGGATCCTGACCACCCATGTCGGCAGCCTGCCACGGCCCGACGATCTGCTCGAAATGCTCAATGCGCGCATGTCCGGCTCGCGGGGCGATGAGGCGGCTTTCGCGGCGCGGGTTCGCGACGCGGTGGGCGAATGCGTGCGCCGCCAGGTCGAAACCGGCCTCGATGTCATCACCGATGGCGAGGTCGGAAAGCCGAGTTTCGTCAATTATGTCAATGACCGGCTGGGCGGCTTCGAGCGCAACGCGGCGGCGCCGTCGGGCAGCCCCTGGGGGGAGACGCGCGAAGCGCGCAGTTTCCCCGAATTCTATGAAAAGGCGGCACGGAGTTCGACCAAGGCTTCGGCGCTGGCGGTGCATCTGGCCTGTACCGGGCCGATCCGCTACACCGGCCACAACCAGATCGCCGCCGATATCGAGAACCTCAAAAGGGCCGCCGAGGGACTGGACTACCGCGAGTTGTTCCTGCCCTCGGTGTCGCCGTCAAATGTCGAGGAATGGCAGGCCAACCTGCATTATTCCAGCGAAGAGGACTATCTGTTCGCAATCGCCGAGGCCATGGCGGAGGAATACAAGGCCATCACCGATGCCGGGCTGATCGTGCAGATCGACGATCCGCGCCTTGTCACCTATTACATCACCCGGCCCGACCTTTCCGTGGAGCAGTGCCGCCAATGGGCGCGGCTCAGGGTCGAGGCGCTCAACCATGCCCTGCGCGGCATTCCGCGCGAAAAGGTCCGCTTCCACACCTGCTACGGCATCAATATGGGGCCGCGGGTGCACGATATGGAACTGAAGGACATGATCGACATCATGCTCCAGGTCAGGGCGGGGGGCTTCTCCTTCGAGGCCGCCAATCCGCGCCACGAGCATGAGTGGAAGGTGTGGGCCGAGGTCGATCTGCCCGCCGATACCGTGCTCATTCCCGGCGTCATCACCAATTCCAGCCTGGTCGTCGAGCACCCGGAGACGATTGCCGACCGTATCGAGCGTTTCGCCCAGGCGGTGGGGCGCGAAAATGTTCTGGCCAGCGCCGATTGCGGCTTTGCCACCTTCGCCGGTTCGGAGGAATTCCATCCCTCGATCGTGTGGGCCAAGCTGGCGTCGCTGGTCGAAGGCGCGAAGGTGGCAAGCCGCCGGCTCTGGAGGTGAGCCGGCGCCGCGGACCGCCCGTCTTCAGGCGATCCGTTCTTTCGCCGTTGCCTCGAGCCGGTCGATGGCGGCGACGAGTTCCTCGAGCAGGCCGTCGAGCAATCTGAACTTTTCCCTGGCCTGCGCCTGTCTACCCTCGTTGCAGTCGGCGAGTACGGCACGGGCGGTATCGTGGAAGCGCTTGTGCACGTCCTTGAGGGCGTTGTGCTGCGCGCTTTCGCGATATTGGGGATGCAGGTGCGACATCGACCATTTCGCCAGCGCGCACTCGGTCGACACCGGCACCTTGTCGAAGCTGAGGGTACGGAAACCGGCGATGACCTCGGCCATGCGCTTCTTGATCAGCATGTGCTCGGCCTTGGCCATTTCCAGCGGACCGTTGTGAATGTCGAGACGATTGAGCTGGGCGAATTGCTGGCCGATCAGGTTGCCGGTCTGGGACGAGTATTGGGCGATCTTCTTGGCGGTGCCGCGGCTGCGCTTGGCTTCCTCGGCGATTGTGCCGATGGCCCTCGAGATTTCCTCGGTGGCGCCTTTCTGCTGGTCCAGCGCCGCCGCCATTTCGCTGATGCGGCTGGATACGCCTGCAATCTGCTCGCCAACGCCGTGGAAGCGGCTGGAGACTTCGGAGACGATTTCCTCGGCGCCCTGGACCGACTCGGCGTTTTTCTGGATCGCCGACATCATCGCACTCATTTCGCTGGTCAGCGCATTGGTGCGGTCGCGGATCTGCTCGGTGGCGCTGGCGGTCTGCTGCGACAGCGCCTTGACCTCGCTGGCAACGACGGCAAAGCCGCGCCCGGCCTCGCCGGCGCGCGCCGCCTCGATGGTGGCATTGAGCGCCAGGAGGTTGGTCTGGCTCGAAATGTCCTCGATGGTCTGGGTCATGTCGGCAATCTGATCGACGGCGCGCTGGAGCACATCGAGGCGCTCGCGCATGTCGCGCACCTCTTCGCTGATGGTGCTCATGGCGGTGCCGGCGGTATCGACACGGCCAATGCTTTCGTCGGTTTCATGACGTGCCGCCGCTGCGTCCTCGGCGGCGGAATTGCCCATCTGGGCGATGTTGCTGACAGTCTGCGACATCTCGGCGGCGGTTGAGGAAATGGTGCCGGCATTGTTGCTGACACCATCCAGATCGGTGGCCATGGAAGCGATGGCGATCATCGTTTCGCCGGACTGCCAGGACGATTCGACGGTGCGCTTGATGGTCTCCATGCCGAAGGCTTCGAGGCTGTCGGCCAGCGCTTCGATGGATTGGCCTATGTGGCCCGGCAGGCCGCGGGCATCATTGTAGCGGCCCTCGCGCAGCGCCAGAAGCCCCTGTTCGATGCCGGCAATCTCCAGCTTTGCCAATGCCGGCGCATGCGGATCGTCCGCCGGCGCAAAGGAATGTTCTTGAGCAGCGTCCGCCACGGCTGAGCTGGCGGCCGGCTTTGCTCTGCGCAACCACATCTTCTATCGTCCCCCGGATATATTTTCCCCTCATCGGGAACGTTAATTGGCACTGGTTGACAGCAAGTTAACCAGTTTTGCGGCGGCGGTCGCATCGCGGCCATTGACCTGTGCCCGCTCTGGGGTACAAGTCCGCCTGCACGGCGCCGCTGAAGGGCAGGGGCCGGACCACGTCTTTCTTCATGGATTCAGGACACGATGGCGCGACAGTTCATCTACCATATGCAGGGGCTTTCAAAGGCTTATGCGGGGGGCAAGAAGGTACTCGAAAACATCAACCTGTCCTTTTATCCCGACGCCAAGATCGGCGTATTGGGGCCGAACGGCTCGGGCAAGTCGACATTGATGCGGATCATGGCCGGGCTGGACACCGAGTTTCAGGGCGAGGCCTGGATCGCCGAGGGTGCCAGCGTCGGCTATCTCGCCCAGGAGCCGGAACTCGATCCGGCCAAGGACGCTTTCGGCAATGTCATGGTCGGGGTTGCCGCCAAGCAGGCCATTCTCGACCGCTATAACGAACTGATGATGAATTACTCGGATGACACGGCCGAGGAAGCGTCCAGGCTCCAGGACGAGATCGACGCCAAGAATCTTTGGGATCTCGATTCGCAGGTCGAGCAGGCCATGGACGCGCTGCGCTGCCCTCCGGGCGATGCCGACGTCACCACGCTGTCAGGCGGCGAGCGGCGGCGCCTGGCGCTGTGCCGCCTGCTGCTGGAGCAGCCCGACCTGCTGCTGCTCGACGAGCCGACCAATCATCTCGATGCGGAATCGGTGGCCTGGCTGGAAGGCCATCTGGAATCCTATCCCGGCGCCATCCTGATCGTCACCCATGACCGCTACTTCCTCGACAATGTGACGGGCTGGATCCTGGAACTCGACCGTGGCCGCGGCATTCCCTATGAGGGCAATTATTCGGCCTATCTGGAGAAGAAGGCGAAGCGGCTGGCCCATGAGGGGCGCGAGGACGCGGCGCGCCAGCGCGCGCTGGCCCAGGAGCGCGAATGGATTGCCGCCAGCCCCAAGGCGCGGCAGACCAAGTCGAAGGCGCGTATCAAGGCCTATGACGAACTGCTGCGGCGCAACGAGGAGCGCGCGCCCGGCACGGCGCAGATCATCATTCCGCCCGGCGAGAGGCTTGGCGATGTCGTGATCGAGGCCGATCATGTCGCCAAGGGCTATGGCGACAGGCTGCTCATCGACGATCTTTCCTTCCAGCTTCCCCCCGGCGGCATTGTCGGCGTGATTGGGCCCAACGGCGCCGGCAAGACGACGCTGTTCCGCATGATCACGGGGCAGGAACAGCCCGACAAGGGCGATTTCCGTATCGGCGAGACGGTGCATCTGGGCTATGTCGACCAGTCGCGCGATGCGCTGGACGGCAAGAAAAGCGTCTATGAGGAAATCTCGGACGGCAATGAGGTGATCAAGCTGGGCAAGCGCGAGGTCAATGCGCGGGCCTATGTCAGTTCGTTCAATTTCAAGGGCGGCGACCAGCAGAAGAAGGTCGGGTCGCTGTCGGGCGGCGAGCGCAACCGGGTGCATCTGGCCAAGATGCTCAAATCGGGCGCCAATGTGCTCCTCCTCGATGAGCCGACCAATGACCTCGACACCGAAACCCTTTCGGCGCTGGAAGACGCGCTGGAGGATTTCGCCGGCTGCGCCGTCATTATCAGCCATGACCGCATGTTCCTCGACCGCCTGGCGACGCATATCCTCGCTTTCGAGGGCGACAGCCATGTCGAATGGTTCGAGGGCAATTTCGAATCCTATGAAGAGGACAAGAAGCGCCGCCTCGGCATCGATTCGACGATCCCGAAACGCATCAAGTACAAGAAGCTGACGCGCTAGGAGGGGGCGGCGGTTTCTGCTGGCAATTCCCGTAATTCACCGTCATTCCGGCGATAGCCGGGGCGGCGGAGGAGCGTATTTGCCGGCGTGTATTAGGCGGCTCAGACCCTGAGCGCGGAGAGCAGCGCCTTCACGTCGCCGCCATTGTCGGCGATGTAGCGCACGAAAAGGGTGCGCTGGAACGGCGAAAGCCAGAAGCCCATGACGCGGACGTCGCGGATCTTGAAGCTCGTTCCTGCCTCGACCAGCAGCCAGTCGACGGCGTAGGACGTGCCCGATTCCAGGTGCACCTTGGTGGCGACGATGACCTCTTCCTTGCTGTAAGGGCGCTCGCCGTTGATCTCGGCGCTCTTTACCGGATAGATCTCGGCCTGGCTGGCGAAGAAGCGGGCCATGAACTCGGCGACGCCGCGATTGAGGCGCGGGTGCAATTGCGGCTCGAGCTTCGACGAGTAGTCGCCGAGCGAATAGTTCGAAATGGCCGGAATATCGGCATGGCGCTTGATAGCGCGCAGGAAGGAGGCCGGCGTCTTGGCATGGGCGGCGGCGAAGAAATCCTTGGAAATCTGCTGCATGAAGCGCACCGCCGGCCCGACCTCGGCGCTGGCCGGCCTTGCCGCTGTGCCCACCGCGAGCAAAGCCGCAGCGCCGGTCAATGCGGCGCGGCGCGAAATGGCCGCCGAACCGGCGGCAGCAAGATCAATGTGCTTGCGCATGGCGATCACATTCCGCGGAAGCCTCAGCTTCCGCCCCCCTTTGTCACATCCCTCCCGCTTATGATTGCGGGCGACGGGCACCGCCGTCAATCCCTCGGCACGCCCCGTCCGGTCCATCGGTACGGGTCTGTTAACCGAAGCTCGTGAAAAAAATAAGGCAAAGACGGTAAAGAGGTGGTGAATCGGGGGCGGTCCAATGCATTTTTCTGCACCGGACCGGAGTTATCCTGCTGGCCGATGCGGCCGATGGCCGCAAAGCCAATGGCGGCCGCAAATCACGATTGCGGCGTCAGTTCCTTCTTGCGCCAGCCGACCTCGGCTTCCGGCTTCGAATCGGTGCTGGCGAAATAGGGCTTGATGTCGATCAGCGGCGTGCCGTCGAAACAGTCGATATGGCGGATGGTGAGAATGTTGCCGTCGATGGAAATGAGATCGGCGACCGCCAGGCCGATGGGGTTGGGGCGCACCGGAGAGCGCAGCGAGAAGGTGCCGCGCGATTCCTTCGAGTGGCGCGGGCGCTGCACGATGAGGTCGCGGCGCGACTGGTCGAGCCAGTAGAGCAGGATGACGTGGCTACAGGTTTCAAGGCCGGCGAGGCCCTGGACGTAACGCGGGTCAAGCTCGACGGTGCAGACCTCCTCGGTGCCCATGGTGTTGCGCGGCGCCTGGCCGCGATCCTTCCAGGGCGTATGGATGCGGCCGATGAAGACCAGCCCGGCATCGTTGGCCGGGGGCAGCTCGATCGCGATCTCGCCTTCGCGGGGTGCCTTGGTGTTGTCAGCCATCTTGGTTCCGCCTCTCTCTTGTGTCGTCGCGGCAGGCGGGATAGCCAAAAGCCATGGATATCGACATCAGCGACATTGCCGCCGACTTCCCCGCTTTCCGGGCCTGCGTCCTCATTGCCGGTGAACTTGCGATTTCAAGCGCGCGGGGGCAAGGGCTGGATGAAGAAATCGCGCGCCGCGAGGCTGAATGCCGCAAGCGATGGGCGGGAATGGAACTGTCGGAAATTCCGGGTATCGAGGCCTGGCGGCGGGCCTATCGCCAGTTCGGCATCAAGCGCACCAGCTATCGCTCCTCGGTCGAGCGGCTGGTGAAGAATGTGCTCGCCGGGCGGGAGCTGGCGCGCATCAACTCCTTCGTCGACGCCTATAACGCGGTTTCCCTTTCCCATGTTCTCCCGCTTGGCGCCGACGATCTGGACAAGATTGCCGGCGATATCCGCTTCCGCTATGCGCGGCCCGGTGACAGCTTCCGTGACATGGCGGGGGAAGGCGAGGGTGGGCAGGAGGCGGCGCCCAAGGACGGAGAAGTGGTCTATGCCGACGGCGAGAAGGTGCTGTGCCGGCGCTGGAACTGGCGCCAGGACGCGCGCTCGCTGGTGGGCGAGGCGACGGCCAGCGCCATCGTCACCGTGCAATCGAACGGTTGGGGCGACGAACAGGCGGCGGCAGAAGACCTCGCCGCCCTGCTGAGGCGCCATTGCGGCGCCAGGGTAGCTATCTTCGAGGTTTCGGCGCGCTCGCCGCGCCGCATCCTCTCTGCTAGGGCCTAACCAGTTCGAAATCGCGCGATATCAGGGTCTGGCCGCGATTGGTGAGCGCAAAACGCCAGGTTCCGGCCGGTGCCGTCGATGGCGTGCGCTCGAAATGCCAGTACCAGTAGCGCTTGGTGCTGCCGGGGCGCTTGAGATAGACATGCTGATAGGGGTGGGGGCGGAAGTCCACCTTGCCGTCCGGGCGCGGTTCGGGCACGAAAACGATGTGGTCGATCTGGAGCCTCTGCCCGCGCGGCGGCGGCGTGATCTGCACCCGGTAGCCGAAGGCGGATCCGGCGGCGAGAGGAATGTTGCCGGTTCCGCTCATATGGGAAACACGGAAACTGTTTGAATAGATCGGGCTGCCGTCGCGCTCGCGGTCGCGGACATAGGTGGTGTCCGGACTCTTGTGGATCTGGCCGACGGCAATGACCTTGAAGATCAGGGGCGTTCCTTCGTCGGTAAAGACAAGGAAGTCGATGGTGCCGTCGGCGCGCTTCCATCCTTCGATGTCTCGCGTCTTTTCCTCCAGTCGCGCGAGCAGGGCGGCTGTCATGGCACCTTCTGCGGCATCGCCCCCGGCGGCGGCAAAGGCGGCGGCGGCCTTCTTGGTTTGCGGTCCGGCGCTGCCATCCGGTTCGCCGGCGGAGAACCCGAGTTGGTTGAGACGAAACTGGATCTGAAAGATCTCATTGCGGTTGGCCGGTTCTCCCTGGGCCAGGGCCGCGAGCGGGGCCAGCGCCAGCCACATCGCAGCCAGTGCCGCCGCCATGGTGCCGGCGCCAATGGATGAACGTAGGAAACAGAGTGCTCTCATCGGCTGTTTCTCCCTTGGCAATAGGTCCCGAAGGACGAGTCTAGCGGGAGATCGGGCCGGGGGCAAAAAGCTGCCGGCGGGCGCGCTCGCCGCGCCGCCGGCCGGATGCCGGCAGCGCGGGCTGATGCGTCAGGCGTTTTCCATCGCTTTTTTCATGTCCGCTTCGCTAACCTCGCGCATGCGGGTCGCCAGCACCCAGCGGTAGCCGAAGGGGTCGGCGACAACGCCGGTGCGGTCGCCCCAGAACATGTCGGCTGGCGCGCTGGCACCGGTCATGCCGGCGGCAACGGCCTTCTTGTAGGCGGCGTCGCAATCGGCGACATAGAGATAGAGGCTGACCGATGAGCCTTTCGCACCGGGCGGCATGCGCGGGTCGTGGGGTCCCGGGTCGCCGAGAAAGATCTTGGAGGTGCCGATAGTCATGGCGGCGTGCATGACCTTCTTGCCGTCCGGGGTCGGGAAGCGGCCGTCGAGGCTCGCGCCCAGGGCCTTCTGGTAGAGGGCGATCGCCTTGTCGGCACCGTCGATGAGCAGGTTGGGGGTAATCGTACTGAATCCTTGCGGAATTCCAGCCATGTCCATTCCTCCGATTGATCGGCGGTCCGGCGTCAGAAGGCCGGCCGCCCTGCTGTCGTGCTCCCCTGTCAGCCAAAAATCCTTTGCAGATCGTTCAGCGAACTGTCCCAGCCGAGGCGGTGGTTGTCGCGATGTTCGGTTTCGGCGAATTCGGCCTGGGTCAGCTTGAGCAATGTTCCCTCGCCCTTGGCACTCAATTCGATGGTCACCAGCGTTTCGTGGCCGCGGCTGCCATCGTCCTGGTCCCAGGCCCAGGTGAAGGCGAGGCGGCGCGGGCGCGAGATCTCGCGGTAAACGCCGGAGACAATGTGACGCTCGCCTTGTGGCGATAGCATGACGGTGCGCCAGGTGCCGCCGACGCGCAGGTCATGGGACTGTTCGGGCACGGTGAAGCCTTCCGGCCCCCACCAGCGGGCGAGGATTTCAGGCGTTATCCAGGCATCGAACACCGCTTCCGGCGAGCCGCCGATGCGGCGTTCGATATGCAGGATGCGGCCGCTAGCAGCATCGGTGTGCTTCGCGGGGCGGGGTTCGGCTTGTGCCATGGCACTAGTCCTTCTTTGCGTCCGGGTGCTGCCGGGTCAACATTTCGTCAAGGCGGTCGAGAGAAGCGGTCCAGAAAGCGCGCTGGACCTCCACCCAGTCGGCGACCATTTCCAGGGCTTGCGGGCGCGCCCGGCACACCCGCCACTGCCGCCTGACACGGCGTTCGATCAGGCCGGCCTTTTCCAGCACCTGAATGTGGCGCGACACCGCGGGCAGCGACATCGGGCAGTCCTTCGCGATCTCGCCAACCGTGCGCTCGCCCTCGGCTAGCAGGCGCTGAAGTATGGCGAGGCGCGTCGGGTCGCCAAGGGCGGCAAATGTGGTGGCCAGGTTCGGCTGCATGTTTGCCTCATTCTGTATTTAACAAAAATATTAAATAAAAGACCGGTCGCTGGCAAGCGGGCAAGCCCGTTTACCGCCAGCCTCGCGCAGTTGTGATCGCCATCCGGTGCAATATGCCGATGACGGAAGGCGGCGGGTGCTGGCTGCCCACCGCGGCGCGGCGGTGGGGAGTGGGAAAGACGGTGGGGCGTCCCATTCAAGGCTTGCCAGCAGTGGGAAGCTCGGTTATGAGTTGCGCCTTAGAGATAAAGATATCTTTATATA
This sequence comes from Rhodobiaceae bacterium, assembly GCA_020441905.1. Classification (GTDB taxonomy): domain Bacteria; phylum Pseudomonadota; class Alphaproteobacteria; order Rhizobiales; family NORP267; genus JAGRLG01. Next base: position 10,467 of record JAGRLG010000029.1, on the reverse strand, counting down.
GTGAATTCATTTCAGATGAGGTTGGCCGGGCAGGGCTGAGGATCGGGCGCAGAGATGGTCGATGAAACAGCATCAGCCGCCGAGGCGGCGCAGGCAGGGGAACTGGCCGGGCTCGACGGCCTGCTGGCGGGGCTGCGCGCCGGCGGCGACCCGACGCGGCTGCGCCTGCTGGTCCTGCTGGCGCGCGGCGACCTCAATGTGAAAGACCTGACGCAGATCCTCGGCCAGAGCCAGCCGCGCATCTCGCGCCATCTCAAGCTTCTCACCGAGGCCGGGCTGATCGACCGTTTTCGCGAGGGCAGCTGGGTGTTCTTCCGCCTTGCCGAAACCGGCCCGGAGGCCGCGCTGGCGCGCCATATCGTGGTCCTGCTGCGCCCCGACGAGCCGGTGATCGCGCGCGACCTGGAGCGCCTTGCGGCGGTCAAGGCGGAGCGGGCGCAGGTCGCGGCGCGCTATTTCCGCGACCAGGCGGCCGACTGGGACCGGCTGCGCGCGCTGCATGTCGATGAGGGCGAGGTGGAGAGCGCGATGCTTGCCGCCCTGGGCGCGGGGCCGTTCGAGCGCATGCTCGACATAGGCACCGGCACCGGGCGGGTGCTGGAGCTGCTGGCGCCGAGGATCGCGCGCGGTGTCGGCGTCGATTCCAGCCATGAAATGCTGTCCTTCGCCAGGGCCAAGCTGGAGCGCGGCGGCTTCGACCACTGCCAGGTGCGCCATGGCGATCTGTTCAACCTGCCCTTTGAGGCCGGAAGCTTCGATGTCGTCACCATTCACCAGGTGCTGCATTATCTCGACGATCCGGCGGCGGCGATTGGCGAGGCCGCGCGCATGCTCGGCCCCGGCGGCGTATTGCTGATCGTCGATTTCGCCCCCCATGAGCTTGAATTCCTGCGCGAGGAACAGGCCCATCGCCGGCTTGGCTTTTCCAGCGAACAAATGGCGCCGTGGATCGGTGAGGCCGGGCTGGTCCTCGAGGCCGAAACCCAGCTTTCCCGCCCCGACAGCGGAGGCAAGCCGGGTCTGACAGTGCTGCTGTGGCTGGCGCGGGCTGCGGCCGGCGCCGGCGCCGCCGACAAGAAGACCCAATTGGAGAGTGTCATATGAGTGCTTTGAGCCTGCCGGCCGCCGCGCCGCGCCGGGGCGTGCGCGTTTCCTTCGAGTTCTTTCCGCCCAAGACGGACCAGATGGAGGAGAAGCTGTGGACCTGCGTCGAGCGCCTTGCGCCGCTCGATCCCTCCTTCGTTTCGGTGACCTATGGCGCCGGCGGCACGACGCGCGAGCGCACCCATGCCACGGTGCAGCGCATCCTCAATGAAACCGGCCTCAAGCCGGCGGCGCATCTGACCTGCATCGATGCCAGCCGCGAGGAAGTGGACAGCGTGGTGCGCGACTACTGGGCCGCCGGGGTGCGCCATATCGTGGCGCTGCGCGGCGACCCCAGCGAAGGGGTGGGCGCGGCCTATCGCCCGCACCCTGAAGGCTATGCCAATGCCGCCGACCTGGTTCGCGGCATCCGCGCCATCGGCGATTTCGAGATCTCGGTTTCGGCCTATCCGGAAAAGCATCCGGAATCACCGAATTTCGCCATGGACCTGGACATGCTGAAGGCGAAGATCGACGGCGGCGCCACCCGCGCCATCACCCAGTTCTTCTTCGTCAATGACTATTATTTCCGCTATCTCGACATGGTGCGGGCCAATGGCATCGAGGTGCCCGTGGTGCCGGGCATCCTGCCCGTGCTCAATTTCCGCCAGGTGACGAATTTCGCCTCGCGCTGCGGCGCTCATATTCCGCCCTGGCTGGCGGAGCGCTTCGACGGCCTGGACGACGACCCCGGCACGCGGCGCCTGATCGCCGCCGCCGTCGCCGCCGAGCAGGTGACCGAGTTGATGGAGCGTGGCATCCGCGAATTCCATTTCTACACCATGAACCATGCGAATCTGGTCTTCGCGATCTGCCATCTGCTCGGCGTGCGCCCGGTGCAGGAAAAGGCGGGTTTCGCGGCGGCCGTGTAATACGGAACTATTTGATGTTGAACGAAAAAAGAGTTGCGCGTCTGGCGCGCCTGAAAGCGCTTGCCGACCAGCGTATCCTGCTGCTCGACGGGGCCACCGGCACCATCATCCAGGAGCACCGGCTCAGCGAGGCCGATTTCCGCGGCACCCGCTTTGCCGAATGGAAGAAGGAGCTGAAGGGCAATATCGACATCTTGACCCTGACCCAGCCGGAAATCATGCGCGAGGTGCATCTGCGCTATCTGAAGGCGGGTTCGGATATCGTCGAAACCAATACCTTTTCCTCGACCTCGATCGCCCAGGCCGACTATGGCACCCAGGACCTGGCCTATGAGATGAACCGGGAAGCGGCGCGCATCGCGCGGGCGGCCTGCGATGTCTTCGAGGCCCGCGACGAGAGCCGCCCGCGCGCGGTGGCCGGGGTCATCGGACCCACCAACCGCACGCTGTCGATCTCGCCGGACGTCAACGATCCCGGCTTCAGGGCGATTACCTTCGACCAGATGCGCAAGGCCTGCCGCGAGGCCGCCAGCGGGCTGATCGACGGCGGCGCCGATTTCATCCTCATCGAGACGATTTTCGACACCTTGAACGCCAAGGCGGCGATCTTCGCCCTGGAAGAGGCCTTCGAGCTGGCCGGTGTGCGGTTGCCGGTCATCATTTCCGGCACCATCACCGATCTTTCCGGGCGCACCCTGTCGGGCCAGACACCGGCGGCGTTCTGGAATTCGGTGCGCCATGCGCGCCCCTTCGCCGTCGGCCTCAACTGCGCGCTGGGCGCCAAGGAAATGCGCCAGCATGTCGATGAATTCTCGGCCATCGCCGACACCCTGGTCTGCGCCTATCCCAATGCCGGGCTGCCCAACGAGTTCGGCGAATATGACGAAAGCCCGGCGGCGACGGCGGCCATGCTGGGCGAATACGCCCGGTCCGGCCTGGTCAATGTGGTGGGGGGGTGCTGCGGCACGACGCCGGAGCACATTGCCGCCATTGCCGAGGCCATAGCGGGCGTGGCGCCGCGCAAGGTGCCCGAAATAAGGCCCTGGCTGCGCCTGTCGGGGCTGGAGCCCTTCGCGGTGACGCCGCAGACCAATTTCGTCAATGTCGGCGAGCGCACAAACGTCACCGGCTCGGCAAAATTCCGCAAGCTGATTACCGGCGGCGACTTCAACACGGCGCTGGAGGTGGCGCGCAGCCAGGTCGAGAACGGCGCCCAGATCATCGACGTCAACATGGACGAGGGCCTGCTGGACAGCGAGCAGGCGATGGTGACCTTCCTCAACCTGGTCGCCGCCGAGCCGGACATCGCCAAGGTGCCGGTGATGATCGACTCCTCCAAATGGTCGGTGATCGAGGCTGGCCTGCGCTGCATCCAGGGCAAGGGCGTGGTCAATTCGATCTCGCTGAAGGAGGGCGAGGAGCCGTTCATCGCCCAGGCCGAGTTGGTGCGCCGCTACGGCGCCGCGGTGGTGGTCATGGCCTTCGACGAGGACGGCCAGGCCGACACCGCCGAGCGCAAGGTGGCGATCTGCAAGCGCTGCTACCGGATCCTGACCGAACAGGTCGGTTTCGCGCCCGAAGACATCATTTTCGATCCCAACGTGTTCGCGGTTGCCACCGGCATCGAGGAGCACAACGGCTATGGCGCCGCCTTCATCGAGGCGGCACGGCGGATCCGCCAGGAATGCCCCGGTGCCCATGTCTCGGGCGGCGTTTCCAACCTGTCCTTCTCGTTCCGCGGCAACGAGCCGGTGCGCGAGGCCATGCATTCGGTCTTTCTCTACCATGCCATTGCCGCGGGCATGGACATGGGCATCGTCAATGCCGGCCAGCTGGCGATCTATGAGGAGATCGAGCCGGAGCTGAGGGAGGCCTGCGAGGACGTGGTGCTGAACCGGCGCGCCGACGGCACCGACCGGCTGCTGGCGCTGGCGGAACGCTTCAAGGGCGATGGCGTCAAGCGCAAGGAGGCCGATCTTTCCTGGCGCGAGGGGGCGGTCGAGGCGCGTCTGGTCCATGCCCTGGTCGCCGGCATCACCGATTTCATCGAGGCCGATGTCGAGGAGGCCCGGGCCAAGGCCGAGCGTCCGCTCCATGTCATCGAAGGGCCGCTGATGGACGGCATGAACGTCGTCGGCGATTTGTTCGGGGCGGGGAAGATGTTCCTGCCCCAGGTGGTCAAGTCGGCCCGCGTCATGAAGCAGGCGGTGGCCTATCTGATGCCCTTCATGGAGAAGGAAAAGGCGGAAGGCGGCGGCGGCGGGTCGTCGTCGGCCGGCAAGATCGTCATGGCGACGGTGAAAGGCGATGTCCACGACATCGGCAAGAACATCGTCGGCGTCGTGCTGCAATGTAACAATTACGAGGTCATCGACCTTGGCGTCATGGTGCCGGCGGCGAAGATCCTGGAGGTGGCGCGGGCCGAGAAGGCCGATGTCATCGGTCTGTCGGGGCTGATCACGCCCTCGCTGGACGAGATGTGCCATGTCGCCGCCGAAATGGAGCGCGAGGGCTTTTTCCTGCCGCTGCTGATCGGCGGGGCGACAACCAGCCGCGTGCACACGGCGGTCAAGATCAGCCCGAACTACAAGCGCGGCCAGGCGATCCATGTCAATGACGCCAGCCGGGCGGTTGGTGTTGTCTCCAAGCTATTGGCCGAGGACGGCTGCGAGGCTTATCTTGGCGAAGTTCGCGCCGAACAGGAGAAGATCGTGGAAGGCCACGCCAAGAAGACCGCCGACAAACCGAGGCTGGCGCTGGCCGATGCCAGGGCCAACCGGCTGCAAATCGACTGGAGCGGCTACCAGCCGGAAAAGCCCTCATTTCTCGGCCTCAAGACGCTGCGCGACCAGGACCTTTCGGCGCTTGCGGAATATATCGACTGGGGACCGTTCTTCCGCACCTGGGAGCTGAAGGGCAGCTACCCCGCCATACTCGACGATCCGGAAAAGGGACCGGCGGCGCGCACGCTGTTTTCCGACGCCCAGGAGATGCTGGAGCGCATCGTGGCGCAAAAGCTGCTGCGCGCCCATGCCTCGATCGGGTTCTGGCCCGCCAACCAGGTCGATGACGACGACATAGCCATTTACGCCGATGAGAGCCGTGGCGGGCGGCTGGCGGTGCTGCACACCCTGCGCCAGCAGATGATGCGGCGCACCGGCACCCAGCCCAATATTGCACTGGCGGATTTCATTGCGCCGGCATCGAGCGGCGTTGGCGACTATATCGGCGGTTTTGCCCTGACCACCGGGATTGGCGAGGAGGCGCAGTCCGAGATCTTCGCCAAGGCCCATGACGACTATAACCGCATCCTGTTCAAGTCCCTGGCCGACCGGCTGGCCGAGGCCTTCGCGGAATATCTGCATGCCAAGGTAAGGCGCGAATTCTGGGGTTATGCCAGCGACGAGGTGCTGGGGCACGGCGACCTGATCGCGGAAAAATATCGCGGCATCCGGCCGGCTCCGGGCTATCCGGCGCAGCCCGACCATACCGAGAAGCGCACCCTGTTCCGCCTGCTCGACGCGGAGCACCAGGCGGGGGTCAAACTGACCGAAAGCTGCGCCATGTGGCCGGCCTCGTCGGTGTCGGGGCTCTATTTCGCCCATCCCAAGGCGCATTATTTCGGGGTCGGGCGTATCGAGGCCGACCAGGTCGCCGATTATGCCAGGCGCAAGGACATGAGTGTCGAGGAAGCCGAGCGCTGGCTGGCGCCGATCCTCAATTATGAACCTGTGAAGGCCGCAAAAGCCGTGGTCTGACGCAAAAGGCCTGCTGGCAGCGCAGGCCGGCGCGCCCTAGAACAAGCCGACCACAATGCCGCCGACAAGCAGGATCGCGGCAAACAGGATTGCCATATTCAGTCTTGTAACGAGATCCATGTCGGTACTCCGCCTCGGAGATTGCGGGGAGATCTTAGCGGGCATTCGACGTTAGTCGAAGGTAATTCGGTGCTGCGGCGCACCATGGTTTTGCGCCGCAACAGGCCGGATTTCCGGTCGCCGCAATGGCCCAAACCGCAGACGGCGCAATGGGTTGGGCGTTGCGGGCGGTCGATTACCAGGGGTGTTCTGCGCCATCTGGGCCGAACAGGCGCCCCGACTTTTCCACATCCAGAGCATCGATGAGGGCTATCAGGCCGGTCGCGCTGTCGCGGGGCGACAGGGTCGCGCCGGGGCCGCCCATCGCGGTGCGGACCCAGCCGGGATGGGCCATGGCGATGGCGATTCTGTCTGCCGCCAGCTCCGCGGCGGCGGCCTTCATGGCGCGGTTGAGAGCCGCCTTGGAGGCGCGATAGGCGATATGGTCGGCGCCATCGGTGGAGAAACAGCCCATGAAGCTGGTCAGGTTGAGAACCCGCGGGCGGGCGCTGGCGCGCAGATTGGCGATAAAGGCCTTCAGCATGCGCATGGGTCCCAGGGTGTTGACGGCAAAGGTATAGGCCCAGCCGGCAAAATCCATATCCAGCGCGCCCTGGCGGTCCGGCCCGATCACCCCGGCATTGTTGATCAGCACATCGATGGCGCGCGCGCCGATGGCGGAGCGGACGCGGTCCACCGACGCCGGCTCGGCGACATCGAGCGCGTGGATGACAAGCCGGCCGGGGTGATCGTGTGCCAGTTTCTGCAATTCCTTGGCTGCGGCCGGGTTGCGCGCGCAGGCAAGCACGTCGCTGCCGCGGGCGACGAATTGGCGTGACAATTCAAGCCCGAGCCCCCGGTTCGCGCCGGTTATCAGGATTGTCTGCGGTTCAGCGCTCTTGACCATGATGTCCTGTCAACAACGGTTCCAATCTGGATGCCACAATTTTAGTGCGGCGCTTAACTATTCTTACGTTTTATTGCTCTAGGGTGCCAGTTCTCGTCACTTTGCTTGGCTAAACGGGGCAACGCATGCACTGCAAAAACGAGCTGGAACAGCTCGCCGCTGAACCTTCGAGCGAACGGCGGCGCGAACTGCTGCACAGGCTAACCGACCTGTTCATCGAAGGCACCGACAGTTTTGTCGACCACGAAAGTTCGCTGTTCGGCGACATCGTGTGCAAAATTCTCGACGACGTGGTCGAGGAAGCGCGCAGCGACCTGGCCGAACGGGTCGCGCATCTGGAAAGCTTCCCGCCCGATGTGGTGCGCAAGCTGGCGGCCGATGTCATCGAAGTCGCGCTGCCGATCCTGGAAAAGTCCACCTTGCTGACCGACCGCGACCTGATCGAGATCGCCGAGGAGAAATCGCAAGAGCACCTGATGGCGATTTCGCGCCGCAAAGAGCTGCGCGAGGCGGTGACCGACATTCTGGTGCGGCGCGGCGAGGCCGAGGTGCTGCACACGCTGACGGCGAACTGCGGCGCCCGCTTTTCAGATCAGGGCTTCAACGTTCTGGCCGAGCGGGCCGAGGGCGACGAAACGCTTCAGGAAAACCTGATCGGCCGGCCCGATATGCCGCTGTCGGCCGCCAACAAGCTCGAAGCCCTGCTCCAGGGCGAACTCAAGCAGCGTCTCAAGACGATGAGCGCCATGAGCATGCGCGACGATTTCGAGAAATATGTCGCCCGCGCCAAGAACCGGCTCGAGAACGCGCTGAAGGATTCCCATGAACAGCGGCTCGAGGTGCGCCTTCTGATTGCGGCCATCAAGAGCGGAAAGCTGTCGCTCAGCCATGCGGTGATCAAGCTGGCCAAGGAAAACCGCCCGGTACATCTCGGCTGGCTGATCGCGGAAGCGGCGGAAATCCCCGAATCGATCGTTTCCAACGCGGTGAGCAAGGCCAATGGCGTGCCCATCGCCGTCATGTGCAAGGCGATGGAAATGTCCGAACAGGCCTTCAGGGCGGTTGCCCAGATGCGCTCCCGGCGCTTGCAACTGGCCGTTGGCGAGGCCGATCAGCTGATGCAGCAGTTCAACGAGCTCAACCTTGCCGATGCCCAGCGCACGGTGCGTTTTCTCAAGGTCCGCTACGCCGCCACGCGCTCGGTCAAGGCGGCATAGGTCGTCGCCAGCCTGGAAAGTTTACGTTGCGGTGAAGCCTTGGGGCGGGAATAGTGGGCCGCCGCCCGCCAATACCGCTCGTCCAGGCCCGCCATGTCGTCCCAGCGAAATCCAGTTGCCGCTCTGCCCTTCTATTACGGCTGGGTCGTCATCGCGGTTGCTTTTGTCACCCTGGGAATCGGCGTCAATGCGCGCACCAGCTTTTCGCTGCTCTATCCGCCCATCCTGGCCGAGTTCGGCTGGGATCGCGGCACCACCGCGGCCGCCTTTTCCATAGGCTTCGTGTCCTCGACCCTGCTGTCGCCGATCGCCGGCATGTTCATGGACCGCTTTGGGCCGCGCCTAGTGATGCCGCTGGGAACGGTCCTTGTCGCCAGCGGATTCGTCCTGGCGACGATCGCCAGCCAACCCTGGCACCTCTATCTGACCCTTGGCGTGCTCGTGGTCGGCGGTTCGATCTTTCTCAGCTATATCGGGCATTCGATGTTTCTGCCCAACTGGTTCGTGCGCCGCCGGGGGCTGGCCATCGGCATCGCCTTTTCCGGCGTCGGCGTGGTTTCGATCGTGATGTTTCCGGCGCTGCAATCCTATATCGACAGCGCCGGATGGCGCGCCGCCTGCTACGCCATCGCGGTCCTGCTGGTGGTGACGCTGGTGCCGCTCAACATCGCCCTGCAAAGGCGCCGGCCGGAAGATCTCGGCCTGCATCCCGATGGCGAAAAGCGGCCCGAGGGCGGGGCCGGGTCCAGCGGCGACAATATCGTCGATCCGGCCTGGACCCAGATTGACTGGACGCTGGGCCGCGCCTTGCGCGAGCCGCGCTTCTGGTGGGTCTTTTTCGGCTATTTCGCCGGTCTTTATGCCTGGTACTCGGTGCAGGTCCACCAGACCAAATATCTCGTCGATGTCGGGTTCGATGCCACCACCGCCGCTTTCGCGCTCGGGGTCGTCGGCCTGGCGGGAATCGGCGGGCAGATAGGCATCGGCTGGTTTTCCGACCGGGCGGGCCGCGAAATCGCTTGGACCCTGTCCTGCGTCGGCTACGCCATCTCCTATCTGTCGCTGCTGGCGCTCGGCGCCGTTCCTTCAGCGCTGCTGATGTATGTGATGGTGATTTCCCAGGGGCTGTTGGGCTACGGCATGGCCTCGATCTATGGCGCCATTCCGGCCGAACTGTTCCAGGGGCGTAAATTCGCCACCGTGTTCGGCGTGCTGACCCTTGGCGGTGCCTTCGGAGCCGCCGGCGGCCCGTGGCTCACCGGCTATCTCTACGATGTGCAGGGCAACTATCAGGCCGCGTTCTGGATCGGCGCCGTCATGGCGGTACTGTCGGCGATCTTCATATGGCTCGCCGCGCCGCGCCGGGTGCGCATGGTCGGCGGGCTGGCGGAAAAGCGCCGGGCGGCCGGAGAAACATAAGGTCGTGCACCGATCGTTTACCCCTCAAGGGATAGGATCGCTGCCATGATCGAACCCTCGGCCACAACTTCAGGCGCGACATTCCTTGCCCGGCTCCGCATGGCCGCGCTCGGCGCCAGCCTGGCTCTGCTGCTCCCGGCGGCGGCGCAGGGCGAGGATGCCGCGGGGCGCTGCGGCGACAAGATTGCCGCCGCGGGATTTCCGCGCGCTTCCCAGCAATTGGCGGAGATTGCCGCAATCGGCAACTGGATCGAGGCCGCCGCGCGGGTCGATCCGAAATACGCGGTCTGGCACCGCGCCGAGGGCAAGGCGATCAAATGCGAGAAGATCGGCACCATCGGGCGTATCTCCTGCACCGTGGTGGCGCGGCCCTGCGTGGCGGCCGACGCCGACAAGACGGCGGCGGTGACCGAGGCAAAATAGGCCCGCTTCGCCCCGGCGCTAACCATGTTTCTTAACGCCGTGTTTTCCCTCGCCGTCTTCTAATGGCGCCATGGGACGGGTTCGCTTAATTCTCGTTATTGCCGGCGCAGCGCTGCTGGCTTCTTGCGGCAGGTTTTCGTTTCACGACGAAGACCATGCCTGGCGCCGGCCGGCCGAACAGCGCTGCCTGGCCCAGGGCATGGTGCAGGCCAGCGCCTATGTGCAGCCGGTTTCGCCGATCAACGGGCGCGGAGTGTGCGGCATTTCGCGCCCCTTCGAGGTTGCCGCCTTCATGGGCGGCCATGTGCAGGTCGAGCCGGCGGCGACGCTCGATTGCAACATGACGGCCGCCTTCGACCATTGGCTGGCCAGCGTGGTGCAGCCGGCCGCTTTCGCCCGACTTGGCGCCGGGGTCACCGGCTTGCGGGTGCTCAGTTCCTATTCCTGCCGCACCCGCAACTCCGAACGCGGGGCCAAAATGTCGGAACATGCTTTTGGCAATGCCATCGATGTCGCCTCCTTTACGCTGGCCGACGGGCGCGAGGTCGCGGTGGAAGGCGGCTGGCGCGGCGGGGCGGGCGAGCAGGCTTTTCTGCGCGACATTCATTCCGGCGCCTGCGACACCTTCT
>JAGRLG010000028.1 GCA_020441905.1 Rhodobiaceae bacterium | reverse complement strand
TGCTCGCGCCCGCATACCAGCACGAAGCTGAGCAGCATGATCTTCGCCGCCGGCAGCAGGATCGAGAACACCAGCACGATCAGCCCCAGCAGCCATTCGCCATCGCCGAACAGCGCCTGCACCATGGTGGCGAGCGAATAGGTATCGGAGAGGAAGAAGAAGCGTTCGATGGTCACGATCGGCATCGTCACGCCGAGCATGAAGGAAGCGGCGGCAATCGCCAGCAGCGCCGCGCGCAGCGCCGCCATGCGCAGCTGGCGGGCCGCGGCGCGCCTGGCCCGGTCTTGGGCGGAACGATGCGGATCAGGGGTTGCTTCGTCCATGCGGCCTGCTCCTGCCGGTGCACTTCATGCCTGAGGTGCACTTCATAGCGGACAAGAGATAGCAGCATGGGTGCCGCCTGTCGCCACCGGGTGGCACAGGGCGGCACAGGGTGGTACCGGGTGGCACCGGGCAGCGCTCCGCGAACGGGAGTTCAGCCCTGGCGGTGGATGGTCAGTCCGACTTCGTCGAGTTCGGCCTGTTCGCGCGCCGCCACCAGGTCGCGTTCGCGCCCGGTTTCGCGCTCTTCGATCAGCTCGACTTTCTTCATATCCTCGAAGGCGATGGCAAGGTCTTCGCGGGCGCGTTCCAGTTGCCCCTGCAACCCGTCGATCGAGGCCTGGAGGTTGTCGCGCCGCTGCAGCGCCGCCTTGGCAAAGGTGGGATAGGCGAAATGGGTCACATCGGAAATACCGGCGCGTTCCTGCTCCGACTTAACCTGCTGTTCCAGATCGCTCGCCATGCGCTCAAAATCCGCGATCATGGATTCGATATCCACAATCTGCTGACGCTTCTCGTCGACCTGAAACCGCTTCAGACGGATAAGGGTCTCGCGTGATTTCATCACCTACTCTCCTCAACACCCGACCCGGACGCGCCCTCTGTTGCCAGAATGGCCTCGAGTCTTTGATACCCCTCCGCCATGGTGCTCGCTTCGTGCTTGTCCTGCCCTAGAAATTCTTCAAACAGCGGGTTCAGCGCGATGGCCCTGTCGACCACGGGATCGGATCCCTTTCGATAGGCCCCCAGGCGGATCAGTTCCTCCATATCGTCATAGGCGGCCAGCAACTGGCGCGCTTTCGTAATCGTTCCCCGATACTGCGGTTCGACGCAGTTCGGCATCGTCCTCGACACCGATTTCAGGACATTTATCGCCGGGAAGCGGCCGCGCTCGGCAATCGCCCGCTCCATAACGATATGGCCGTCGAGAATCCCGCGAACTGCATCCGCTATCGGTTCGTTATGATCATCACCTTCCACCAGAACCGTAAACAATCCCGTAATCGAGCCGCTATTTGTGCCCGGACCGGCGCGCTCCAGAAGGCGCGGCAGTTCCGAAAACACGGTCGGCGTATAGCCCTTGGTGGTCGGCGGCTCGCCGCCCGACAGTCCGATCTCGCGCTGCGCCATGGCAAATCGGGTGATGGAATCGATCAGGCACAATACGTCCTTGCCCTGGTCGCGGAAGAATTCCGAAAGCGACAAGGTCAGATAGGCCGCCTGGCGGCGCATCAGCGCCGCCTCGTCGGACGTGGCGACAATGACCACCGAGCGCGCCAGGCCCTCGGTGCCCAGATCGTCCTCGATGAATTCCTGGACCTCGCGGCCGCGTTCGCCGATCAGCCCGATCACCGAAACGTCGCTCTCGGTGTTGCGCGCCAGCATCGACAGCAGAACCGACTTGCCGACGCCCGATCCGGCGAAAATGCCCATGCGCTGGCCGCGGCAGCAGGTCAGGAAGGTGTTGAGGGCGCGCACGCCAAGGTCGATCGACTTGCCGACACGCTGGCGCAGATGGGCCGGCGGCGGCCGGTTGCGCAGCCGGTAGGCCTTGGCGCCGATGGCCAGCGGCCCCTTGCCGTCGATCGGCACGCCCATGGCATTGACGACCCGGCCCAGCCAGGCGTCGGCCGGGCGCACCGTGGCGTCGTTGGCCGAAGCCAGCGCCCGGCAGCCCATGCGCACCCCTTCCAGCGGCCCGAACGGCATGCACAGCGCCCGTTCGCCGGAAAAGCCCACAACCTCGCAATGCACCGTCTTGCCGTCGGCCGAATCGATCTCGACATGCGAGCCGATGCTCATGACATGGACCGGGCC
>JAGRLG010000027.1 GCA_020441905.1 Rhodobiaceae bacterium | reverse complement strand
GGGCTGGCAAGTGGAGGGACTGGCAAGCAAACGAACGCAGCGGCGCGGCGGGACTCCCGCTGCCCCCTGCCCTCGATCCGTGTCAGGGCAAGGGCAGCAGGCATCGGGAGCGCGGGGCGCGGGGCGCTCAATTCAGCTTCGGCGCATCGTCATGGCGGCCGCGGCGGCAGATGGATTTCACCTGGCGCAGGGCCTGCGGGTCATCATAGGGCGAACCGGCAAGAGTGATGAAGTCGGCGCGGCCGCCGGCGACGATATCGGCCGAGCCGACGCCCCAGAGGCGGCGCGGCAGAGAGGTTGCCGAACGCAAGGTCTGGTCCATGGTGAGGCCGGCTTCGAGGAAGAAGAACATCTCGTCGACGAGCGCGCTGCCGTGGGGCACGCCGTGACTTCCCGAATCCGATCCGGCGACGAGCAGGCCGCCAAGCTGCGCCGCCTTGCCGACATGTTCCAGGTGCGAATCGACGATGCGGCGCAGATGGCCGACGGTTTCCTCGTTCCAGCCGACGATGTCGGGGCGCGCCCACTGGAAATGAACCGGTGAGAAGGTCGGCACCCAAGCAATGCCGCGATGAACCATTTTCTCGAGCAACTCATCGGTCATGAAGAAGCCATGCTCGATGGAATCGATGCCGGCGGCGATGGCAATTTCCAACCCGTCGGCGCCCGAGCAATGGGCGAAGGTCGGGCGGCCGCGCTTGCGGGCGGTTTCGACGATGAGCTGGGCCTCGGCGATGTCGAATTGCGGCTTGCCCTTCACCTGGCCAGCCTCGAAATCGATGATGCCGGTAAGCAGGATTTTCAGGTCGTCGCCGGTCTTGAGCAACTGGTTGATGCCGGCAACGATCTCCTCCGGCGTATCAACCTCGATGGCCATGAAGGCGCCGTATTTCTTGGGCTTGCGGATGGCAAGACCGGGCGAGCGTATATCGGGCATCAGCCTGTTGGCCTTGGCGGCCTCGGCACGGATGCGGTGGTTGACGCCAAACCGGTCGCCGGCATCACGGATGACGGTGACCCCGGCGGCAAGATTGGCGGTCAGGTTGCGCCGCCCGGTTTCCATCATCTCCTCGTCTGACGCCTTCAGGTAGGCGCTGCGGGCGTCCAGCTCCAATTTGGCGCCATCGAGCAACAGATGGGCATGGGCTTCGACCAGCCCCGGCATCAGGAAGGAGCAGTGGGTAACCGGCACCCCGGCGGCCCGGAAGGCCTCCGGCAATTCGCCGCGCTCCGCCGAGCGGTCGCCGCCAACGACGTCAACAATGCGTTCGCCGTCGACCAGGATCGTATAGGGTCCGTCGCCATGGCCCCTCTCGCCATCGAAATAGGCCGTGGCAACGAAGATGCGGGCTGTCATTTTCGCGCTCCGGTATAGAGTTTGCGCAGGGCGCGCAGGGCCTGCATGCCGTCCATTTCGATGATCTCCTTGAAGGCCGCAAGAACGGTGTTGTCCTCGGGCAGCATTTCATAGGCGCGGCCCGGCGTGCCCAGAACCATGTCGAAGCCATGGGGCACGGCAAGGGTGAGGAAAGCGCTCTCAAGCTGAAGCTTGAACGGCTTGCCGTCGATCTCCACCGAAGGAAGCTGGATCGCAAGATTGGACAGGCCGGCGGACATATGGATACCCTTCAATTCGGGATCCGCATGAATGCGTTTCACCGTTTCCAGCGCGGCTCTCGTGCGCCCCTCGGTGTCCGACGACAGGGTGGCGACGGCGACATCTACGATGAGGTCGTCGATGACGAGGCCGTAATCGCCGCCGAGCATCTTCTCGACCATGCGCTTGGTAGTGGCGACCATGGCATCGGCGGTCTTGCACTGAACGCCGGCGCCGTTGACCAGCGCCTCGGAAGACATGACCAGCAGGCGCACCGGCTGGATCCTGGCCGCTTCCATGATCTCCCAGCGCGTCTCGCAGATCGAATTGATGATCGGCTTCTTGCCGCCCGCCTTGGCCGGGTCATAGGTCTTGAGGCAGATCTGCTGCGCCGTGAGATCGGGGAAGTCGAAAGACAGGGGAATGTCGACCACGTCCTGGATGGCTTCGATGATGCCGATCAGATATTGCGGATCCTTCTTGGCCCGCAGCAGGTCGACATTGACATTGAGATAGGCGGCGCCGGCCTCGGCCTGCTTTACCGCGAGCGCCTGGATGCCCGGAATGTCATTGGCATCGAGCATCGCCCGCGTGCTCTTGAAGCCCGGATTGATCCGTTCTCCAATGAAGCTGAGATTGGGTATGGTCATGTCTATTTCCCCGTAATCTGTGCTGAAGTCTTGAGATGGCGCAATTCGGCAAAGCCGATGCGTTTGCTGAAAGCGGGCAGGAAAGCCTTGCTGGATGCAAGTTCGGCATAGCGGGCGCGCAGTGCGATGCAGCCCGCTTCCTCGCGCCTTTCGCGCGACAGCAGAACCTGGCGCGCGCCTTCGCCGGCGGCATTGCCGACCTGGGCAAAGCGGTTGAATGGCAGGTCGGGCAGCAGGCCGGCGGTTATGGCACTTGCAACGTCGATATAGCTACCGAAAGCGCCGGCGATCAGCACCTTGTCGAGATCGTTTTCGGAAAGGCCGGCAAGGGAAAGCAGGTGGTCGCATCCGGCGCGGATCGCCGCCTTGGCAAGCTGCACGGCGCGCACGTCGTCCTGGGTGAAGACCACCGCCGGGCCGCCGGTTTCGCCTTCGTCGGCCAGCACCAATTCGCGGCCAAAGCGCCCTTCGCGCACCCTCGGGTGGCCTTCCTGCATGCGGCCGCGCTTGTCGATGACGCCGGACTGATACATCTGCGCCAGCACGTCGAGCACGCCGGAGCCGCAAATGCCGACTGCGGGCGCGTCCTCGATGGTCTTGATACGAACGCCATGCGAGGTGACCCGCACGCTCTCGATGGCGCCCACCGCGGCGCGCATGCCGCAGGAAATATTGCCGCCCTCGAAAGCGGGTCCCGAGGGGCAAGAGACGGATATGATTTCATCGCCGCGAATAAGCGACAACTCGGTATTGGTGCCGATGTCCATTGTGATCACAGGGCCGTCGGCCTGGCCGATCGTGGCCAGCAGGGCGGCAACATGATCGCCGCCGACAAAGCCGGCGATATTCGGCAACAGGTGGATGACGCCGCCCGGCGCGATCTCGACGCCAAGGTCGCGGGCCTCGACGTCATGGGCCGCCGACAGCGCCGGGATGAAGGGGCTTGAGGCGAGATCTCGCACCGGCAGGCCGAGCAGCAGATGGTGCATCATGGTGTTGCCGGCAACCGTCATCTCGGCAATGTCCGATGCCTTGAGGCCGACGGCATCGCACAGATCGGTGGACAGCGAATTCAGGGCGTCGATGGCAAGTTGCTGCAACAGCGCCGCCTTTTCCGGCTTGCGGCGGATCAGCGAGGCATAGCTGATGAGATCGGAACCATAGCTGGTCTGGGGGTTCTCGAGGCCGGTGGCGGCAAGCGTCGTTCCGCTTTCCAGATCGACCAGCAGGCCGGAAATATTGGTGGTGCCGAGATCGACGGCGAGGCCGAGCAGGCGGGCATCCGGCCCGGCGACGGCAACGATCTCGCTGCCGCGCAGCACGGCGCGGCCGCGCCAATCGTTCCTGCGCAGGGCGGCGGGCAGGCCGCGCGCGGCGTCAAGATCGAAATGCAGCGGGCCTAAATCGCCATGGCGGCGGCGCAGCTCCTCGAGCAACCGGCGGTCGTCGGGCCGGCAATCCTCGAGGCTGGCGGGGGCAAGCTGGAAATCAAGGGCGCGCACCGCCGGATCGAGGGCGACGGGAAGCCCCGCGCTATCGACCTGGGTGCGCACCGGAGCCGCGGTGGAGCGCGCCGGAACATGGACGGTGCAGGATGCGCTGGCGGCAGCCTGGCAGGAGCGGCGCCAGCCCTCGGCGATGCGGCGCCCGGAAAAGGCTTCAAGGTCGGCGGCGGACGGCTCGGGCACCTCGCCATCGGTCACCTGCACCGTGCAGGTCATGCAGCGGCCATGACCGCCGCAGGAGGAAGCGATGCGGATCTTGCTGCGCCGGGCGCAATCGAGCAGCGTTTCGCCGGGCCGGGCGTGGGCGCGCACGCCCATCGGCTCGTAAGAGATGAGCGGACCGGCCTGGGCCTGGAGGGAAGCCTCGCTCATGCGGCAATACCGCGGGGCGGGGCGGCGCGATAACGGCAGCGTTCGCGGGCGCGGCAGGTCTGGCAGCTGCGAACCGGCTTGCGCCCGGCCAGGCCCTTTCCCGTGGCAAAGAGAAAGCATAGCGATTTGACCGGGCGCATCATGCCCGAACCCGACAGGCCGATGCCGAGGCGCCCGGCACCGGCGAGTTCGCAAAGCACCGGCTGCAAGGCAAACGGCACACCGTCATCGCCCGGCGCATAGCGGTCGCTGGCGCCGTGGCCGAGCTTGCGCGCCATGCGGACGATGCAGGCGCTGACCTGATCGGAAAGCTCGAACAGGGCGGCGGTGGCCAGTTCTTCCAGGGTCAGGGCGCGCAGGGCCTGTCGCTCGGCAAACAGGGCGGCGATGCGCGCCTCCAGCGCCGGCCCCAGGGTCGCGGCGGCGACAACGATGTTTTCGGCGCCGGCGATCTCGCCCGCCAGTTGGGGCGAGACGTCAAGCCTTTTGCCGTTGGCAAGGAGGATATGGTCAGCGCCGATCTCGGCGACGGCATAGGTTTCATGGACCATGGCCGGGGCGAGGACACCCCCATCCTTCAGTTCCATCGCCATTTCGGGAAGCAGCGCCGTCATCTTGATGCCGGATGCGGGAAGGGAGCCGGCCATGAACTTGCCCGCGCGCCGCCTGGCGCGCTCAAGGATTTTCCAATCATTGATCACAGGCATGGTCCGGCTCCCCTTTTTTCCCGCTGCTTCCCGTCGGCGCCAGTTGGCGTCAATTGGCGTCAATTGGCGTCAATTGGCGTATTTGTGGACCGAGTTGGCCATGGCGAGGACGTTCTCGGTCTTGGCTTCGTCGGGGATCGAGGTGGCGCCATCGAGAATGAAGCCGCCGCCCTTGCCGACCTCGGTGATGAGCCGCTTGCAATAGGCATCGACGTCATCGGCGGTGCCGGTGCACAGGATCGAGGCCGGCACGTTGCCGCGCAGGCAGACCGTATCGCCAAGGATCTCCTTGGCCTTGAAGATGTCGGTCGACTCGAACCAGTAGATCGCCTTGCCTTGCGGAATGTCGCCGATCAGCTCCAGCCGCGAGGTGCAATTGCCCTCCCAGAGCACCAGCGGCACCAGATCCTTGTCGATCAGATGGGTCATGATCCGCTTCAGGCCGGGCCAGTAGAAGGTCTTGAACTGGTCCGGCGACATGAAGCCGTCGAGGCCCCAATGCAGCGGGATGAAGACGTAGGGCGAGCCGGATTTGCTTGCCTCCTCATCGACCTTGCGCAGCAGATAGTCGCCCGCCTTTTCGGTCGCTTCCAGCAGCTTGTCCTTCTTGCGGAACATATCGAGCATGCCGCCCTTGGAGCCGCGCAGGAAGTCGACGAAATGATCGTAGGGCGCCTTGCAGAAGCTGCCGGCGGCGTGCGGATAGCCCTTTTCCTTCATCTCGTTGACGAAGGCGATGGTCTTCTGGACCCCCTCCTCGGCGGCTTCGGCGGCCTTGAACAGCTTGCGGAAGCCTTCCTGAAGCTCGGGATTGGCGAAGGCGCGCATGCCGATGATGAAACGCCACTCCGACAGCGACGCCAGGTCCGGCATATTGCCGAAGGCCTTGGCCAGGGTCGGCGAAATGCGCGGCAGATATTTGTGCAGATAGAACAATGTCGGGTCGGAGAGATATTCGTCGTACTCCTTGGCCGTCATGAATTCTTCGTCGATATACTGGAAGCTGGCGTTCTTGTCGGCGCTGTGGCCGGGCCATTTCATCGGCTTGTAGTCGAGTTCCTCCAGCGTCCGACCGTAGCAATAGAGCGAGGCCGAGAAGGCATCGGGCTTGAGCAGCTCGACGACCTTGCGGGTGGCATCGACGGCCTTGTCCGGGTCGTACATCAGTTCGGCGAAGGTGATGCCGGCATAGGTCGCGGCCCAGAAGCGCGAGCCGTAGACGAAGGGCGTGCGGTCGGTCTGCTTGAGCGCGACCTGGTCGGAAACGCGCTTGACGCGCTCGTCATAGAGTTCGGCGTTGGTTTTTCCCGCCATCGGTCAGGCTCCAATCCACTGCTTGCAGCAGGCAACGGCCTGCATCGCGTTGATGCCGTAGGCGTCGGCGCCGGTGTAGCTGCGGATCTGGTCGTCGACCTGGCCGCCGCCGATCATGATCTTGACCTTGTCGCGCAGGCCGGCCTCGGAAATGGCGTCGACGGTCTCCTTCATCGAGTCGAAGGCAAGGGTCAGGAAGCCGGACAGGCCGACGACCTGGGGCTGCTTTTCCTTGATGGCGTCGATGAAGGTCTGCACCGGCACGTCGATGCCAAGATCGATGACCTCATAGCCGTTCACGTCGAGCATGAAGGTGACGATGTTCTTTCCGATATCGTGCAGATCGCCATGGACGGTGCCGATCAGGACCCTGCCGGCGCTGGCCTTGTCCTCGCCGTCACCGGCGGCGAGGCGCGGCTTCACCAGCGCCGAAATCTGATCGAGCATCTCGCCGGCGAGAATGAGCTCGGGAATGAAATATTCCTGGGCCTCGAACTTGGCGCCGACGATATCCATCGCCTTGCGGCAGATATCGAGGATCTCAAGGGCCTCGGTGCCGCTATCGAGCATTTCCTCGGTCAGCTTGATGGCTTCCTCTTCTTCCATTCCGGCAATAAGCCCGATCAGCTTTTCTCTTTGACTAGACATCCCAACCTCTCTTGCTTCCTGACTTGCTTGCGTTGTTTCTCCATTCAGGGGAAATCCGTTGCCCCCAGAATTCCGGCTGCTGTTGCAGACTACTCTTCAAACTCCCCGCTCGCGCGCCGCCGATTGGCGGTGGCGCGGCCCGACCGCCGCCGCATCGGCGATTTCCCCTACCGCGCGCGGATGGCCAAT
>JAGRLG010000026.1 GCA_020441905.1 Rhodobiaceae bacterium | reverse complement strand
GCCCGCGCCCCAGCTTTTGCCCGCGCCCCAGCTTTTGCCGGCGTCTTGGCGGACAGTTTCTTCTTCCCGGCGGGCGATTTCGGTTTCGCCGGGGCCTTTGGCGACTCGTTCGCCGGCGCCCTTGCAGGCGACATTGCAGGAGACTTCGTGGGCGATTTTGCGGGCGATTTTGTCCTGGCGGGCGCCTTGGCGGGCGTCTTTGCTATTTCCGGCGTTTTCGCCTTTGGCGGCGTTTTCGCCTTTGGCTGCGTCTTTGTCTTCACCGGTGTCTTGGCGGCGGTGTTGTCTGCCGCTGGCGATTTTGCCGGCGCCTTGGGTTTGGCAGGCGCCTTGGGCTTGGCAGGCGCCCTGGGTTTGGCAGGCGGGCCGGGCTTTTTCGCGGTTGTCCTCGGTGCGCGGGCCATCAGTGCGCCCCCAGATAGGCGTCGATCACCCGCTGATCGCTCTGGATCGCCTCGGGCGGGCCTTCGGCCAGAAGCTGGCCATGGGCGAGGCAATAGATATGTTCGGCCAGGTTCATGATGACGCGCATATTGTGTTCGATGACGAAGAGCGTGATGCCGAATTCGCTATTGGCGCGCTTGAGGCGGTCGATCAGGCCATTGATCAGGGTCGGGTTGATGCCCGCCGTCGGCTCGTCGAGCATCAGCATGCGCGGCCGGTTCATCAGGGCCATGGCGAATTCCAGCAGCTTCTGCTGGCCGAATGAGAGGTCGCCGGCAAGCAGGTGGCGCTTGGAATGCAGGCCGACGAATTCGAGCAGTTCCTCGGCGCGCCGGTGGCCGCGCGATTGCTGGCTTTCGAAAAAGCCCAGCAGCCCGGCGCCTTTCAGCGGCATCGAGATGAGCATGTTCTGGACGCAGGTCATCTTGGAGTAGATACGGGTCTGCTGGAAGGTCCGGATCAGGCCGCGCCGCGCGATCTGGGGAACGGTGAGGCGGGATATTTCCTTGCCCTGGAAGCGGATCGAACCGCCATCGATGGGGTGGAAGCCGACGATGGAGGAAAACAGCGTGGTCTTGCCCGAACCGTTGGGGCCGATCAGGCCGATGATCTTGCCCTCGGGAACCTGAAGCGAAATGTTGTGATTGGCGCGCACGCCGCCAAAGGACTTCGAAACCCCGGCAACCGACAGCATCGCGGTCATGGTCTTGCCCCCTCGCCTTTTGCTCCGGCCGCCGGCTCGACGCGATGGCCGAAGCGTTCGGGATAGCGGGCGCGCACCCAGCCCATGATGCCCTGGGGGAAGAAGACGACGATGACGACGATCAGCAGGCCGAGCGCGACGCGCTGCCAGCCCAGCAGATAGGTCCAGAAAAACTCCTTGGTGATCTGGAAGATGACGGCGCCGATCACCGGACCCCACAAGGTTCCCTTGCCGCCGAGAATGGCCATCAGCACCATCCAGACGCCGACGGTGGCGCCCGAAAAGGCGATATCGACGGGGTCGATGAACTTCTTCAGGTTGCCATAGAGCCCGCCGGCCATGCCCAGGAAAATCGCCGACACAGTCCAGGCCATGACCTTGATCCGTGTCGTCGGCAGGCCCATGGCCTCGGCCTTGTCCTCATCGTCGCGCACGGCATTGATGGCCAGCGCCAGCCGCGTGGTGTAGATCCAGCGCAAGGTGAGGAAGGTGGCGACCGCCAGGGCGGCGGAGAGGAAATAGAGAAAGCGGTTGATATCGCCAAGGCCGTCGGGCGGGTTGGGGGTTGTCATGCCCGAGCCGGCGCCGATCCACTCCCAGCCGGCGGCGATTTCGCCCGCCGCGATGCCAAGGCCCAGGGTGCAGATTGCGAAATACTGCCCGCGCATGCCGAGCACGGCGGAGCCGAGAACCGCGGCGACCACCGCGGCGGCAATGGCTGCGGCGGGCAGGCCCAGAGCCAGGCCGAGCAGGAAATCGGGCACGTCGAAGATGAAAATGGTGCCGCCGCCGCGCGCCGCCGTATAGTCGGCGATTGAATAGAACAGGCCGACCTGGGTCAGTGCGCAGACATACATGCCGACGCCCATGAAGACGACATTGCCGAACGAGTTGTAGCCCATCTGGCCGCCGGTATGGTCCCATGCCAGGGCAAAGACGATAAAGAGCCACAGTTCCGTCATCTGCGCCTTGTAGCCAGGAAACAGCCACGGCGCGGCAAGGCCGATAACGATGATGGCGGCATAGCCGGCCAGGCGCTTGTCCATGTCGTAATTGCCGAGCTTCATTTCAGATATTGCCGTTTTCGCTTCAACCGCCAATTGCGCCACAACAGCACGACGACGAGAAGCCCGAAGACAAAGGCGAGCTGGTACTGGGCGCCGAGCAGGAATCCCGCCATGTTCTCGGCGGCGCCAAGGCCGATGCCGGCGGCGATGACACCAGCCAGATTGCCGAGGCCGGCGACAACGACGATCATGAAGGAGCGCACCGTATAGGGCAGCCCGATATAGGGGTGGATGGTATAGGCCATGGCGACCAGGGCGCCGGCGGAGCCGCAAATGGCGGCGTTAAGGCCGTAGGTGGCGGCATAGACGCGACCGGTATCGATGCCGAGGACGCGCGCCGCCCTGGCGTTCTGCGCCGTCGCCCGGATCGACTGGCCGAGACGCGAATTCCTGAGAAAGGCGACCAGGACGCCGCCGAGGGCAAGCGCAAGGACGAAGGACACCAATTTCACGTCGGAAACGGTGACAAAGCCGGAGAACAGGAATCTGGTGCCGAGGCCGGCATCGGCGATCTGCACGTCTCCGCCGAAAACCTGGTTCATCAGCTGTTGCAACAGGATCGAGATGCCGAAGGTGGCGAGGATGGAGACGAAAAGATCTTCCTCGACGATACGGAATATGACGGCGCGGTAAAGCAGCCAGCCGACGAGGAAAAGAACGGCGCCGGATACGGGAACCGCAAGCAGCGGGTGTATTCCGTTCTGGGCGAAGATCACCGCCACATAACCGCCCAGCATGACGAATTCGCCCTGGGCGATATTGATGATCTTCATCACCCCCCAGACCAGGGCCATGCCATAGGCGGCAAGCGCGAATATGGCGCCAATCAACAGGCCGTCCAGAATGAGCTGGACGTTGAAGATCGGTGCTTCGACAAGAATGCGCAGATTGCTCGGCAAGCTGGCAACCAATTGCGCAAAGAACTCGTTCACCGCGAGATCCTCCCCCAAATATCCCCGGCGGCGCCTTCGGCGAGGCGTATGGCGCCACCGGGCGAGAGACAGGAAGCCCTCGCCCGGCCAGGCGCTTTTATGTGTGTCAGTTCCCCATCATCGGACGCGGAACGACAGCTTCTGTTTCGGCCCATTTGGTCGGAGCGACGACCCGGTATTCGCCCTTGAGCACCTGGAAAAGCACCATCGGCTTGGCGATATTCTTGCCCGTCTCGTCGAACTTCACATTGCCGTAGAAGGTCTGCATGTCGGTTGCGGCCAGGGCATCGCGCACCTTGGCCGGATCCAGCGTGCCGGCGCGCTGGAAGGCGTCGGCGAAGACCATCACCGCGGCGGCCGATTCGGCGGCCTGGTAAGGCGGCTCGTAGTTATAGGTGGTGTTGAACAGCTTTGCGAAATCGGCGGCGCTGCCGAACAGATTGTCCTTGTAGGTCAGCGTCGACGCCCACTGCGAGGCGCACAGGGTGTATTCGGCGGCGGCGCCGAACTTGGCCACGACATCGGCCGAATCGCAGTGCGTCATCGCCACGATCGGCACATCGACCTTCATTTCGCTGATCTGGCGCACCGCCGTCGCCGCGCCCTTGGCATGGCCTGAAATGACCAGAACGTCGGGCTTGAGCGCCCTGACCTTGGTCAGGGTGGCCGCCATGTCGTTGAGTTCCTTGGGCAGCTGGTCGTCGATAACAATCTGCATGCCGAGCCGCTTGGCATCGTCAAGGACACCGGCGCGGACGTCCTGGCTGAAGGGATCGTTCTCGAAGGCCAGGGCAACCTTGATCTCTTCGGGTTTCTTGCCGAGGGCCGCCGCCTTTTCGGCAGCCAGATCCATGGCGCTGGAAAGGTATTGCTCGGAGGTCGACAGAACGGCGAACAGATACTTGTAGCCGCTGGTGAACAGCGACCGCGAGGCACCATTGGCCTCGACCATGGGCACGCCGTATTTCTCGGTCACCGGGGCTATCGCCTTGGTGAGGCCGGAGCTGTATGGCCCGAGCAGGAACTTGACGCCGTCCTGGGCAATGAGGCGCTCGGCAAGCGCGGCGCCGGTGGCCGGCGTCGATTCATCGTCGTAATATTTCACCGCGATCTGGTAGGTCTTGTCGCCCACCTTCACGCCGCCTGCCTTGTTGATCATGTCAACGGCAAGATCGTAGCCGCGCTTGGTATGCTCGCCATCGGTGGTGTATTTGCCGGTCAGCGAAACCGCGGCGCCAAGGGTCACGGTTTCCTGGGCAAGAGCGCCCGTGCCGGCGACGGCAAGTGCCGCCGCAGCCACGAGGGATGACTTCAGCAGATATTTCATCGCAATCCTCCCGGATATGTTGGCATCGTCTTGTAGCGATTGTCCAACGTGGCCCTTGGGGCCGAAAGCTGGCGCAAATCGCCCATGCCTTTGTTTTGCAAGGGTACAGCGGCTGAACGCGGAAGCAAAGCACCCAGCGGCATGCCGGTTAATCGCGGCAGCGCGCCAGCGCCATCACCGGCCGGCAACCATTGCGCGTAGCAATGTAGCCAACTCACGCCATTGCGCGCATTAAACTATAGTTGATCGGAGAAAAAATGTTCGGCTGGGCGGAAATCGGAGCAGCCGCCCGTCGAATGCAGCAGGCGGTGCCGGACCATGCCAGCTTCCGGTTTCTCGATCCGTTTGCGACACGGCGCATAACCGTTGGCCGCACATAGATTGCGGCCCCTTCCTGCCTGATGCCGGCAGCGCAATTGCCGGGCCATCATGCCGGTTGGGCACGCATGCCTTTCGGTGCGCCGCGGGGCGCCCGCTGCGCCAGACTTCGGCGGTGCAAGAAGGGGCGGCGCAAGAAAGGGCATCTCAAGAAAGGCCCGGCACCGACATTGCGCTTCTTTGACATGGGGAAAGGGTTCTTCGCTGAATGACCTTTATTTTCAATCGTTTACCTTTTTTCGTCCGGTCATGGCCAAAGGGGATGAAAAAGGCGATACAAGATGTGTCCCGTTATTCATTCGGGCCGGCGCGCTTTCCTTGATCTGCAAATTCTGGCGCCGTAGCGACCAGATCTCACCGCCTGGCGGATCTGGTCGGGGCTGGACCGCTGGCTGGACCGCTGGCCGGACCGCTGTCGGGCGCCGAAGAAAAAGAAGCGACGCAAGCCAGGAAGGCAAATCCCATGAAAAACATAATCGCCAGGATGGGTGTTCGGCTGGTGTGCGCCGCTAGTGCGGTGTTGCTGGCCGCGTTCTCACCGGCACCGGTATGGCTCGACCCCTCGGCGGAAAACGATACGCCGGCGTTTGATGCCGCCGTCGCATTGGTGTGTGCGCCGTCAAGTCAGACGCGGACGATACACTTCCCGGCCGGCGATATCGAGTTCGTGACACCACCGCAGCCGATGCCGTGCGCCGTCACGCTGAAAGGCGAGGGGCTGGGCGCGACACAGCTCATCCGGCGCTATTCGGGCGGCGGTTTCCTGCACTGGGTGCGCGGTGTTGACCACCGGGGCGGCGGTCTCGCGGCGCTGAGCGTCATCGCAGGCAGCGGGACAAACGGTGGAATCGCGGTTCTGGTGAGCGCGACGCCGGACACCGACGGGACCGTGAATTCGTACAACCGACATTCATTCGTGATCGACAACGTGTTGGTCGGGCGCGAAAGCCCGGCCGATACATCCTGGGACTTCGGCTTGTACCTGGACGGGTCGAAAAACCCCGACGGCAATGCCGACAGCGTGCCCGGCATCCGTGACGTTACGGTGTCGCGGTCGACGTTTGGCGGCACCAACACCGCGTCGGTATACCTGAACCGCGCGCGGGGAACCGATCTGCATATCGAGTGTTATACACCGCTGAATGGTTCGTTCGTCGGCGTCGTGCTGGACAACGGCACGGATTCCGTCCGCCTGCAAACGCGCGGCAACTGCGGCTACAGGTCCAACGACGGCACGGGCCGAAATCTTCAATATAACGGCCAGTACGTCGCGATCCCTTAGGGCATTGTTTTGTTTTTTCGCCGCCATCAGCGGCCCCGTCGCACGGCGCGAACAAAGACGAAACAAGACACGCCCCGGAGAAGGGGCGCTATCTTGTTGTTCTTAATTCGGAATTTTGGCGAGCCCGGCAGGAATCGAACCTGCGACCCACTGATTAAAAGTCAGTTGCTCTACCGACTGAGCTACGGGCTCTTGCGAGTGCGGCGGACCTTATGCATCGAGGCTGCGCCGGTCAATAGCGCGGCGCCAATTCCACTCTTTCAATGGCTCTAACCGGCGTTTCCGGCGCCCTGTGCCCAGCGCGCCAGCGTCTCCTGGCGGAAGGCGGCGAATCGTCCATGCGAAATCGCGTCGCGCATGCCCGCCATCAGGTCCTGGTAATAGGCGACGTTGGCGAAAGTCAGCAGCATCGGCCCCAGATGCTCGCCGGCCTTGAACAAGTGGTGCAGATAGGCCCGCGAATAAGCGTTCGCCGCCGGGCAGGTGCTTTCCTCGTCCAGCGGTCGCGGGTCCTCGGCATGGACCGCGTTGCGCAGGTTGAGCTTGCCATGGCGGGTATAGGCATTGCCATGGCGCCCCGCCCTGGTCGGCATGACGCAATCGAACATGTCAATGCCGCGCGCCACGGATTCGAGAATGTCTTCCGGCGTGCCGACTCCCATCAGGTAGCGCGGCTTGTCCCGGGGCAGCAGCGGCAAGGTGAAATCAAGCACGCGGAGCATCTCCTGCTGGCCCTCGCCAACGGCAAGCCCGCCGATCGCCATGCCGTGAAAATCCATATCCACCAGCGTGTTGGCGGAGATCGTGCGCAATTCCTCGTAGGTCGATCCTTGCACGATGCCGAAAGCGCCCTGCCCTTCGCGGTTCGAGAAAGCGGCCTGCGAGCGCGCCGCCCAGCGCAGCGAGAGATACATCGCCCGCTCGGCATCCTCGAAAGTGGCCGGCGCGGCGACGCATTCGTCGAGCTGCATCTGGATGTCGGAACCCAAAAGCCCCTGGATTTCCATCGCCCGCTCCGGGGTCAGCAGGTGCTTCGAGCCGTCGACATGGGACTGGAAGGCAACGCCTTCTTCGGAAATCTTGCGCAACCTGGCCAGCGACATGACCTGAAAGCCGCCGGAATCGGTAAGGATCGGGTGGGGCCAGTTCATGAATGCGTGCAGCCCGCCAAGGCGCGCAACGCGCTCCGCGCCCGGGCGCAGCATCAGGTGATAGGTGTTGCCGAGCAGGATATCGGCGCCGGCGGCGCGCACATCGCCCGGAAACATGGCCTTGACCGTGCCCTGGGTGCCCACCGGCATGAAGGCGGGGGTGCGCACAGTCCCGTGGGCGGTGCCGATTTCGCCGCGCCGCGCCGCGCCGTCGCTGGCCAGCAGTTTGAACGAAAATCCGCTCACGGCGCGGCACTCCCGGCGGGAAACAGCAGGCAGGCGTCGCCATAGGAATAAAACCGGTAGCCGGCCGCGATGGCATGGGCATAAGCCGCCTGCATGGTTTCCAGGCCGCAGAAGGCGCTGACCAGCATGAACAGGGTCGAGCGCGGCAGGTGGAAATTGGTGATCAGAAGGTCGGTAGCGCGAAAGACATAGCCCGGGGTGATGAAGATATCGGTCTCGCCGCTGAAGGGCAGGATTTTCCCCTGTTCATCGGCTGCCGATTCCAGCAGCCGCAGCGCCGTGGTGCCGACGGCGACGATGCGCCCGCCGGCGGCGCGCGCCTCATTGAGCCGGCGGGCGGTTTCAGCGCCGATCTCGCCCCATTCGGCATGCATGCGATGACCGCCGGTGTCTTCGCCCTGAACGGGAAGAAAGGTCCCGGCGCCAACATGCAGGGTGAGGAATTCCTCCGCTATCCCCTGTTCGCGCAAACGGGCCAGCAGGGACGGCGTGAAATGCAGCCCCGCGGTGGGCGCCGCCACCGCGCCTTCCTTGCTGGCAAAAACGGTCTGGTAGTCGTTCTCGTCGGCCTCGTCGGCGGGCCGCTGCGAGGCGATGTAGGGCGGAAGCGGCATTTCTCCAAGAGTTGCAATGGCTTCATCGAGAACGGGGCCATGGAACTGGAAGGCCAGCGTGACCTCGCCGGCCTCGCCCTTTTCCTCCACGCCGGCGGCCAGGGTGCCGGCAAGGCAGACCCGCCCTTCGTGGCCGAACTGGATCAGGTCGCCTTCCTGAAGGCGCTTTGCCGGGCGAGCGAAGGCCCGCCACCTGGAACCGTCGAGGCGCTGATGGAGCATGATCTCGATGGCGGCCGAACTTTCGCCGCGCTGGCGGCGGCCGCGCAGGCGGGCGTGAATGACACGGGTATCGTTGCACACCAGCACATCGCCGGGACGCAGAAGCTGCCCGATGCCGCCAAAACCGCGATCGGAAAATTGCGGTTCGCGGCCCGGATCGACCACCAGCAGGCGCGCCGCATCGCGCGGGACAACCGGGCGCAAGGCGATACGCTCGCGAGGCAATTCGAAGTCGAAGGCCGCTACGCGCACCGCCCTGCCCGTGCCATCGGTTGACGTCAATCCTGGTCGGCGGAGACGCGCATGGTGACGATCTTGTCGGGATCCATCACCGGTTCGCCGCGCTTGATCTGGTCGATGGTGTCCATGCCCTCGACGACCTGGCCCCAGACCGAATACTGGCCATCGAGCCAGGGCGCTTCGCCAAAGCAAATGAAAAACTGGCTGTCGGCGCTGTCCGGCGACATGGCGCGGGCCATCGAGCAGGTGCCGCGCACATGCTTTTCGCTGGAGAATTCGGCGCCGAGATTCTTGCCCGAACCGCCGGTGCCGGTGCCGGTGGGATCGCCGGTCTGGGCCATGAAGCCGTCGATCACGCGGTGAAAGACAATGCCGTCATAAAAATTGGCGCGCGCCAGTTCCTTGATCCGCGCAACATGGTTGGGAGCAAGATCGGGACGCATGGCGATCACCACCCGGCCCTTCGTGGTTTCCATCACCAGGGTATCTTCCGGCGTCGCACTTGCGGTCATAGCTGTCTCCTCACTTTTCAATCCGTTCAATCGGCGCTTTCGGCCATGCTCATTTTCACAATGATATCCGGGTCTTCGACCATTCCGCTCTGGCCATGCCCTTTCTTTATCCGGTCAACGAATTCCATGCCCTTGAGGACCCGCCCGATGACCGTGTAGTTGCTGTCGAGATGGGCGGCGCGGGCATAGGTGATGAAGAACTGGCTGTTGGCGCTGTTCATCGAGCGCGAGCGCGCCATGCCGACGATCCCGCGTTCGAAGGGCACCCAGGAATATTCCGCCGGCAGGTCCGGATAGGGCGATTTTCCGCCTCCGGTTCCTGTCGGGTCGCCGGTCTGGGCCATGAACCCTTCCATCACCCGGTGGAATTTGAGGCCGTCGTAAAAGCCTTCGCGCACCAGGCGCTTGATGCGGGCGACATGCTTGGGCGCCAGCGAGGGCAAGAGCTGGATAACGACATCACCGTCCTTGAGGGTGAGGATAACGGTGTTTTCCACCGTCACCTGCTCGGTGATCTGGTTGCCCTGCGGCGCCTTGCCGGGGTCGCCCTTGATGATGCGGTAGCCGGTCAGGCCAATACCGACGACGACAACGCCAACCATGGCAATGAACAACAAACGCATGGGCCGTCAAAACTCCTTGTCGGGCTGGGGCAGCGATGGCTCTTCAAACCAAAGACCGTCTGGGTAACGGATAGTCCGGCGCGCGGCAATTCAATAGTCGAAGCGATCGCGCAGTCTGCGAGCGACCCGCGCCGGAACGAAACTGTCGATATCGCCGCTCATGGCCGCGATCTGGCGTACCAAGCTGGCAGCAATATGGCGAACTTCGCCGGAAGCCGGCAAAAAAACCGTCTGCACGTCCGGCGCCATGGCGCCGTTCATGCCGACCATCTGCATTTCATAGTCGAAATCGGTGGCATCGCGCAGGCCGCGGAACAATACCCCGGCCTCCTCCTCCCTGGCGACATCGACGACGAGGCCGTCAAAGGTCACGACCTCGATCACCGTGTCCGTCTCCAGGGCGATGCCGGCGCATTCCTCGTTGAGCATTTCGATGCGCTCATCGGCATCGAACAGCGGAGCCTTGCCATGATGCACGCCGATGGCAATGACCAGCCGGTCGACGAGCGCGCAGGCACGCGCGATGACGTCGAGATGCCCGTTGGTGACGGGATCGAAAGTGCCGGGGTAGAGGCCGGTCCGCAACATGACCCAATGCGATAATTGCAAGCGGGCGACTGTGCAACTGGAAAACGCAATTTCGGCGCCATACAGCCCGCCCAGCCGCCCAAAACGTGGAAAAAGTCGCTCCGGTCCGGCGCCGGCGCCGGCATGCCCCATCGCGGCCGGCGGGCGGCCCTAAACGCCGCCCCCGCCATCTTCCCCCGGATCGTCCGCCGCCCCGTCCTCGCCGCCTTCGTCCTGATCCTCGCCGTTCTCCTCGCGGATGTGCTCGACCGACACGACTTTTTCTTCGCTGGCGGTATTGAAGATGGTGACGCCCTGGGTCGAGCGGCCGGCGATGCGGATGCCGTCCACCGGGCATCGAATAAGCTGGCCGCCGTTCGAAACCAGCATGATCTGGTCGCCGTCCTCCACCGGGAACGAGGCCACCATCGGCCCGTTGCGCTCATTGACGGTCATGGCGATGATGCCCTTGCCGCCGCGCCCCGAGGTTCTGTATTCATAGGACGAGGAGCGCTTGCCATAGCCGTTTTCGGACACCGCGAGCACGAATTGCTCGGCGGCGCCAAGTTCGGCGTAGCGTTCGGGCGCCAGCGCGGCGTCGCCGCCATCGGCCATCTCCTCCTCGTCAAGCACCGCCTCCTCGCCGCCGTCCTCGTCGCCGCTGGCCCGCCGCATGTCGGCGGCGTGGCGAAGATAGGCGAGCCGTTCGGCCGGCGAAGCATCGACGTGGCGCAGCACCGCCATCGAGATGACGGCATCGTCCTTGCCGAGATTGACGCCGCGCACGCCGGTCGAACTGCGCCCGGCAAAGACACGCACATCGGTGACCGGAAAGCGGATGCAGCGCCCCAGCGCGGTGCTCAGCAATATGTCGTCGTTTTCAGAGCAGATCTGCACATTGACAATGGAATCGTCCTCGTCGAGCTTCATCGCGATCTTGCCGTTGCGGTTGATCTGCACGAAATCCGACAAATCGTTGCGCCGCACCGAGCCGGCCTTTGTGGCGAACATGACGTGAAGCTGGTTCCAGCTCGCCTCGTCCTCGGTCAAAGGCATGATGGTGGTGATGCGCTCGTCCTGCTGGAGCGGCAGCAGGTTGATCAGCGCCTTGCCGCGCCCCTGCGGCGGCGCCAGCGGCAGCCGCCAGACCTTGAGCTTGTAGACGATGCCGCGCGAGGAGAAGAACAGCACCGGGGTGTGGGTATTGGCGACAAAGAGGCGCGAGACGAAATCCTCGTCGCGCACGCCCATGCCGGTGCGGCCCTTGCCGCCGCGCCGCTGCGCCCGGTAGGTGTTCAGCGGCACGCGCTTGATATAGCCGCGATGGGACACGGTAACGACCATGTCCTCGCGCTGGATCAGGTCCTCGTCTTCGACATCGCCGTCATAATCGACAATCTCGGTGCGGCGCGGGGTGGCGAATTCGTCGCGCAGCTCGGTCAGCTCGGTCTTGATGATGTCGAGAATGCGGACCCGCGAACCCAATATGTCGAGATATTCCGCGATTTCCCTTGCCAGCTTGTCGAGCTCGCCCGCAACCTCGTCGCGCCCCAGCGCGGTCAGGCGTTGCAGGCGCAGGTCGAGAATTGCGCGGGCCTGCTCTTCCGACAGGCGGTAGGTGCCATCGTCGCCGATCTGGTGGCGCGGATCGGCGATCAGCTTGATGACCGGCGCCATGTCCTTGGCCGGCCAGGCGCGGGCGCGCAGCGCGGCGCGGGCGCTGGCGGGATCGGGCGCAGTGCGGATGAGCACGATCACCTCGTCGATATTGGCCACCGCGATGGCAAGACCGACGAGAACATGAGCGCGTTCGCGGGCCTTGGAGAGCAGGTGCTTGGTGCGGCGGCCGATAACCTCCTCGCGGAAGGTGGTGAAGGCCAGCAGCAGGTCGCGCAGATGCATCAGCTCGGGGCGGCCGCCATTGAGCGCCACCATGTTGCAGCCGAATGTCGATTGCAGCGGCGAGAAGCGATAGATCTGGTTGAGCACGACGTCGGCGACGGCGTCGCGCTTTAGCTCGATGACGACGCGAATGCCGTCGCGGTCCGATTCATCGCGGATGTCGGCAATGCCCTCGACACGCTTGTCGCGCACCAGATCGGCGATCTTCTCGACCATGGTGGCCTTGTTGACCTGGTAGGGCACCTCGGTGATGATCAGCGCCTCGCGCTCCTTGCGCACGGTTTCGGTGTGCACGCGCCCGCGCATGGTGACCGAGCCGCGCCCGGTCTGATGCGCGGAGCGGATACCGCTGCGCCCCAATATGATGCCACCGGTGGGAAAATCCGGGCCAGGCACGATCTCGGCCAGATCCTCGAAGCTGATCAGCGGCTCGTCGATGACCGCGATCGCGGCATTGATGACCTCGCCCAGATTGTGGGGCGGGATATTGGTCGCCATGCCGACGGCGATGCCGCCGGCGCCATTGGCCAGAAGATTGGGAAAGCGCGAGGGCAGCACCTTCGGTTCGCGCTCGGAATTGTCATAATTGTCCTGGAAATCGACGGTGTCCTTGTCGATATCCTCAATCAGGGCATGGGCCGGCTTGCCGAGGCGGATTTCGGTATAGCGCATTGCCGCCGGCGGATCGCCGTCGATGGAGCCGAAATTGCCCTGGCCGTCGAGCAGCGGCAGGCGCATGGAAAAGTCCTGCGCCATGCGCACCAGGGCGTCGTAGATCGACTGGTCGCCATGGGGGTGATACTTGCCGATGACATCGCCGACCACGCGCGCCGACTTGCGGTAGGGCTTGTTCCAATCATAGCCGTTTTCATGCATCGAATAGAGGATGCGGCGGTGAACCGGCTTGAGCCCGTCGCGGGCATCGGGCAGCGCCCGCGACACGATCACGCTCATGGCGTAATCGAGATAGGAGCTCTTCATCTCGTCGATGATCGAGACGGGACTTATGTCGCCCTGGGGCTGGCCGTCGGGGCGTATCGGTGTATCTGACAAATGCGGGATCCACAGTTCGATTCTGCTCCGCACTTTATATCTGATTCAACGTTGCAAGGCTACCTGCGCGCCCCCGGCCTGCAAATGCAAACCCACGCTTTTTCAATACCTTAGAATGCTCCGTGCAATTTTCAGCGACACCGGCCAGGCGGCCACTGCCCGGCGTCGGGGCAAGGACGGCGCGAATCTATTCCGCAGCGCCCTCCCCGGCCCCCTCGCCATCGCCCCCGGCGGCCTCGCCGCGCAGCACGACATAGATCGCCGGAATGACGAGGACGGTGAGCAAAGTGGACGACGCCAGGCCGAACAGCAGCGAGATCGCCAGGCCCTGGAAGATGGGATCGGCGAGGATCACGGCGGCGCCGATCATCGCCGCCAGGGCGGTCAGAAGGATCGGCTTGAAGCGGATCGAACCGGCCTCGAGCAAGATCTCGCGCAATGGGCTACCCTGCCCCTGTGCATGGCGAATGAAATCGACCAGCAGGATCGAGTTGCGGACAATGATGCCGGCCAGGGCAATGAAGCCGATCATCGAGGTGGCGGTAAAGGGGGCGGCAAAGATCCAGTGGCCGATCATGATGCCGATCAGGGTCAGCGGGATCGGGGTCAGGATCACCAGCGGCAGGCGGAAGGAGCCGAACTGGGCGACGACCAGCACATAGATGCCCAGCAGCGCGACCATGAAGGCGGCGCCCATGTCGCGGAAGGTGACCCAGGTCACTTCCCATTCGCCATCCCACAGAATGCTGGCGGCGCTTTCATCTTCCGGCTGGCCGTGGAGGAGCAATTGCGGCTTCACGCCGCCGGGCCACTCTATGCTGCCCAGCAATCTTGAAACCTCGATCATGCCATAGACCGGGGCCTCGAAGGCGCCAGCCAGTTCGCCATAGACCATTTCGGCGGCGCGGCCGTTGTGGCGGAAGACCGGATAGGAGGCGCGCTCGCGGCGCAGGGTGACGACATCGCCGAGTTCGACGATGGCGCGGTTGCCGGGCAAGGCATTGGCCGGCACCGGGGTCGCAAGCAGACGCTCCGATATGACCTTGCCGGAACGCGGCAGGGCAATGACGATCTCGACCGGATAGCGCCCGCCGCCGCGATGGGAATAGCCGACCGGGGTCGAATTCATCAGCATTGCCACAGTCTCGTAGACATCGCCCTGCTCGACGCCATGATATTCCAGATTGTCCTGGTCGATGGCGAGGCGCAGCCGCTCCGCCGGCACGCCGAAGCTGTCGTCGACATCGACGATGAAGGGCACCTGCTCGAAGGCCTGGCGCACCAAGGCGGCCACCTCGCGGCGGGTGGCGCCGTCCGGGCCGTAGATTTCGGCGAGCAGCGTGGAGAGCACCGGCGGGCCGGGCGGCACCTCGACCACCTTGACCACGGTTCCTTCGGGCGCGTCGAGGCCGTCCAGCAGCTGGCGCAGTTCAAGCGCGATATCATGACTGGCGCGGTCGCGGTGGTCCTTGGCGGTCAGATTGACCTGAAGATCGCCCTGTTCGGGCTGGCTCCGCAGGAAATAGTGACGCACCAGGCCGTTGAAATTGAACGGCGCCGCGGTGCCCGAATGACCCTGGATCGACGTTATCTCGCTGACCTGGAACAGGCGCCCGGCGGCCTCGACCATGACCCGGTCGGTGGCCTCGAGCGAGGATCCCTCGGGAAGATCTATTACAACCTGGATCTCGCTCTTGTTGTCGAAGGGCAGCAGTTTGACGGTGACGGAGCGGGTATAGAGCAGGCCAAGGGACAGTAGAGTGGCGACGCCGACCACCGCCAGAAAGATCCAGGAGCGGCGCTTGCTGGCGAGCACAGGCGCGGCAACGCGCCGGTAAAGCGCGCCGAGCATGCCGCCGGCGCCGGCGTCTTCGTGGTGGCCGTCCTGCGCCTTGCCAGCCACCTTGAGCATCAGCCAGGGGGTCAGCACCACGGCGACGAAGAAGGAAAACAGCATGGCCGCCGAGGCATTGGCCGGAATGGGGCTCATATAGGGACCCATGAGGCCGGACACGAAAAGCATCGGCAGCAGGGCGGCAATGACCGTCAGGGTGGCGACGATGGTCGGGTTGCCGACCTCGGCCACCGCCTCGATGGCGGCCTGGGCGCGGCTGCGCTTGCCGCCCATGGCCCAGTGGCGGGCGATGTTCTCGATGACGACTATGGCATCGTCAACGAGGATGCCGATGGAGAAGATCAACGCGAACAGGCTGACGCGGTTGATGGTGTAGCCCATCAGCTTGGCGGCGGCGAGGGTGAGCAGGATGGTGGTCGGGATGACGATGGCGACCACCAGGCCGGCGCGCCAGCCGATGGTCAGCGCCACCAGGACGATGATCGAGACGGTGGCCAGACCGAGATGGAACAGCAGCTCATTGGCCTTGTCATTGGCGGTTTCGCCGTAATTGCGGGTGACGTGAACTTCCAGGCCATCGGGAATGAGACGCGCGCGCAGAGACTCAAGGTGCTCGGTGATGCGCTGCGAAATGACCACGGCATTGGCGCCGGCGCGCTTGGCGATCGCAAGCTCCACGGCGGGCACCCGCACGGTTGATCCATCGGCGCCGCGCGCCATGTGCCAGACATGGGACTCCACCGGCCTGGCGCCGACGACCACCGTGGCGACGTCGCGCACATAGACCGGGCGTCCGTCGCGCGTTGTCACCAGCAGCAGGCCGATATCGGGAATTCCACTCAGGGTCTGGCCGGCGACCAGGGGAACCGCCTGCCCGCCCTCATGGACCTGGCCGGCGAGAAAGGAGCGGTTGGCGCGGCTCACCTTTGCCGTCAATTGGGCCAGGGTTACACCATGCAGCGACAGTTTTTCAGGGTCCGGCTCGACGCGGATCTGGTCCGGCCGCCCGCCGGTGATATAGCTCAGGCCGACATCCTCGATTTTTGCCATCTCGACGCGCAGTTCCTCGGCGATGGCATGCAATTCGCGGCCCGACCAGCGCCCGGCGGCCTCGGGTGCCGGCGCCAGGGTCAGGACAACGATGGCAACATCGTCGATGCCGCGGCCGATGATCAGCGGCTCGGGAATGCCGGTCGGAATGCGGTCGAAATTGGCGCGGATCTTTTCATGGACGCGCAGGATGGCGTTGTCCGGGCTGGTGCCGACGAAGAAGCGCGCGGTGACCGAAACGCGGTCGTCCTGGGTCTGGCTATAGACATGCTCGACGCCGTTGATGGCCTTGAGGATGGTTTCCAGCGGTTCGGTGACCAGCTTGACGGCATCGTCCGCCTTCAGGCCGTCTGCCTGGACGAAGACATCGACCATCGGCACCGAGATCTGCGGTTCCTCCTCGCGCGACAATGTGAGAAGCGCGACCAGGCCAAGCGCCAGCGCCGCCAGCAGCAGCAGCGGGGTGAGCGGCGAGCCGATGAAGGCGCGCGTCAGAACGCCGGAAAGGCCGAGTTTCATGGCCGCACCAGCCTGTCGCCTTCAGCGAGGCCGGACAGCACCTCGACCATGGCCTGGCCATCGTTCTCGCGCTGCTGGCCGAGTTCGACCACGACTTCCAGCGGCGCGGTGCCGTCACGCGCCAGACGCACATAATGCAGGCCGAAGCGGCGGAAGGTGTAATCCGGCGGAATGAGCAGGACCTCGCGCGAGCCGGCGGAGATCCAGGCCTGGACCCGCTCGCCGACGAAATAGTCGCCAAGACCCTGCACTTCGGCATCGGCCAGCACCCGCCCGCTCTCCAACTGCGGATAGACCTTGGTGATGTGCCCGGTCGTCGATGCCTGCGGGACTGCGCTCAGCGCACGGGCGCCGATGCGGACCGTGTCGCCCTCGCGGATGAACCGGGCGTGGCGCTCGGGCAGTTCGAGGCGCAGGATGTAGCGGTCGATGGCGATCACCGCCACGGGTTCTCCGGGCAGCACCACGGCGCCGCGTGACACCGGCACCGTCAGCACACGCCCGGCCTGGGGAGCCAGCACCGCACCCTCGGTGACCTGCTGGCTGATGACCTGGCGCTCGGCCTGGGCGGCGCGCAGGCGGTTTTCGGCGACGCTCAAGGCGGTGTCGAGCTGGTCCATGCGCGCCTTGGAAATGGTGCCGCGCTCGAACAGGGCGGAGGCGCGCTCGCGCTCGGCACGGGCATTCTCGACCTCTGACGTGGCGGCCGCGATCTGGGCGTCAATGGCCTCGGCACGCAGCGCCAGCTTTTCATCGGCGACCAGGGCGACGACGGCGCCGGCGGAAACCGCACTGCCCTCGTCCACCTTCAACTCGACGATGGTGCCGGCGATGCGCGCGCGCGCCGGAACGGTATCGGCGCTGCGCACGGATGCGAAAACCGACTTGTCGTCGCTGACGGAAACCCTGGCGACGGTGAACCCGCCCTCCCCGGCGGCCTGGGCGGGAGCGGCCGGCAGGGCCAGGATCAACAGTCCGATTGCCACCGCGGCAAATATCCGGTGATGGTCGAAATAGCGCGTCATTGCTCCGCTTTGCCCCCTGCTCATGACCGGCAGCGATCCTTCTTTCTATATTAGCTTGTGCTTATGTATAGGACAATGCCACAGATTTCCAGTGGCGAATGGGCGCAGGGGCGGGAAAAAGGATCCACGGCCGATCAGGGCAGGGTAATACGCATTTCCTTGCCGCCCAAGCAATGGACCTTGCCATGAGCGCGCAGGATCACTTCGCTGATTTCGCCCGGTATCGCCACCTTAACCGCCCTCACCGGTTCCTTTCCCAAAACCTGCGCGCGCATCGCGGATCAGGCCGCCGGGCGGCGCGCACTTGCCTGCAAGCGAAAATACCAGAAGGATGGCCCGTCCGCCAAAAGCGCAGACAAGTATTTGGTTTAAGGGGAACAGGAAAGCATGGCCGCCGGTTCGAAAAAAGTGATCTACGCCGCCCTCGCCGGCAACGGGCTGATCGCGGTGACCAAGTTTGCCGCCGCGGCGGCTACAGGCTCCTCGGCCATGCTGTCGGAAGCGGTTCATTCCGTGGTCGATACCGGCAATCAGGGCCTGCTGCTCTACGGCATGGCCCGCGCCCGGCGGCCGGCGGACGAGCAGCACCCCTTCGGCCATGGCCCGGAGCTTTATTTCTGGGCCTTCGTCGTCGCCATCCTGATTTTCGGTCTTGGCGCTGGCATCTCTATTTATGAGGGGCTGTCGAAAATCGCCGAGCCGCATCCGATCTCCAATCCGGTCATCAACTATGTCGTGCTGGCGGCGGCGATCGTGTTCGAGTTGGCCGCCTGGGTGGTGGCGTTCCGCGAGTTCCGCAAGGTGCAGGGCCGCGCCAGCCTGCTCTCGGCGGTGCGCCGCTCCAAGGACCCGACCCTGTTCACCGTGTTGTTCGAGGATTCGGCGGCGGTGTTGGGCCTCGTTATCGCCATGGTGGGTATCTTCCTGGCCGACTATCTGGCCCTTCCCTGGCTTGATGGAGCGGCCTCGATCGCCATCGGAGCCGTGCTGGCGCTAACCGCCGCCCTGCTGGCCTATGAGTGCAAGGGGCTCCTGATCGGCGAGGCGGCGGATCCGGCAGTCGGGCAAACTGTGCGATCCCTGGTTGCCAAGACGCCAGCGATCCGCGCCATCAACGAGATTCGCTCCATGCATTTCGGTCCCGAGGAAATCCTGCTCGCCGTATCGGTGGATTTCGTCGACCAGGTTTCGGCAGGAACGGTGGAGGAAACCATCGACAGTCTTGAACGGCAGATCAAGGCCGCCCATCCGGCCGTGCGCCGGCTGTTCATCGAAGCCCAGTCGACAAGCGGGCACCAGGAGGCGCTGACACAATCCCGGCAGGAAAGGAAATAGCGGCATGCCCGATACAGTTCTTTATGAAAAGCGCGGCGCAGTGGCTCTGTTGACCCTGAACCGGCCAGATAAGCTCAATGCCCTGAACTACGAACTCATCGACCGGCTGATGGCGCGCCTCGATGCCATCGAGGCTGATGCCGCCATCCGCGCCGTCGTTTTGACCGGCGCCGGGGAACGCGCCTTTTCTTCGGGCGCCGACATTGCCTGTTTCGCCCCCAGCGTCGCCGCGGGGCCAGACGCCGCCTTGCGCGATTTCGTGCGCCGCGGACAGCGCATGACCGCCCGCATCGAGACGTTTCCCAAGCCGATCATCGTTGCCGTCAACGGGCTGGCCCATGGCGGCGGATCGGAAATCACCGAGGCGGCACCGCTGGCGATTGCCAGCGAACGGGCCGAGTTCTGCAAGGCGGAGATCAGGCTGGGGTTCGCCCCGCCCTTTGGCGGCTCACAGCGCCTGCCGCGCCTGATCGGCCGCAAGCGCGCGCTGCGCATGATCCTGACCGGCG
This sequence comes from Rhodobiaceae bacterium, assembly GCA_020441905.1. Taxonomy (GTDB): domain Bacteria; phylum Pseudomonadota; class Alphaproteobacteria; order Rhizobiales; family NORP267; genus JAGRLG01. The sequence continues at coordinate 4,543 of JAGRLG010000026.1, read as the reverse complement.
AGCCGATCAGCGCCGAAAGGGCGCTGGAATTCGGGCTGGTCAACGAAGTGGTCCGGCACGAGGATCTGCTCGACGCCGCCTTCGCCCTGGCGGAAAAGATCGCCGGGAATTCAATGCTGGCGGTCGCCGCCTGCCTTGGCAGCGTGACGCGGGGAATCAACGTCCCGATCGACGAGGGGCTGGCGATCGAGGCCGGCTATTTCGCCCGCATGGCGGCAACCCAGGACATTCAGGAAGGCATTGCCGCTTTCCTGGAAAAACGCGAGCCGCGCTTTACCGACAGCTGACCCGCAACCCGCCGGACAACTCAGAACGGGATTTCGTCGTCCAGTTCGCGGCCCATGCCGCCGCCACTGCCGCCGGCCGGTGCTTCCATGGGGCTGGAGCGGCCGAAATCGCCGCGCTGCGCATAATCGCCGCCGCCCTGCTGCCCGCCCGGGCGGCCGTCGAGCATGGTCAGCGCCGAGTTGAAGCCCTGGAGCACGACCTCGGTGGTGTATTTCTTCTGCCCCGACTGGTCTTCCCATTCGCGGGTCTGCAACTGGCCTTCCAGATAGACCTTGGAACCCTTTTTCAGATATTGCTCGGCGATCTTGCACAGGCCCTCGTTGAAAATGACGACACGGTGCCATTCGGTGCGCTCGCGGCGCTCGCCGCTCGACTTGTCGCGCCAGGATTCGGAGGTCGCAATGCGCAGATTGACGACGGGCCGGCCGTCCTGCATGCGGCGGATTTCCGGATCGGCCCCCAGATTGCCGATAAGAATGACCTTGTTGACGCTGCCTGCCATGACCCGCTCCTCGCCGTTGCCCTTTGATTGCCCGCACCCTATCTCCCTTTGCGGCGGCGCGGCCATCTTGGCGGCGGCCTTATCCACAATGGGCTTGAAGGTGCGTGAAGATGTTCGCATTATGTTCCGGTTGCATCCCGTGCGCAACCATCCTTTGTTGACCAGACACAGGCGCCGGCACAGATCCGAATCATGACCGATCCCACCAAGTCCATCTCCATCCGCGGCGCGCGCGAACATAATCTCAAGAATGTCGATGTCGAGATTCCGCGCGACAAGCTGGCGGTGATCACCGGCCTGTCGGGTTCGGGCAAGTCGTCCCTTGCCTTCGACACCATCTATGCCGAGGGCCAGCGGCGCTATGTCGAGAGCCTGTCGGCCTATGCGCGCCAGTTCCTCGAGATGATGCAGAAGCCGGATGTCGACCAGATCGACGGGCTGTCGCCGGCCATCTCCATCGAGCAGAAGACGACCAGCCGCAATCCGCGCTCCACGGTGGGCACGGTGACCGAGATCTACGACTATATGCGCCTGCTGTTCGCCCGCGTCGGCGTGCCCTATTCGCCGGCCACCGGGCTGCCGATCGAAAGCCAGACCATCAGCCAGATGGTGGACAAGGTGCTGGCGCTTGCCGAGGGAACCCGCCTCTACCTGCTCGCCCCCATCGCGCGCGGGCGCAAGGGCGAATACCGCAAGGAACTGGCCGAGCTGCAGAAGAGGGGCTTCCAGCGGGTCAAGATCGACGGGAATTTCTACGAGATCGCCGATGCCCCGGCGCTGGACAAGAAGTTCAACCACGACATCGACGTCGTGGTCGACCGCATCGTCGTGCGCGGCGATATCGCCAGCCGCCTTGCCGATTCCTTCGAAACCGCGCTGGAGCTGGCTGACGGGCTGGCGGTGGCCGAATTCGCCGACGCCAGGGGCGGCATCGAAGTAGAAGGCGGCGCCGAGCGGCTGATCTTCTCCCAGCGCTTCGCCTGCCCGGTGTCCGGCTTCACCATCGAGGAAATCGAGCCGCGGCTGTTTTCCTTCAACAACCCGCACGGCGCCTGCCCGGCCTGCGGCGGCCTTGGCGCCGAGCCGAAGGTCGACCCGCAACTGGTGGTGCCCGACGCCAAGCTGAGCCTGAAGAACGGCGCCGTGGCGCCGTGGTCGCGCTCCTCCTCGCCCTATTACCAGCAGACCCTGGCGGCGCTGGCCGCCCATTACGGCTTCTCGATGACCAGGCCGTGGGCCGAGCTTCCCGAGATCGCCCATGAAGTGATCCTGTTCGGCACCGGCGAGGACCCGGTGACCTTCACCTATGACGACGGCATTCGCGCCTATGAAACGTCGAAAGCCTTCGAGGGTGTCATTCCCAATCTGGAGCGGCGCTGGCGCGAGACCGATTCCAACTGGGCACGCGAGGAGATCGAGCGCTTCCAGACCGCCCAGCCCTGCATCGCCTGCGATGGCAACCGCCTCAAGCCGGAAGCGCTGGCGGTGAAGATCGCCGGGCGCCATATCGGCGAGGTATCGGCGATGTCGATCCTCGCCGCCAACGACTGGTTCACCGCCCTGCCCGGCGCCCTTAGCGGCAAGCAGATCGAGATCGCCGAGCGCATTTTGAAGGAGATCCGCGAGCGGCTGAAATTCCTCTCCGACGTCGGGCTGAATTATCTCACCCTGTCGCGCGGCTCGCGCACCCTTTCAGGCGGCGAGAGCCAGCGCATCCGCCTCGCCAGCCAGATCGGCTCCGGGCTGACCGGCGTGCTCTATGTGCTCGACGAGCCGTCCATCGGCCTGCACCAGCGCGACAATGCCCGCCTGCTGGAAACGCTGAAACGGCTGCGCGACCTCGGCAACACCGTCATCGTCGTCGAGCATGACGAGGACGCCATCCGCACCGCCGATCATGTCATCGATGTCGGCCCCGGCGCCGGCATCCATGGCGGCGAGATCGTCGCCGAAGGAACGCCGGACGACATCATGGCCTGCCCCGCCAGCCTGACCGGGCAATATCTCACCGGAAGGCTCCAGATCCCGGTGCCGGAGGCGCGGCGCAAGGCGAAAAAGGGCAAGGCGCTGCGCATTTCCGGCGCCAGCGAAAACAACCTGAAAAGCGTTGCCGCCGAAATTCCGCTCGGCCTCTTCACCTGCGTCACCGGGGTGTCCGGCGGCGGCAAGTCGACCCTGCTCATCGACACCGTCTACAAGGCGGCGGCGCGGCGCATTTCCGGCGCGCGCGACGTGCCGGGCCGCCACGAGGCCATCGAGGGGCTGGAATTCCTCGACAAGATCATCGACATCGACCAGAGCCCGATCGGGCGCACGCCGCGCTCCAACCCGGCCACCTATACCGGGGCCTTCACCCCCATCCGCGACTGGTTTTCCGGCCTGCCCGAGGCCAAGGCGCGGGGCTACAAGCCGGGGCGCTTTTCCTTCAACGTCAAGGGCGGGCGCTGCGAGGCCTGCCAGGGCGACGGGCTGATCAAGATCGAGATGCATTTCCTGCCCGATGTCTATGTCACCTGCGATGCCTGCAAGGGCCGGCGCTACAACCGCGAGACGCTGGAAGTGCATTTCAAGGGCAAGTCGATCGCCGATGTGCTCGACATGACGGTGGACGAGGCGGCGGCCTTCTTCGCCGCCGTGCCCGCCGTGCGCGACAAGATGGAGACGCTGCGCCGGGTCGGCCTCGGCTATATCCATGTCGGCCAGCAGGCGACCACGCTGTCGGGCGGCGAGGCGCAGCGCATCAAGCTGGCCAAGGAATTGGCGCGCCGCGCCACCGGCAAGACGCTCTATATCCTCGACGAGCCGACCACGGGGCTGCATTTCCACGATGTCGCCAAGCTGCTCGAGGTGCTGCACGAACTGGTGGACCAGGGCAACACGGTGGCGGTGATCGAGCATAATCTGGAAGTCATCAAGACCGCCGACTGGATCATCGACCTCGGCCCCGAGGGCGGCGACGGCGGCGGCGAGATTGTCGCCTGCGGCACGCCGGAGAATGTCATCGCCGAGCCGCGCTCCTATACCGGGCAGTTTTTAAAACCGGTGCTGGAACGGGCGGGGGTTGGGAGCGTGCGTTCGGAGCGCGGGGCGAGGAAGGGCAAGAGCGCGGCGGAGTGAGGGGGGGATGATCGGTTATATGTTTGATACGAATATATTTAATGCGGTGCTCGACCAAGACATCGAACTAGGCGAACGCAAAGACGCGATCTACTATTACACTCATATTCCGCTAGACGAAATTCAGCAGACTTCGAATGAAGCCCGACGGGAACAGCTTGAAAGAACCTTTCATGCGATCGGCGGGGAATCTGTTCCGACGACGAGCGCCATACTCGACGTAAGTAAGTGGGATCAATGCTCTTTCGATTCTGGTGATGGGTTTCTAGAAAAGATTCGAACCGAACTCAGGGCATTGGATCGTGCCAGTGGTAAGCGGCTGAGCGAAACCAATCAGAGCCGAGATGCCCTAGTTGCCCATACCTGCATCAGTAACGGGTTCTTTCTCGTTACCAACGACAAGAACCTTAGAGCCGTCTCTGAGAACAACGGGGGTAAGGTTCTCTCCATGGACGAGTTTTTGGGAACTTAGAACGAGATTACCGCCTTGCAGTTCTCCGTCATTCCGGCGAAGGCCGGAATCCAGAACTGAATTCGCAGCCAATTGACACGTCGCACTGGACCCCGGCCTTCGCCGGGGTGACGACGGAGTGATGGTGCCGGGGTGACGAGGTTGGTCCGCGGGGGTGACGGCGG
>JAGRLG010000004.1 GCA_020441905.1 Rhodobiaceae bacterium | reverse complement strand
TGGTGGGTTTGATCGACACCCTGGGGCGCTCCTTCCTGGACGACGTCTTCAAGATCTTCATGTCCGAACAGAATGCCGAGACATCGGCTCCGGCGGTGGCCGCGATGCTGATCTATATCGTCATGGCATTCATTCTCACTCTTCGGCCGCAGGGCCTGTTCCCGCCAAAACTTCGCTAGGGGTCCGCGATGTTCAATATTACCCAATGGAGCCTAAAGCACTGGCTGGCCGCGGCACTCCTGGTCTTCTTCGCTCTGTTTCCGCTCTCTGGCGACCTGTTTTACACCAGCCTGCTGAACCGCATGATCGTGATGGCCATTGCCGTCGCAAGCCTGAACCTGATCCTGGGCTATGGCGGCATGATCAGCCTTGGCCACGCGGCTTTTATCGGCATTGGCGCCTATTCGGTGGGCATTCCCGCCTATTACGACATCTACAATGGCTGGCTGCACCTTGCCCTGGCGCTGATCGGTTGCGGGCTGTTCGCTTTCGTCACCGGCGCCATTTCCCTGCGCACGCGCGGGGTGCACTTCATCATGATCACCATGGCATTCTCGCAAATGGCGTTCTTCGCCTTCGTTTCGATCGAGGAATATGGCGGCGACGATGGCCTGGTCGTCAACGGCCGCAGCGAGTTCTTCCCCTTCGGCGATATCGAGAACAACGTTACCCTCTATTACGTCTCGTTCATCGTGCTGGTGGCGGTTCTTTATCTCGTTTATCGCCTGGTGAATTCGCGGTTCGGCGGCGTCATTCAGGGTGCCAAGGCCAATGAGCGCCGCATGCGCGCCATCGGCCACAATACCTACAAATACCAGCTCACCTGCTATGTGATCTCGGGCATGATGTGTGGCCTGGCCGGCGCCCTGATGGCCAATTTCTCCAATTTCATCAGCCCGGACATGATGGGGTGGGTGCGTTCGGGCGAACTCATCTTCATGGTTATCCTGGGCGGCAGCGGCACGCTGTTCGGGCCTCTTTTCGGCACCGGACTCTATCTGTTGCTCGAAGAATTCCTGTCGCGCTCCGCGCTCTACACTTTCGTCACCGAGAACATCGCATTCCTGAATGACGCGCAGCCCTGGGTCTACTGGCAATTGCCTTTCGGCATCCTGCTGATCCTGGTCGTCCTCTACGCCCGTGGCGGCGTTGATGGCTTCCTGTCGCGCTGGGGGTCCAAAAATGGCTGAACCCATTCTCCGCTGCAGCGAGTTGCGCAAACATTTCGGCGGTATCGTTGCCACCGACGCAGTGTCCATTGACGTCGCCGAAGGCGAAATCCATGCCGTCATCGGCCCCAATGGCGCCGGCAAGACGACGCTGATTACCCAGCTGTCGGGCGAGATGTTTTCCGATAGCGGGCGGGTGCAGTTCCGCGGCCGCGATGTCACCCGGCTGCCGGCCCACCGGCGCTCGATGCTCGGCCTCGCCCGTTCGTTCCAGATCACGTCGATTTTCCTCGATATGACCGTCCTGACCAATGTGTCGCTGGCGGTGCAGGCCCACCGCGGTCACTCTTTCCGCTTCTGGAAGCGTACCGATACCGACGCCGAACTGGTCGAGCCGGCCATGGCCGCCCTGACCCAGGTCGGGCTGGCAGAACGCGCCGGCTCACTTGCCAGTGCGCTGTCCCACGGCGAACAGCGCCAGCTCGAAATCGCCATGGCGCTGGCCACCGAGCCCGCCCTCTTGCTGCTCGACGAGCCGATGGCGGGGATGGGCCGCGAGGAAAGCGCGGGCATGGTCGAAACCTTGAAGAAGCTGCGGGGCGAAAAGACCATGTTGCTGATCGAGCACGACATGGACGCCGTCTTCGCTCTGGCCGACCGCATCACGGTTCTGGTCTACGGCAAGGTTGTGGCCACGGGGACCGTGGACGAAATTCGGGCCAATGACGACGTCAAGCGGGCCTATCTCGGCGAGGAGGGGGCCTGACATGCTCGAAATCAGCAATATCGAGTCCTTCTACGGCGTCAGCCAGGCCCTGTTCGGCATCAATCTCAAGGTTGAGGCCGGCGAGGTGGTGACGCTGCTCGGCCGCAACGGCATGGGCAAGACCACGACCCTCAATTCCCTGATGGGCATCGTGCGCCCGAGATCGGGCAGCATCGTCTTTCGCGGCGAGGAACTGACCGGCCAGCCGTCCTACAAGATCGCCCAGCGCGGCCTTGGCCTTGTTCCCGAGGGGCGCCAGATCTTCCCCAATCTGACGGTTTACGAGAATCTCTACGCGGCGGCGGGAAACCGGCGCGGCAACGCCAACCCCTGGACCCTTGAACGTATCTACGAGATGTTTCCCATTCTCGAGGAACGGCGCAGTTCGATGGGCAACCTGCTTTCGGGCGGCGAGCAGCAGATGCTGGCGATATCGCGCGCCCTGATGACAAACCCCGATCTGCTTATTCTCGACGAGGCCACCGAGGGCCTGGCGCCGCTGATCCGCCAGGAAATCTGGGCTTGTCTCAAGCGGCTCAAGGACGAGGGCCAGTCCATCCTCGTCGTCGACAAGAATGTCGCCGATTTGTGCGTTATCGCCAATCGCCACTTCATCATCGAGAAGGGCATGGTGGTTTGGGAAGGAAGCTCGGATGAGCTGAAAGCCCAGCCGGATCTACAGGAGCGCTATCTCGGCGTCTAGCGCGCTCGCCGGCCAGTGAAGTCACGCGGCCGGTGAGAATTCGCGCCAACATATTGTTTAGACGCATATTCTTATCGCTCGGATTGATTGGATCCGGTCGGAATATGCTCCAGAACCCGCGCCGGGCCGGCGAGCATGGCACTGGCGCACCGCGCAGCTATCGCGGGCGGATCTGGGCCGCTTGAGGCCCGCGCCCGAACCGCCGAAAAGATGGGGAAAGGCAATGAGCGAGACCAGCTACAACGCAACCACCGATTTTATCGATCGCCACCTCAACGAGGGGCGGGGCGCCAAGACCGCCGTCATCGACGATGCCGGCGAATACAGCTACGCGGAAGTTGCCGCGCGCGTCAATCGCGGCGCCAACCTGCTCACCGGCCTGGGGCTGGAACGCGAAAACCGCGTCGCCCTCATCATGCATGACACCGTGGACTATCTGTCCGCCTATTTCGGTGCCATGAAGGCCGGCATCATTCCGATCTGCCTCAACACGCTGCTGACGACCAAGCAGTACCGCTACATACTTGAGGACTGCCGCGCCAGGGTGCTGTTCGTTTCCGCCGCGGTTCTGCCCGCGGTGCAGCCGGTTCTTCACGAATTGCCCGCGCTGCGCCATGTCGTGGTGTGCAATGGCGATGCCGGCGAGCACAAATCCTTCGACGCGCTGATGGCCGCCGCTTCCGACAAGTTCGAAGCCGTCGATACCCATCCCGACGAGATCGCCTTCTGGCTCTATTCGTCCGGCTCCACCGGCATGCCAAAGGGCACCATGCATCGCCAGTCGAGCCTGCGCTATACCGCCGATACCTTCGGCAGCCAGGTGATCGGCTTGCGCGAGGATGATGTCACCTTCTCCGCCGCCAAGATCTTTTTCGCCTACGGCCTCGGCAATGCCCTGACCTTCCCCCTGAGCGTCGGCGCGACCCTGGTCCTGATGGCCGAGCGGCCGACCCCGGAGAGCGTGATGAAGGTGCTCAAGCGCACCAACCCCTCCATCTATTTCGGCGTGCCGACCCTTTATGCCGCCATGCTTGCCAACAGCAATTGCACCAGGGAGAACGGCTCCGGCCGCCTGCGCCTCTGCGTTTCGGCCGGCGAAGCATTGCCTGAGGATGTGGGAAATCGCTGGCGCGAGCGATTTGGCGTCGACATCATCGACGGCGTCGGCTCCACCGAGATGCTGCACATCTTTCTTTCCAACCGCCCCGGCGAGGTGCGCTACGGCACCTCCGGCAAGCCGGTGCCGGGCTACACTGTGCGCCTGGTCGACGAGGACGGCAATGACGTGCCGGAAGGCGAGATCGGCGAACTCATCGTCGACGGCGCGTCGGCCGCCAGCGCTTACTGGAACCAGCGCGAAAAGAGCATCAACACCTTCGCCGGCCGCTGGACCTGGACCGGCGACAAGTATCAGAGGGACGCCGACGGCTATTACAGCATTTGCGGGCGTTCCGACGATATGTTCAAGGTTTCCGGCATCTGGGTTTCGCCCTTCGAAGTCGAGGCGGCGCTGATCAGCCATGAGAGCGTGGTTGAGGCGGCGGTGGTGCCCCACGAGGATGACGAGGGGCTGATCAAACCCAAGGCCTATGTCATCTTCAAGGAGGGCATCGAACTCAACGACGCGCTGTTCGAGGCCCTCAAGGCCCACGTCAAGGGCAAGGCCGGGGCGTGGAAATATCCGCGCTGGATCGAGGCCCGCGCCGAACTGCCCAAGACGGCGACGGGCAAGATCCAGCGCTTCAAGCTTCGCGAGGAAGCATAAGGGCCGCCACGAGGAGAACCGCCTTGCCCGATAGCGAAGGCGTTGCCGAAATCGCAGGCGCGAGGCTGGAATATTCCTGGCACCGCCCGTCGCCGGGCGCAGCGCCCGCCCGCCCGACCCTCGTTTTTCTCCACGAGGGTCTGGGCTGCGTCGCCATGTGGCGCGATTTTCCAGAACAGCTCGCCGTTGCCACCGGGCTTGGCGCGCTGGTCTATTCACGGCGCGGCTATGGCGGCTCCGATCCGGTCTATGTGCCAAGGCCGCTGAGCTACATGCATGACGAGGCGTTCGAAACGCTGGGTCCGCTGCTCGACCACTTCGCCATTTCCAGCGCCGTTCTGGTCGGCCATTCCGATGGCGCCTCGATCGCCGCCATCTATGCCGGCGGGGTGCGCGACCCGCGCGTCAGGGGCCTCGTGCTCATGGCGCCGCATTTCATCGTCGAGGATATCAGCGTCTCCTCCATTGCCGCGGCGAAAACGGCCTTCGAGACGACCGGCTTGCGCGACAAGCTGGCCCGCTATCACGGCGCCAACACCGATTGCGCCTTCTGGGGCTGGAACGGCGCCTGGCTCGACCCCGAATTCCGCAAATGGGATATCGGCGAATATCTGCCCGGGATTTCGGTGCCGACCCTGATCATCCAGGGCGAGAACGACGAATATGGAACGGTGCGCCAGGTCGAGGTGGCGCAGGAAAAATGCAGCTGCCCGTTGCAGGTGGCGTTGCTGGCCGATTGCGGGCACACGCCGTTCCGCGACCAGCCGGAGGCGGTGCTCGACACCGCTGGCCGTTTCATCGGGGCGCTGCCCGGCGTGAAAGAGCGCCAGGCCGGCTACCTTGCCTGAGGCACCCTCAGACCCTGCCACCAGGCCCTGGCCGCGCCCGGATCGCGTGCCGCGCTATTCGGACCGGCCCTTGCCGCCCTATCGCTTCATTCCCAAGCTTGCCCCGCACCCGACCGCCGATCCCGCCGGCCACAGCTTTGGCCGCAAGGAGGATGAAGGGCAGGGCGGGGAGGCGGCCTTCCGCTTTGGTGCCGATCTTTATAATTGCGGCTGCTGGTGGGAGGCTCACGAGGCCTGGGAGGGCGCTTGGCTGGGCCTGGAGCGGGGCGGCGCGCGGCGCGCGCTTGTACAGGCGCTGATCCAGGTCGCCAATGCGCATCTGAAGCTGCAATTGGGGCGGGGCAAGGCGGTGCTGCGCCTGCGCGGGAAATATAGTGCCCTTTTCGTCCGCGCCGGCGATGACAGCGCCCTCTATGGCTTCGATACCGGGCCATGGCGGCGGCAGGTGGACGCATATCTCGATGCCCGCCTGGCCATCGAGCCGCTGGCTCATGACCGCGCCAGCTATCCGCCGATCGTGCTCGATCGCGGCTAGCGCCGCGCCAGCACCGGGCGGCAGATTTCCTCCAACTCCCCGAATACCTCCTGGACCGTCTTGCCGGAGGTATTGATGACATTGTCGGCCTGGGAATAGAACGGCTCGCGCTCCTGCAGGATGAGACGCATCTCGTCCATGGCTTGGGCATTGCCGGCAATCGGCCTCAGGTCGCCCTGTTCCATCACCCGGCGCATATGGTCCTCCGGATCGGCCTTGAGCCAGATGACGCGGCAGGACTGCATCAGGAGATTGAACGTCTCGGTTTCGAGCACAAGGCCGCCGCCGGCCTCCAGCACCGCCGGGCTGCGTTTCGCCACCAGTTTCTCCAGCGCCTGGCGCTCCAGCCGCCGATAGGCGTTGGCGCCCATCATTTCCAGCAACTCCCCGGTCGGCATGCCGGCTATGTCCTGGATCATGTCGGTAAGGCGGATAAAGGGCACCTTGTGGGCCTTGGCCAGCATCGGCCCCAGAGTCGATTTTCCCGCTCCGCGCAGGCCGATCAGGGCAACGCCGTGCACCCCCTCGCGCTGGACATTGGCCTCGCGCAGCAGGCGGCGGTAAAGCGCCGATTGCTGCTTGGCGGTCATGCGCGCCAGCAGCTTGGCAAGGGGGCGGGCAATCCGCGCCCCGTCGGCATCGACCGGTATGAAAGTCGATAGCGGCGTGCCCAGGGTCTCGGCGATGCGCACCAGCAGGCCGAGCGACACATTGGCGTTGCCGCGCTCGATTTCGCCCAGGTAACGCTCGGAAATATCCGCGGCGCGGCTCAGCTCCTTGCGGGTGATCTGGCGCCGCGTGCGCTGCAGGCGCAGTCTTTGGCCCAGCGAGCGGGCGAGATCATGGGTCTCCCCATTGCCATCATGCCCGCCACCCCCTTCGCTGCCGCCCGAATCGGCCACCGCGCTTTCGTTGCCTATGTCATCCATAATGGGCGTACACTCCTGGAAACTGCCTTCAAGCTGGAAATTTCATATCATAATAGGAATTATAATACCTCTAATCTGTTGAACGTCAATTTCATATGCACTATAAATCCTCCAGCTAGGCGCAAACAGACCAACGCAAGGGAGGTCCCGTGCAGATCGATTTTCGAACAAGCCCCGACAAATACCGTCACTGGAAGCTGGATTTTGACGGTCCGGTCGCCACGCTGACGATGGATGTCGATGAGAATGGCGGCCTTCGGCCGGGCTACGAACTGAAGCTCAACTCCTACGATCTCGGCGTGGATATCGAGCTCAACGACGCCATTCAGCGCATCCGCTTCGAGCATCCGGAAGTGAAGACGGTGATCATGCGCTCCGGCAAGGACCGCGTGTTCTGCGCCGGCGCCAATATCCGCATGCTCTCCACCTCGACCCATGCCCACAAGGTGAATTTCTGCAAGTTCACCAATGAGACGCGTAACGGGCTGGAAGCGGCGAGCGCCGATTCAGGGCAGACCTATATCTGCGCCATCAACGGCACCGCCGCCGGCGGCGGCTACGAATTGGCCCTGGCGACCGACTATATCGTCATGGTCGACGACAATTCGGCCGCCGTGTCGCTGCCCGAGGTTCCCCTGCTGGCGGTGCTTCCCGGCACCGGCGGGCTGACCCGCGTCACCGACAAGCGCAAAGTGCGCCGCGACCGTGCCGACATCTTCTGCACCCTGGAAGAGGGCATCAAGGGCAAGCGCGCCGTCGACTGGCGCCTCGTCGACGAGACGGTCAAGGCGACCGCTCTTGAGGAGCGCCTTGGTGAACTCGCCAGCCAGTTCGCCGCCAAGTCGGACCGCCCCGCCAACGGCCCCGGCGTCATCTTTACGCCGCTGGAGCGCACCATCGAGGACAGCGCGATCCGCTACAAATATGTGACGGTGAACCTCGACCGCGCCCTTGGCGTTGCCGATGTCATCGTCCGCGCCCCCGATAGCGACGCGCCCAAATCGGCCGAAGAGGTCGTCAAGCAGGGCGACGCCTTCTGGCCGCTGCAACTGGCCCGCGAGCTGGAGGACGCGATTCTTCATATGCGCCTCAACGAGCTTTCGATCGGTGTCTGGGTGCTGAAAAGCGAGGGCGATGTGGCGCGGGTGCTCGGCTATGACGAGCTGCTGCGCAAGGAGAAGAAGCACTGGCTGGTGCGCGAGATCCTGCACTACTGGAAGCGCACCATGAAGCGCCTCGACGTTACCTCGCGCACCCTGATCACGCTGGCCGAACCGGGCAGCTGCTTTGCCGGTTTCCTTGCCGAAATCATGTTCTCGGGTGACCGCAGCTACATGTTCATCGGCAATGAGGAAGGCGACAACCGCCCCGAGGCCAAGCTCGTCCTCACCGAGTCCAATTTCGGGCCTTTCCCCATGGGCAATGGCCTGACCCGGCTGGAAACCCGCTTCCTCGGCGAACCGGAAAGCGTGGCCGAGGCGCGCAAGCATGAAGGCGAGGAGATCGACGGCGAGACTGCCGACAAACTCGGCCTGGTGACGGAATCCTTTGACGATATCGACTGGGAGGACGAAGTGCGCATCGTCATCGAAGAGCGCGCCAGCTTCTCTCCCGATGGACTGACCGGACTGGAAGCCAATCTGCGCTTTGCCGGACCCGAGACAATGGAAACCAAGATTTTCGGCCGGCTGACCGCCTGGCAGAACTGGATCTTCCAGCGTCCCAATGCCGCCGGCGCGGACGGAGCACTGAAGAAATACGGCACTGGCATCAGGCCGGACTATGACAAGGAGCGCGTGTGACCATGAACATTCATGTCAATTATGACGACCTGATCCCCAACAATGTGGATCTTTCAAACGACCCCAAGCTGAAACGGGCGCTGGAGAAGTGGCACCCCGGCTATATCAACTGGTGGAAGGACATGGGCCCCGAGGGCTTCCAGACCGCGGATGTCTACCTGCGCACCGCCGTTTCCGTCGATCCCAAGGGCTGGGCCAAGTTCGGCTATGTCAAGATGCCCGAATACCGCTGGGGCATCCTGCTGGCGCCCCAGGTCGAGGACCGCACCGTGCCCTTCGGCGAGCACAAGGGCGAGCTGGCATGGCAGGACGTGCCGGGCGAGTACCGCGCCATGCTGCGCCGCCTCATCGTCATCCAGGGCGACACCGAGCCGGCCTCGGTCGAGCAGCAGCGCTATCTCGGCAAGACCGCGCCCTCGCTCTACGACATGCGCAACCTGTTCCAGGTCAATGTCGAGGAAGGCCGCCATTTGTGGGCCATGGTCTATCTGCTCCAGCGCTATTTCGGCCGCGATGGCCGCGAGGAGGCGGAAGGCCTCTTGGCCCGCCGCTCGGGCGATGCCGACAATCCGCGCATGCTCGGCGCCTTCAACGAGAAGACGCCGGACTGGCTGTCCTTCTTCATGTTCACCTTCTTCACCGATCGGGACGGCAAGATGCAGCTGGAATCGCTCGCCCAGTCGGGTTTCGACCCGCTGTCGCGCACGACCCGCTTCATGCTTACCGAGGAAGCCCATCACATGTTCGTCGGTGAGAGCGGTATCGCCCGCACCATCGAGCGCACCTGCGAGGTGATGAAGGCCAACGGCATCGACGACCCGCATGACAAGGAACGCATCCGCGCCCTCGGCGTCATCGACCTGCCGACGATCCAGAAAAAGCTGAACCTGCACTATTCGCTCTCTCTGGACCTCTTCGGCTCGGAAGTTTCGACCAACGCCGCCAATGCCTTCAATGCCGGCTTGAAGGGCCGCTATCAGGAGACAAAGATCGAGGACGATCACATGCTCCGCGACGTGACCTACCCGGTGCTGGAACTGAAGGACGGCAAGTTCGTCACCGTCGACGAGCCGGCGCTCGCCGCCCTCAACGGCCGCCTGCGCGACGACTATTCCGCTGACTGCCAGAAGGGCGTGACGCGCTGGAACAAGGTCATCGAAAAGGCCGGGGTCAATTTCGAGCTCAAGCTCTCCCATCCCGCCTTCCACCGCTATATCGGCGGCTTCACGAATGTCTATGCCTCGCCCACCGGCGAACTCATGGACAAGGCGGCCTGGGAAAAGCGCAAGGGCGAATGGCTGCCGAACACCGACGACATGGACTTCATCTATCACCTGATGCAGCCCGAATACGGCATCGGCAAATATGCCAACTGGATTTCCCCGCCCAAGGTCGGCATCGACAACAAGCCCGGCGACTTCGAATATGTGAAGCTCGCCTGATGTGCGTCTGAACGAAAAATGGCGGGCGGGGCACAGCTTCGCCCGCTATCGTTCTGTCTGGTACTCTATTGAGGAAACGCCCAAAACGGTCCTGAAAAAGGCCATCGAAATCAGCAGGTAGAAGAACACGCCATGAGCCTGATCCGCCAGCACCTGATCGACCCGGAAATCTGCATCCGCTGCAATACCTGCGAGGAAACCTGCCCCGTAGACGCCATCACCCACAATGACGACAACTATGTCGTCGACGTTTCCAAGTGCCAGTTCTGTCTCGATTGCATCGCGCCATGCCCCACCGGCGCCATCGACAACTGGCGCGTCGTCTCCAAGGGCTACACGCTGGAGGAACAGTTCTCCTGGGACGAACTGCCCGAACAGGAGGAACTCGAGGACCAGGAAATCGCCGGCGAAGCGGGCGAGGGCGCCGATGACGACGTCATGGCCATGCTCAAGCTCGCCCATCAGGGCGAGGGCGGCAAGGCCAAGGCTCCGGCCAGCGCCGCCACCCCGTCGGTCAATCTCTACAATGCTTCGCGGCCCGCCATAGCCCGCGTCATGGGCAATTTCCGCATCACCGCCCAGGACGCCGAAAACGACATCCGCCATATCGTGCTCGATTTCGGCTCCACCGCCTTTCCGGTTCTGGAGGGCCAGTCGATCGGCATCCTGCCTCCGGGCAAGGACGAACACGGCAAGCCGCACCGCATGCGGCTCTATTCGATTTCCAGCGCCCGCGACGGCGAGCGGCCGAATCACAACAACCTGGCCCTCACCGTCAAGCGTGAGGAAAAGGGCGTTGCCTCGAACTATATCTGCGACCTGAAAAAGGGCGACGAGGTCAAGGTTGCCGGCCCCTATGGCGCCACCTTCTTGATGCCCAACGATCCCAAAGCCAATGTCATCATGATCTGCACCGGCACCGGCTCGGCGCCGTTCCGCGCCTTCACCGAGCGCCGCCGCCGCTCCATGCCCGGCGCCAGGGGCAAGCTGATGATCTTTTTCGGTGCCCGCACGCCGGAGGAACTGCCCTATTTCGGGCCGCTGAAAAAGGTGCCGAAATCGGTACTCGACCAGGAACTGGTATTCTCGCGCCTGCCCGACGTGCCGAAGGAATATGTCCAGGACCGCATGCGCAAGCGCGGCGACGACCTGGCGCCGCTGCTGCAGGACGGCAACACCCATATTTTCGTTTGCGGCTTGAAAGGCATGGAAGCAGGCGTTACCGAAGCGCTGGCGGACATCTGCCGCCAGCACGCGCTGGTGTGGAAGGACATCCACGGCGCCATGCTGGAATCCGGGCGCTTCCACGTCGAGACATATTGAGGAGCCGGTTTTGAAGGAAAGCGGACTTACCGGCGGGCCGCCGCCATTCATCTATGAGCGCGCCGTCACCTGGGGCGACACCGACCCCGGCTACATCGTCTTCACCGGGCGCTATCTGGAATATGTCGTCGATGCCGTCGAGGCCTGGGTCACCCACACCTTCGGACGCAACTGGTTTGCCATGAAGCTCGACGAGGAACTCGGCACGCCGTTCCGCTTCGCCAATCTCGACTTCATCGACCAGATCAGCCCGCGCGACAGCCTTGAGATCGAAATCCGCGTCGTCGATGTCGGCACCACCTCGCTGCGCTTCGACATCAAGGGCTTCGCCCTGTCGAAGGAGCGCGGGCGGCGCCATTGCTTCAACGTCGATGCCATGACGGTGTTTCTCAACACTACGACGATGAAAAAGACGCCGATCCCGCCTGAATACAGGCAAAAGCTGGTCGAGGCCGGCTGGCTGGAAGCGGCGCGGGTCTAGGAGCGGCCGGCGCCCGGTTTCGCCTTTCGAGCAAACAAAACGGGCGGTCTGAAAAGACCGCCCAAGTTGCGTACATCGAAGGGAGGAAACGCATACAGACATTGCGCACCAGAGTGCAGCGCAACGCCGCAAGAAGCGCCAATCCTCAGCTAGTCGATGCCGACAATAGGCCCCCTCTAGCGGTTACAAACCTATCATGATTCGACCGCCCCAAAGGCGGACTGTGCCATTTTGATCCGCTTTCCTGTGGATGACATGGGAAGGCGCGGGCACGAAGGCGGCACGACCCCGATGCCCTGGTTGTGCGGGCCTAGGGCCGCGGCTTCCAGTCCCTGGCCAGTCTCAGCGCCTCGGCACGTTGTTCCTCTGTGAGCTTCTGGGCGACGGTGTCGCGTCCGGCCAGCGCATATTGATCGCCGCCGCGCGCCGCCAGCCACAGCCACTTATAGGCTTCCACGAGGTCGGGTGCGGTGCCTTCCGCGGTGGCGTAGAGCACGCCAAGATAAAACTGCGCGTCGGCGTCGCCCCTCTCGGCAAGGGCGCGGCAGGCGGCAATCTCCCCGATGCCCGTGCATGTGGTTTCGGCCTCGCCGGCGCGCATCTGCTGCCCGCCGGCCAGCAGCATGACCATCGCCGCGGCGCCGGCCAACAGGAACCTGGCTTTCAATCCGAGCATGGTCGCTGCCCTCCCTGCCGAAACCTTCGCCTCGCCCCTGGCCGCCGGCTCCCTTCCAACATGCCCCGAAACATGTCCCGGCGCGGCGCCTCTCGCCGATGCTAATGGATTCTGAGCTTTCGCGGAAATGACGGAGTATTGGGGCGTTGCCTTGCCCTCTCCTCTACCGTTCGTCACCCCGGCGAAGGCTTAGGGTCCAGTTGCTGAATCTCAAGCTGGCGCAGTTTCTGCACTGGATTCTAAACCTGCGCCGGAATGACGGTCCAGTCGGCCGACAAAAGAAAAAGCCCGGCGCTGTTGCGCCGGGCCTTCATTACGCGCGTTAGCGCGAACTCCCTAGCTGCACCCGCTCGTGCCGCCGCAGGTGTCGCATTTCAGGCAGGTGCCATTTCGCACCATGGTGAAGTTGCCGCATTCGCCGCACGCTTCCCCTTCATAGCCCTTGGCCCGGGCCATGGTGCGCCGGCGCGCCTCCAGCTCCTTCTGTGAGGGCGCGGCGCGGGTTTCCACCGCCACCGTCACCTCGGCCTCGATCTTGCGCGCCACCGCCTCGACGCCGCGCACCAGACCGGCGCCGGCGCTGGCGCGCGCGCTGCCCGCAGGGGCCTCGCCGGCGTGATGGGCGTGGCTGCCCGAGACCACCAGCAGATTATCGGCCATGCGGCCGCGGAACATGCCGCGCGAGACGAAATTGGGCGCCGGCAGGCCGTGGCCGCCCTGCTTGCCTTCATTGACGCCCGAACCCATGGCGGTGGCGCCGATGTCTTCCGGCGAGACATGGGCCAGCTCGCTGCGCCCGAGATAGGAGATCGCCAGCTCGCGGAACACATAGTCGAGGATCGAGGTCGCGTTCTTGATCGCCTCGTTGCCCTGCACCATGCCGGCCGGCTCGAACCGGGTGAAGACGAAGGCCTCGACGAATTCCTCCAGCGGCACGCCATATTGCAGGCCGACCGACACCGCGATGGCGAAATTGTTCATCATGGCGCGGAAGGCGGCGCCTTCCTTGTGCATGTCGATGAACAGTTCGCCGAGCCGCCCGTCGTCATATTCGCCGGTGTGCAGATAGACCTTGTGGCCGCCGACGACCGCCTTCTGGGTATAGCCCTTGCGCCGGTTGGGCAGGCGCTCGCGCTCGCGCGAGATACGCTCCACCACGCGCTCGACAATGCGCTCGGCCGCCGTCGAGGCGCGCGCCGCCGCCGGGCGCTCGGCCACCAGTTCCTCCACCATGTCCTCGGCGTCCTCGTCGGCCGCCGCCAGCAGCTGCGAGCTCAGCGGCTGCGACAGCTTGGAGCCGTCGCGGTAAAGCGCATTGGCCTTCAGGCCCAGCCGCCAGGACAGCTGGTAGGCCTCGGCGCAGTCCTCGACGGAGGCCGAATTGGGCATGTTGATGGTCTTGGAAATGGCACCCGAAATGAAGGGCTGGGCCGCCGCCATCATGCGGATATGGCTTTCGACGGAAAGGAAGCGCTTGCCGGTGCGCCCGCACGGATTGGCGCAGTCGAACACGGACAGGTGCTCGTCTTTCAGGCCCGGCGCCCCTTCCAGGGTCATGGCGCCGCAGCAAAAGGTGTTGGCGGCCTCGATGTCCTTCTTGGAGAAGCCGGCATGGGCCAGGATATCGAACATCGGATCGTCGAGCTGCTCCGCCGTGAGGCCGAGCTCGCCGGTGCAGAAATCGTCGCCCAGCGTCCAGCGGTTGAAAGCGAACTTGATCTCGAAAGCGCTTTTCAGCCCCGCTTCCACCGCATCCAGCTTTTCCTGGGTGAAGCCGCGCGCCTTCAGCGTGTCGTGATTGATCTTCGGCGCGCCCTTGAGCGTTCCGAAACCGACGGCATAGTCGATCATGGCGGTGATCTCGTCCTCGCCATAGCCAAGCACGGACAGCGCCTCGGGCACCGCCTGGTTGATGATCTTGAAATAGCCGCCGCCGGCCAGCTTCTTGAACTTCACCAGGGCGAAATCGGGTTCGATGCCGGTGGTGTCGCAATCCATGACCAGGCCGATGGTGCCGGTGGGCGCGATCACCGTCGCCTGGGCGTTGCGGTAGCCATGCTTTTCGCCAAGCTCGACCGCCCGGTCCCAGGCCGCCCTGGCATGATCCACCAGTCGCGCGTCGGGGCAGGAGGCGGCATCGAGCGGCAGCGGCGCCGTGTTCAGCCCTTCATAGTCCTGCGGCCGGCCATGGGCGGCGGCGCGGTGGTTGCGCATCACCCGCAGCATCGAGGCGGCGTTCTTCCCATAGGCGGAAAAGGCGCCGAGCTCGCCCGCCATTTCGGCGCTGGTGGCATAGGCGACGCCGGTCATGATGGCGGAAAGCGCGCCGGCCAGGGCGCGGCCCTCGTCGCTGTCATAGGAGATGCCGCTGCTCATCAAGAGGCCGCCGATATTGGCAAAGCCGAGGCCCAGCGTGCGGTACTCATAGGACAACCGGGCGATTTCCTTCGACGGGAACTGCGCCATCATCACCGAGATCTCGAGCACCACGGTCCACAGCCGCACCGCGTGCTCGTAGGCATCGACGTCGAAGCGGGCGCCGCCGTCGCGGAAGCGCAACAGGTTGAGCGAGGCCAGGTTGCAGGCGGTGTCGTCCAGGAACATATATTCCGAGCACGGGTTGGAGGCGCGGATCTCGCCGCTTTCCGGGCAGGTGTGCCAGTCGTTGATGGTGGTGTGGAACTGGATGCCGGGGTCGGCGCAGGCCCAGGCGGCCTGGCCGATCTGGTCCCAGAGCACGCGCGCCTTGAGCGTCTTGGCCACCTTGCCGTCGGTGCGCTGGATCAGGTTCCAGTCGCCGTCTTCCTCGACCCGGCGCAGGAAATCGTCTGTCACCCGCACCGAATTGTTGGAATTCTGGCCCGAAACGGTGAGATAGGCTTCCGAATCCCAGTCGGTGTCATAGGTGTCGAACTTGATCTCGCGATAGCCCTGGCGGGCGAAATGGATCACCCGCTGGATGAAATTGTCCGGCACCGCGCTTTTGCGCGCGGCGCGGATCTCGCGCTTTAGAGCCGGGTTCTTGGCCGGGTCGAAGCAGTCGTCGCCATCGCCCTCGCAATTGACGCAAGCCTTGATGATGGCGTTGAGATGGCGCGAACAGGCCCGCGATCCTGCCACCAGCGCGGCAACCTTCTGCTCCTCGCGCACCTTCCAGTTGACATAGGCCTCGATGTCCGGGTGGTCGATGTCCACCACCACCATCTTGGCGGCACGCCGCGTCGTTCCGCCCGACTTGATGGCGCCGGCGGCGCGGTCGCCGATCTTGAGGAAGCTCATCAGGCCCGACGACTTGCCGCCGCCCGACAGCGGCTCGTTCTCGCCGCGCAGATTGGAAAAGTTGGAGCCGGTGCCCGAGCCGTATTTGAACAGCCGCGCCTCGCGCACCCAAAGGTCCATGATGCCGCCTTCATTGACCAGATCATCGCCGATCGACTGGATGAAGCAGGCATGGGGCTGGGGGTGCTCATAGGCCGATTTCGAGGCCGTCAGCTTGCCGGTCCGGTAGTCGACATAGTGGTGGCCCTGGCCGGGGCCGTCGATGCCATAGGCCCAGTGCAGCCCGGTGTTGAACCATTGCGGGCTGTTGGGCGCCACCATCTGCATCGCCAGCATGTAGCAATGCTCGTCGAAGAAGGCGAGGGCGTCGTCTTCCGAATCGAAATAGCCGCCCTTCCAGCCCCAATAGGTCCAGGTGCCGGCGAGGCGGTCGAAGACCTGGCGGGCGTCGCGCTCGGGTCCGGCGCGTTCGGCCTCGGACAGGTCCGCCAGGGCGTCCTTGTCGGCGACCGAGCGCCACAGCCATGAGGGGACGCCGTTTTCCTCGACGCGCTTCAACCGCGCCGGCACGCCGGCCTTGCGGAAATATTTCTGGGCCAGGATGTCGCTGGCGACCTGGGAGAAATGGCTGGGAACCTGGATATCGGCGAGGCGGAAGACGACCGAGCCGTCCGGATTGCGGATCTCGCTGGTGGTGGTCCGGAACTCGATCCCCGCGTAACGGGACTCGCCCGCCTTGGTGAAACGCCGCTCAATCCGCATCTATTTAGTCCCCCAATATTCGAAGCGGCCAAGCCCATGCCGCCTGCCGAAGGCATTTTTCGCCATCGGCCCCTGATTTCTCTGTGTGACATGCTCGGGTTTTCAAGGCGCCGGAGCCGGCCCCTTCCGAATATCGCATCCAGCTGGACTCTGCGGTCCTTGGCCGTAAATGCGTCTCCCGCATGCGAACGCAATTCCACCTCTCGCGCCGACGGGCTTTTCCGCCACCCGGCGCGCGAAGACACCTAACGAATTGGATTGTCCGGGAGCGACCTCGTACTGCCCCCCGACATCTCGAAGCCTAAAACGACTCGGCTCCACACGTCAAGAACTAGTATCCAAACGTCAACAAACCACTAAATGTTGCGCAAGCTGTGCAAAAATTGGGGATGAAACTGTGGAGATCCTGTGAGGCTAACCCGATTCGCCCATCGCCTCCACCGCGCAAAGGGCGATGTTTCCGGCAATTGATGTGGCGTTAACGGTTGGCGGGCTAGATTGGGCGCATAGATAGAATTTTATATATTGAAGCTATTGCCATGTTTCATCACAGCGCCTACGGCCTGCCTCTGGCCGATCTCGATGTCGTCGCCGTCGACGATTCGCGTGCCGGGCAGGTCATTCTCAAGACGATGCTCGAAGACCTCGGCGTGGCCCGGGTCCGCATATTTGGCAGCGGACCGGCGGCGTTGTCGGACATGCTGGCCGAGCCTCCCAATTTCCTCATCACCGACTGGCAGATGGAACCGATGGATGGCTGCGACCTGGTGGCGGCGATTCGCCACGTCGCCTATCGCGTGCTCAATCCGCTCCCCGTCCTGCTGGTTACCGCCTTCGCCACCCGCAATTTCGTCGCCGACGCGGTTGAGGTGGGCGCCACCCATATCCTGACCAAGCCGTTCTCGGCCCAGACCCTGCGCCGCCGCATCGAATGGATCCTGGCCGATGACCGCCCCCTGGTTCAGCGCGGAAACCGAGTCCGGATCGTCGGCATGGACAAGGTCACCGGCGCCAGGGCGGCCGCCGCGTCCGCCGGCGGCGATGGCGGTAGGGCGGAAGTGCCCTCCATGCGTTCGCAGCCGGTCCGGGCTCCCGCCGCGCGGGCGGTTGCCAGTGTGGCCCCGGAGACCGCAACGCCCCGCGCCGAAGGCGACAAGTGGGAGATTTGACGCGAGCGGCGCCACTGGACAGGCGCCGCCGCTCGCGTCATATTCCGCGCCAGCCAATCAAACTGGGCCGATCAAACTGGAGCGGGCGCGGGCAATGAAGCAATTTCTCTTGCAGATTTTCACTTGGTGGAACGGGCAGACCATGGGCACCCGGTTCTTTACCTGGCGCAAGGGAATCCGTGTCGGAGACGACGAAGCCGGCAATATCTATTACCGCGATGGCGCCGACGCCCACCGCTGGGTCATCTATAACGGCGTTGCCGAGCCGACCACGGTGCCGCCGGAGTGGCATGGCTGGCTGCATCGCACCGTCGATGTGCCGCCGAGCGAGAGCGACTATCAGCCGCGCGCCTGGCAGAAACCCAATCGGCCCAACGCCACCGGCACTCCCGGCGCCTACCGTCCTCGCGGATCGATCCTGACCCCCGAGACGCGCCCCCGGGCAACCGGGGACTACGATGCCTGGACGCCCGGCAACTGATATCGTTCCATCTTCCGCCTGCGCGCGCTTTGAGGCGCCGGCCGCGCTGCAATTCACGCCCGGGTGCTGATCGTGACCGGTTCCCCCAGCCCCAGCAGTTCCCAGACATGGACCGC
Source organism: Rhodobiaceae bacterium (assembly GCA_020441905.1). GTDB lineage: Bacteria > Pseudomonadota > Alphaproteobacteria > Rhizobiales > NORP267 > JAGRLG01. The sequence goes on along the minus strand of JAGRLG010000004.1, from coordinate 9,134 downwards.
CGACGGCTATGAGCGCAATGCGCGCTTCGTGTCCGATCTCGGCGCCGCCGTTTTCGCATTGCTGGCGCCAAGGCCCGGCGAACGCATTCTCGACCTTGGCTGCGGCGACGGCGCCCTGACCATCGGGCTGGCCGGCGCCGGCGCCGAGGTCGTCGGTGCCGATACCAGCGAAGCCCTGCTCGCCGCGGCGCGGGCGCGCGGGCTGGACGCGCGCCATATCGACGGCCACCACCTTCCTTTCAGCTCCGAATTCGACGCCGTGTTTTCCAATGCCGCGCTGCACTGGATGGCGCGCCCGGGCGAGGTCGTGGCCGGTGTCGCCCGCGCCTTGAAGGGCGGCGGGCGTTTTGTCGGCGAGTTCGGCGGCCATGGCAATGTCGCCGCCATCGTCACCGCGATGCGCGCCGTGGGCCGGGCGCATGGCGGCGATATTTCGCTTGCCGGTCCGTGGTTCTTTCCCACCCCGGAAGAATATTCGGCCATTCTGGAAGGCGCCGGTTTCGAAGTCGTCGAGATCGGCCTGTATCCGCGCCCGACCCCGCTGGCGACCGGCATGGCGGCCTGGCTGCAAACCTTCCGCAAGCCGTTTTTCGACCAGTTCAGAGGCGATGAGCGCGCGGCGGTCCTTAGTGAAGTTGAGGAATTGCTGCGGCCCTGTCTGTGCGATAGCAACGGGCGGTGGAGCGCGGATTATGTGCGGCTGCGCTTCGCGGCGCGTCTGGGGCGGTGATGCCGGCCCGGCGATGACGGTTTGACGTTGCCACCCGCGCCGGGCCATTGTTCCGCCGTGATTGGCCGCGAGCACTGATTAAAATGGCGCGCTGCGGGCAGGGGCGGCGCGAAGGCACAAGGCGAGGGAACGGACGCAGGGTATGACAGCACGCATCGACAGCATCCGCCCGCGCCGCTCCAGCGTCCTTGCCGCCCTGTGCGCCGCCGTGCTGGTCATCGGCCCCGCCGCGGCCACCAGCGCATGGGCGGACAAGATCGCCAATCCGCTTGCCGTCTTCGCCGGGCTGGACAAGATCACCGCCCGCATCACCGCCTTCGAGGTGCCGATCGGCCAGACCGTGACCTTTGGCGCCCTCAAGGTCACGCCGCGCGTTTGCTACAGCCGCCCGCCGACCGAACCGCCACGCACCAGCGCCTTCGTCGAAATCGACGAAATCGAACTCGACAAAAGCGAAAAGCGTATCTTTACCGGCTGGATGTTCGCCTCCAGCCCCGGTTTGCACGCGGTCGAGCATCCGGTTTTCGATGTCTGGCTGACGGCGTGCAAGACGCCGGAGAAGGCCGCCGCGGCGGATGCCGCGACCCCCGCTGCGGCCCCGGCCCCCACCTTGTCGCCGCCGCGTTAGGCTCTGCCTGCCTTCAGTCCATCGCCAGGTGGGACAGCGCGACGCTTCCCGCGACAATTTCCGGCAATCTGTGGAAATCCCCCGTTACCGCCAGGGCCTCGTCGAGCATGCGGTGATAGGTGCGCCGGTCGATCTCGTCGGCGCCGAACTGCTTGAGGTGCTCGGTGACGAACTGGGTGTCGAGCAGGACATAGCCGCCGGCGCGCAGGCGGGCGATGAGATGAACCAGCGCCACCTTGCTGGCGTCGCGCTCGGTGTGAAACATGCTTTCGCCGAAAAACGCCCCGCCCATGGCGACGCCATACAGCCCGCCGGCGAGCCGCCCGTCCTGCCAGGCTTCGACTGTATGGCAATGGCCCAGTTCGAACAGGGCCGCATAGAGCGAGCGGATACGCCGGTTGATCCAGGTCTTGCGCCGGCCCTTGCCAGGCTGCGCGCAGCCGTCGATGACGCCATGAAAGCTGGTATCGACGCGAACCTCGAAGCGGCCGGAACGCACAGTGCGCAACAGCCGGTGGGAGAGGTGCAGCGGGCGGTCGAGCGGAATGATGCCGCGATGTTCCGGCTCGATCCAGTACAGCGCCGGGTCGTCGGCGCTCTCGGCCATCGGGAAGATTCCGCAGGCATAGGCCTTGAGCAGGACCTGTGGCGTGATTTCGATCTGGAAATCCGGCTTGTCAGTCATGAATCCCGCCGTGAACCTTGCCCCCGGTTCAGTGCGCAGCTATCCGGGCCACTTCCCGGAAAGATCCCTTCTCAGGGCTTTTTGAGCAGGTTTTCCAGCCAGTGGATGTCATATGTCCCGTTTATCATATCATCATGCTCGGCGAGGCGCCGCAGCAACGGCAATGTAGTGTCGATGCCGTCGATGACGAATTCGCCCAGCGCGCGGCGCAGCCGCATCAGGCATTCGTTGCGGTTCTTGCCGTGGACGATCAGCTTGCCGATCAGGCTGTCGTAATGGGACGGGATCGTATAGCCCTGATAGGCGCCTGAATCGACGCGGACGCCAAGCCCGCCGGGCGTGTGGAAATATTTGATCTTGCCGGGAGAAGGACGAAAGGTGTCCGGATCCTCGGCATTCACCCGGCATTCGATGGCGTGGCCGGAAAACTGGACTTCCTTCTGGGTCAGCGACAGCGGGGCACCGGCAGCGACGCGGATCTGCTCGATCACCAGGTCGATATCCGTGATCATTTCGGTAACCGGATGTTCGACCTGGATGCGGGTGTTCATTTCGATGAAGAAGAACTCGCCGTTCTCATACAGGAACTCGATGGTCCCGGCGCCGCGATAGCCCAGCTTGGCCACCGCATTGGCGCAGATCTCGCCGATCCGGTGCCGCTCATCGGCATTGAGGGCCGGCGAGGGGGCTTCTTCCCACACCTTCTGGTGGCGGCGCTGGATTGAGCAGTCGCGTTCGCCCAGATGGATCGCATTGCCCTGTCCGTCGCCCATCACCTGAACTTCGATATGGCGCGGCCGGCCGAGATATTTCTCCATATAGAGGGCATCATCGCCGAAAGCGGCCTTGGATTCGGCTCGCGCGCTGGCCAGCGCCTCCGGCAGCTCCTCGGGCGACCTGGCCACCTTCATGCCGCGTCCGCCGCCGCCGGCGGCCGCCTTGATGAGCACCGGATAGCCGGTTTCCTCGGCCACCGCGCGCGCCTGCGCGTCGCTGGTCACCGCGCCCTCGGAGCCGGGAACCACCGGAATGCCGAGTGCCTTGGCCGTGCGCTTGGCCTCGATCTTGTCGCCCATGATGCGGATATGCTCCGCCGTCGGCCCGATAAAGGCGATGTTGTGCTCTTCGAGGATTTCGGCAAAGCGCGCATTCTCGGACAGGAAGCCGTAGCCCGGATGCACCGCTTCGGCGCCGGTGATTTCGCACGCCGCCAGCAGCGAAGGGATATTGAGATAGCTGTCCTTGCCCGCCGGCGGGCCGATGCACACGCTTTCGTCGGCCAGGCGGACATGCATGGCGTCGGCATCCGCCGTCGAGTGGACGGCCACCGCGGCAATGCCCAGTTCCTTGCACGCGCGTAGGATACGAAGGGCAATCTCGCCGCGATTCGCGATCAGGATCTTGTCAAACATCGCCCGTCCGATCCTTCGCCAGCGCCGGTTTATTCAATGATCAGCAACGGTTCGCCATATTCGACCGGCTGTCCGTCGGAAATCAGGATTGCCGTAACCGTCCCGGCGCGGGGCGCGGGTATCGGGTTCATGGTCTTCATCGCCTCGATGATGATCACCGTCTGCCCGGCCTTGACCTGGGAGCCGACGGCAACGAAAGGCGGCGCGCCGGGTTCGGGTGCCACATAGGCGGTCCCCACCATGGGCGAGGGCACGGCGCCGGGGTGATGATTGGCGTCCGCACCGGCCGGAGCGCCCGCCGCGGCCGTGCCGGCGCTGGCGGGAACCTGCGCCACCGCGACCGCCGGAGCGGCGGCGGTCAGGGTGCGTGCAACCCGGATTCGAAGGCCGTCCTGCTCAACCTCGATCTCGCTGAGTTCGGTTTCGGTCAGCAGGGCCGCCAGCTCGCGGATGAGGTCCTGGTCGATGGAACGGGAAGTTTTCGTCATGCCTGCCGTGCGCTTCTGTTCGTTCTCGTTGATGGGGTCGATGGTCTGCCTGGAGCAGCGTTGGCGGGAACCGCAGGCATGGCCGGCCCTTATTTGGCTGCCAAAGTGTCCTGCAGGGCTTCGAGGGCCAATTCATACCCTTTTGGGCCGAAACCGCAAATGATTCCGCGCGCCACCGGAGAAACATAGGAATGGTGGCGGAAGGGTTCGCGGGAAAAAATGTTGCTCAGATGCACTTCGATCACCGGCACCTCGAGGCTGCGCAAGGCGTCGTGTATGGCGACCGAGGTGTGGGTATAGGCGCCGGCATTGAGGATCACGGCGCAGGCGGCATTTGCCGCCAGCTGGATCCATTCGACCAGTTCGCCCTCGTGATTGGTCTGGCGGAAATCCACCTCAAGACCGCTGGCGGCCGCCTTGTCGCGGCACATCGATTCGATGCCGGACAGGGTCTGGCTGCCGTAAATGCCGGTTTCGCGCTGGCCCAGCAGGTTGAGATTCGGGCCGTTCAGGATGAAGACCGGTTTTGCCATCGCGAATGTCCCCCTCAGCCGCGCGCCGCGGGCGCCGCCCGCTCCCGGCATGGTTCGCGCCGCTTTCCCCTCAGGCGCGCATGGGTATTATCGCTCAACCGCATCCAAGGCAAGTCCGGCTCAGTTCCGTGCCACCTTTGCCGCCTGCCGCACCTTTTCGATCCGCCGCGCCAGTTCCTCATATCCGACCGCGCCGGGGATGATATCCCGGCCGACAACAAAGCCCGGCGTTCCGTTGATGCGCAGAGCCGAGGCGAGCTGAAACGCTTCGCCCAGGGTCCTGTCTATCTCCGGCGCCTTGGCATCGGCCTGCAATTTGTCGGTGTCGAGGCCAAGTTCGTCGGCGATCCGCAAGGCGCGCTGGCCGTCGATCTCGCCCCGCGCGCCCATCACGGCGCGGTGGAACTCGATATACTTGTCCTGTTTGGCCGCCGCCAGCGACAGCCTTGCGGCTTCCAGCGACCCTTCGGAAAGTATTGGAAATTCCTTGAAAACGACGCGCAGTTGGTCGTCGGTTTCCATCAGCCGGTTCATGTCCGCCAGCGTTCTTTTGCAGTAGCCGCAATTGTAGTCGAAAAACTCCACCAGGGTGACGTCGCCCTCGGGATTGCCGAGCACGACATCGCCCGCGGATCTGAAAATGGCGTCGGCATGGGCATCCACCAGTTCCGCCATGTCCCGGCGTTCCTGTTCGCGCATCGCCTCGCGGATGATTTCCGGCTCCGCCATCAGGACTTCGCGCACCAGCGTCCGGTCGGCCTTGCTGATCTGCGTTGGCGCTTCGGGCGTAAAGATGCCCGACCCGATTGCCGCGCCAAGGAGCCCGCTCGCCAATCCGGTGAATATGAAGCCCGCGGCCAGCAGCAAACCGGTTCTGTCTTTTAGGGTCATGACTTTCCTTTGCTATCTGGAATCCGGTTTTCCCCGCCCGCGGACCGCATAGATGAACGCTAAACGAGGCGGCGTAACCACAAAATGCCGTGATCAGCGATCGGGGTCGGGAATGTTGAGAATGTCCTGGGACAAGTTCCACAGCCGGCTTCCGTTGCCGGCGCGTTGCTGCGCCCGGCGCGCATAAACCTTGGCTTCCTTGATGTCGCCGCCGATCAGCGCGCCCATGGCGGACGAATAGAGAGCGTCGGCAATCTGCCCCTTCTGGCCATAGGCGATCGCCAGCTGGCGGTAGGCCATGGCCGATTCCGGTTCCATGCGGGCGCCGGCGGCGAGCGCCTCGATGCCCTTGTCCAGCAGTTTGCGGTCATTGGTGGCCAGGAGTGCCTGGCCGAGCAGGATGCGGATCAGGCCTTCCTTCGGCGCCAGCGAAACGGCGGTCGCCAGCGGTCCGACGGCCTCGCGGCCGAACCCGCTTTCGAGCAGGGCCTGGCCCTTCAATTCATGAAAGTAAGGGTTCTTGGGCTCCGCCGCGATGAGGCCGTCCATGTCCTTGAGTGAGGCGCGCAGGCCCTGTCCACAATAGCGCGAGATCGCATGCGCGTAACGCGCCGCCAGGCTGGTGTCGCCGGGCGGGTAGATGCGGAACACCGTGTCGGGACGCGACAGGAAGCCGGCCAGCTTGGCGCGCATCAGATCGTGGCGCGATTGAAGTTCCGGCGGGTCCACGCGGTTGAAAAATCGGCTCTTGCGCGCTTCTTCCTCAAGCGCCGACATGCGGTCGCGCGGCATCGGATGGCTTTGCAGATAGGGATCGGTGCTGCGCGCGCTCACCAGTACCTGGTCGGCAAAGCCGCGAAAGGTTTCCAGCATTCCCCTGGGCGACTGCCCGGTGGCGTTGAGATAGCGGATTCCGGCCTGGTCGGCCGATGATTCGAACGCCCGCCGGTTCATCAGCATCTGGCGGATAATGGCGCTCTGGCCGCCGGTCATGATCGCCTGTCCGGCGCTCACGCCGCCGCGGTTTCCGGTGGCGATACCGGCCGCCGCGGCGCCGATGCCCGCCAATACGGCGATGATGGAAGCCGTCTGAACCCGCGCCATTTCCGAATAGAGCAGGGCCAGGTGGCCGCCCTCGATATGGCCGGTTTCATGGGCGATGACGCCGATCAGCTCATTGGGCGTCTTGGTCTGCGCGATGGCGCCGGTATTGATGAACATGCGCTGGCGGTCGGAGACGAAGGCGTTGAAGGTATTGTCGTTGACCAGATAGATCCGCACCCCGGCGCTGGCGACCCCGGCGGCCTTCAGGATCGGGGCGGCATAGTCGCGGATCAGCGTTTCCGATTCGGCATCGCGAATGACCCCGGGGCCGAAATTGCACCCGGCCCAGGCGCTTGTGGTCTGCGAGGCCAGCAGCGCAACCGAACCGATCGCCGCCGCGAATGTGCGGGCACAGGGGCGCAAGCGGTTCTGCGGGCGCATGCGCCGGCCCGGCGCCGCCGCCGGCTTGCCGGCAGGTGCGAAATTGGTTGAATTCATGCTAGGTCAGCTTCCACCATCAGCTATTCTCGGCAAGGTAGGGGGTTGCGTCCAAACGGTCAAACCGAACCGGTTCCGGCGTCCTCGCCGGATGATGCAGACGATGTCCGGCGATTGCGGCAACAGATGGGCGAGGCATGGAAGAGCGAAGAAACCGGGACCTGCCGATGACGCCACAATCTGGCCGCGCGCCTTCCCGCCGCTCCAATGTTTCCTCGTTTCTTGCCATGGACGTCCTGCGCGAGGCCAACCGGCTGGAGCAGGCCGGGCGCCGGATCCTGCATCTGGAAGTCGGCCAGCCCGGCACCCCGGCTCCGGCCCTGGTGCGCGAGGTGGCGGGCCGCGCGCTGGAGAGCGAACGGCTGGGTTATACCGATGCTCTTGGCATCCCGGCGCTGCGCGAGCGGATCGCGCGCCATTATGGCGAGGTCCACGGCCTAGACATCTCTGCCGGCCGCGTCGCCGTCACCACCGGCTCGTCGGGCGCCTTCATCCTGTCCTATCTCGCCGCCTTCGATATCGGCGCCCGCATCGCCTTGCAGGTGCCGGGCTATCCCGCCAACCGCAACATTCTCCAGGCACTCGGCCTGGTCGACGTGCCGCTGCGCTTGAGCGAACGGGCGCGCTGGGCGCCGACCGTCGCCCTGGTCGAGGCAGCGCACCGCTCGCAAAACCTGGACGGCCTTCTGGTTGCCAGTCCGGCCAATCCCAGTGGCACGGCGATCGCGCCCGGTGCGCTGAAGGCGCTGACCGGTTTTTGCGATGGCGAGGGGATCCGCTACATCGCCGACGAGATCTATCACGGCCTGACCTATGACGAGCCGGCGCAGACGGCGCTGAAATTCAGCGGCCAGGCCATCGTCATCAATTCCTTCTCCAAATATTATTCGATGACCGGCTGGCGCGTCGGCTGGGTGGTGCTGCCGGAAGACCTGGTGCGCCCCTTCGAGCGGCTGGCCCAGAACCTTTTCATATCGGTGCCGGCGCTGTCGCAGCTGGCGGCTGTGGCGGCCTTTGACGCCAGCGACGAGCTGGAAGCCAATCGCGCCGCCTATGCGCGCAATCGCGAATTGCTGGCGCGCCGGCTGCCGGAAATCGGCCTTGGGCGGTTCCTGCCCATGGACGGTGCCTTCTATGCCTATGTCGATGTCGGCGAATATTGCGACGACAGCGCCGTGCTGGCCGCCCGCCTGCTTCATGAGGCCGGGGTGGCGGTGACACCGGGCGCCGATTTCGATCCCGACGAGGGGTATCGCTATGTGCGCCTGTCCTATGCCGGTCCGGCCGGGGACATCGACGAGGCGCTAACCCTTATCGGCGAATGGCTGAAGGCGAACGGCGCTGTCAGGTAGGGCGGTGCGGGAGAATGGGGCAGGGCCCGGGCATTCGCCCGCTGTCGTTGCCGTGGCCAAGGTAGCTCATTGACAGTCTGGCTTGTGAACGCGTTTGCGGGTTGACGCCCATAAGCTCCCGCGTTCGCGGGAGCGGCCGATAGGCTCCCCGCGTTCGCGGAAGCGACGGCCGGAAGCGCGCCGAAAAACAAAGGCCCCTGCCGTTTTGCGGGCAGGGGCCATGCGTATTCGCGGGCTCTGAAGTTCGGCGCTAGCTTGCCTGTTCTTCGCTTTCGTCGCCGCGCTTGCGCCACCAGCCGCGCTTGGGCGGGCCGCTGCGCGCCGGCTTCGGTGCGGGTTCTGCCTGCGCCGCCTGGTCGGGCTGGTCCGCCGGGTCAGGTTCGCCGTTTGCCGCTTCGATCGCCTCGTCGTCAGCGTTTTCGGCGGTATCGCCCTGTCCGGCGCTGCCATTGCTTGCCGGTTTGGCCGGCGCCGCGGCGCTGCTTTCCTCGTTCGGCTCCACCTCGGACACGGCGTCCGTTTCGCCCGCTTCCTCGCTGGCCTCCGCTGCCTTGGCCTTGCTGGCCGCAGGCTTGCGCCGCCGCCGGGGCTTCTTGGGAGCCGGCGCCGCTTCCTCCTCCGCGACTTCGGCTTCCGCCGGTTCGCTTGCCGAAATCGCGCTCTCGACGTCGGATGCCCCGCTGTCGGCGGCAGCCATGCCCGCGCCGTCCTCCGGTGCCGCTTCCCGATTCCCGCCCGCTGTCATTTCGTCGCCGCGCTCTTCGTCAACCGCCTGTCCGGCCTCGCCATCCTCGCCGGTTGCGGCTGTCTGCTGGCCTTCCGCGCCGTCCCGGCCGCGCGCCTGTCCGCCGCGCCCGCGCCGTCCGCGCCCGC
>JAGRLG010000025.1 GCA_020441905.1 Rhodobiaceae bacterium | reverse complement strand
CGGTGCGGCTCGATATCCGCCGCATCGGCGCCATCAAGGACCGCGACGAGGTGGTCGGCAACCAGACCCGCGTCAAGGTGGTCAAGAACAAGGTGGCACCGCCTTTCAAGCAGGTCGAGTTCGACATCATGTATGGCGAGGGCATTTCCAAGACCGGCGAGCTGATCGATCTCGGGGTCAAGGCCGGGGTGGTGGAAAAATCCGGCTCCTGGTTCTCCTATGACAGCCAGCGCATCGGCCAGGGCCGCGAGAATGCCAAGACCTTCCTGCGCGAAAATCCGGACATGGCGGCGTCGATCGAGAAGGCTGTTCGCGCCAATGCCGGATTGCTGGCGGCCAAGATCCTCGATGCCGACGGTGGCGGGGAGGATACGGGCGAAAGCCCGGGCGATGATGAGGGCGGTCTGGAGGCCATGGGCTGACGCCAGGGGGGCTGAGGCCATTTGGCCAGGGCCTGGGACCAGAGCCGGGGGCCAGGGCCGGGGGCTTCGGTCATGGAACCGAGGCTGGCGGACCGGCTTTGCGGCACAGGGTCCGGGACATGGTTATGGAAAGGCGCTCCTTTGGGGCGCCTTTTTTGTTGGCGGCCGGGATGGCGCGGCGCGGCGCCGGGTCGTGGCCTTGCTGTCTTGCGGGCGCGGGGGTGTTGGCTGCGGTGTTCCTTCACTGGACTTGGGCGGCTTGGCTCCTGTAAACACAAGCGGCGGAAGCCAGAGCATTTGGCGGATCCGCATGTCCGCCCAGGACCGGGTCGAAGGACCCGGCATTACGAGGTTGTTGCCGCATGTCAGGCGTGAACGAGATCCGCTCCGCATTTCTCGATTATTTCTCGGCCCATGGCCATGAAGTCGTGCCTTCGGGGCCGCTGGTGCCGCGCAATGATCCGACGCTGATGTTCACCAATGCGGGCATGGTTCCCTTCAAGAACGTCTTTACCGGTGTCGAGAAGCGCGACTATGTGCGCGCGGCGAGTTCGCAGAAATGCGTGCGCGCTGGCGGCAAGCACAACGATCTCGACAATGTCGGCTATACCGCGCGCCACCACACATTTTTCGAGATGCTGGGCAATTTTTCCTTCGGCGACTACTTCAAGGACGTCGCGATCGAACTGGCGTGGGGCCTGATCACCAGGGAGTTCGGCCTGCCGGTGGACCGGTTGCTGGCAACGGTCTATGCCGATGACGACGAGGCCTTCAACCTGTGGCGCAAGATTTCCGGCCTGCCGGAGTCGCGCATCATCCGTATCGCCACCAGCGACAATTTCTGGGCCATGGGAGACACCGGGCCGTGCGGCCCGTGTTCGGAAATCTTCTTCGATCACGGCGACAAGATCCCCGGCGGCCTTCCCGGCAGCGCCGATCAGGATGGCGACCGCTTCATCGAGATCTGGAACCTGGTGTTCATGCAGTTCGACCAGGCCGGCAAGGGCGAGCGGATAGCGCTGCCGCGTCCCTCGATCGATACTGGCATGGGGCTGGAGCGCATCGCGGCGACGTTGCAGGGCACCCACGACAACTATGCCATCGACCTGTTCAAGGCCCTGATCGGGGCTGCCGAGGACGTGCTGGGAGTTGCCGCGCAGGGGCAGCAACTGGCGAGTTTCAAGGTCATTGCCGATCATCTGCGGGCATCGAGTTTTCTCATCGCCGACGGCGTGCTGCCGTCGAATGAGGGGCGCGGCTATGTGCTGCGGCGGATCATGCGCCGCGCCATGCGCCATGCCCAGATGCTGGGCGCGCGCGAGCCGGTGATGTGGCGGCTGCTGCCGGCGCTGGTGCGCGAGATGGGCTCGGCCTATCCGGAATTGTTGCGCGGGGAGGCGCTGATTGCGGAAACGCTGAAGCTGGAGGAGACGCGGTTCCGCACCACCCTGGAGCGCGGCCTGCAGATTCTCGAGGACGAAACGGCCGATCTTGGCGCGGGCGATACCCTGGCGGGCGAGGTTGCCTTCAAGCTCTACGATACCTACGGCTTTCCGCTCGACCTGACCCAGGATGCGCTGAAGAGCCGCCAGATCGGCGTCGATATCGCTGCTTTCAACCATGCCATGGAGCGCCAGCGCGCCGATGCCCGCAAGGCCTGGGCGGGGTCCGGCGAGGCGGCGACCGATGCGGTGTGGTTCTCCCTGCGCGAGAGGCTGGGG
>JAGRLG010000003.1 GCA_020441905.1 Rhodobiaceae bacterium | reverse complement strand
GGCCCGATCCCCAGGGGTGTGGCACGCCGGTTCGTGTAGTCGCTGTTGTCCTTCGGCCAGGCGCTCCGTCCGCCGTCGGTCGGGTTAGTGGTCCATGCGTATCGATCTGAAAACCGGGTGTCTTTTTGAGTACTCTCCGCCAGCCGAGGGCGAGGCGCGGGCCAGGCTTGGCGGCAGCGGCGCCGCCGCGCCGCGCCGGCCGCAGCGCCGCCGCAGCACGCTGGCAAACCGTGTCCGGGCCTTGATCGAGGGCACGCCCCGCCGCGGCCATCTCGTCCATGGCATCCTGTTCGCCATTCTCCTGCTTGCCGCGTTTCTCGCCTTCGCCCATCCCCCGCTCGGCCTCGCCGTGTCGCTGGCCGCCTGCGGCGGCCTTGCCGCGTCGCTGTGGGCAAGCCGGCGGCGCGAGCGCGCCGATAGCGAATGCTCGTTATTGCGCGCGGAAATAGAGCGGCTCGAAGACCTGGCCTGGCAGTTGCGCGAAAGCGAGGCGCGCTACCGCGACCTGATCGACGCCCAGGGCGATCTCATCCTGCGCCGCAATTGCCGGGGCGAGATCAGCTTTGCCAATGATGCCGCCGTGCATACGCTGGGAATGGCGGCAGGCGAACTTGCCGGCAAGTGCCCCGCCGCCCTGGCCGCCATATTCGGCGCCGGCGCCGATGGCACCATCCTGCCGCGGGCTAGCGCCTATGACCAGATCCTGGAAACACCGGGCGGGCCACGCTGGTATTCCTTTGAGGATTTCCCGGTGCGCGACGGAAACGGCGATATCGTCGAGGTGCAGAGCGTCGGCCGCGATATCACCGAGCGCAAGCAGGCGGAGATGGCGCTGGCGGCGGCGCGCGACGAAGCCGAGGCGGCGAACAGGGCCAAATCGCGTTTTCTTGCCACCATGAGCCATGAAATCCGCACGCCGATGAACGGCGTGCTCGGAATGACCGGCCTGCTGCTGGATACCGAGCTTTCGGCCGAGCAGCGCTCCTATGGCCGCGCGGTCAAGGAATCGGCGGGGCAGCTGTTGTCGCTGATCGATGAAATTCTCGATTTTTCAAAGCTCGAAGCCGAGCGCATGAGCCTCGATCCGGCGCCCTTCAATCTTGCCGACCTGGTGGAAGGCGTGGTCGAGCTGCTGGCGCCGCGCGCCCATGCCCGCCAGATCGATATCGCCTGCTCGATTGCCGAGGACGTGCCCGAGTGCCTGGTCGGCGACGAGATGCGGCTGCGCCAAGTGCTGCTCAATCTTGCCGGAAATGGCGTCAAGTTCACCGAGTGCGGGGGGGTGGCGATCGATATCCGCCGCGCCGGCGCCGGCGCGCAGCAAGAGGCCGGATCCGGGGCGCCGGCGCGAATCCGTTTCGACGTTGTCGATACCGGCATCGGCATCGCGAGCGGCGAACTGGAACGTATCTTCGAGGAGTTCGAGCAGGGCGATGTCTCTCCGACGCGGCGACATGGCGGCACCGGGCTGGGGCTGGCCATATCGCGGCGCCTCGTTGCCCTGATGGGCGGCGAAATCACGGCCGCCAGCACGCCGCTGGAAGGCAGCCGGTTTTCCTTCGAGATCCCCCTGCCCGCGGTAGAGCTCGCCGAAGCTCCGCCACGCCCGGTTGATCTTGCCGGACACGACGTCGCCATTGTCTCGCCATCGCGCATCGAAAGCCCCCGGCTGCGCGCCGTGCTCGCCGCTGCCGGAGCCAGCGCCATACACCTGCCGTCCGCCGGCGCGCTGGGCGACTGGCTGGCGGCTCATGAGCGGCAGGGCCGGCGCACCGTGCTGTGCGCGCGGGCGCAGGCCGAGGCAGTCGCGCTCGCGCTCGCCGGGAGCACGCCGCGACCGCGCGCCATCGTCCTGCTCAAGCCCGATGAACGCCACGACCTTGCGGAGCTGAAAAAGCTGGGTTTCGACGCCTATCTGGTTCGCCCCGTCCGCCGGCGCACGCTGCTGGCGCTGGTGGCGGGACATATGGGAACCGGATCGGCGCGGCGCGGCGGACCGGCGCTGCCGGGCGCCGCACCCTCCGGCCAGGCGCCGGCGCGCCTGCTGCTGGTCGAAGACAACGAGATCAATGCCCGCCTCGCCACCGCCCTTGCCGAGCGCATGGGCCATGAGGTGGTCTGTGTCGGCAATGGCCGCGAGGCGGTGGATGCCCTGCGCCAGCGCGGCGGCGGCCACCGCGGCTTCGACCTCGTGCTGATGGATGTGCACATGCCGGAAATGGACGGCCTGGCAGCGACGCGCGCCATTCGCGCCCTCGGCCATGGCGGCAATGGCTCCGGCCCGGGCACCGTTCCGGTGATCGCGATGACCGCCAATGCCATGACGGACGACCGCGCGGCCTGCCTGGAGGCGGGCATGGACGACTATCTTCCCAAGCCTTTCGATGTCGAAGACCTGGCCGCCATGCTGGAACGCTGGTCGGGCCGGCGCTCAACCGCCGCCGGATCGCCGCTGAGCTGATCCGGCGTCTGTTTTTTCCCTTCCCAAACCGCTGTGATCCACAGGCGGGCGTTGCGCCAGCCCCGGCGCCTCTGTCATAATATCTGCATAAAAGCATGCACAATCGCGCTCAGCCTGGCGGCGGCGCGCGGGAGGGGCGAGGCGCCAGCGGAAGTCGTTTTCCGGAATTGCCCGACAAAGGCATTCCCGGCGGGGAACGGAACCGGGGCACCTCCATTGGACGGGCGGACAGGACTATGGCAGCGAAATTGCGGCGCTGGCACCGGAAGGCCCGCCATGGCGGGCACGGGCCCGAACTGAACCATTGGCGCGGCAGGCCGGACGCCGGGCGATGAAGCGCAGGCCGGGGGCGTTCATGCAGGGAACCAACATTTTCCGGCCGTCCTGGCCGGTGCATCCGCTGCGCTGGCGCAACGGGGCGGTGCTGCCGGGAACCAGCTTCGCCCGGCTCAATTCGCTCGAGGTGCGCCTGGCGCGCAATCCGCTCGAGGTGCGCCAGGCGCAGAAGCTGCGCTACCACGTCTTTTATGAGGAAATGTCGGCGGTGCCGCGCGGCGCGGCGCGGCTGGGCAAGCGCGACGCCGACCTGTTCGATTCGGTATGCGACCATCTCCTGGTGCTCGACCACGAAGCGGAGGACAAGCGCAAGCTGGCGCGCTGGCGGCGCAATCCGCAGATCGTCGGCACCTACCGGCTACTGCGACAGGATGTCGCTGAACTTGGCAGCGGATTTTATTCGCAGGGCGAATTCGACCTGGCGCCCCTGGTCGCCCGCCACCGCCAGCACCGTTTCCTGGAGCTGGGCCGCTCCTGCGTCCTCAAGCCCTACCGCACCAAGCGCACCCTGGAACTGTTGTGGCAGGGCATCATGTCTTATGTCCGCCAGCACGACCTCACCGTGATGATCGGCTGCGCCAGCCTGGCCGGCACCGACCCCAGGGAACTGGCCCTGCCCCTGAGCTTCCTTCACCACCATGCCCGCGCGCCTATGCCGTGGCGCGCCCGCGCCCATCCCTCGCGCTATGTCGAAATGAACATGATGGAGAAGGAAGACATCGATACCCGCGCCGCGTTGCGGGCGCTGCCACCCCTGATCAAGGGCTATATCCGGGCCGGGGCCTATATCGGCGACGGCGCCGTCGTCGATCATCAGTTCGGCACCACCGATGTGCTGATCGTGCTCCCGGTGGCGGCGATCGAAAAACGCTATGCCGCCCATTTCGGTCCCGGCGACGAGCTGGCGGCGGCAAGCTGAGTTTTCCCGGCTGGGTTTTCCCGGCTGGGTCTTGCAAGCCGGGCTTTCGCCGACGCGCCCGGATGTCGCAAAACCGGTTCCCACTTTTCGCGGGAAACCGCCTTGGCCTTGCGCGTTTCCTTGCCGCAAAACCGGTTCCCACTTTTCGCGGGAAACGCGCTAGCCGCTGATATTGTAGGCGGCCAGCGCCGCCATGTTGACGATGTCGGAATCCTTGGCGCCAAGGGGGACGATCTGCACCGCCTTGTCGAGGCCGACCAGCAGCGGGCCGATCACCGTCGAGCCGCCCAGCTCTTTCAGCATGTTGGTGCAGATCGAGGCGGAGTGGAAGGCCGGCATCACCAGCACATTGGCGGGGCCGGAGAGGCGGCAGAACGGATAGGCCGCCATGGCCTCCATGTTGAGGGCGACATCGGCGCCCATCTCGCCGTCATATTCGAAATCGACATGGCGCGAATTGAGGATCTGCACGGCGGCGCGCACATGGTCGGAGCGTTCGCCCTCCGGATAGCCGAAGGTCGAATAGGCCAGCATGGCGATGCGCGGCTCATAGCCGAGACGGCGGGCAACGCCGGCAGCCTCCTCGGCGATATCGGCCAGTTCGGTGGCGGTGGGCATGTCATGGACCGCGGTGTCGGCGACCAGCACGGTGCGGCCGCGGGTAATGACGACGGAAATGCCGATGACGCGGTGCCCCGGCTTGGGATCGATGACCTTGCGGATGTCTTTCAGCACCACGGCATAGGGCCGCGTCATGCCGGTGACCATGCCGTCGGCATCGCCCGTCGCCACCATGCAGGCGGCATAGTGATTGCGATCGTTCTTGATCAGGCGCTGACAGTCGCGCCACAGATAGCCCTTGCGCTGGAGGCGGCCGTACAGATAGTCCGAATAGTCCTGGTTGCGCGGGTTCTCGCGCATGGAGAGGATCTCGACATCCTCGCGCGGCTCGAGGCCAAGGCCCTTGATGGTCTCGCGGATGATCTCGTCGTCGCCCACCAGCACCGGGGTGCCGAGCCCGGCCGAAGCGAAAGTATAGGCGGCGCGGATGACCTGGGCCTCCTCGCCCTCGGCGAAGACGACGCGCTTTGGCGAGCGGCGCGCCTTTTCGAAAATGCCCTGCAGCGAGCCGGCGATGGGGTCGAGCCGGGCGGAGAGCTGCGCCTTGTAAGCCTCGAAGTCGATGATCGGCTTGCCGGCGACGCCGCTTTCCATGGCCGCCTTGGCCACCGCCGTCGGGATATAGCTGATGAGACGGGGATCGAAGGGCATGGGAATGATGTAGTTGCGCCCGTAGCGCGGCCGGTTGCCCTGATAGGCGGCGGCGACCTCGTCGGGTACGTCCTCGCGCGCCAGCTCGGCCAGGGCATGGGCGGCGGCGATCTTCATGTCCTCGTTGATGGTGCTAGCGCGTACGTCCAGAGCGCCGCGGAAAAGATAGGGAAAGCCAAGCACATTGTTGATCTGGTTGGGATAGTCGGACCTGCCGGTGGCAACGATGGCGTCGTCGCGCACCTCCGCCACCTCCTCGGGGGTGATCTCGGGGTCGGGATTGGCCATGGCGAAGATGATCGGCTTGTCGGCCATGGAGCGGACCATGTCGGCGTCGATGGCGCCCTTGGCGGAGAGGCCCAAAAAGACGTCGGCGCCCTTCATCGCCTCGGCCAGGCTGCGCGCCTTGGTATCGACGGCAAAGGCCGACTTCCACTGGTTCATGCCCTCCTTGCGGCCGCGATAGATCGGACCCTTGGTGTCGCACAGGATGATATTCTCCGCCGGCAGGCCAAGCGCCTTGACCAGCTCGAGGCAGGCAATGCCGGCGGCGCCGGCGCCGTTGCAGACCAGCTTCACATCCTTGATCGAGCGCCCGGTCAGATTGAGGGCGTTGATGAACCCGGCGGCGGCGATGATGGCGGTGCCGTGCTGGTCGTCATGAAACACCGGAATGTCCATGATCTCGCGCAGCTTCTCTTCAATGATGAAGCAGTCGGGCGCCTTGATGTCCTCAAGATTGATGCCGCCAAATGCGGGGCCGAGATAGCGCACGCAATTGATGAAGGCGTCGACATCCTTGGTGTCGACCTCCAGATCGATGGCGTCAATATCGGCAAAGCGCTTGAACAGCGCCGCCTTGCCCTCCATCACCGGCTTCGAGGCCAGGGGGCCAAGATCGCCAAGGCCGAGAATGGCGGTGCCGTTGGTCACCACGGCGACCATGTTGCCCTTGGTGGTGTAGTCATAGGCGCGCGCCGGATCCTCGGCGATAGCGCGGACCGGAACGGCGACGCCGGGCGAATAGGCGAGCGAGAGATCGCGCTGGGTTGCCATCGGCTTGGTCGGCGTGATTTCGAGCTTGCCCGGCTTGTGGCCGTGATGGAACTGCAACGCGTCCTGGTCGGTAAAATGCGGCCTCTTGCCGGGCAGCTTGAACTCGGTGGACATGAATTTCCTCGCTATGGTCTCGAGTCCCGCCGCCCCGGGCGTCCGGAAGGACTTTAGAAATGCAAATTTCGCCGGACTGGCACCTTTGCCACATAGCCTCGACGGCGGCAAGCTTGCTGGGGAGAAGCGCCGGCGGCGGGGTTCAACACCGGGGCGATTTTGCTAGTGTGTCGGCCGGGCGCGCTTGGCGCGTTTGGCGCAATGCGGGAGCGGCATTGGGGCGGCATTGGGGCGGCACAGGATTGCCGGCCAGCAAAAGGGCGGGCGCGTTTGGATGAGCGATAGCAGCATCGGCATCGAGAGCAAAGACGCGCGCCAGACGCCGGACGGCGCCGCGCCGGGGGAAGACGCGGCGGCAAAACGCAGCGTGGCGGGGGCGACACCGATGATCGCCCAATATATCGAAATCAAGGCCGCCAATCCCGACAGCCTGCTGTTCTACCGCATGGGCGATTTCTTCGAGTTGTTCTTCGAGGACGCCGAGACCGCCAGCCGGGCGCTCGGCATCACCCTGACCAGCCGCGGCACCTATCGCGGCCATGACATCCCGATGTGCGGGGTGCCAGTGCGGGCCGCCGATGACTATCTCCAGCGCCTGATCCGCCTCGGCTTCCGCGTCGCGGTCTGCGAGCAGCTGGAGGATCCCGCCGAGGCCAAGAAGCGCGGCGCCAAGGCGGTGGTGCGCCGCGACGTGACGCGGCTGGTGACAGCGGGCACGCTGACCGAGGAAAGCCTGCTCGACGCCCGGCGCTCCAATTTCCTCGTGGCGCTGGCCTGCACCGGCGGCGGCGACGGCGCCGGGGGAGCGGACTGGGCGCTGGCCTGGCTTGAACTTTCAACCGGCGAATTCCAGATCGCGCCCTGCCCCTTCGAGCGGCTGGAGAGCGAATTGCACCGGCTCGATCCGGGCGAGGTTCTGGTCAGTGAGCAGATCCATGGCGGCGAGGGGCTGAAAGCGCTCTGGCCAAGCCTGCGCGGCGCGGTGACGCCGCTGCCCCGCGAAATGTTCGATTCAACCGCCAGCGAGCGGCGGCTGCGCGCCTATTTCGATATCGCCGCGCTCGAGGCCTATGGCGACTTCTCGCGACCCGAACTGGCCGCCGCCGGCGCCGTGATCGCCTATGTGGAGATGACCCAGGCCGGACAGAAGCCAGCGGTTTCGCCGCCGTCCCGCCTCGCCCCCGGCGCGATCATGGCCATCGACCCGGCGACCCGCGCCAATCTTGAGCTGGCGCGCACGCTGCGCGGCGAGGCGGAGGGAAGCCTGCTGTCGGCGATCGACCGCACGGTAACACCGGCCGGCGCCCGCGCCCTTGCCGAGCGGCTGGCGGGGCCGCTCACCGATCCGGCGGCAATCAATGCCCGCCTCGACGCGGCCGGCTATTTCCTCGAGGCGGCAGGCCTGCGCCAGGCGATCAGAAAACGGCTGCGCGCCTCGGCCGATCTGGCGCGGGCGCTGTCGCGGCTATCGCTGGGGCGCGGCGGGCCGCGCGATCTGGCCGCCATCGGCGCCGGGCTGGATACCGCGCGCGACGCGGCGCAGCTGATCAGCGAAGGAGGCGATCTGGCGCCGTTGCCCCAGGAAATCCAACACATCGCGGGCGCGCTAGGCGGCGTCGGCGACACCCTGCGGACACAGCTGGCCGAAGCGCTGGGCGAGGAACTGCCGGCGATGGTGCGCGACGGCGGCTTCGTGCGTGCCGGCTACCGCGCCGATCTCGACGAGGCGCGCGCGCTTCGCGATGAAAGCCGCAAGGTGATTGCCTCGCTGCAGGCGCGCTACGCCGAGGACAGCGAGATCAAGTCGCTCAAGGTGCGCCACAACAATGTGCTCGGCTATTTCATCGAGGTCGGCACCCAGCATGGCGCCAGGCTGATGGCGCCGCCGCTGAACCAGCAGTTCATCCACCGCCAGACGCTGGCCAGCGCGGTGCGCTTTACCACCGTCGAACTGGGCGAGCTGGAAGCGGCCATCGCCGCCGCCGCCGACCGCGCGCTGGCGATCGAGGCATCCGTGTTCGAGGACCTGCGGGACGGCGTGCTCGGCGCGGCAGCGCCGATCCAGGCGGCGGCGGGCGCGCTGGCGGCGCTCGACGTCCATGCCGCCCTGGGCGAACTGGCCGAAACGGAGGCCTATACCCGCCCGCGCGTCGACGCCAGCCTGGCCTTTTGCATCAAAGCGGGACGCCACCCGGTGGTGGAGCAGGCGCTGGCGCGCAGCGGCGAGACATTTATCGGCAATGATTGCAACCTCGGCCCGCGCGACCGCGAGGACCAAGGCGGCGGCAAGGAGAACGGCGAGGACGCCGGGCGGCTATGGCTGGTGACCGGCCCTAACATGGCCGGCAAATCGACCTTTCTGCGCCAGAACGCGCTGATCGCCATCCTCGCCCAGATCGGCGCTTTCGTGCCCGCTGAATACGCCCATATCGGTGTCGTCGACCGCCTGTTTTCGCGCGTCGGCGCCGCCGACGACCTGGCCAGGGGACGCTCGACCTTCATGGTCGAAATGGTCGAGACGGCGGCGATCCTCAACCAGGCCGGGCCGCGCTCACTGGTCATTGTCGACGAGATCGGCCGCGGCACCGCAACCTTCGACGGGCTGTCGATCGCCTGGGGGGCGGTCGAGCACCTGCTCGACATCAATCGTTCGAGGACACTGTTCGCCACCCATTTCCATGAATTGACCCGTATCGCCGACAGCCGGCCCCGGGTCCACAACGCCACCGTCCGGGTCAAGGAATGGGACGGCAAGGTGGTATTCCTGCATGAGGTGGTGGCGGGGGCGGCGGACCGCTCCTACGGCATCCAGGTGGCCCGCCTGGCCGGACTGCCGCCCGGCGTTCTGACCCGTGCGCGCCAGGTGCTGGATATTCTGGAAAGCAGCGAAACCGGCACCGCCGGCGCCCGCCTGGCCGACGATCTGCCGCTTTTTACCTCGGCGACGGCAAAGCCTGCGAAACCGCCCTCGCCCGCCATCACACCGGCCATGCAGGAGGTGCTGGACATCATCACCGCGGCTGCCCCGGACGACATGAGCGCAAAACAGGCCCTTGACCTGCTATACAGTATCAAGCTCAAACTGGCTGGTGATCCTTGAGCGCGCCCCAGCGGCGCGCCGCCGTAAAGACCGGAAAATCCTAGTGGCCAAGACGGATGCCAAACTCAAGCAGCTGATCGATTCGAACCAGCTGCGCGAGGATCTCAACGCGCTCGCCGAGAAGTTGCGCGGCAATGATTCGGCGCTGCGCCAGGGCGTGCTGGAGCGGCTGAAGCAGGTCCTCGAGGCCGGCCGCGCCTTGTGCGAGCAATGGCTGATGGAAAAAGGCCACGGCACGCGCTGCGCCGTGCGCCTGTCCTATCTTGAGGACGAGATCATGCGCGTGCTCTACGATTTCACCGTCGAGCATGTCTATCCGGTATCCAACCCGTCCTCATCGGAACGCATGGCGGTGGTCGCGGTCGGCGGCTATGGCCGGGGCACCCTGGCGCCAGGCTCGGATATCGACCTGCTGTTCGTGCTGCCCTACAAGCAGACCGCCTGGGGCGAGAGCGTGGTCGAATACATGCTCTATATCCTGTGGGACCTGGGCCAGAAGGTCGGCCACGCCACCCGCAGCGTCGATGAATGCGTAAGGCTGTCCAAGACCGACCAGACCATCCGCACCGCCATTCTCGAGGCGCGCTTCCTGTGGGGAGCGCGCGAGCTTTATGACGAACTGATCCGGGCCTACGATACCCAGATCGCCGCCGGCACCGGGGCCGATTTCATCGAAGCCAAGCTTGCCGAGCGCGACATCCGCCATTCGCGCTCGGGCGAATCGCGCTATCTGGTCGAACCCAATATCAAGGACGGCAAGGGCGGGCAGCGCGACCTCAATACGCTGTTCTGGATCGCCAAATATTTCTACCGCGTGCGCGATCACGCCGACCTGGTGGAAAAAGGCGTCTTTACCCGCGACGAGTATCGCCGCTTCCGCAAATGCGAGGATTTTCTGTGGGCGGTGCGCTGCCACCTGCATTTCCTCACCGGGCGCGCCGAGGAGCGCCTGTCCTTCGACGTGCAGCAGGAAATGGCGCTGCGTCTGGGCTACACCGCCCATCCCGGCCAGCACTTTGTCGAACGCTTCATGAAGCACTATTTCCTCGTCGCCAAGGAAGTCGGCGACCTGACCCGCATCCTGTCGGCGGCGCTGGAAATGCGCCACGTCAAGAAGACGCCGGTGCTGAGCCGCTTCATGCAGCCGCTGCGCCGGCGCCTCGACCGGCCGTTCAAGGAAGCGCCGCAGTTCCGGATGCAATCGGGGCGCATCAATGTCGCCGATGACAGCGTTTTCGAAAAAGACCCGGTCAATCTGATCCGCCTGTTCTCGCTGGCCGACCGCCACAATGCGGTGCTGCACCCCGACGCCGTGCGCCTGGCGCGCCGCTCGCTCGGCCTGATCGACCGCAAACTGCGCAACGACGATGAGGCCAACCGGCTTTTCATCGACATATTGACGTCGAAGAACGACCCTGAAGCCGTGCTGCGGCGCATGAACGAGACCGGCGTTCTGGGCGCCTTCGTGCGCGATTTCGGCAAGGTGGTGGCGATGATGCAGTTCAACATGTATCACCACTATACGGTCGACGAGCATCTGCTGCGGGCCATGGGCATCCTGGCCGAAATCGATCGCGGCACGCTGGCCGGCGAACACCCGCTGTCGGACCAGATCATCCGCGAGGTGCGGAACCGGCGCGCGCTCTATGTCGCCGTCTTCCTGCACGATATCGCCAAGGGCCGCCCCGAGGACCATTGCCTCGCCGGCGCGCGCATCGCGCGCAGATTGTGCCCGCGCTTCGGCCTCAGCGCGGCGGAAACCGAAACCGTGGCCTGGCTGGTCGAGCATCACCTCGACCTGTCGACCTTCGCCCAGTCGCGCGATCTCAACGACCGCAAGACCATCGAGGATTTCGCCCAGATCGTGCAGAGCCCGGAACGGCTGAAACTGCTGCTGGTCCTCACCGTCGCCGATATCAAGGCGGTGGGTCCGGGAGTGTGGAACGGCTGGAAGGGCCAGCTGATGCGCAATCTCTATTACGAGACGGCTCCGGTGCTGGCGGGCGAACATGCCCAGACATCGCAGCGCGAGCGGGTCGCGGCGGCGCGCGAGGAACTGGCCGGCGAGCTGGCCGACTGGCCGCGCGAGGATCTGGAATCCTATCTGCACCGCCACTACCCGGCCTACTGGCTCAATGTCGATCTGCGGCGCAAGAAGGCCCATGCCCAGCTGATCCGCCAGGCGATCGCCGACGGCACCTCGCTGGCCACCGCGGCGGCCACCGACGAATTCCGCGACATCACCGAACTGACCGTCTATGCGCCGGACCATCCGCGCCTGCTGTCGATCATTGCCGGGGCGTGCGCCGCCGCCGGCGCCGATATCGCCGATGCCCAGATCTTCACCACCGGCGATGGCATGGCGCTGGATTCGATCAAGATCGTGCGCGAATTCGCCCGCGAGGCCGACGAGTTGCGCCGCGGCGGCAATATCGCCCGCTCGGTGGCCCAGGCGCTGCGCGGCGAGATCCGGCTTCCCGACGTCGTTGCCCGCAAGGCCAGGGGGCGCAGCCGCGCCAAGCCGTTCCATGTCGAGCCGCAGGTCATGATCGACAACAGCTGGTCGGCCAGCCACACCGCGATCGAGGTCAACGGCCTCGACCGCACCGGGCTGCTCTACGATCTGACGACGGCGCTGGCCAACCTCAACCTCAATATCGCCTCGGCCCATATCGCGACCTATGGCGAGCGCGCCGTCGATGTGTTCTATGTCACCGACCTGACCGGGGACAAGATTCGCGCCGCCGGCCGGCAGGGAGAGATCACGCGCCGCCTGCTTGACGTGCTGGCGCCGCCCGGCGAGAGCGAAAAACGGCCTCGCCCGGGAGAACGAAAAAGGGCGGCGCAATGAGGAACCGCCGGGGCGGAACACAAAGATGAACCTGGTGCGATCCTTCGCAACCGTGGGCGGTTACACCCTCGCCAGCCGGCTGCTCGGCTTTGTCCGCGACATGCTGATTGCCGCCGTTCTCGGCACCGGGCCGGTGGCCGACGCCTTCTTCGTCGCCTTCCGTTTTCCCAATTTGTTTCGCCGCCTGTTCGCCGAGGGCGCCTTCAATTCCGCCTTCGTGCCGTTGTTCGCCCGCGAGCTGGAAGGCGGCGGCGCGGCGGCGGCGCGGCGCTTCGGCGAGGACGTGCTGGCGGTGCTGCTGTGGACCCTGCTGGTGCTCACCGCCCTGGCCGAGATCGCCATGCCCTGGCTGATGTACATCCTGGCGCCGGGCTTTGCCGCCGAGCCCGACAAATTCGATCTCGCGGTGATGCTGACCCGGATCGCCTTTCCCTATCTGCTATGCATGTCGATGGTGGCGTTGCTGTCGGGAGTTCTCAATTCGCTGGGCCGCTTCGCCGCCGCGGCGGCGGCGCCGGTGCTGCTCAATGTCATACTCATCGCCGTTCTGGCGGGTCTGTTCCTTGCCGGGGAACGGGCCAATATCCTGTCCGGCCAGGCGCTGGCCTGGGGCGTCGCGGCGGCCGGGGCGGCGCAGCTGGCGATGCTTGCCGTTGCCGCGCGGCGCGCCGGGATGGCGTTCCGCCTGGTGCGCCCGCGCCTTTCGCCAAAGGTGCGCCGCCTGGTGCGCCTCGGCGTGCCGGGGCTGATCGCCGGCGGCGTCACCCAGTTCAATATCGTCATCGGCACCATCATCGCCTCGCTGCAGGCCGGCGCGGTATCCTACCTCTATTATGCCGAGCGGATTTACCAGCTCCCCCTCGGGGTTGTCGGCATCGCCATCGGCATCGTGCTGCTGCCGGAATTGTCGCGCCGGCTGCGCGCCGGCAATGAGGACCTGGCGCTGCGCAGCCAGAACCGCTCGCTGGAATTTGCCGCCCTGCTGACGCTGCCGGCGGCGGCGGCGCTGGCGGTGGCGGCCCATCCCATTGTCCAGGTATTGTTCGAGCGCGGGGCCTTCACCCAGGGCGACATCGCGCCGACGGCGCTGGCGCTGATCGCCTTTTCCGCCGGGCTGCCGGCGTTTGTCGCCATCAAGGTATTTTCGCCCGGCTTCTTCGCCCGCGAGGATACCCGCACGCCGATGAACTACGCGATCATCGGGGTGGCGGTGAATGTCGCCGGCAGCCTGGCGCTCTACCAGCCGCTGGGCCATGTCGGCATTGCCATTGCCACCACGCTTTCCGGCTGGGTCAATGCCGCATTGCTGGTTTCGACGCTGGGGCGGCGCGGCCATTTCACCCTGACGCGCGAGGAGGCGGGGCGCCTGGCGCGCATTTGCCTGTCGGCGCTGGCGATGGCGGCCATGGTGTGGCTGGCGGCACAGCTGCTGGCGCCCTGGCTTGGCGCCGAATCAACGGCGCTGCGCGCCAGTGCCCTGGCCCTGCTGGTCGTTCTTGGCGCCGCGATCTATATCGCCGCAACCCATGTTTCGGGCGGCGCGGATCTGCGCGCGATCAGGGACATGCTGACGCGCCGAACGTGAGCGTCTTGCGCTTGGCAGCGCGATTGTTCATAACCCGCCACCGGAACCGCAACCGAAGGCCAAGGACAAGGCAGAGATGAAAGCCCCCACCCACCGCGTCTTTTCCGGCGTCCAGCCGACCGGCAATCTGCATCTGGGCAATTATCTTGGCGCGATCACCCGTTTCGTGACGCTCCAGGACGAATTCGAGTGCATCTATTGCGTCGTCGACCTGCATGCGGTCACGGTCTGGCAGGACCCCGCGGATCTGGCCCGCACCACCCGCGAAGTCACGGCGGCCTTCATCGCCTGCGGCATCGACCCCAAGAAGCACATAGTCTTCAACCAGAGCCAGGTCGTGCAGCACGCCGAACTGGCCTGGCTGTTCAACTGCATCGCGCGCATGGGCTGGCTCAATCGCATGACCCAGTTCAAGGAAAAAGCCGGCAAGCACAAGGAGAACGCCTCGGTCGGCCTGTTCGCCTATCCCAATCTTATGGCCGCCGACATTCTGGCCTATCGCGCCACCCATGTCCCGGTTGGCGAAGACCAGAAGCAGCATCTGGAGCTGACCCGCGATATCGCCCAGAAGTTCAATATCGACTATGCAAAATCGATCGATTCCCACGGCTTTGGCGAAACCTATTTCCCGCTGCCGGAACCGCTGATCCAGGGGCCGGCGACGCGCGTGATGTCGCTGCGCGACGGCACCAAGAAGATGTCGAAATCAGACCCGTCCGACTATTCGCGCATCAACCTGACCGACGATGCCGACGCGGTGGCGCTCAAGGTCCGCAAGGCCAAGACTGACCCCGAGCCGCTGCCCAGCGAAGCGGAGGGCCTGGCCAAGCGCCCGGAAGCGGAAAACCTGGTCGGCATCTATGCCGCGCTGGCCGACACCACGAAGGAAGAAATCCTGCGCCAGTTCGGCGGCGGCCAGTTCTCCGCCTTCAAGCAGGCCCTGGCCGATCTGGCGGTTGAGCGGCTGGGCCCGATCGGGGCGGAGATGAACCGGCTGGTCAAGGACCCGGCCTATATCGACCAGGTGCTGCATGACGGCGCGGAGAAGGCGCGGCTGATCGCCGGACCGGTGCTCCACGACGTCAAGACGATCATGGGATTCGTCCAGCCGCGCCTGCTGAAGTAGCGCCGCCGCGCAATGGCGCGGCCTTTGGCGCTTGCCGATATTTCGTGGCAATGGCAGCATGCGGGCGATGACTATCGGGGCCAATATTCTAGGCGAAGGCGACAGGGCGCGCGCCAAGCTCGGCGTGCGCAAGTTCCTCGCCGTAATCGACGATACCGAGGAGTGCGGGCGGGCGGTGCGCTTTGCCAGCCTGCGCGGCGAACATACCGGCGGCGGCGTGACCCTGCTCTATGTCATCGCGCCGGGCGACTTCCAGCATTGGCTCAATGTCGAGACCATCCGCCGCGAAGAGGCGCAAGCGGAGGCGCGCGAAACCCTGGAGCGGTTCGCGCGGCAGATCGCGACCTTTTCGCAGGTCAAGCCCGAGTTGGTGATCCGCGAAGGCGTTCTGGCGGAGGAAATCGTCAATCTGATCGGCGAGGACAAGTCCATACTGGCACTGGTTCTGGCGGCCGCCGACGGCAGCGAGGGACCGGGGCCGCTGGTGTCCAATCTGGCCGGCAAGGCGGCGGGAAGCTTTCCGGTGCCCATTGTCATCGTCCCCGGCAATCTGAGCGATAGCGAAATTGACCGGTTGGCATGAGTGCCGCGATCACCTAAATCTTGCAGGTGGCGCCATGACTACCCATTATATAGAATAGTTCTAAATTGGGGCAGCCCAAACCTAGGAACCAGACATGTTCATTCAGACAGAAGCCACGCCCAATCCGGCAACCCTGAAATTCCTTCCCGGCAAGGCCGTGCTGGACTCGGGCACCAAGGATTTCCGCGATCCGGCGGCCGCCGCCACCTCGCCGCTGGCGACGGCCCTGTTTTCCATTGGCGGCGTGACAGGCGTGTTTCTCGGCTCGGACTTCGTCACCATTACCAAGAGCGACGACAAGGATTGGCAGCATCTCAAGCCGGCGGTGCTCGGCGCAATCATGGAACATTATGTGTCCGGCATGCCGGTCCTGCGCGAATCGGCTTCCGACAGCGCCAGCAGCGAGGATTACGACGAGTCCGACAGCGAGATCGTGACCACGATCAAGGATCTGCTGGAAACCCGGGTGCGCCCGGCGGTGGCCCAGGATGGCGGTGATATCACCTTCCAGAGCTATCGCGACGGGATTGTATTCCTGCACATGCGCGGCGCCTGTTCGGGCTGCCCGAGTTCGACCGCCACCCTGAAGAACGGCATCGAGAACCTGCTGCGCCATTTCGTCCCCGAAGTGGTGGAAGTGCGCCCGGTCTGACCGCCCGGCGCACCTGCTCCAGGCGGCGGCAGCCCGCGCCGGCGGCGGAGGCGGAAAATGAACATCCTGGCCTTCGATACCACGCTCGGCGCCTGTTCGGCGGCGGTGTTCGACAGCGCCGCGAACCGCGTTCTGGCAAGCGAGTTCGCGGCCATGCAGCGCGGCCATGCCGAAGCCCTGATGCCGATGGTGGCCAGGGTAATGGCGGCATCGGCCCTGTCCTTCACAGATATCGACCGCTTCGCGGTCACCCTCGGCCCCGGCAGCTTTACCGGCGTTCGCGTCGGCGTCGCAGCGGCGCGCGCCCTGGCTTTGGCCTGCGCCCGGCCGGCGATCGGCATCGGCACCCTGGAGGCCCTTGCCGCCAGCCTGCCCGCTGCCGCCAGGCTGCCCGCCGCCTGCGCTCCAGGCAGCGGGGCGCAAGCCGCCGCGGCGGACGGCGCCTTCGCCATCGCCCTCGATGCCAGGCGCGGCGAAGTCTATGTACAGCCCTTCACCGCCGCCGGCGCGCCGCTTGGCGCGGCGCAGGCCATGGCGCCCGGGGAGGCGGCGCACCGGCTTGCCGGCACGGTGGCCAGCATTTACGGCAGCGGCGCGGCGCTGATCGCCGGCGCCGCGCCGCCGGCGACGGTCTTCGCCACCGGCGATTTGCCGCCCGGCCCCGATGCGGCGGCACTTGCCCGCCTGGCGGCGGCACGGCCGGCGCCGGACTATCCGCCGGCGCCGCTTTACCTGCGAGCGCCGGACGCCAAACCGCAGCCGGGCGCGCTGGCGCGGCGCGGCGGCGCGGATGCTCTCGCCGGCGGGCGCCCGGCGGCATCATGATCGCCATCGCGCCGGCACGGGCCGGGGAGGGAGCCCTTCTCGCGCGCCTGCATGCCAGCGCCTTCGACCGCCCTTGGAGCGCGGAGGAACTGGAGCAGATGCTCGCTCTGGTGCAGGCGGTTACGCTGGTGGCGCGGGGCGATGATGGCCTGAACCCCTGCGGCTTCGTTCTGGCGCGCTGCGTTTGCGGCGAGGCCGAGATTCTCTCGATCGCCGTCGACCCCCGGTCGCGGCGGCGCGGCATTGCGCGGAAATTGATGGAAACACTGATCGAAAGCCTGAACGAAGCGCAAGCGCGCGATCTCTTTCTCGAGGTCGATATTGCCAACAGCGCGGCGCTGGGGCTTTACCGCGGCCTCGGATTTGTCGAGGCCGGGCGGCGCCGCGGCTATTATGCCGGAGCGGGCGGGCCTTCGGACGCGCTGGTGCTGCGGCTGGACCTTGAGGCGGGCGCGGCTGCCGGTTTCAATATGGCGCAAAAACCATTATGAGAGATGTGGCACTGAAAAAGCGCGGTAAACCATGGTTGATGCAGGATTGAACAGGGGCATGAGCCGAATCGAACGGCTTTGCGTCAAGAAGGGCATGCGGATGACCGGGCAGCGCCGCACCATCGCGCGGGTGCTGTCGGAAGCCCATGATCATCCCGATGTCGAAGAGGTCTACCGGCGCGCTTCGGCGGCCGATCCCCATATCTCAATTTCCACCGTCTACCGCACGGTCAAGCTGTTTGAGGACGGCGGCATCCTGCAAAAGCGCGATTTCGGCGACGGGCGCTCGCGCTATGAAGCGGTGAGCGATCACCATCACGACCACCTGATCGATCTTCGTTCCGGCGAAGTCATTGAATTCAGGAACGAGGATATCGAGAAATTGCAGCGCATCGTCGCCCGCGAACTGGGCTACCGGCTGGTCGACCACCGGCTGGAACTTTTCGGCGTTCCGCTGCAGGAAGATGAATGACAGCGGCGTGAGGCCCGCCGCCCCGGCGCAGGACGCGGGGGCTACGGACCCGACGCCGGGAGCAAGCGGACGATGCAGGCTGCCCGCGCACTGACATTGAGCGTCGCCCTGGTGGCGATGACGCTGCCCTGCATCGTCATTCAATGCCTGCTGTCGGCCTTGCGCCTGCCGGCGGCGCGCAGCTTCCCGATGCGCTACCACCGGGCCTTCCTGCGCATCATGGGCGTGCGGGTTCACTGCCGCGGAAACCTCGATACCAGCGGCCCGCTGCTGCTGGTCGCCAACCATTCCAGCTGGCTCGACATTCCCGTTATTTCATCGCGCACGCCACTGACTTTCGTCGCCAAGAAGGAGGTCGAGAGCTGGCCGATATTCGGCCTGTTCGCGCGGCTGCAACGCTCGATCTTCGTCGACCGGACGCGGCGGCGCGGCGCTCACCAGGCCCATGGCGAACTGGCGCGGAGGCTGAGCGGGGGCGAAGCGGTGGTGCTGTTCGCCGAAGGCACCAGCAGCGACGGCAACCACATCCTGCCGTTCAAGAGCGCGCTGGTGGGCGCCGCCTTGCAGGCGATGCGCGAAAATTCGCTGGAAACGGTGCGGGTGTGCCCGCTGGCGGTCACCTATACCCATGTCCACGGCCTGCCCATCGGCCGCGTGCTGCGCACCCGTTACGCCTGGTATGGCGACATGGAACTGATGCCCCATATGTGGGATGTGCTGCGCCATGGCCCGGTCGATGTCACGGTTTCGGTCGGACCGGTGCAGAATCTGTCGCGCTTTGCCGACCGCAAGGAACTGAGCCGGGCGCTGGAATGCGAAGTGCGCTCGATGTTCATCGCCGAATTGCGCGGCGGCGCCAACGAAACCGCCGGCGGCACGGCCTACCCCTTGCCCGGCGCATAGGCTATTCTCAAGGGGCCTGAAAACGGATATGTGGGGGCGCCCGCCGAAAGCGCCGCCGCCGCGCAACCGGGCCGATGCCGAAACGGAATCTGGACGGCCCAGAAAAGACAAAGTGCTGACCGGTCACAAAACATTCTTGATCAAGACCTATGGCTGCCAGATGAACGTCTATGATTCGACGCGCATGTCGGATGTATTGGCGCCTCACGGCTATGTCGAAACCGGAGATGTCGAGGACGCCGATCTGGTTATCCTCAACACCTGCCATATCCGCGAAAAGGCCGCCGAAAAGGTCTATTCCGAGCTGGGGCGCATCCGCGACATGGCCGGGGCGCGGGCCTCTGCCGGACGCGACACGCTGATCGCGGTGGCCGGCTGCGTCGCCCAGGCCGAGGGCGAGGAGTTGATGCGCCGCGCGCCGGCGGTCAATATCGTGTTCGGCCCCCAGGTCACCCATCGCCTCGGCGCGCTTGTGGCGCGGGCGCAAAACGGCGAAAGGGTAGTGGAAACCGAGTTTCCGGCCGAGGACAAGTTCAAGCACATGCCGCTGGCGCGGCGCGCCACCATCGCGGCCCGCGGACCGACCGCCTTTCTCACCGTTCAGGAAGGCTGCGACAAGTTCTGCACCTTCTGCGTCGTGCCCTATACGCGTGGCACCGAAGTGTCGCGTCCGGTGAACGAAATCCTTGCCGAGGGGCGCCGCCTCGTCGATGCCGGGGTGCGCGAAATCACCCTGCTGGGGCAGAACGTCAATGCCTATCACGGCCAGGACGGGCGCGGACGCGCCTGCTCGCTGGCCGGCCTTCTCGGCCGTCTTGGCGAAATCGGCGGCCTGGAGCGGCTGCGCTACACCACCAGCCATCCGCGCGACATGGACGATGAACTGATCGCGGCCCATGGCGAGATGGAAAAACTCATGCCCTATCTGCATCTGCCGGTGCAGTCGGGCGCCGACCGCATCCTGGCGCGGATGAACCGGGGCCACGACGCGGCGCGCTATTTCGACCTCGTCGCGGCCCTGCGCGCGGCGCGGCCTGATATCGCCCTGTCGTCGGATTTCATCGTCGGGTTTCCCGGCGAAACGCAGGCCGAGTTCGAGGCCACGGCGGCGATGGTGGAAAGGATCGGCTATGCCCAGGCCTATTCGTTCAAATACAGCCCGCGGCCCGGGACCCCTGCCGCCGAGCTGGGCGAGCAGGTGCCCGAAGAGGTCAAGGCGGAGCGGCTGGCCCATCTTCAGGCGCTGATCCACAAGGGACAGGACGATTTCAACGCGGCCTGTGTCGGCCGGACCCTGGCGGTACTGCTCGACCGCAAGGGACGAGAGGCAGGCCAGCTGGGCGGGCGCAGCCCCTATCTGCAGGCGGTGCATGTGAGGGCGCCGGAGGCATTGACCGGCACGATCCAGCAGGTTCAGATCCGCGCCGCCGGACCCAATTCGCTGGCCGGAGAGATCGCCAGCCATCCGGACCGCCGCGCGGACAAGGAGAGGCCGGAGCCGCGCAAGGGAGACGGCGGCGGCTATCGTCGGGAGGACGCCAGGCCTTGAGCATGCGAAGCCACGGCAGACCCGCCCCGGACAGCCCGGCCGGCATTTCCGGCGCGGCGGCGGGCGAACGGGTCCTGACCTTCGAAGACAATCATCTGCTGAGCGCCCTGCTCGGCGATTTCGACCAGAATCTTGCCCTGATCGAGCATCGCCTCGACATCGAGGCGGCGGCGCGCGGCAATCATGTCTTTCTCAGCGGACCGGCGGAAGCCTGCGCGCAGGCCGAAGACGTGCTGCTGTCGCTCTATGACAGGCTCAAGGCCGGCCACAGCGTCGGCGCCGGCGATGTCGACGGCGCCATCCGCCTCGCCGCGCCACCGACCGGACGCGAGGACCCGGGCGGCGATGCCGCCCCGGCCGGCAGCCGCGAGGCGCGCACCGGAAGCCAGATCGTCACCCGCCGTCGCACCATCACCGCGCGCTCGCGGATGCAGGATCTCTATATGCGCCAGCTTGAGAAATCCGAGCTGGTTTTCGCCACCGGCCCGGCGGGCACGGGAAAGACCTATCTCGCCGTCGCCTTCGCCGCCGCCTGGATCGAAAGCGGAAAGGCGGACCGCATCATCCTGTCGAGGCCGGCGGTCGAGGCCGGCGAGCGGCTCGGTTTCCTGCCCGGCGCAATGCGCGAGAAGATCGATCCCTATCTGCGCCCGCTCTATGACGCGCTGTACGACGTCATGGCGGTCGAAAGGGTCGAGCGCGGCCTGGAACAGGGTTCGATCGAAATCGCGCCGCTGGCCTTCATGCGCGGGCGCACGCTGTCCAATGCGGTGATCATTCTCGATGAGGCGCAGAACTGCACCTCGATGCAGATGAAGATGTTCCTGACCCGAATCGGGGAAAACAGCCGCATGATCGTGACCGGCGACCCGAGCCAGGTCGATTTGCCGCCGGGCCAGACGTCCGGCCTTGGCGAAGCCATCGGCCTGCTCAAGGATATCGCCGCCGTCGCTCACGTTCCTTTCACCGACCAGGACGTGGTGCGCCACGAACTGATCGCAAAGATCGTCAGGGCCTATGATCAGGCCGGGCGCGAGCGCAGCGCCGCTCAGGCAGAAACCACACCGCCGCGCCCGGCCGCCGACGGCGGCAATGGCAAATGAACGTGCACAGCATGAAGGCCGGCCGGCGATGAGCGACATGGAGGTCGACATTTCCATCCAGGCCGGCGCCTGGGACCGCATCGGCAATGCCGAGGCGGTGGTGCGCGAAGCGGCCCGTGCCGCCGCCGCCGCAGTGGGCGGCGAACAGGCCGTCGCGGCCGGCCGGCAGCTGGAGGTTTCGGTGACTCTTGGCGACGATCCCCTGGTCCGCGAACTCAATCGCAGCTATCGCGGCTTCGACAAGGCCACCAATGTGCTGTCGTTCCCTCAGCCGGCGCCAGGCGGCACCGGCGGCGATATGCCGGCAGCGGACCGCGCGCCAGCCCATCTGATCGGCGACATCGTGCTGGCCTATGAAACCATCGAGCGCGAATCCGGGGCGGCGGGGCTTGCCGTCGCTCAGCACCTGGCGCATCTGGTGGTCCACGGCATGCTGCACCTTTTCGGCTATGATCACGAGGAAGACGGGCAGGCGGCGGACATGGAAGCCATGGAAACCAGGATTCTCGCCGGCATCGGCGTTCCCGACCCCTATGGCAGCGGCGGCGCCGGCAACACCCTTGCGACGGCAGGCCAGGACAGATGAACGAGAGCCAAAGCGACAACATTGCCCAGCCGGCGGGCGGAAGCGACAACGGGCCATCGGCACAAGCGCGCGAAAGCGGCTGGCTGGCGCGACTGAAGGCTTCGCTCGGCCTGGTATCGGACCGTTCGCTGCGGGCCAGCCTGGAAACCGCCCTGGAGCAGCCGGAGCGTCTGTCGACGGCCTTTTCGCCGGAAGAGCGGCTGATGTTGCTCAATATCCTCGGCTTTCGCGAGCTGCGGGTCGAGGACGTCATGGTGCCCCGGGCCGATATCATCGCCTGCGAGGAGAATGTTCTCATCAGCGATCTGATGAAGCTTTTCCACACCGCCGGCCATTCGCGCATACCGGTCTATCGCGAGACCCTCGACGACCCCCGCGGCATGGTCCACATCAAGGATCTGATGGGCTGGATTACCGGGCGCGCCGCCAATGGCCGGCGCCGCGCCGCGCCCGCCAGCGCCGCCAAACCCGGCGGCGCGGCGAGGGGCGGGGCGCGGCCGCCCAAGCGCGCGAAGCTCGATTTCGAACGGGTCGATGTCACCAGGACGCTTGGCGAAGCGAGGATC
Organism: Rhodobiaceae bacterium; assembly: GCA_020441905.1. Classification (GTDB taxonomy): domain Bacteria; phylum Pseudomonadota; class Alphaproteobacteria; order Rhizobiales; family NORP267; genus JAGRLG01. Next base: position 2,955 of record JAGRLG010000003.1, on the reverse strand, counting down.
GTGCGCCCGGTTCTGTTCGTGCCGCCTTCGATGCCGGCGGTCGACCTGCTGGTGAAGATGCAATCGACGCGCGTGCATCTGGCGCTGGTGGTCGATGAGTATGGCGGCACCGACGGCCTGGTATCCATCGAGGATCTGGTCGAGGAAATCGTCGGCGATATCGAGGACGAGCACGATCCGGCCAACGCGCCGCGCATCGAGCGCAACGAGGACGGCGACTATATCGCCGATGCGCGTCTGCCGATCGAAGATTTCAGCGCCCTGATCGGCCGCGACCCGGCGCTGTGCGCCTATGACGAGGATATCGATACCCTTGGCGGCCTGGTGTTCACCCTGCTCGGGCGGGTGCCGGCGCGCGGCGAGGTGGTGACCGATCCGGGGGGACTGGAGTTCGAGGTTCTGGACGCCGATCCGCGCCGCATCAAGAAGCTGAAAGTGGTTGTGCGGCGTCCGGGCGCGGCGGAGTCGCGCGCGCCGGTCGGCGAGGGCGAGGGAAAATAGGGCAGGCCGGGCCTGCGGCAGGGTCCGGCTTGACCTATCGGGGAGCGGGAGGCCGGATGCGGGCGCTTGCACGCTGGATCATCGTGCAATGGGGGTGGCGGCGCTGGGCAATCGCCTTTGGCGCCGGCGCGGTTTCCGTCCTTGCCCTGGCGCCGTTCCATTTCGGCCCGGTGCTGTGGCTGACCCTGCCGGTCCTGGTGTGGCTGCTCGACGGCACCGGAAGCGGTCAAGGCAGCCGCTTCGCCCTGGCGCAAAGGCTGGCGGGCGCGGCGGCGACCGGCTGGGTTTTCGGTTTCGGCTATTTCCTCGCCGGCCTCTATTGGATCGGCTATGCCTTTCTCGTCGAGGCCGATGTTTTCGGCTGGCTACTGCCTTTCGCGGTGGCGCTGCTGCCGGCGGGCTTGGCGCTGTTTACCGCCGCCGGGTGCGCGCTGGCGATGGCGGTGTGGAGTTCCGGGCCGGGCCGCATCTTCGCCCTGGCAAGCGGCCTGACACTGAGCGAGTGGCTGCGCGGCCATCTGTTCACCGGCTTTCCCTGGAATCCGGTCGGACAGGGCCTGGCTTTCATCGAGCCGGCCATGCAGGGCGCTGCCCTGGTCGGCGTCTGGGGCCTGACCTTTCTCGCCGTGCTCATTTTTTGCGCGCCGGCGCTGCTGGCCGATGACGGCGGGCGCGCCGAGCGCATTTTGGCGCCGCTGGCCGGCCTGCTGGCGCTGGCGGCCCTGATCGGCGGCGGAATGTGGCGCATGCCGCCGGGCCCGGCGGAAGAAATCGCCCATGCGCGCCTGCGCATTGTGCAGCCCAATATCCCCCAGGCGTTGAAATGGCGGTCCGACAACCGCAGCCGCATCTTTGCCGACTATCTGCAACTGAGCGATGCCGCTACCTCGCCGGAAACCTCGGGGATCGCCGATGTCACCCATCTGATCTGGCCCGAGTCGGCCCTGCCCTTCGTATTGGCGGAGAGCGGCGACGCGCTGGCCACCATCGCCGCCGTGCTGCCCGACGACACGGTGCTGGTGACCGGAGCCATCCGCCGCGGCGGGCCCGGCGGGACGCAGGCATTCAACTCGATTCATGTCGTCGACGGCAAAGGCGCCATCACCGCGACCTATGACAAGGTGCACCTGGTCCCGTTTGGCGAATATCTGCCTTTTCAGCACCTGCTGGAGCGGCTCGGGCTGCAACAGCTGACGCAGATGCAGGGCGGATTTGAGGCTGGCGAGAGGCGCGAGGCTCTCGACCTGCCGGGCTTGCCGCCGGCCGCGCCGCTGATCTGCTACGAGATCATATTCCCCGATGAGGTGATCGACCGGGACCGCCGTCCCGGCTGGATGCTCAATCTGACCAATGACGGCTGGTTCGGCGATTCAAGCGGCCCGCGCCAGCATCTGCATCAGGCCAGACTGCGGGCCATCGAGGAGGGCCTGCCGGTCGTGCGGGCGGCCAATACCGGCATTTCCGCGGTCATCGATCCTTACGGCCGGATTGTGCAGTCGCTACCCCTCAACCGGGCCGGCGTTATCGATAGCGGACTGCCGGCGGCGCTGCCGCCCACTCTCTATGCCCGCTACGGCCGTGCTATGGTGGCGGCGCTGCTTGTCTTCGGCTTCGGCGCCGCGTTTCTCGGCCTGGCCGCCGATCGCCGCCGCGGGCGGGCGTCGCTGCGCAGGCGCCGATAAATCGTGAAATTCGAACCGTGCAAGAATCCTTGACCGCTAAAGGGTTCGCAAATTAGAAAAATATCATATTTATAATAGAGCCATTCAGACGAGCCTTTTCACCCATTGCGTGCGGCTGGAACAAGTCATGACAAAGCGCCCCAACCCGATCGACGTCCATGTAGGTGGCCGTGTCAAGATGCGCCGCATGCTGGTTGGCCTGAGCCAGGAAAAGCTCGGCGAGCAGCTTGGCCTGACCTTCCAGCAGGTGCAGAAATATGAAAAAGGGGCCAACCGCATCGGCGCCAGCCGGCTGTGGGACCTGGCGCGCATCCTCGAGGTGCCGGTGCATTTCTTTTTCGATGGCCTCGATTCGGCGAGCGCGCCGGCGGCCGGTTTCGCCGAGCAGCCGCAGCAGGATTATTTCCTCGAATTCGTCAATTCGAGCGAAGGGATCCAGCTCATCAAGGCCTTTGTCGAGATCGAGGACGCGCATGTGCGCCGCTCCGTTCTCAATCTGGTGCGTTCGCTGGCCAGCGGCAAGTAGCCGCCCCCGCATCTTGACCTTGCTTTGAAAAGCGGCAACAAGACGCGGCGGCGGGGTATCCGCGCCTGTCCGCGTTCCCGCCCCATGCGTCTGCAATCAAGGAGCTGCAACATCGTGTCGCGCAACAGCTACTACTTTACATCGGAGTCGGTATCGGAGGGTCATCCTGACAAGGTCTGCGACCGGATTTCGGACGAGGTTGTTGATCTTTTCTATTCGCGGGCGGCGTCGGAGGGGGTCGATCCG
>JAGRLG010000024.1 GCA_020441905.1 Rhodobiaceae bacterium | reverse complement strand
CGCCGCCGCGCCGGGCCGGCGGCCGGGCGTGCTGGTCTTTGGCAGCGGTGCGCTGGCCGGCGGCGTGGTGGCGCTTGTCCTCTACGCCGGCCTGGCGCAGATCGGGGTCATGCCTGCGGCGCCGGGTGCCGCCGGGCTGGAGGCCCGTATCCAGGACCTTGAGACCCATCTAGGCGATGTACGCGACGAATTGGCGGGCCAGTCGGGCCGCGCCACGCGGCTGCCCGAGGGGCTGGCCCGCGGCGAGGAGGTGGCGGCGCTGGAACGGCGCATCGGCGCGCTCGAAACGGGCGCCGCCGAAGCCACCGGCGGCAAGGCCGGCGATGCGCTCAAGGGTTTCGAGGAGCGGCTTGCGGGCCTTGCCGCGCAGGTCGCGGCAGCCGAGCAGGCGGCGTTGAGCGCGCGCGGCGAGGTTGACATCTTGACCGCGCGGCTGGCCGCGCAATCCGGATCTCCCGCCTCGGCGGCGGCGGCCGAGGCCCTGGGGCAGAGACTGAATGCCGCCGAGCAGGCGGCGGCGCGGGCGCAGGAAGCTGCCGGCGCGGCGGTGCGGGCTGGCGAAGGCGCCATTCTCGCCTTGCGCGAACAAATGGGGCAGGAAATCGGCGCACAGGCCAAATCGCTTTCGCAGCGACTCGATACTCTGAGCGCCGACCTGGCGGCGCTGCGCCAACAGGCCGCCACCGATGCGGCGCAGGGACCCGGCCTTCAGGCCCGCGCGGCGCTGGCTATCGCCATTGCCGGGCTGGAGCGGACAATGCTGGCCGGAACGCCATTTGGCCGCGAGTTGCAGGCGGTGGCGGCGCTGTCGGCGCCGGGCAACGCGCAAGTTGCGGCCCTTGAGCGGCTGGCCGCTACGGGCGTGCCGCGGGCAGACCAGCTTGCCGAAACCTTTGCCGGCGTCGCCGGCGCCATTGTCGATGCCGGGTCCCGGGCGGGCGGGGACGGGCTTGTCGGGCGGCTGATGGCCAATGCGCGGGCGCTGGTCCGGGTGCGCCCGACCGGTGCCGTTAGCGGTGAGTCCACCGCGGCGGTGGTGGCCCGTATCGAGCAGAAGCTTTCGGCCGGCGATCTGGCGGGGGCTGTCGATGAAGCCGGGGCGCTGGACGGCGCGGCGCGGGACGCGGCCGATGGCTGGCTGAATTCGGCGCGCGCCGCGCTGGGCGCGCGCGAGCAGGTGCGCCTTCTGGCCGAGCAGGCCGCCGCCGGCCTTGCCGCGGAAGGTGGGGTGCACAAGCAATGATCCGGTTGTTCATCTTTATCCTGGCGGTGGCCGGGCTTGCCGGCGCCGTGGCCTGGTTCGCCGACCGGCCGGGCGAGGTGGTTCTGGTATGGCAGGGCTATCGCATCGAAACCAGCATCATGGTGGCGGCGCTGGGCGTCCTGGCGGCGACCGTCGCCCTGATGGCGGCGTGGACCGGCCTGAGGCTGGTGATCGGCATGCCGGCGGCGTTTTCCGGCTTCCTGCGCGCGCGGCGCACCGCCAAGGGCTATGCCGCGCTGTCGCGCGGCATGATCGCGGTTGGCGCCGGGGATGCGGCGCTGGCCTCGCGGGCGGCCGGCCAGGCGCGCAAGGTCCTTGGTCGGGAGCCGATGACGCTGCTGCTGGAAGCGCAGACGGCGCAGCTCAAGGGCGACCGCGAGGGCGCGCGGCGCAGCTTCCAGGACATGCTGGCCTCGCCCGACACCGAGATCCTTGGCCTTCGCGGCCTTTTTGTCGAAGCCCAGCGCGGCGGCGACCGGCAGGCCATGCGCGGCTATGCCGAACGGGCGCTGCGCCTCAATGCGGCTACCGGCTGGGCGGCGACGGCGCTGTTCGACATGGTGTGCGCCGAGCGCGACTGGGCCGGCGCCCTGGCGGCGCTGGAGGCCAACAAGGCGCACAAGCTGGTCGACAAGGCGGCGGCGCGGCGCCAGCGCGCGGTCTTGCTGACGGCGCAGGCGATGGAGCGCGAGGACAGCGACCGCGAGGGCGCCCAGGCGCTGGCGCTGGAGGCGCTGAAGCTTGCCGGCGACCTTGTTCCCGCGGCGGCCCTGGCCGGGCGGCTGATCGCCGAGAGCGGCAATGTGCGGCGGGCGGCGCGGCTGCTGGAAAAGGCCTGGAAGCTGTCGCCGCATCCCGAGATCGCCGAGGCCTATATCAATGTGCGGGCCGGGGATTCGACCCGCGACCGCCTGAAGCGCATGCGCCTGCTGGCGTCGCGGCTGCCGGGAGAGCGCGAAGGCGCGCTGGCCGTTGCCGGCGCCGCCATCGATGCCCGCGACTGGGGCGCGGCGCGCGAGGCGCTGGCGCCTCATGTCAGCGCCGGGCCGACGCAGCGGGTGTGCTCGCTGATGGCCGAGATCGAGGAAGGCGAACATGGCGACAGCGCCGGCGTTCATGCCTGGCTCGGCCGCGCGGTGCGGGCGCCGCGCGATGCGGCCTGGACCGCCGACGGCGTGGTCTCCGAACATTGGGCGCCGCTGTCGCCGGTGACCGGGCGGCTCGATGCCTTCCAATGGCGGGTGCCGCTGGCGCAAAGCGAGGGGCCGCAGATTGCGCCGGTACCGGGGCGCCCGGTTGCCGGCATCGCGGCGCCGCCGGCCGCCGCCGGGGCGCCGGCGCAAGCCCCGCACAAGGTGTCTTCCCCGGCGCCGGTGATCGAGGCCGCGGCTGAAACGGTGGAAGAGCGCGGCGAAAGAGGCGAGCGGGCGCACGCGGCGGGGCAAGCCGGGGCGATGCCCGGCAGCGGCCCCGCCAAGGAAGCTCCGCCGGGGCCGAAGGCGCGGGGCGATGAGGGCGGCGGCGCGCCGGGCCGCGCCAATGACGGCGGCGGCAAGGCGCCAAAACCCGAGGCCGCCAAGGCGGCGGCGGAAGCGGCGATGGCCGGGCCGCAGCGCGCGCCCGACGATCCAGGCCCCGGCGGCGATGTCATAGGCGAAGACGTGGTGTTGCCGCGCCGGCCGCGCTGAAGCGCGGCCGATGGGCGAATTTGCGCCCTTTGCCTGCCTCCTTGCTTGCCAAGCAATTGGCAAAGGGCTATCTCTCCCCGGCGCCCTACCGGGGCGGCTTTCCGGCTGCCGGCAGCCGCCTGGCGGCGGCGATCCGGCGGCACGATTGACGCCAGCCGGGCGGAGCGATAGGTGTGATGGTCCGTATCGTGGACAAGCCGGTTTAGCTCAGTTGGTAGAGCACATCATTCGTAATGATGGGGTCGCGTGTTCGAGTCACGCAACCGGCACCACTCTTTCCCTTGTTTTCATCAAGTCGTGCCGAACCTAGGTGGCCTCGGCTAAGGTGCGTCTGGCCTCCTTGGGGAGCAGCTACGCGAGTTCCACAATGGTCGCGATGTCTTCAAGGGAGCCGAGTTCAACAATAAACGGGTCAAGCACTTCGCTTTCTGGCATCCACCAGACGAACCGATATTCGTTCTGATACAAATACTTGAAGTTTTTGCTGAACGCTGGAACCAGTTGGTTCCTTTGCGTGGTGTATGGGTCGTAGTAACCAATTCCACGATGCTCAAGTTGCCCCTTTGGCTTCTGTTTCTCAACTGCACTCGAAAATCTGTCCGCGAATACTTTCTGGTCAGTTACGATCAGAGCGGCATCCGCCTCAAACTCTTTGAAAAGTCGGGCATCGTAGCCCAGCCCGCAACACCAAACATAGAAGTTCGGAACTTGCATGTAGCGAAATAGCTCACCCCATTGAGGAGCAATTTCGACTTCCGGTCCGTCTGACGTGTATTTGCCATACAGTTTCATCTCAATGCGCTCATTCGGCGTACGCACATGGTGCCGAAGTTCCTCGTCCATCTGGGCTGCATTCAATGAAGGGTCATTGTAAGCGCTCGCCGCAGCAACGTGAATGCGCCCCGCTTTCAGTGATGGGACGATGTGCGCTCGTTTCCCGAACTTCGCCAAGCATTGCGGTCCAAATGTTATGGGCGATTTCAGTTTGGGTGGAGCGAAACCCGCAGATGATCGCGCCCGCAATTGGCCTTCGTCAAATTGAAGGTCCATCGGCGCGCGAATGTTTTGCTCAAAGAGCGCGTCACAGTAGAGTGCCAGCAACGTCTTTCTATGGTTGGGATCGCGGGTTGCAATGACATTGCCATCGCGATCAGTGGACCAAAGGTTGCTTGCTATCGCCTGAAGACGCGCCTCCAGGGCGTCATCGCCTGTTTTCCGCAGGTAACGAGCCGCCTTGTAAGTCTCAAATGCTTGGTCAATGTTCATCGTCATTCGTCGGGCCATGTTTGCGATATATCGGACTGAATGCAATCACCGGCATTCCATCGGGCGGAAGTTCGTCAGCAGAGCGCCGCCATCCGACGTCGATGTCGATAGTTGCTCCCTCGGAAACGATCATCCATTACCTTCCGGTCTTTAGGCGATCTCGTACCGCCCTCCGTACCCGGCGCCAATAGGTCTGTTCCGCGCCGTCGCTGCGATACCATGCGCGCTGATGCCGGGCGAAGGCCTCCAACTCGGGATCCGTAAAATTGGCGATGATGTCGTCTGCTGCGCTGTCGATCTCCGCGTCGGGGATGAGCCTCGGCGCGATGGCGTCCCTCCAGACCATCCAAAGGACCAGGCCGACAAACAGAAGCGCCTGACCGTCGAAGAAGGCGATCAGCAGCCGGCGCAAAAGCCTCATCACCCGCGCTGCTTGCTTTAAGGCAATGCCCCATCCCACGCTTTTCTTGCGCGCGCCAACCTCGTCTTGCGCGCGCCCAACCTCGGGCCAATCCCATGGACCGGTTTATGCCCCGCGCGCTCGAGGGCGCTTTGTGCTAACATGCCTCGCCATAACCCATGGGCGAGGGCGAGCCTTCGTCAGGATTTCGCCGGCGAAAGACTTCGTCACCGGCCGATGGGTTGTTATGGCCCGGTCAGCCGAGCTCCGGCTTTTTTTATAAGAACACGTCACTTCAACAAGGGGGTCGCGCCAGGCGCGACCCCAGTTCCAAGCCAGGCCAAGCCGACCGGGATCCGCCGCGGGAGGACAAGGCATGAGTATGGTTCAGGAAAAGGTCCAGAGCGCCGAATATGTCGATTTCTGGAATGAAGTGCTGGTTCCCAAATTCGTCAAATACAAGCATATCCTGGTCGATGGACTGACCCATCATTCGGAAGCGGTGTTTCCATCGCTGCCGGTGAAGCCGGGCGACAAGGTGCTGGATGTCGGCTGCGGCTTCGGCGATACCGCGATCCAGCTGGCGCGGCGCGTCGGTCCGCGCGGCCATGTCACCGGCCTCGATTGCTGCACCGCCTTTCTCGATTTCGGCCGCAAGGATGCGCAGGCGAAGAAGGTCGCCAATGTCACCTTTGTCGAGGGCGACGCCCTGATCGAGCCGTTCCGGCCCGAATATGACTTCGTCTTCTCGCGCTTCGGCACCATGTTCTTCGCCAATCCGGTGGGTGGCCTGCGCAACATGCGAAAGGCGCTCAAGCCCGGCGGCGTCATGAGCCATATCGTCTGGCGTACCTCGGCCGACAATCCCTGGCTCAGCATGGCCAAGGAGGTGGTGCTCAAGTTCCTGCCGCCGCCGGGCGAGGATGCGCGCACCTGCGGCCCCGGGCCGTTTTCCATGGCCGATGAGGAGACGGTGACGAAGATGATGCAGATCGCCGGCTATGAGGACATTTCCTTCACCCGGGTCGATGCCCCGGTGCTGGTCGGCAGGACCATCGAGGACGCGGTCAATTTCCAGCTCGCGCTGGGGCCGGCCGGAGAGGTCTTCCGCGAGGCGGGGCCGCAGGCCGAAGCCCGGCGCGGCGAGATCGAGGCCGCGCTGGCGCAGGCGATCGAAAAGCAGAAGAGGCAGGCCGACGGCATCGTCATGGCCTCGTCCTCATGGGTGATCTCCGGCCGCAACCCGGTCTGAGGCCGAACGGCGACGGTCCCCTGCCGCCGCGCCGCCGGATGGCGCGGGAAAACGCCCCGGGGCGGGCAAATTTGGCTATTGCCGAATAAGATGCCATAAAGCGTTCCATGCCGCGCCGGGGAAGACCCTGGCGCGCAGTTGCGGAGTGTCATCGCGGGCCTTCGCTTGCCGCGCTCCGGTCCCTTGGGCCGGCGTCTCGCTGTCGCGGCGCCCGATTATCCCGGCGCGGCCCGCATGGGCCGATGCGCCTCAAATAATCCCGGAGAGTTCATAGAGATATGTGCGGTTTGTGCGGCGAGCTTACCTTTGATGGAAGCGCGGCAGATGCCGGCGCGGTTGCCAGGATGGCGGCCCGGCAGGCGCCAAGGGGGCCGGATGGCGAAGGCATCGTTGCAAAGGGCCGGGTCGCCTTCGGCCACCGGCGGTTGAAGATCATCGATTTGAGCGAGCGCGGGGCGCAGCCGATGAGCGATCCGGCGCTCGGCCTGACCCTGGTCTTCAACGGCTGCATCTACAATCACCGCGAGCTGCGCCGCGAACTCGAAACGCTGGGCTATCGCTTCTTCTCCGACAGCGACACCGAGGTGGTGGCCAAGGCCTGGCACGCCTGGGGCATCGAGGCGCCGCGGCGCTTTCACGGCATGTTCGCTTTCGTTGTCCATGAGCGCGACAGCGGCCGCGTCGCCCTGTGCCGCGACCGGTTCGGCATCAAGCCGCTCTACCTTGCTGAAAAGGGCAAGCGCCTGCGTTTCGCCTCCACCCTGCCGGCGCTTCTCGCCGCCGGCGATGTCGATACCTCGATCGACCGCGCCGGGCTGTCCTACTACATGACCCTGCATGCCGTGGTGCCGCCGCCGCATACCATCCTGACGGGCGTGCGCAAGCTGCCGGCGGCGACGGTGCGGCTGATCGAGGCCGATGGCAGCCGGCAGGATCATGTCTATTGGCAGCTTTCCTTCGGCCGCGACGCAGATGATGCCAAGGCCAGCGACGGCGAGTGGGCGGAGCGGGTCGGCGCCGCGCTGCGCCTGGCCGTCGACCGGCGCATGGTCGCCGATGTCCCGGTCGGCGTGCTGTTGTCGGGGGGCGTCGATTCGAGCCTCATCGTCGGCCTGTTGGCGCAGGCCGGGCAAAGCGGGCTGAAGACGTTCTCCATCGGCTTTGAGGCCGCCCATGGCGAGGCCGGCGACGAATTCGCCTATTCCGACATGGTGGCCGAGCGATTTGGTACCGACCACAGCAAGATCACCATCCCCACCGGCGACATGCTGGCGGCGCTGCCCGCCACCATCGCCGCGATGTCGGAGCCGATGGTGTCCTATGACAATGTCGGTTTCTTCCTGCTGTCGAAGGAGGTCGCCCGCCACCTCAAGGTGGTGCAGAGCGGCCAGGGCGCGGACGAGGTCTTTGCCGGCTATCACTGGTATCCCAAGCTTGAAGCCTCAAACGACATCGTTGCCGACTACAAGGCGCTGTTCTTCGACCGCGACCGCGGCAAGCTTCGCCGTCATGTCGATGGGCGCTGGATGAGCGAAGAGGATGAGCCGGCACGCTTCGTCGAGGCCTGCCTGCGGCGGCCCGGCGCCGATACGCCGCTCGACCGCGCCTTGCGCATCGACACCAATGTGATGCTGGTCGACGATCCGGTGAAACGGGTCGACAATATGACCATGGCCTGGGGCCTTGAGGCGCGGGTGCCGTTTCTCGATCATGATCTGGTCGAGCTTGCCGCCCGCATCCCGCCCCGCCTCAAGCTCAAGGACGGCGGCAAGGGCGTGCTGAAGGACGTGGCGCGCGAGGTCTTGCCCGCCGAGGTCATCGACCGGCCCAAGGGCTACTTCCCGGTTCCGGCGCTGAAATATGTCTCCGGCCCGGTGCTGGAGATGACCCGCGATGCGCTGACGTCGCAGGCGGCGCGCGAGCGCGGGCTGTTCCGGAGCGAATATCTCGATGCCCTTTTTGCCGATCCGGCCGGCCATATCACCCCGTTGCGCGGCTCCGAATTGTGGCAGTGCGCGCTGCTCGAGTTGTGGCTACAGGCCCAGGAGCTATAGAAACAGGCGATGACCAGCGAGAGGCCGAGACGGCCCCAGGACAGCAAGGAAGCCAGCGGCCACCGCATGCGGCGCATGCGCGAGGCCAGCCTGAAGCCGCCCCTGAGCCACGGCGAAGACCGCCGGCCCAAGGCGGATGCCGTGCTCGATTGCGGCTGGGGGCGGTTGCTGTTCGGGCAAACCTTCGCCGAGCCGGAAGATCTGGTGCGATGTTTCCGGGCCGAGGGGCCGGGGCGGCGGGATATCGCCTTCTATATCCGCGACCCGCATGTCGTGCTGGCGACTGCGCCCCAGGAGCTGTTTCTCGATCCCTCCCATACCTACCGGCTCGAACTTGCGACCTATCGGGCCGCCGGCGAGCAGCCGCGCGGCTTCTTCGTGCGCCGTCTGTCCTCGGCGCAGGACGCCGCCGAGGTCAACAGGATCTATGTCTCCCGCGGCATGGTCCCGGTGAACCCCGACTTCTTCTGGAACAATCGCGACAATCGCGCCATCACCTATTTCGTCGCCGAGGACCAGGCAAGCGGCGCCATCATCGGCACGGTGACCGGCGTCAGCCACCAAATCGCCTTCGACGACTGCGAAAGGGGATCCTCGCTGTGGTGCCTGGCCGTCGACGCGCAGGCCGCCCAGCCGGGAATCGGCGAGGCTTTGGTGCGCCGGCTGGTGGAGCATTTCCAGACCCGGGGCGCGGCCTATCTCGACCTGTCGGTCATCCACGACAATGAACAGGCGATTGCGCTCTATGAGAAGCTTGGTTTTTCGCGCGTGCCGATGTTTGCCGTCAAGCGCAAGAACGAAATCAATGAGCGCCTGTTTACCGCGCCGGCGGCGGAAGACCAGGATCTCAACCCCTATGCGCGCATTGTCATCGACGAAGCGCGGCGGCGCGGCATCGGGGTCGATCTCATCGATGTCGAGGCCGGGTTTTTCCGCCTGACCTATGGCGGGCGCTCCATCGCCTGCCGCGAGAGCCTGAGCGAACTGACCAGCGCGGTGGCGATGAGCATTTGCGACGACAAGCGGGTGACGCGCCGGCTGGTCGAAGCCGCCGGTGTGACGGTGCCGGCGCAGGTCGATGCCGGCGACGAGAAGGCGGTGCGGGGATTTCTCGACCGCCATTCCTCGGTCGTGGTCAAGCCGGTGCGCGGCGAGCAGGGCAAGGGCGTGGCGGTGGACCTGCGCGACTGGCCGCAGGTTCAGCGCGCGATCGAGGACGCGGGCCGTTATTGCGACCAGGTGGTGGTGGAACAGTTTGTCTCCGGCGTCGATCTGCGCCTTGTCGTGGTCGACTACCGGATCGCGGCCGCCGCGATCCGCGTGCCGGCGATGGTGACGGGAAACGGGCGCTCCAGCGTGCGCGAACTGATCGCGCACCAGTCGCGGCGCCGGGCCGCGGCAACGGGGGGAGAGTCGAAAATCCCGCTCGATGCCGAGACCGAGCGCTGCGTCGCCGATGCCGGATATCGGCTCGACGCCATTCCTGCGGCCGATGCCCGCATCATCATCCGCAAGACGGCCAATCTGCATACCGGCGGCACAATTCATGACGTGACCGACAGATTGCATCCGGACCTTGCGGAGGCGGCGATCCGGGTCGCCCGGACCATCGATATTCCGGTGACCGGCATCGATTTCATCGTCGCCGCCCCGGAGCGTCCGGAATACTGGTTCATTGAGGCCAATGAGCGGCCCGGTCTTGCCAATCACGAACCTCAACCGACCGCGGAACGCTTCATTGACCTGCTGTTCCCGCAGTCGCGGCCGGTGGCGATGCGGGCCGAGACGCGCGGCTGAACCGGGCAGCGGGCCGGGGCCGCGTCCCGCCGGCGGGACGGAATGCAAAAGGGTGTTCAATGACCATATTGCCGATCGATCTCGATTATCTGTCCTCATGGCTGGAGAAGCTGCTGTCGACACCCAGCCCGACCGGGTTCACCGACAATATCGTGCGCGAATGCTGCGCCGAACTCGATCGCCTCGGCGTTGCCTACGAGGTGACGCGGCGCGGGGCGATCCGGGCCTGCCTGCCCGGCGCCAAGCGCCGCCCGGCGCGCGCACTTGCCGCCCATGTCGATACCCTCGGGGCGCAGGTCAAACGCCTGAAAGAAAATGGCCGCCTCGAAGTGGTGCCGATCGGCCACTGGAACGCGCGCTTCGCGGAAGGCGCGCGGGGCACCATTTTCGCCGAAAAGGGCAGCTATCGCGGCACCCTGCTGCCGCTCAAGGCGTCGGGCCACACCTTCAATGAGGAGGTCGACAGCCAGCCCTCGGCCTGGACCAATATCGAGATGCGCATCGACGCCCGCGCCTCCGGCATCGCCGATCTGAAACGCCTTGGCGTCGAGGTCGGCGATATCATCGCCATCGATCCGCAGCCCGAGTTTCTGGATAACGGCTTCATCTGCTCGCGCCATCTCGATGACAAGGCGGGGGTGGCGGTTCTGTTCGCGGCCATCGAGGCGCTGCTGCGCGAAAAGGTCAAGACACCGGTCGATATCTATTTCCTGTTCACCATCGCCGAAGAAGTCGGGGTCGGTGCCGCCGCGGTGCTCAACGACGATATCGCGGCGCTGATCGCGGTCGACAACGGCACCAGCGCGCCGGGGCAGAACAGTTCGGAATTCGGCGTCACCATATCCATGGCCGATGCCCAGGGGCCGTTCGATTATCATTTGACCCGCAAGCTGGTGCGGCTGTGCCGGGAGAACGAGATCTATTACCAGAAGGATCTGTTCCGCCACTACCGCTCGGACAGCGCTTCGGCGCTGGAGGCGGGGCATGACGTGCGCACGGCCCTGATCACCTTTGGCATCGATGCCTCCCATGGCTGGGAGCGCATCCATATGCACGCGCTGCGCTCGCTGGCCGAGCTGATTACCGCCTATGTGTGTTCGCCGGTGGAGATCCAGCGCGATGCCAGGGAAATCGGCTCGCTGAAGGGGTTCACCGAGCAGCCGGTGGAAGAAGCCCGGCAGACGCTGACCACGGACGTCGATTTCAGCGCCAAATAGGCGTTGCCAAATAGGCATTGGCGACGCGGCGGCCTTGCATTTCCTGCCCGCCCTGTCCGGCGGGCCAAAGGCGGGCCGCGGCCGGTGGCGGGCAGAAATATACCGCTCCCATCAAATTGCGCATCGTCCGCTGAAATCGGCGTATCTGCATCATCCCCGCGCGGCGGCATGAATAGCCGCATGATTTCATACGGTTGCGGCGTGGCGGCAGGCGGCGGCAGATTTCCTGTCGCCGGATTGCGCTCTAAAGAACGGCTAAAGATGGCGCCGCTATCAAGGTGCCATGACGCGACCGATCGCCCCGGAATTGCCCGCAAAGCAGCCTGCTCCGGCAGGCGTTGCGGCAATGGAGCACAATAACAGGGGCGGCGGAAACAGGGGAACGGGGAGCCAAACGGCCATGGCGGCGGAAATTCTTGCGCTGGCGGATATTCCTGACGATGCGGTCGAGCTGTGTGGCGGCAAGGCAACCAATCTGGGCCGGCTGATCCGTTTCGGCGCAAGGGTGCCGCCGGGCTATTGCATCACGGGTGAAGCTCTGGAGCGCGTCCTGCGCGAGGCCGGGGTTGAAGAGGAGATCGCCGGTCTGGCATCCGGCCTCGACTTCGACGATTTCGCCGGCGTCGAGGCGGCAACCGGCAAGATCCGCGACATCATCGTGCGGGCGCCGATACCCGGCGACCTGGAGCAGGACATCGCGGCGCGCTACGGCGCCATGATCTCGGACGCCAACCGCTATGTGGCGGTGCGCTCCTCGGTGTCGGTCAAGAATTCGGCCATCTCGTCCTTCCCCGGCATGATGGACACCTATCACTATGTTCTCGGCGCCAGGGACGTGCTGGCGCGGGTGCGCGAATGCTGGGCGTCGCTGTGGACCTCGCGCGCCGCCTATCTGCGCCACCACAAGAAAATCGCCCATGAGCGCGGCGTCATCGCGCCGGTGGTCCAGCTGATGGTCAATGCCGATTGCGCCGGGGTGCTGTTCACCGCCAATCCGATCACCAAGTCGCGCGGCGACTGCATGATCGAGTCCAATTGGGGGATCGGGGAATCGGTGGTTTCAGGCCGTTCGATGACCGATTCCTATCTGCTCGACAAGGCCAGCGGCGCGCTGCGCCAGAAGGCGATCGCCAACAAGAACCTGATGGTGGTGATGGATGACGGCCAGGGCCAGGGCCGCATGGAAGTGCCAGTGCCCGCCGACAAGGCGGGGCAGCCGACCTTGAGCGAGGCGCAGCTTGGCGAGCTGTGCCGGGTCGGCCGCCTCATCGAAGAACAGTTCAACTTTCCCGCGGATATCGAATGGGCGTTCCAGGACGGACAGCTGTTCATCCTCCAGGCACGCAAGATCCGCGATCTGGATGAATGAAGGAATACAACGCAACCCTACCCAAGGAGAGTGTCATGGTGCAGAGAACGGTCGACGTTCACAATCACTTCTACCCGCGAGAATATATCGATTATCTGGAGAGCCGGCAGGGCCGCTGGTGCCGGGCGATCAAGACCGGCGAGAACTCCTATGTCATGAAGGCCGGCGACGTCATCGTCGCCCATATCGACCGCCCCGGCCATTACGACATGGACGCCCGCATCCGCGACCTCGATGCCGCCGGCATGGATACCCAGGTCATTTCGAAGACCGTTCCGGGTCCGGAACTTCTCGAACCGGAGGCCGGCGTCTACTGGGCCAAGAAAATCAACGACCATTTCGCCGAGGAAGCGGCCAAATATCCCCACCGCATCTTCACCATGGCCGCACTGCCCTATCAGAACCCGGAGGAGGCCTGCAAGGAGCTGGAGCGCTGCCACAAGGAACTGGGGGTCAAGGGCATCCAGATGTTCTCGAACTGCCAGGGCGACGTCATGTTCGATCCCAAATTCGACGAGGTCTTCGCCACCATCAACAAGCTCAAGCTCCCCGTTCTGATGCATCCCACGGTGCCGCTGACCGCAGCCGCCATGGACAAGTCGCGCATCCCCTATCAGCTCTATGGCTATACGGTGGATTCGACGCTTGCGGTGATCAGCCTGATCTTCAATGGCGTGTTCGAGAAATATCCCAACCTGCGGATGATCCATTCGCATCTGGGCGGCATCGCGCCCTATCTGGTGCGCCGCCTCAAGGACTCCTGGAAGGGCTATTCCAAGGAATGGGGCCTCGAGCTCTCCCAGAACCCGGAGCAGACCTATCGCGAGCGGGTGTGGCCGGACACCACCAGCTTCTACCTGCCGGCGATGAAATGCGCCATGGAATGGGTTGGCGTCGAGCACCTCATGATCGGCACCGACTATGCCCACCGGGTCGGAGATCCGGAAGGCGCCATCAAGTCGATCATGGACCTGGCCGACGAAACCAAGCTGTCGGACAAGGACCGCAACCTGCTGCTCGGCGGCAATGCCGAGAAATTCTTCGGTCTGCCGGAGATGCCGCAGAACATGGTCCTCGGCGGGCGCAAGGTGGAAGCCGCCTAGTACAGGCAACGGCTTGAGCTATACTGAAAGGGCGGGGCGCCGACTATGCCCCGCCCGAAAATAATCATGGAATTCAAATAGATCTAAGAACCGGCCAGCGAAAAGACCGGCGTCGATCCAAGAATAATTCGGGTGTGCCGCGGCCTTCACCAAAAGGCGCGCGGCGGTTATCGCCCGTTTCCGGCGTCAGCCCCGGCGCCGGTGGGGTAAGGGGAAGGAACGGCCATGAAAGATCGCAGCATCTCGGCATTGCGCACATTGCGTCCCGAAAGGGACGCCGACATTTTCTGGTTTCGCGACGACCTGCACCAGCCCAATCCGATGTCCCCGATGGGGATGACGACGGTGCAGAAGCACCACGCCTGGGGCTATCACGTCGCCGCCGAGGAAACCCAGCTGCCGCCCTCCAAGGGCGCCCATGTCAAGATCCACAAGGGCCGGGTCTATCTCGGCTTCGCGCTGATCAAGGATGAAAGCGAGGTTGCCGAGCGGGCTCAGGAATTTGCGAAATATGTCGATAACTGCCGCAACAACTGGGACAGCTTCTATGCCGACTATATCGAGGAGGTGAAGGCCAACAACGCGGCCATGCGCGGCTTCGATGTCGCCAATGCGTCCTGGGCCGAGCTGATCGAACAGGTGCGCCGCGCCGACGACCTCAACCGGCGCAATTGGGAGATCCACTTCATCCTGATGTATCCGGCCGACACGCTCTATCTGGAGTTCGAGGGCTATTGCAAGGGCATGGATCTCGACGAAGGCGGCTTTATCGCCATGCTGCAGGGCTTCGAATCCATGCCGGCGCGTACCGACGAGGAAATCTGGAAACTGGCGCTGGCGGCCCGCGAGCGCGGCCTTCAGGAAATCTTCATGGCGACGCCGACGGAAAACCTCCTGCGGGTGCTGGGCGGCATCAAGGAAGCTGCGGGCTGGCTTGGCGAATTCGCCGATTTTCTGGAAGCCTATGGCAATCGCATCAATGCCGCCCATCTCGACGTGCTGTTCTCGACCTGGCGCGAGGACCCCAGCCCGGTGCTCAATACCATCAAGAGCTACTTCAAGCGTATGGAGGATGGCTGGGACTATTACCAGGCGCGCGAGGGCGTCTTTGCCGCACGCGAAAAGGCAATCTCCGAGTTCGAGAAAAAGGTGCCGCCGGGAGATCTGGAGAAATTCCGCTCCATGCTCGAAATCGGCCAGAAGGTCTATGCCTATCAGGAGGATCACGGCTTCTACATCGATCAGGGATCGACGGCGGCGCTGCATGACTTCCTGATCAACGTCGGCACAAGGCTGGCCGGCATCGGCCTCATCAAGGAGGCCAAGGATATCTTCTTCCTGTCCATGAGCGATCTGAAGGAGATCATTCTCGATCTGGGGCGCAGCGAGAAGATCGCGCTCTACCATCACGCCGCGATGGTGCCGGCGCTGATCGACGAGCGCAAGGCCGACTGGGAAGAGGCCAAGCACGAGGACGCGCCGCTGACGCTTGGCAATGTGCCCAAGACGATGACCGATCCCATCGCCATCAAGGTGTTCGGCATCATCGACGAGATCCTGCATCCCAAGGGCGAGAAGGTGGTGGCCGAACGGCTGACCGGCTTTGCCGGTTCGGCAGGCGTGGTCGAGGGCCGGGCGCGGGTGGTGACCGATTTTTCCGGCTTTGCCGAGGTCCAGTCGGGCGAGATCCTGGTGGCGCCCTTTACCGGCACCGCCTGGACGCCGCTTTTCCTGAAGATCGGCGGGGTGGTGACCGATACCGGGGGCATGCTGACCCATGCCGCCATCGCGGCGCGCGAATATGGCATTCCGGCGGTGGTGGGCACCTGGAACGCCACCAATTCGATCCGCAATGGCGACCTGGTCAGGATCGACGGCGCCGCCGGCGTGGTGGAAATCCTGGAGCGGGCGTCGTAAGGGCCACCTTGCGGCGGCGGCCGGGGAGGGGCGCGCGTGAGCATCGACATCGAAGAGCTGAAGAGGATTGTGCTCGAAGCCGGCGAGCTTGGCCGGCGCCATTACGGCAAGGTGGCGCCCAGGCTCAAAAGCGACCAGACCTTTGTCACCGAGGCCGACGAGGCGATCGAGGCTTTCCTGAAAGCGGCGCTGGCGGCGCTGGCGCCGGATTATGGCTATATCGGCGAGGAAACGGATAAGAACCGGGCGCCGCGAAACGGTGCCACCTGCTCCTGGATCGTCGACGCGCTGGACGGCACCCGGGCCTTTGCCGCCCGGATGCCGCTATGGACGCCGGCAGTTTGCCTGATGGACGGCGCGCGCCCGGTGGCCGGCGCCGCGATCAATCCGGTGACCGGGGAATTGTTCTGGGCCGGACCGGAAGGCGGCGCCTTTTGCAACGAGGCACCGCTGCAACCCGATCTTGGCCTTGAGCTTAAGCCCAACAGCTTCATTTTCGGGCCCACCAACCACCACAAGAGCTTTTCGGTCGACTTTCCGGGCCGGGTCTATTGCCTTGGGGCGCCGATCTACCAGCTCTGCCTGCTGACCAAGGGGGCGGTGCGCGGATTGTTCTTCGACCGTTCGATCAATCTGTGGGACCTGGCGCTGCCCTCGCTGCTGCTGGAGCGGGTCGGCGCGGTGATGGTCTATGCATCGGGAAAGCCGGTCGATCTTGCAGCGCTGATGGACCGCTCCAAGATCCCCGAGGCGCTCTATGCCGGGGGCGCCGAAATGGTGGCGATGATGCGCGAGAAGATCGTGCCGCGCGAGGGGTAGGCAAGGCGGCAAAAGGTCGGCCAACAAGATGAAGGCGCGGCCCCGGATCGGGACCGCGCCATATCGCATCCGGCCAGGGCTGGAGATCAGGCGATCGGTTCCAGCTTGCCCTCGGCGGGAATATTCGGCGCCATGGTGTTGGAGACCACGGCAAGGTCGTATTTGTGCGTCTTGCCGCGGCGCCACTGGCCGCCGACAAGCGGCGTCTTGGCGACATTCTTGAACGGCCCGCCGCCGCCCCACTTGACCTTGCCGACAATGGTGTCGAGATCGGTGGCGGCAACGGCATCGCGCACCGAGGCCGGCTTGGTGATGTCGCCGGCGCGCTTCAGGGCATCGGCGGCGATCTCGAACAGGGCATGGGCAAAGCCGATGGGCTGGGTCCATTGCTTGCCGGTCGATTTCTCGAAAGCGGCCGCCAGCTCGGCCGAGCTCTGCTTGCTCAGCGAGGAGGCGAAGGGGTGGGAAGGCGTCCACCACACTTCCGAGGACAGGCCGGTGCCAAGGTCACCCAGTGCCTCGAGGGCGACCGGGAACAGCAGCGCCTTGCCGACGCTGGCGATCTTGGGCTTGAAGCCCTGTTGCGCCGCCTGGGTCCAGAAGGTGGTGAAATCGGGCGGGATCGGCACCCCGGTCAGGATTTCGACATTGTTCTTCTTGAACTCGCCGATATGGGCGGAAAAATCGTCGCTCAGATTCTGGTAGCGGCCCGGATCGACGATCCGGTAGCCCTGCTTGCCGAGGACCGGCGGGAAGCCGAGCTTGGGATCGCCCCAGGCATTGCCGTCGCCGTCATTGGGCCAGATGGCGCCGACGGTCTTGTTGGTGTCCAGCGAACCCCACATGTCGGTGAAGACCTGGATGATGTCCTCGAGGCCCCAGAAGAAGTGGTAGGTCCATTCAAAGCCGGTTTCCGGCTTGCCGCCACGGGTGAAGAACCAGGGCTGCCAGGGCGCCACGGTGGAAATGCAGGGCACGCCATTGACCTCGCACTGGTCGCCGACCGGGTTGGTGGTCTCTGGCGTCGAGGACACCAGCATCAGGGCCACTTCATCCTTGAGGATGAGGTCGGACGCCACCTCGGCAGCGCGGTTGGGGTTGGATTGGCTGTCCTTGACGATGATCTCGACGGCATGCTTCTTGCCGCCGACGTCGAGGCCGGTCTTGAACAAGGCGTTGACCGCTTCGATGACGAAGGCATCGGCCTCGGCGAAAGGCGCCAGCGGGCCGGTGCGCGGCGAGACGAAACCAAGCTTGATAGTGCTGCTGGCGGCAAAGGCCGGGCCGGTCCGGAAAACGGACGTGGCGAGGCCGCTGGCGGCCAGGGTGCCTGTTGCCTGAAGCAGGGTGCGCCGCGACAGGCCGCCCCCGGTTGCTTTTGTCTTACTGTTCTTGCCCATTGTCTCTCCCCAGTCGATTGTGTTTGCTCAAATTGTTTTTGCGGAAAATGTGGTGGCGCGGTCCGGCCCCGGCATGGATGCATAATTGGGATGCACAATTGGCCGGCAGGGATTCAAGGTGCCTAAAGCTTGCCTGCGACAAATCTTCGGGCCCATCGCTCTCCCTTCTGGTTGCCGGCCTGCGGTGCGCCGGGCGCTTGTAATGCCCCGGTTTCCGGCAAGTCCCGGCGAACTTGTGTTCCGGTCTTGCATGCCGGATCTCGCGGCTTTTTTTGGCGCGGGCCCCAAAGGAACCGGAGGCCAAGTCTATGTGACCTGCAAAGTCTTTGGTTTGACTTTGGAATTCTTTAGCCGGCCCGGGTCGTAGGCGGTGGCGGCGCCGGCGCGGGGGGAGCCAGGCAAGGAGGCAGCAAACAAGACAGCGCCGCCAGCCCCGGAACGGAACTGGCGGCGCTGGAAAAAAGGCGCAGGAAAAGGTGCGAGGCGTTACGCCATTTCAGCCAGCCGGGCCTCGATCTCGACCTTGTCGGAAGCCGGGCCGGCATTGCCGAATTCATCGCGCGGGCGGACGTAATAGGTATAGCGCATGCCGGCGATGGCGGTCTTGTCGGACCAGCGCACGGCGCGCACGGCCTTGGTGGCATGGACCTCGCCGCTGTCGTCGGCGCGGTAGACGTCATAGCTCTCGACATTGCCGGCCGCCTTCTTCCACGCCAGGGTGACGGCGCCTTTCTCGAATTTGGCGGTAATGCCGGCGCCCTCGGCGCCCCAGGCAGGGGGTGTCGCCGAGACATTGTAGACCGGGGCCTGCATATCCTCCTTGGGCCACAGGATGCAGCGCACCTCCTGATGGGTGCCGTCGAGATGCTTGCACCAGTTGCAATAGTCGCACTGGATGATGTGATCGCGCTGGTTCTCCTTGATCTTGCGCACCCAGTCGGGGTCGGCGAGCAGGCCGCGGGCGATGGCCACCATGTCGACTGTGCCGTCGGCGATCAGCCTGTCGGCGATTTCAGGATCGGAAATCTTGCCGGCGACGATGACCGGGGTGTTGTAGCCCCTAGAATTGATGAAGGACTTGATCTCGCCGCCAAGATGGGCGTGCAGGGCGGGCGCGAACCAGTCGCCGGGCATGCAGCGGTCGCCGGAATAGCCGGTGTAGGGATAGGGCACCTCGCCTTCCTTGTGGATGGCGTCCTCGAATTTGCCGCCGACCGAGATCGACAGATAGTCATAGCCGAGCTGGGCGAGGCGCAGCGCGATCAGGCGCGACTCGGTGATGTTGTAGCCGTCCTTGATGTATTCATCGGCGAGAAAGCGGACGCCGACGGGAAAGTCCTTGCCCGCCTTCCTGCGCACATTTTCCATCACCTTGCCGATCATGTGCAGGCGGCCTTCCAGCGAGCGCCCGTAATCGTCGTTGCGCGGATTGGCGCGCGACATGAAGGAAGCCAGCGTATAGGCGTGGGCCGAATGCAACTCGGCGCCGTCGAAACCGGCTTCCCTCGCCCTGGCCACGGCGTCGCCGAATTGCTCGATGATGAGTTCGATATCGGCGAGCGAGAGCATGTCGAGGGTCTGGCGCCAGCCCGAGCGCGCGATCTTCAGGAAATGGATGATCTGCGGCACCACCTTGGAATCCGAGGTGTCGTGGATCTTCTTCACCAGGTCGGACAGGCCGGGGATGTATTTGTCGTCGCTGATGCGCAGCAGCGGCCCTGAATTGGACTGATGGATGGCCATGGCCTCGACGACGATCAAACCGGTGCCGCCGGCGGCATAGCGCACATAGCGGTCGGTAATGTCCTTGTTGACGAAGCCGTCGCTGCCCGACAGGCGCGTCACCATGGCCGGAACCATTATCCGGTTGGGCACCTTCATTCCGTTGATATCGATCGGCTCGAGGAGTTTCATCTTTGTCGCGTCCTTGTTGTACGGTTTGTCCTGGGCGATGCCGCGCGCCTGTTGGCGCGGCCCGGCGGCTATTGGGCGGCGGCTGCCACCTCGTCCTCGGTTTCCCCGCCGCTGTGAAGCGCCTGCCTGAGATCACCGAGCAATTGATAGAGACTCGATACTTTTCCTGCGTCGAGATCGGCCAGCATCTCCTTGAGCCAGCGGTTGTGGGCCGCCAGCATGGCGTCCAGCAAGTCCTGGCCGGCAGCGGTCAGATAGACATGCTGCACCCGCCCGTCGCTGTCGTCGCGGCGGCGCTCGACGAGGCCGTCCTTTTCCAGGCGCACCACGAGGTCGGTGATATTGCCCTTGGTCACGAGCAGACGGCGCGACAGCTCGCCAAGCGAGGGGCCGAGCGGCTCGCGCGCGACCTGGGCCATGAGGTCGAAGCGCGGCAGGGTGACGTCAAAGTCGTTCTTCAGATTCAGGCGCAGGTTGCGGCTGACGGTATTGCTGCAACTCAGCAGCCTGAGCCAGACCGCCAGCGCGCTGGCGCCGTCCGTTTCGTGGCGCCCGGCGCGGCCCATTACATGACCTCCCCTCCGGCAACGGCAATGGACTGGCCGGTGACGGAGGCGGATTCGGGGCGGCAAAGCCAGACCACGGCCTCGGCGATCTCCGCGGGCTGGATGAGGCGGCTCTGCGGGTTGTGCTTGACCAGTTCGGCGAGGGCGTCCTCGGCCGAGCGGCCGGTCTTGTTGACGATATTGGCGATGGTGTCGCGGACGATGTCGGTGTCGGTATAGCCGGGGCAGACGGAATTTACGGTGACCCCCTTATGGGCGGTTTCCAGCGCCAGGGAACGGGTGAGGCCGATCAGGCCGTGCTTGGCGGCGCAATAGGCGCTGACATAGGGATAGCCCTTGAGGCCGGCGGTGGAGGAGATGTTGACGATGCGGCCGTGGCCGGCCTTGGTCATCGCCGGCAGCACCTTGCGGATGCACAGGAAGGCGCCGGTCAGGTCGACGCCAAGGATCTTGTTCCAGAAATCGAGATCGGTCCTGGAAAAGGGCGCCGAGAGGGCAAGGCCGGCATTGTTGACAAGAATGGAAGGCGCGGGAAAATCGCCGCTCAGATTGTCGAAGGCATGATCGATCGAGGCCGGGTCGCCAAGATCGACGGCGCAGCCGGCGACCTGGCCGCCGCTGGCCGCGCTCATTTCCCTGGCGCGGGTATCGAGCGTGGCGATGCTGCGGCCCATGATGGTCACCATGGCGCCGTGGCGGGCCAGGGTTTCGGCAATGGCGGCGCCGATGCCGCGCGATCCGCCGGTTACCACAGCGTGCTGACCTTCGAAAATCTTGTCCGACATGATTCTTTGACTCTTCCCGTATGTTTACTTCGGCAAACCCGGCTGAACCGCGCTCCTGCGCGGTTCAGCCGGCCCCAATGGCGGCACCGTAGCACCGTGGCAAAACTAGTTCAAGCTTAAACAAAATTCATGCCGCGCGGCGCCCCCGCCCCGGATCGGGCCTTCGCAGCGGTCGCGGCACCGCCACGCTGCCTTCAACCTGCCTAGCTCAAACCTGCCTGCCCGCCACCTGCCCGTTCGGCGGCGATCTTGTCGGCGATGATCTTGCGCAGGTCCTTGCGCAGGATCTTGCCGGCCGGGCTGGTGGGGAAGGTATCGACGATCTCGAGGCGCTCGGGCAGCTTGAACTTGGCGATGTTGCATTTTGCCAGATGGGCGACCAGTTCCTCGAAAGTCATGGTTTCGCCGTCCCTGGGAATGAGGAAGGCGCAGGCCTTCTCGCCAAACATGGCATCGGGCATGGCGACGACGCAGACGCCTTTCACCTTGGGGTTGGTGTAGATCAGGTTCTCGACCTCTTCCGACGAGATCTTCTCGCCGCCGCGATTGATGAGGTCCTTCTTGCGGCCCTCGACATAGAGAGAGCCGTTGTTGCGCTTGACCATGTCGCCGGTGCGGTAGAAGCCGTCTTCGGTGAAGGCGGCGGCGTTGATTTCGGGCGCGTTGTAATAGCCGCGAATGGTGTAGGGGCCGCGGCAGATCAACTCGCCAGGCGTGCCGTCGGGCACGTCGCGGTCCTCGTCGTCGACGATGCGGATCTCGTCGGCTTCCGAGATCGGGCGGCCCGAGCTTTCGAAGCGGATCGGCGCCGGATCGTCGAGGCGGGTCTGGTTGAGCAGGCCTTCGGCGGTGCCGAAGCTTTCCTGATAGGTGCAGGAAAACATCTCCTCCAGGCGCTGGCGCAGTTCCGGCGCAAGGCGGGCGCCGCCATTGATGAAAAGGCGGACCGAGGACAGGTCATGGCGCGCCGGTACGTCCGAGTTGAGCCAGGCGATGGCCAGCGGCACGGCGCCGCACACCACCGAGATCCTTTCGCGCTCGATCAGCGGAAAGACATCATCGGCCCTGGTTTCGGCGGACATGACGATGGTGCCGCCATAGGCCAGGGTGGCGAGAATGCCGGGCGAGCCGAGGGCGAAATTATGGGCCAGGGGCAGGATGGCAAGATAGACGGTGGCGTCATCGAAACCGGAGACGGCACCGCTCTGGCGGAAATTGTAGACATAGTCGTCATGGGTGCGGGGGATCAGCTTGGGCAGCGCCGTGGTGCCGCCGGAGAGCAGCATGAGGGCAATATCGCCGGCGCCGATTTCGGGGAGCGGCGTTTCGTCGTCCGCCGCCATCAACGCGTCCAGCGCCACCTGGCCGGGATTGGGCGCGCCGTTAATGAAGACGTGGGCGAGGCTGGTTTCGCGGCGCAGTATCTCGTCGGCCATGGCGCGGAAGTCGAAGCCGCGG
This sequence comes from Rhodobiaceae bacterium, assembly GCA_020441905.1. GTDB lineage: Bacteria > Pseudomonadota > Alphaproteobacteria > Rhizobiales > NORP267 > JAGRLG01. The sequence goes on along the minus strand of JAGRLG010000024.1, from coordinate 70,968 downwards.
TCGATATCGGCGCCGATATAGGCGACGGCGCCGGCATGGCGGATGAAATGGCCGATTTCGGCCTGGCGGTGGGCGGGCAGGGCGAGCACCGGAATGGCGCCGGCTTGCTGGAGGGCAAGAAAGGCGACGAGGAATTCGGGGCTGTTGGGCAATTGCAGGACGACGCGCTCGCGCGGCTTGATGCCGTGGCGCATCAGGCCGCGCGCCATGGCGCCGACCCTTTGGCCAAGTTCAAAATAGCTGATGCGCCGGCCGCCATAGACGATGGCGGTTTTGCTACCATGGCGCGCGATGACCTCGAAGATGGCCTGGGGGACGGTTTGCCCCCGCCAATAGCCGCGTTGGCGATAACGGGAAGCGAATTCTTCCGGCCATGGGGTGCACCCTTCGAGCATGCCGATTTCTCCTGATCTTTCCTGCGGGGCGGAAGGTAGCGACGATGGGAATTTCGTTCAAGCTTAAACTAAATATCCGGCTGTGGTGCCTTGCCGCAGTCCTGCTCCGCCGCGCCGCGAATTGGCGTGCATTGACAATGCCGCCGCCGCATGTTCAATTTAGTTAGTTCAAGCTTAAACTTGTTATATTTTGTCGCGAAGGCGTGAAGTCATCCCGCGGGGGCGGGCAAGATGGCGCGAATTGACGCCGGTGCCGGCGGCCCGGATTAAGGCTGTCCCCTGAATATTGAGGAAATCGGCTGACAGATGACCTATTGTAAACATTCGGCACACCGCAGGCTGAGAGGGTCAAGCGGGCAGCAAAAAGGTGGCGTCGTCAGGTATTATGAGTAGTGCTGGCATCAAGAAATCACGTCAGCGCGCCGCCGCGCCGGTGGTATCGCGCGCGGCAGGATACCTCGCCGAGGCACCGGGGCGCGAGGCGGGCGGCGAATCCTCCGCCGCGCCGCGCCGCGAATCCGTTCCGGCAAAGGGCCTCGATGGCGGCCACCGGCATTTCTGCACCATCTATGAAAATAGCGACGACCTGCTGCGCCACTGTGCTGCCCTGACGCGGCCGCGGGAACTTGGGGGCATGCGCTGGCTCGGCCTGTTCGACTCCGCCGCCCACCGCGACAAGCTGGCGCCGCTGTGCCGGGAAGCCGGGAGGCCCGGCACCATTTCCAGCGCCGAGGATCTGTTCGCCGTGCGCGCGGCGCCGGTTTGTGTCACCACCGTGGTCAACAAGTTGCAGGCCCTGTGCGAGGGGGCCGTCGGCGAAGGGTTTCGCGGCCTGCTGGTGCTGATCGACATGTCGTGGATGCTGGAAGCGCCGAGCGGGCTCGCCAATCTCGGCGAACTTGAAGCCGGGCTGCACGCACTGGCCGAAAAGGCACCGCTGAAAATCGTCTGCCTCTACAGTCGGGAATTGTTTCCCGCCAATGTGCTGCTCGACGCCTTGCGCACCCATCCGGCGCTGCTGGATGCGGGCGAGGCGCGGCGCAATCCCTACTTCCTGCCGCCGCCGGTGTTTCTCAGCGGCGACGCGGCGAAGAAGCTGGACTGGTGGCTTGGGGTGCTGCGCGAGAGCGGCGCCCAGCCGGCGGCGGGGCCGGAGGCGGCAACCGTGCTGCGGGGGGACGGCTTCGCTGCTCCGCCAGCTGCGATATCCGCCGCCAAGCCGGTTATCGCTCCTGTTCCGGCGACCGGCGAGGAACCTTCGGCGCGGCGGCGCCCGCCGGCCCAGGCCACCATGGGGCCGGTGCGGCCCAATTTCGAAATCGACCAGTTCGGCGAGCCGGCGGTGCAAGGCCAGCCGCTCAAGCGCTGGAAGATCCGCTGCCTTGGCGAATTGCGCATCTATTCCCATGACGGCAATCCGGTGGCATGGAACCGCTGCTCGGGGGCGACCTACAAGACCAAGACCCTGTTTGCCTTCCTGCTGCAAAGGGGGGCCAAGGGCGCCAGCGTCGAGGAAACCGCCGATCTGCTGTGGCCCGAGGCCAGCGATCTCAACCAGAGCCTGAACCGGCTCTATCACACCGTGCATTGCCTGCGCATGGCGCTCAGCCCGGAATTGTCGTCCAGCCGCCATTCGCCCTATCTGGTCAGCCGCAACCGGCGCTATTACCTGACCCTGCCCGAGGGCACCTGGGTCGATGTGCCGGTTTTCGAGCAGTTCTGCCGCCAGGGCGAACAACTGCTCAAGGCTGGCGAGATCGAACAGTCCCTGACCTGCCACATGGCCGCCGAACGGCTCTATTCGGGGGCGCTGTTCGCCGATATTCCGGTCGAATATGTCGAGGACCCCGAGCGCGACTGGTGCTGGAGCCAGCGCTTCTGGCTCGAGGAGATCTACCTCAAGATGCTGGCCTGCACGGCGGCGATCCATCGCGCCATGAACGATCCCAAGCTGGCGCTGAGCTATTGCGAGCGCGTGCTCAGGGTCGATCCTTGCGCCGAGAGCGCGCACCGTGAAGCGATGCGCGCCTATCACATGATCGGCCGGCTCGACGCGCTGGAGCGGCAATACCGGCTGTGCCGGGAATCGCTGAAGCGCTTCGAGGATCGCGAGCCGGCGCGCGAGACGGCGAATCTGGCCCGCCAGCTGATGGGCTGAGAGCGCCGCCTGGCGCTGTTTGTTCTTCTTCTAATTCCCCGCCTGCCCGTTAAGATGGCGCCAGCGCCGTCGAGACAGGGAGCCTGGCCGTGTCACAAAGCAAGAATGCCCGCCCGCCATTCCGCGCCGATCATGTCGGCAGCCTGCTGCGGCCAAAGGCCGTGCACGAAGCGCGCCGCAAATTCGCCGCCGGCCAAATCGACCGGGCGCAGCTGGCCGCCGTCGAGGACAAGGCCATTGGCGAGGCGGTGCGTCTCCAGGAATCGGTCGGCCTGCACTCCGTCACCGATGGCGAGTTCCGCCGCGCCATGTGGCATACCGACTTTCTTACCGGCTTCGACGGGATCGAGCTGACCGGGGCCAATTACGCTGTCACCTTCAAGGACAGGAAGGGCGAGCAACGCTCAACCGGCTCGATGATCGAGGTCACCGGCAAGGTTTCCCGCTCCAGGCCGGTCATGCTCGACCATTTCAAATTCCTTCAAAGCGCAACATCGCGCACCGCCAAGTTCTGCATGCCGGCGCCGACCTATCTGCATATGCGCGGCGGGCGCAAGATCGTCGACAAAAAGGCCTATCCGGACATGGACGAATTCTGGGCCGATGTCACCGCGGCCTACCGGGCGGAGATCGCCGATCTCGAGGCTGCCGGCTGCCGCTATCTGCAATTCGACGATGTCTCCTTCGCCTGCCTTTGTGATCCGCAAGTGCAGGAGCGCGTGCGCGCCGACGGCGAGGATCCGGCGCGCCTGCCCCATCTTTACGCCGAAATCATCAACGGGCTGTTTGCGACACGCAGCGAGAATCTTGCCGTCACCGTGCATACCTGCCGCGGTAACTACCAGAGCATGTGGATGGCATCGGGAGGGTATGACGCGGTGGCGGAAGCCATTTTCTCGATGAAGGTCGATGGCTTCTTTCTCGAATATGACGATGAGCGGGCGGGCGGCTTCGAACCGTTGCGGCTGGCGCCGAAGGACAAGAAGGTCGTGCTCGGCCTGGTTTCGACCAAGGTGCCGCAAGTGGAAACCAAGGATGAGTTGAAGCGGCGTATCGACGAGGCCGCGAAATTCGTGCCGCTGGAGAATCTCTGCCTCAGCCCTCAATGCGGTTTTGCCAGCACCGAACATGGAAATCTGATCACGCCTGAGATACAGAGGCAGAAACTTGAACGGGTTGTCGAAGTTGCGGCCGAGGTCTGGGGCTAGGGTCCGGCGTGTTCACCGGCGGGACGGCATGGCCATGGCTGCGACCAAGGGGGGAAAATGGCGGACAGAGTGACAAGGGGCGGTCTCAGGATCGCGCCCGAACTGGACGAGTTCATAGCCAATGAGGCGGTGCCGGGGACAGGTATCGGCGCCGGCGAATTCTGGACCGGGTTGCGGCGCATTGTCGAAACGCTGGGGCCGCGCAACAAGGCGCTTTTGGCGACGCGCGCCAGGTTGCAGGACAAGATAGACGCCTGGCACCGCGAGCGCCGCGGCCAGCCCCACGATGCGGCGGCCTATCGGCGCTTTCTCATCGAAATCGGATATTTGCGCGAAGAGGGCGAGCGCCATGTAATCACAACCGGGCGGGTCGATCCGGAGATCGCGTCGATCGCCGGGCCGCAGCTGGTGGTGCCGGTGATGAACGCGCGCTTCGCCCTCAATGCCGCCAATGCGCGCTGGGGCAGCCTGTTCGATGCGCTCTATGGCAGCAATGCCATTTCCGAAGACGGCGGCTGCCGGCGCGGCGAGCGCTACAACCCGCTGCGCGGGGCGCGGGTCATCGCGGCGGCCAATGCCTTCCTCGACCGGGCGCTGCCGCTGGCCCGGGGCAGCCATGGCGAGGCGGTGGGCTATGAAGCGGTGCGCGGCGAAGACGGCGCGGCGCGACTGGTGGTGCGCCTTGGCGATGACGAGGCAACCGGGCTGGCCCGTGAAGACCAGTTTATCGGCTATGGCGGCAGCGCCGATGCGCCGGTGTTCCTGGCGCGCAATCACGGCCTGCATATCGAGATCGTCATCGATCGCGAAAGCGCCATAGGCGCCAGCCATCCCGCCGGGGTCAAGGATGTCGTGCTCGAGGCGGCGCTGACGACGATCCAGGACTTCGAGGATTCCATCGCCGCGGTGGACGCCGCCGACAAGGTTGCGGCTTATCGCAACTGGCTGGGGCTGATGCAGGGCACGCTGGAGGAAAATCTGGAAAAGAATGGCGCGGCCATGACCCGCCGCCTTGCCGCCAACCGGCGCTTCCGGCGCGCCGATGGCGGCGGTGAAATGGAGCTTTCCGGGCGCAGCCTGATGCTGGTTCGCAATACCGGGTTGCTGATGACCACCGACGCCGTGCTCGATGCCTCGGGACAGGAAATTCCGGAAGGGATTCTCGATGCCATGGTCACCAGCCTGTGCGCGCTGCACGATCTGAGGCGCGACAGCGGCCCGCGCAACAGCGCCGCGGGCAGCATCTATATCGTCAAGCCGAAGCTGCATGGGCCGGAGGAAGCCGCCTTTACCAACGAGCTCTTTGCCATGACCGAGCAGGCGCTGGGCCTGGCGCGCAACACCATCAAGGTCGGGGTGATGGACGAGGAGCGGCGTACCAGCGTCAACCTTTCGGCCTGCATTCGAGCCGTGAGCGAGCGCATCGTCTTCATCAATACCGGCTTTCTCGACCGCACCGGCGACGAGATCCACACCGACATGGAGGCCGGGCCGGTGGTGCGCAAGGCGGCGATGCGCCATGAGAAATGGATCGGCGCCTATGAGGACTGGAACGTTGCCGCCGGGCTGGCGGCGGGATTTTCCGGAAAGGCGCAGATCGGCAAGGGGATGTGGGCCAAGCCCGACGAGATGGCGCAGATGGTGGCGGAAAAGATCGCCCACCCCAAAGCCGGGGCCAATTGCGCCTGGGTGCCCTCGCCCACCGCGGCGGTGCTCCATGCCATGCATTACCATGAGGTTGATGTCGCGGCGCGGCAGCGGGACCTGGCGAGAAACCTGCGCCCCAGTCTCGATGACCTGCTGACCTTGCCGTTGCTGGCGGGCACCAACCTGTCAGCCGAAGAAATCCGCCTCGAGCTGGAAAACAACGCGCAAGGCATCCTCGGCTATGTGGTGCGCTGGATCGACCAGGGCATCGGATGCTCAAAGGTGCCCGATATCGACGATGTGGCACTGATGGAGGACCGGGCGACCTTGCGCATTTCGAGCCAGCATATCGCCAATTGGCTGCATCACGGCATTTGCAGCCGCGAGCAGGTATTGGACGTGCTGGAACGCATGGCAGCGGTGGTTGACCGGCAGAATGCTGGCGATCCGGCCTACCGGCCGATGGCGCCGGATTTTGCCGCCAGCATTGCCTTTCAGGCTGCCTGCGACCTGGTGTTCAAGGGCCGGGCGCAGCCCTCGGGCTATACCGAGCCGATCCTTCATGCGCGCCGGCGCGAGGCCAAGGCGCGCTTCGCCGCAGGGTGAGCGGCGCCGGTTCGCGGTCGCCTCGGCGCCCTACTGGCCGCGCAGCGGCACGCGCGAATTCTGGTTATTGGCCTCGACCGCTTTTTGCAGAAGGGCGCGGAAGGTCTCGCGCTCGCCGGGCGCCAGGGGCGCCAGCAATATGTCCTGGATCTGGCGCACCCGCGGCAGGATCTCGTGCATCAGCTCGAGGCCCCGCGGCGTGATCGAGATCATTTTCGAGCGGCGGTCGCGCGCCGATATGTTGCGGGCAACAAGACCGCGCGATTCCAGGCGGCGCACGACGACGGAGATCGTGGTGCGGTCCAGCGCGGCGAATCCGGAGAGGCGGATCTGGTCGAGCGGGCTGGTCTGGGCAAGCGTCGCGAGAATGGAAAACTGCACCGGCGTCAGGTCGAAATCGGCGCATTCCTTCAAGAATACGCCGACTGCGATCTGGTGAAACCGGCGCAGCAAATGCCCCGGCATGTTGCGCACTTCGTCAAAGATGCCGCCTGGCGCGGAATCGGCTGGCCCACCGTCCGGCCCGCAAGCGGGGGCCTGATCGTCGGCCGGTTGTGCGCCTCGGCGTCTCATTGCCCGCTCCTGAACCTATCCGCGCGGCGGCGCGATGGTGATTTCTATATCGCCAAGACCGTCGATGCCGCCGGTCACCTTGTCGCCGGCAACGATGGCGCCAACCCCCGCCGGCGTGCCGGTATAGACCAGATCGCCGGGTTTGAGTTCGACCGCTTCGGAGAGGATGGACACGATCTCCGGCACGTTCCAGATCAGATCGGCGATGTCGGCGTCCTGCTTGACCTGGCCATTGACGGCGAGCCAGATGCGCCCCTTTTGCGGGTGGCCGATCTCGGCGGCGCGGTGCAATGGCGCGCAGGGCGCGGAGAGGTCGAAGGCCTTGCCCCAGTCCCAGGGCCGCCCGGCGTCGCGGGCGGCGAGCTGGAGGTCGCGGCGGGTCAGGTCGATGCCGACGGCATAGCCATAGACGTGATCGAGCGCCTTGCTTGCCGGAATATTGAATCCGCCCTTGCCGATCGCCAGCACGAGCTCGATCTCGTAGTGGAAGTTCCGGGTCAGCGGCGGATAGGGCACAGCGGCGCCGTTATCGACCACCGAATCGGCGGGCTTGGTGAAGAAGAACGGCGGATCGCGATCGGGATCCTTGCCCATCTCGCGGGCATGGGCGGCATAGTTGCGGCCGACGCAGAAGATGCGGCGGATCGGAAAACGCGCCTCGGTGCCGGCAATGGCAACGCTGGAGACGGCGGGCGGCGCGATGACGAAATTCTGGGCGGCGGTATCGGTGGTCATGGTCATGTTTGTCCTTGTCAGGCGTTGCCGCGATCCTCGCGCCAATAGCCGAGCTTCAGTTGCGCCGGCCGGTCGGAAAAGGAGAACAGCACTGCGTCCTCGTCTGCTTCATGGTGGCACCAGGCCCAGCTGGGGACGACCAGAATGTCCTGCGGACCCCATTCGAAGGTCTGCTCGCCGATGCGGCTGCGCCCCTTGCCCTCGACGGGCACGATCACCGCGGCGTCGGTGGAACGGTAGCGGGCGCTGCTGAAGCCCTTGGGCAGAAGCTGGACGAAAGTGCCGATGGTCGGCATGGCGAAACCGCCATCCTTGGGATTGGCGTATCTCATTTTCAGCCCGTGGCAGGGATCCCATTCCTCCTTGGCCCGCATTTCCTCCAGTGCCTCGCGGGTGCGGGAATAGGGATAGGAGAAGATCGGCGAGGTCAATGTGGTGTCGTCGTAATCGACGGGCATGAGATTGGCGCCGTAGCGGGCGTTGGAATAGCCGACCGGCTTGTCGATGGGCTGCTCGTCGGCGCCAAGCGGTTCAGCGAAGGAGGTGTCGAAGGTCTGGACCATGGGAACGTCGAGGCCGTCGAGCCAGATCACCGGGTCACCGGACTCATTGCCGTGGTCGTGCCAGCAATTGGGCGGCGTGATCACGAAGTCGCCGACATTGAGATAGGTTTTCTCGCCATTGACCGAGGTATGGGCGCCGCCGCTGCCTTCCATGACGAAACGCAGCGCCGACTGGCTGTGGCGGTGGGAGGGCGCGATCTCGCCCGGCAGGACCAGCTGGAGGCCGGCATAAAGCGAGGTGGTGACCCTGGACTCGCCGGGCATGCCTGGATTTTCGAGAATGAGGACGCGCCGCTCCGCTTCCCTCGCGGTAATCAGCCTGCCGGCCTCCATCAGGGTATCGCGCACTTCGCCGTAGCGCCACATATGGGGACGGCAGGCGCTCTTGGGTTCCGGAGTGATGAGATCGGACAGCACGGTCCACAGGGGACTGAGATTCTGACGGGCTATCTTTTCCCTATAGGCCCGGCGCTCGGGGGTGTCTTCGGGGGCTTTGGTCAGGGACATGGGTGTTTCGCTCCGCTGTCGGTTTTGCGTTTCTTTCTTGCCGGCGTGTCACATTTTCTGGGCGCCGGTGACCTCGATTCCCTCATAGAGCCAGCGCATGCCGTCATAGGCCTGCTGCGGGGTGCGCTGGGAAAGCATCTTGGTGCGCAATTCGCCGGTAACCCCGGCGGCATGGTAGAAATCGCCATAGACGCGGGCGGTGAGCTGCACGCGGCCGGTGCGCAGATAGCGCGAATTCTGATAGTCGATGAAGGCGGTGCCGTAATCGCCCTTATGGGTGTCGAGACGGTCGGCGAGGCAGACTGCGTCCTCGATCGCCATGCAGGCTCCTTGAGCCAGATATTGCAGCATCGGATGGGCGGCGTCGCCGAGCAGGGTAACACGGCCCTTGGTCCAGTTCCTGACCGGCTCGCGGTCGCACAGCACCCACATCTTCCAGGTGTCGATCTTGTCGAGCATGATCTGGACGTTCTCGTGCTCGCCGGCAAAGCGCTGCTTGAGTTCCTCGGTGTCGCCGAAAACGTCCCATCCTTCTTCGTAACGGTCGGAGTGGAACACGGCGACAAGATTGAAGATCTCGCCGCGATGAAGCGGATAATGGACGAGATGGGTTTTCGGCCCGGCCCACAGGATGACTTCCTTCTTGCGCAGATGCTCGGGCACCTCGGGGGTCGGCAGAACGGCGCGGTAGGCGATATGGCCGGAGACGCGCGGCTTGCCGTCGCCGACGATCTTGGCGCGGATCTTCGACCACAGCCCGTCGGCGGCGATCAGGGCGTCGCCCTCGAAGATCTTGCCGCTCTCGCAAATGGCGCGGACCTTGCTGCCGTCATCCTCGAAATCAACGACCTTCTGGTTGACCGTGAGTTCGACCAGGGGCGAGGCCTTGGCGGCTTCGATCAGGGCATTGTGGAGGTCGGGGCGGTAAATGACGCCATAGGGGTATTTGAAACGGGAATAGAATTCCTCGTTGTTGAGCGGAATGCGGGTGATCTGCTGGCCGTTGAGGCCGTCCATCATCACCAGCGCATCGGGAATGACGGCGACATCCATGATTGCGTCGGTAAGGCCCAGCACCTCGAACATCTTGAAGACATTGGGGCCGATCTGGATGCCGGCGCCGACCTCGCTGTAGTCGGGTGCCTGCTCGATGAGATGGACCGCCCGGCCCTTCTGGCTCAGGGCCAGGGCGGCGGCAAAACCGCCAATTCCGCCTCCTGAAATGAGGATTTTCCCGTCCGACATATCTTGCCTCTTTCGGTGCGCCTGTTGATTGATGCGCCTGTTGATCGATGCGTCTGCTGATGGACGCCTGTGTGACGCGCCCGGCCGCACGCCGCCGTTCGCCGCCAATTCGTCAGTATTATGCGCATAGTGCTGATCAATGGTCAACAGATAAGAACTATTTTAATTCGAGCAATATTTCGCCACCCCCCGCGCCGGCGCGCCGCAGTTGGCGATTTGCCATCGGCCGCGGCGGCGCTAGACTGTCACGATCCGTTGTCCCGCCATGGAATGCCGCCCGACCCGATGCTTGACTCCTTGCGCCAATTATTCGCCGGGCTTGGCCAGGCCAAGCCGCAGCCACATTTCGAGGACAGCGACCACCGGCTGGCGATTGCCGCGCTGCTGGTCCATGCCGTTGCCATCGATGGCGTCATCGACGACGTGGAACGGGCCAAGATCCGCCAATTGCTGGCCGGCGAATTCAGCCTGTCGGAAGAAGAGACGCGCGAGCTGGTGGCCGAAGCCCGGGCCAAGGACAATGAGGCGGTGGATCTTTACAACTTCACCAGCGTGCTCAAGCGTGCGCTCGATGCCAAGGCACGGGTGCGCTGCGTGGAGATGCTGTGGGAGATCGTTTACGCCGATGGCGAGGTCCATGAATTCGAGGACAATCTGGTGTGGCGCGTCGCCGAGCTGCTCGCGGTGTCGCGCGAGGACCGGCTGCGCCTCAAGCGCCAGGTGGCGCGGGCGCGCGATGAGTGATTTTTCTCCCCTATTGCGGCACGGCGCCGCCTTGGCCCTGTCGCCGTGAGCCGGCGGGTCCTGATTATCCTCCACCAGGAGGGATCCAGTCCCGGCCGGGTCGGCCAGGTGCTTCAGGCCAGGGGCTGCCAACTCGATATCCGCCGCCCGCGCTTTGGCGACCCGCTGCCCGAAACCCTGGCCGGGCATGCCGGAGCCATCATCTTCGGCGGGCCGATGAGCGCCAATGACGGCGACGACTATGTGCGCGCCGAAACCGACTGGATTTCGGTTGCCCTGCGCGAAGAGGCGCCCCTGCTCGGCATTTGTCTTGGCGCCCAGATGATGGCGCGCCAGCTTGGCGCCAGGGTGCGCGCCCATCCCCAAGGCTGCGTCGAGGTCGGCTATTATCCGCTGCGCCCTACCAGCGCCGGGCAGCGCCTCGGCCATTGGCCGGACAAGGTCTATCAATGGCATGTCGAGGGCATAGAGCTGCCGCGCGGCGCCGAACTGCTCGCCGAGGGCGACCAGTTCCCGGTACAGGCGTTCCGCTACGGCCCTTCAGCCTTCGGCGTGCAGTTTCATCCCGAGCTGACGCTGGCCATGATGCATCGCTGGACGGTGCGCGGTGCCCACCGGTTTGGCCTGCCCGGCGCCCGCCCGATGGGCGAACATTTCGCCGAGCGCTTCGTATACGACGCCGCCAACAAAGCCTGGCTGGAGCATTTCCTGGAGCACTGGATGGTGCCTGCCTGACAGCTATTGGGCGCCCTATCGGGGAAAAATTTTCAAGGTCCGGCAGGGGTCTTGGCGGCGCTTTCGCAATTTGCAAAAGGCGATGGCCGCTGGTTGCTCCGGCACCACAATATATTGAGATTCAACTGTCGCGGGGCCGCAATATATTGAGAATATCTGGTTTCACGGAATGGCAAGATCTTTGCGGTTTACTGGACCCAGCTGACGTTCAGGTCGTGCGTAGTCAGCTTTAGTTCGGATGAAGGATGGGGGCAAGACGACCCCCATTTCGCTGCCGCCATCCTTCTCCGTCCCTCTTCCTCAAAAAACCGGCGATCGGCCCGAACGGGAAATTCCGGCCCGGCGCTTGTCGCCTTGGCCGCGGCGGCGGACTCAGAAGCTGAAATCGGGCAAGGAGTGAAAGGCCTGTTTGAGCGCCTCGCCCCAGCCGGTCGAGATCTGCTGGTAATAGGGATCGTCGATCCCGAAGCGCTTTTCATGGCCGATCTTGAGGGTGTCGTTCTCATAGACCAGAAGGTCGAGCGGCAGGCCGACGGAAAGATTGGCCTTGATGGTGGAATCGAAGGAGACCAGCAGCAGCTTGACGGCATCTTCAAAACTCATGCCGGGCTCATAGGCGCGGACCAGGATCGGACGGCCATATTTGGTTTCACCGATCTGGAAGAACGGCGTGTCGGCGGTCGATTCGATGAAATTGCCTTCCGGGTAGATGAGAAACAGGCGCGGCTGCATGGTGCCGATCTGACCGCCGAGAATGATGGTGGCGTTGAAGGTGGAATCGGCGTTCTGGCCGCTTGCCGCATTGGCATGGATCGTCTCGCGCAAGGTTTCGCCGACAAGCTGCGCGACTTGCAGCATGGTCGGCGCCTCGAGGATCGAGGGCTTGCGCTCGGCGGGAATCTTGGCGCGCTCGTCGAGCAGGCTGACGACGCTCTGGGTGGTGGCCAGATTTCCGGCGGTCAGCATGGTGATGACGCGCTCGCCGGGCTGGTTCCAGGTGAACATCTTCCTGAACACGGACACATTGTCGACGCCCGCATTGGTGCGGGTGTCGGACATGAAGACCAACCCCGAGTTGAGGCGCAGGCCGACGCAATAGGTCATGAAATGCCACTCCAGCCGAATTCAGACCGGCACGTTACTGTTGCACCTGCAGGGTGACAATCATTGATTCGGCGTTGGTGCCGCGGGTGATGCCCGATACCGGGGCCGCTTCGCCATAGTCGAGGCCGGTGGCGACGCGCACATAGCGCTCATCGGGCGAAATGCCGTTGGAGATGTCAAACCCGACCCAGCCCAATGCGTCGATATGGGCCTCGGCCCAGGCGTGGCTGGCCTCCTGTTCGGGCCGGTCGTCCATCATCAGATAGCCGCTGACATAGCGCGCCGGAAAGCCCATCAGCCGGGCCGCGGCGATGAAGATATGGGCGTGATCCTGGCATACGCCCTTGCCGGCCTCCAGCGCTTCCTCCGCCAGCGTCGTCGCATCGGTGACGCCGGGCAGGTAGGACACCTGGCGCGCGATGGCGGCGGAAAGCGCGTGCAGGCGCGAGATATCGTCGGCGAATTCCTGCCCCAGCGCCTTGACGATCTTGCGCGTATGGGGACCAGGCCGGGTGCGATCGGTGATGCGATTGAAATACCACAACGGCGCATAGCCGCCATGGCGGCCGAACAGGCCGGCGGTATCGGAAGTTTCGACCTCGCCGGCGCTGAGCACGGAAATGGCGCGGCCGCCGGGATTGAAGCTGATCAATTCGACATGATTGTTGTGCTGGTCGTGGAATTCCAGCTCCTTGCTGCCGCCATCGACCGTGGTAGACCAGGAAATCACGTTCTGCCCGTGGGACGACTTCGGCCTCAGCCGCAATTCCTGGAGCGCATAGGCCAGCGGGCCGTCATAAGCATATTCGGTGCGGTGGGTAATCCTGAGGCGCATGGGCTATCCGTAGAACCGGTAGTCGTGCTCGATGCGGGCACCAAGCTCGTTGTTGCGGCGAATGAACTCGCCGAGGAAGTCATGCAGCCGGCTGTCGAAAATCGACTCGATCGAGCGGTCGATCAGGTCGCGGTAAATGCCCTCGGCAAGATCGTGGCAAGGCAGGGCGGCGCCATAGTCGTCGGCCAGGAACGCCAGATTTTCACGCAGCTGGGCGGTGCAAAAGGCGAGCGAGCGCGGCATGCGCCGGTCGAGGATCAGCAACTCGGCGATACCCATGGGGCTGGCGGTGCCGCCGCTGATCCAGCGATAGGCACGCTGGGCCGATACCGAGCGCAGAATGGTTTCCCATTGGACGTTGTCGAGGGACGAGCCGACATGGGAAACCGAAGGCAGCAGCACATAATATTTGACGTCGAGAATGCGGGCGGTGTTGTCGGCGCGTTCGACGAAGGTGCCGATGCGGGCGAAATCGTAGATATCGTTGCGCAGCATGGTGCCATGCAGGGCGCCGCGCACCAGCGCGCTCTGCCGGCGGATAACGGCCAGGACATCGGGCAGGTCGGTTTCCGCGACCTGGCGGGCGAGAAGGTCCTTGAGCGTGATCCAGCACTCGTTGGTGGCTTCCCAGACCTCGCGGGTCAGCGCCGTGCGCACCATGCGCGCATTGGCGCGGGCGGCATCGACGACCGACATCACGCTGGAAGAGTTGGAACGGTCGCGAAGCAGAAAATCGATGACCGGAGCGGCTGCGAACTGGCTGTGTTTTTCCAGATAGGCTTCGCGAACCCCGGCGGTGGTGACAATGGAGGACCATTCGTCGCTGGCGGCGGCCGAGCGGGTCAGCGCGATACGGAAACCGGCATCGACCAGGCGCGCGGTATTCTCGCTGCGCTCGAGATAGCGGAACATCCAGAACAGGCCGCGTGCGGTCTTGCCCAGCATGGCGTTACTCCTCCAGCACCCAGGTGTCCTTGGTGCCGCCGCCCTGGCTGGAATTGACGACCAGCGATCCGGCCTTCAGCGCTACCCTTGTCAGGCCGCCGGGGGTGATGTCGATGCGGCTTGGCGAGGCCAGCACGAAGGGGCGCAGATCGACATGGCGCGGCGCCAGGCCGCTGCGGGTCAGGATCGGCACCGTGGACAAGGCCAGGGTGGGCTGGGCGATATAATTTGCTGGCCGGGCCTTCAGCTTGGCGGCAAAGGCGGCGATTTCCTTCTTGCTGGCGGCGGGGCCGACCAGCATGCCATAGCCGCCCGAGCCATGGACCTCCTTGACCACCAGTTCGCCCAGATGTTCCAGCACATAGGCGAGGGCGTCAGCGTCCGAGCAGCGCCAGGTCGGCACATTGGAGAGAATGGCCTTCTCGCCGGTGTAGAACTCGACGATCTCGGGCATGTAGGAATAGATCGCCTTGTCGTCGGAAATGCCCGCCCCCGGCGCATTGGCGATAGTGATGTTGCCGGCGCGATAGGCGTCCATGATGCCGGGGACGCCGAGCATCGAATCGGGGTTGAAGCACAGCGGATCGAGATAATCGTCGTCAATGCGCCGGTAGAGCACGTCGATGGGGGTGAAGCCCTGGGTGGTGCGCATGGCGATGCGGCCCTCGACCACGCTCAGATCGTGGCCCTCGACCAGTTCGACCCCCATCTGGTCGGCGAGGAAGGAGTGCTCGAAATAGGCCGAATTGTGGATGCCCGGCGTCAGCACCGCCACCACCGGCGGATCAGCGGCGCCGGCGGGCGCGCAGGCGGCGAGCGAGCGGCGCAGCTTCTTGGGATAGTCGCTGACCTCGCGCACCTTGATGCGCGAGAACAGGCCGGGAAACATATGCAGCATGGTTTCCCGGTTTTCCAGCATGTAGGACACCCCGGAGGGCGTGCGCGCATTGTCCTCCAGAACGAAGAACTCGTTCTCGCCGGTGCGCACGATATCGACGCCGACAATATGGGTGTAGATGCCGCCGGGGGGCGAGACGCCGACCATCTGCGGCAGCCAGGCCTCGTTGTTGGAAATCAGGTCGACCGGAATGCGGCCGGCGAGGAGAATTTCCTGGCGGTGATAGATGTCGTGGAGGAAGGCGTTGATGGCGCGCACGCGCTGCTCGATGCCGCGGGCGAGGCGCGCCCATTCGCGGTCGGAAATGATATGGGGCACGATGTCAAAGGGGATGAGACGCTCCGCCGCCTCTTCCTGGCCGTAGACATTGAAGGTGATGCCGGTGCGGCGGAAGAAGGTTTCCGCCTCTTGCGTCTTCTTGCGCAGGCGGGCCGGATCCTCGCCGGCGAACCATCGGCAATATTCGCAATAGGGTTCGCGCGGCCCCTCGCCATTGCCATTCATTTCGTCAAAAAATGGGATTTTTCCCCTCATGCCTCCAGATGGTGGCAGCACGCCCGCAGGCGCGCAAGAACTATTTCGCCCGGATTCTGCCGCTTTTTTAGCCTGCCGGGCCGGCTGGCCACTGTCGTGCGCCGCTTGCGGGCGGGGCTGGATAGACCCCCGCGCGGCCGATCGCGGCCACGCGGGGACACCTTTTTTGCAATCAGGCCAGATCGAAGCGATCGGCGTTCATGACCTTGGTCCAGGCCGCGACGAAATCCTGCACGAACTTGGCCTCGCTGTCGTCCTGGGCATAGACCTCCGCGTAAGCGCGCAGGACCGAGTTGGAGCCGAACACCAGATCGATGCGGGTCGCCGTCCACTTGACCTTGCCGGTCTTGCGGTGGCGGACTTCATAGACGCCATTGCCGGAAGGCACCCATGTGTAGGCCATGTCGGTCAGGTTGACGAAAAAGTCGTTGGTCAGGGCGCCTTCGCGGTCGGTGAAGACGCCGTGCCTGGTGCCGCCATGGTTGGTGCCGAGCATGCGCATGCCGCCGACCAGCACCGTCATCTCCGGCGCCGTCAGTCCCATGAGCTGGGTGCGATCGAGCATCAGCTCTTCCGGGCTGACGGCATAGTCCTTCTTGAGCCAGTTGCGGTAGCCGTCCGCCAAGGGTTCCAAGACGGCGAAGGATCCGGCGTCCGTCATCGCGTCGGTGGCATCGCCGCGGCCCGGGGCGAAGGGAACCGAAATGTCGTGGCCGGCAGCCTTGGCGGCCTGCTCGATACCGACATTGCCGGCCAACACGATCACGTCGGCGAGGCTGGCGCCGGATTTTGCGGCGATCGGCTCCAGCTTGGCGAGCACCTTGGCGAGGCGCTTGGGCTCGTTGCCTTCCCAGTCCTTCTGCGGGGAAAGGCGGATGCGGGCGCCATTGGCGCCGCCGCGCATGTCGGAACCGCGATAGGTGCGGGCGCTGTCCCAGGCGGTGGAAACCATCTCGGCGATGCTCAGGCCGCTCTTGGCGATCTTCGCCTTGACCGCCTCGACATCGTAGCCGGTGGCGCCGGCCGGGACCGGATCCTGCCAGATCAGGTCTTCCTTCGGCACATCGGGGCCGACATAGCGAACCTTGGGGCCCATGTCGCGGTGGGTCAGCTTGAACCAGGCGCGGGCGAAGGTCTCCTTGAAATAGGCCGGATCCTTATGGAAGCGCTCGGCGATCTTGCGATAGGCGGGATCGAACCGCATCGCCATGTCGGCATCGGTCATGATCGGCATGCGGCGCTGCTTGGGGTTGCTGGCGTCGACCGGCTTGTCCTCGTCCTTGATGCCGATCGGCTCCCATTGCCAGGCGCCGGCGGGGGATTTCTGGAGCCACCAGTCATAGCCGAACAAGAGATCGAAATAGCCCATGTCGAACTTGGTGGGATTGGTGGTCCATGCGCCCTCGAGGCCGGAGGTGACAGCGTTGGCGGCCACGGCGCCCATATTGGGGTTGTCCCAGCCCAGACCCTGCATCTCGGGGCCGGCCGCTTCCGGCTCCGGGCCGAGCGCCGAAGCGTCGCCATTGCCATGGGCCTTGCCCACGGTGTGGCCGCCCGCGGTCAGCGCGACGGTTTCCTCGTCGTTCATCGCCATGCGGGCAAACGTCTCGCGGACCTGGGCGGCGGTCTTGATTGGGTCCGGCTTGCCGTTGACGCCTTGCGGATTGACATAGATGAGGCCCATCTGCACCGCTGCCAGCGGGTTTTCCATCGTCGACGGGTTTTCGACATCCTCGTAGCGCTCGTCCGAGGGCGCGAGCCATTCCTTCTCCGCGCCCCAGTAGACGTCCTTCTCGGGATGCCAGATGTCGGGGCGGCCGAAACCGAAGCCGAAGGTTTTCAGGCCCATGGATTCATAGGCGATATTGCCAGCCAGGATGATGAGGTCGGCCCAGGAGATCCTGTTGCCGTATTTCTTCTTGATCGGCCAGAGCAGCCGGCGCGCCTTGTCGAGGCTGGCATTGTCCGGCCACGAGTTCAGCGGAGCGAAACGCTGGTTCCCGGTGCCGGCACCGCCGCGGCCGTCGGCCAGGCGGTAGGAGCCGGCGGCGTGCCAAGCCATGCGGATCATCAGGCCGCCATAGTGGCCCCAATCGGCCGGCCACCAGCTCTGGCTGTCGGTCATCAGGGCGGTCAGGTCCTTCTTGAGCGCGCGGACGTCGAGCTTCTTGACCTCCTCGCGATAATCGAAATCCTTGCCCAGCGGATTGGTCTTGGTGTCGTGCTGATGCAGGATGTCGAGGTTGAGGGCGTTCGGCCACCATTCCATGACGTCGCTGCGCTGGGACGTATTCCCGCCGTGCATTACCGGGCACTTGCCTGCAACTTCTACGTCCATATTGCTCTCCCATCGTGGCTGCGTTGACCGACCAGCTCCGTGGATGTGGGCCACGGTCGGGGCGCCGGCGTTGTTGCGAATGTCCTGCACATCAGTATCCCACGCGCCGTCAGCGGCCGTAACGCGGAATATGTGTGGGATCGGCTTTTCCCCACTTCCAATGACAACAGGATAACAAGACCTCATCATAAATAAAAATTCTATTTTCTGATTATTATGATAATCTGTACTTATGATAAATCTGACGCTCAAACAGCTCCGCTACGTCGAGGCATTGGCGCGGCACGGCCATTTCGGGCGCGCGGCGCAAGCCTGCGCGATCTCCCAGCCCGCCCTGTCGATGCAGGTCAAGGAATTGGAGGAAGCGCTGGGCACGAAGGTCTTCGAGAGAGGCGGGCGCGAAGTTCGCCTGACCAATTTCGGCGAGGAATTCGTCGAGCGCGTCCGCGATATCCTGCGCTCCGTCTACGATCTGGGTGACCTGGCACGCGCCTCGCGCGACCAACTGGTGGGGCGGCTGCGGATCGGCGTGATCCCGACGATCGCGCCCTACCTGCTGCCTGCCATTATAGGCAACCTCGCCCTCATGCATGAAGGCATCGACATTCACGTGCGTGAGACGCTGACATCGAAGCTGCTTCAGGAACTGGCGGAGGGCCGGATCGACACCGCGATCGTCGCGCTGCCGGTGTCTGAACCTTCGTTGACCGAGATTGCCCTGTTCTCGGAGGAATTCCTGCTGATCCGCCCGGCCGGGGACGAAGGCAAGCCGGTACCCGATCGCGAAAAGCTGCGCGAAATGAGGCTGCTCCTGCTGGAAGAGGGGCACTGTTTTCGCGATCAGGCCCTGTCGTTCTGCAGCATGCATTCGGCGCGCCCGCGGGAGCTGCTCGACGGCAGTTCCCTGTCCACCCTGGTTCAACTGGTCAGCGCCGGCATGGGGGTCACCCTGATCCCGGAAATGGCGGTGGCGGTGGAGACCCGCTCGGCACCGGTGTCGGTGGCCCGCTTCAAGAGTCCGCAACCTTCGCGAACGGTCGGCATGATCTGGCACAAGACAAGCCCGCTGGCCAAACAGCTGCTGCAGATCTCAAAAGTCGTCGGCCAGTCCGCCGACCTTTCGCGCGCGGCCGGCCTTTCGCGTGCGCAAGCGTAAGGCACTGGCCCAAATCCGCCCGCGGCCGGTGCCCCGTCCGGTGGGCCGGCTGGCGCCCGGCCAGGATCATCGATCAATCTCAAATAGGAAATTCGAGAAGATTGGTGGAGCCGAGGGGGATCGAACCCCTGACCTCCGCATTGCGAACGCGGCGCTCTCCCAGCTGAGCTACGGCCCCAAGGCGCGCCAGGGCGTGTGGCGCGCTGGGCGGTATTTAGTGGGCGGCCATGATGGCTGTCAAGAAAGATGGCACGGCCTGGCGCATTTGCCCCGCTGCGTGCTTGCGGCGGCCGCCCGCGGCGGGTACATGAGAGGGCTGTTGGCTCCAGGGACCCGCGGGGGATAGGGCATGTTGGCAATTTTCGATGTCGTGTTGCTGGTTCTCCAGCTCTATTGGTGGATCATCATCGCCTCGGCGGTGATGAGCTGGCTGATCGCCTTCGGGATCGTCGATACCCGCAACCGCTTCGTCTATCTCGTCGCCGACACGCTCAACCGGCTGACCGAGCCGGCATTGCGGCCAATCCGCAACCTGCTGCCCAATCTCGGCGGCATCGACATTTCGCCGATCATCCTGCTGCTGATCATCTATTTCGTGCAGCAGTTCATCCTGCGGACCTTCTATTACTGACCCGCCGCCCGCCGTCATGACCCCACCCTGGAAACTTGCCGGAGACGCGGTCCTGGTCCGGGTGCGGCTGACGCCGAATGCTTCGCGCGACGCGCTGGAAGGTGTGCAGCGGCTCGATGATGCCAGCGAGGTGGTGGCGGCGCGGGTGCGCGCCGTTCCCGAGGACGGCAAGGCCAACGAGGCCCTGGTCAGGTTGCTGGCGCGCGCCCTGGGTCTGGCCAAGCGCGAGGTGACGCTGACCGCCGGCGCCAAGGGGAGAATCAAGACGCTGCGTCTTGGCGGCGATGCGGGCGATGTCATTGAACGCCTGCGCGCGCTGGGCCAGCATGAAACGGAAATTGTAAAGGCAGCAAGGAAGACGGCACGATGAGCGCACAGATACTCGACGGCAAGGCAGTGGCGGCGGAGATCCGCGAAAAGGTGGCGGCGCAGGTGGCCGCGCTGAAATCGGGACATGGCCTGACGCCAGGGCTTGCGGTGGTGCTGGTCGGCGAGGACCCGGCGAGCCAGGTCTATGTCCGCAACAAGAAGCGGCAAACCGTGGAAGCCGGCATGAACTCCTTCGAGCATGTCCTCGACGCCGGCACCGGCCAGGACGAGCTGCTGGCGCTGATCGACAGGCTCAACAACGATCCTGCGGTCCACGGCATTCTGGTGCAGCTGCCGCTGCCGGGCCAGCTCGACGAGGATCTGGTCATCAACGCCATCAATCCGGCCAAGGATGTTGACGGCTTCCATCTTGAGAATGTCGGACGCCTGTCGACGGGGCAGGACAGCCTTGTGCCGTGCACGCCGGCGGGATGCCGCATTCTGGCGCGCCGCGCCCTGGGCGATCTGACGGGCAAGGAAGCGGTGATCGTCGGACGGTCCAATATCGTCGGCAAGCCGCTGGCCCAATTGCTGCTGGCCGACAACTGCACGGTGACCATCGCCCATTCGCGCACCAGGAACCTGGCCGATGTATGCCGGCGCGCCGATATCCTGGTCGCGGCGGTGGGGCGGGCCGAACTCGTTCGCGGCGACTGGGTCAAGCCGGGGGCCTGCGTCATCGATGTCGGCATCAACCGTATCGACGCCGGCAATGGCAAGACGCGGCTGATCGGCGATGTTGCCTTCGACGAGGCCAAGGAGGTTGCCGGATCGATCACGCCGGTGCCCGGCGGTGTCGGGCCGATGACCATTGCCCTGCTGCTGGCGAATACCTTGACGGCGGCCTGCGCCGCCAACGGACTGCCGGCGCCGACCCTGTCGTGAAAACGGGTGGGGTTGGTCCTTGCGCGGACAAGGCGCAGGCCGCCCCCCGTGCCATTTCAATCCGGTCAATGTTTCCGGTGTCAGTAATTTCACCTGCCGGTGATTGGACCTGCCGGTGATTGAACCCGACGGCAGCGCGCACTAGCGCCAGGTGAAGGCGATCTTGCGCAAGGTCTGGCCGCCCAGCCTCTCATTGACGCTGGTTGCCACCGTTCCGCCTTTGGCAAGGTAGAAGGCACAGGCCTGCTCGTTTTCGCGCAGGGCCCAAACCAGATGACCGCCAAGGCCGGCGGCATCGAGCCGGCGGCGCGCGGCCTCGAAGAGGCGGGTGCCAAAGCCAATGCCCTGATAGACCGGACGCAGATACAATTCATAGATCTCGCCGCGCAGCCCGCCAATGGGGCGGCGCGCCGGACCGAGGCTGGCATAGCCGACCAGTACGCCGTCGAAGCTGATAACGAGAAGATTTTCGGACCTTGCGGTAATGGCGCGGCGCCACCAGGCGTTGCCGCGCCGCGCCATCATGCGTTCGAGAGCCAGGGGAGCTATGATGCCGCGATAGGCGCCATGCCAAGCCTCGAGGTAAAGCTGGGCAAGGTCTTCGGTGTCTCCGGCGCTCGCGGCGCGAATGGTGGTGTCGACGGCAACCATGGCGTCAGTCTAGCGCGAATGCGCCTGTACCGACAGGAGGGCGTTGCCGGAACCGGCGCGCCGGCTGCCCGTTGCCGGCGAACGGCAGGGCCCGTCAGGCGGCGCCGCTGATTCGCCGCTCGCCGCGCGCGATGGCGACGGTGGCGGCCCAGGGGTCGAGAATGTCCTTTGCCGGTTTGCCGTAGAGATAGCCCTGAACCCGGCTGCACCCGGCGGCGCGCAGGGCGCGCATCTGTTCCTCTGTCTCAACCCCTTCGGCGATCACCGTGACATCGAGGGCGTGGCCGAGACTGACGATGGCCTTGATCACCGCCATGGATTCGCGCGTGGCGCTGACGCCGCAGACGAAGGAGCGGTCGATCTTGATTTTCTGGAAAGCAAAGCGGGCGAGATAGCTCAGGCTGGAATAGCCGGTGCCGAAATCGTCCAGCGCGATCGATATGCCCATGCGGTTGAGGCGGCCGAGGGCGTTCTGCACTTTTTCGATATTGTGAAGCAGCAGGCTTTCGGTGATCTCGATTTCGAGCCGCGCCGGATCAAGTCCGGTTTCCTGAAGCACCGTTTCGACGGTGTCGACGATATTGCCCTTCATGAACTGGGCCGCCGAGATATTGACGGCTATCGTCAGCGGTTCGGGCCAGGATGCGGCTGCCTGGCAGGCGGTTCTCAGCACCCAGGTGCCGATGCGGTCGATCAGGCCGCTTTCCTCGGCGCAGGCGATGAATTCTTCGGGTGAAACGTGGCCGCGGCGCGAGTGCTGCCAGCGCAGCAGCGCCTCATAGCCGGTCACCTGGCCGCTCAGCAGGTTGATCTGCGGCTGGTAAAGCAATTCCAGCTCGTTGGCCTCGATAGCCTGCGTCAGATCGCGCTCGAGGGCATAGCGGCTCTGGGTTTCGGTTTCCATCGACGGCACATAGAGGCGGGTCGAGCCGGGACCGGCTGCCTTGGCCCGGCTGAGCGCCATGTCGGCATGTTTGAGCAGCACCAGCGCCTCGGCGCCGTCGCCGGGGCCGACCGCCATGCCGATGCTGATGGTGGTGGCCATCTTGCGGTGCGAGCGGACATCGGCATCGGCTATGGTATCGCGCAGGATGCGGGCCAGCATGAGGGCGCTTTCGCGGGCATTTTCACCCTGGACCGCAATGGCGAATTCATCGCCGCCAAGGCGCGCGGCGATGGCGTCGCAGGCGATCGTCGCCTCGCGGAAGCGCGCGGCGACCGCCACCAGCAGGGCATCGCCGGCGGGGTGGCCACGGGTATCGTTGATCTCGCGGAATCGGTCGATATCGGCACAGATCAGGGCCACGGAGGAATGGTTGCGGCCCGCATTGTCGAGTGCGGTCTTGAGATATCTGGTGAACTGCATCCGGTTGGGCAGGCTGGTCAGGGGGTCGTGCAGGGTTATGAAATCGACCTGGCTCTGCAATTCCAGCTGGCGGCGGATGCGGCGCCACACGGCGAAGACCGGCACGGCAATGCCGATAACCATCAGTGCCGCCATTACTCAGAACGACAACGTTGAAGGCATTGCCAAGAAGGGTCACCGAAGCCGACTGGTCCAGATCGACGACCATGACGGCGGCAAGGGCGCCGTCGAGGGTGATCGGCACAAATGCGCGAAGGATATGCGCGGGCTGGCCGGGATCGCTAAGGGCTGCATTTGCGATCAGGGTCTTGCCGCTTTCCACGGCGGTGGAAAACGCCTTGGAAAAAGCCGGTGTCGCGGCCAGCCGATCGAAATCCCGATGGGCGAAAATTCCGTCGCTTCCGATCAGTGCCATTCTAGGGTCAAAAATCGCATAGCCATGGATGACCCCGACATGCCGGCCGGAATGGAAGCTTCGCGGATCCTCGCTGCCAAGCAATGCTCTCATCTGCGCCTGGGGCGCTGCCTTTTCCAGCCAGGCAAACTCGGCGAGCCCAGGCATTAGCGCGCCGCGCAGGGTGGTGGCGGGGTCGCCCGCGCGCCGCTCCGCGCCGTCCTCGGGGACATGTTCTGATTGGTGGAGGTCCGCGGCGCCGGTCCGGCCCTGGGCGTGGGCGGTGATATGTTCGGCCCAATGGATGGCGAGCTGGCGGGCATCGCTGGTCAGGGCGCTGCGCGAGATCGACCGGGTGATCGCGACGGCGCTGAAAATCGTCAAGAATCCAAGCGCAATCAAGCTCGCGAGGAGCAAGTAGTCGCCCTTTATCGCCCGAGACCACATGTGCTTTTCCATAGCCTAGCTGGCAATGGTTACATCACGGACGTTAATAAGCGCTCAACAGGCGCACAAAATGGGATTTCGTGCGGCAATAGCCCTAAGCGACGCTGTCGCGGCCGCGCTCGGCGCGCTTGCGCTCGTGGCGGTCGAGCAGCGCTTTGCGGATACGGATGGCACCGGGGGTGACTTCCACCAGTTCGTCGTCGCCGATATAGGCGATGGCTTTCTCCAGCGTCATGTTGACCGGCGTGGTCAGCTGGACGTTCTCGTCCTTGCCGGCGGCGCGGATATTGGTCAGCTTCTTGCCTTTCAGGACATTGACCTCAAGATCGTTGCCGCGGCTGTGCTCGCCGACCACCATGCCCTCATAAACGCGCTCGCCCGGCGACACGAACATCGGCCCGCGATCCTCCAGGTTCCACAGCGCATAGGCCACCGCATCGCCGTCGCCATTGGAGATCAGCACCCCGGTGCGCCGGCCCTCGATGGGGCCGAGATAGGGCACATAATCGTGGAACAGGCGGTTCATGACCGCGGTGCCGCGGGTGTCGGAGAGCAATTCGCTCTGGTAGCCGATGAGGCCGCGGGTAGGGGCGTGAAAGACCAGGCGCTGGCGCCCGATCCCGGAGGCGCGCATGTCGCGCAGCTGGGCGCGGCGCTCGGACAGCTTCTGCACCACGCCGCCGGCATATTCCTCGTCGACATCGATGATGACCTCCTCGACCGGCTCCAGCCGGGTGCCGTTCTCGCCCTCGCGCATCAGCACCCGGGGGCGGCCGACGGTGAGCTCGAAACCCTCGCGGCGCATGGTCTCGATGAGGATGGCGAGCTGCAATTCGCCGCGCCCCGAAACCTCGAAGCTGTCTGAATCGGCGGTGGTCGCGACGCGCAAGGCGACATTGCCCTCGGCCTCGCGCAGCAGGCGCTCGCGGATGACCCGGCTCTGCACCTTGTCGCCCTCCTGGCCGGCCAGCGGGCCGTCATTGATGCGGAAGGTGATGGCCAGGGTTGGCGGGTCGATGGGATGGGCCGGAATCGGCTTCTCGATCGCCGGATCGCAAATGGTGTCGGCGACGGTGGCGGTTTCCAGACCGGCAATTGCGACGATATCGCCGGCGCGGGCCTCATCGACCGGCAGGCGCTCAAGGCCGCGAAATGCCAGGACCTTGGAAATCCGGCCCTGCTCGATGCGCCTGCCGTCGCGCGCCAGGGCCTTGACCGCCTGGTTGGGGCGCACGGTGCCCGACGTGATGCGGCCGGTGAGGATGCGCCCCAGATAGGGGTCGGCCTCGATGGTGGTGGCGAGCATGCGGAACGGCCCGTCCTCGACTGTCGGCGGCGGCACGTGGCGCACCACGAGATCGAACAGCGCCGCCATGTCCTCCTTCGGACCGTCCGGGGACGTCGCCATCCAGCCCTGCTTGGCCGAGCCGTAGAGAATGGGAAAATCGAGCTGGCCCTCATCGGCGTCGAGGGCGGCAAAGAGGTCGAAGACCTCGTCGATGACGGCGTCGGGGCGCGCTTCCTGCTTGTCGATCTTGTTGATGGCGACGATCGGCTTGAGCCCGACCTTGAGCGCCTTGGAGACGACGAATTTGGTCTGCGGCATCGGCCCTTCCGAGGCGTCGACCAGCACCACGGCGCCATCGACCATATTGAGGATGCGCTCGACCTCGCCGCCGAAATCGGCATGGCCCGGCGTATCGACGATATTGATGCGGGTGTCGCCCCAGACCACCGAGGTCACCTTGGCGAGGATGGTAATGCCGCGCTCGCGCTCCAGATCGTTGGAGTCCATGGCCCGTTCGGCGACGCGCTGATTGTCGCGCACGGTGCCGGACTGGGCGAGCAGGCGGTCGATAAGGGTGGTCTTGCCATGATCGACATGGGCGATGATGGCGATGTTTCGCAATTTCATGGAAGATGTTCTCCGCGCTGCCGTCATGGCGCGCACTGGCATATTGCGGCGCAATATATGCCGAACCGGGCAAAGCGCAATGATTGCTTGCGAACGCCCTGGCCCAGCCGTTGAAGCGGCGCTACCAGATCCAGAACAGCAGCGACCAGGCCAGCACCGGCGCCGCCGCGGCCAGGGCCACGGCGCCGGTGGCGGCGAGGCGGGCGGCGTTTCCGGCATATTTGCCGGCGATGCGCCAGCCCAGATACAGGCTCCAGGCACTGGCAAAAGCGAGGGCGGT
Source organism: Rhodobiaceae bacterium (assembly GCA_020441905.1). GTDB lineage: Bacteria > Pseudomonadota > Alphaproteobacteria > Rhizobiales > NORP267 > JAGRLG01. Next base: position 45,104 of record JAGRLG010000024.1, on the reverse strand, counting down.
CACACGCGCGGCGCCGATCCAGCCAAGGTCGAAGCCGTCGGCGCGCAGCAATGTCACCGTCTGCGCCGAAAGGCCGAGAATGACGCCGCAGGCGGCGAGCGGCAGCAGGGCCTGGGCGAGATGGTGGAAGCGCTGCCAGTTCCATGGTCCGAGCACGCGGGCGGCGGCGGCCAGGGGCAAGCCTAGGGCGAGGGACATGGCGGCGGCGGTGGCGGCGATATAGGCGAGCAGGAGCGCGCCGTCGAGCAGATTGAGGACGTCGTTATTGGCGGCGTAATTGGTCAGCAGCCACCACGGCAGGCTGGTCGACAGCGGCCAGATCATGTCGTGGGTGACGAGCCAGGTCGCGGCCCATTGCTTGGCGATGACGAACCAGGGCGAGGACGCCCAGTGGAAGGCGCCGATGGCGATGCCCATCAGGCCGACGATGATGAGGGCGCTTTCCCAGCCATTGGCGCTACGGCCCGAAACCTCGACGACCTCGGAGCCGGGCGCGCGGGCGGTCAGCTCGATGGCGTCGCGATAGCCGGCGCAGCGCCCGCACATGTGGCAGGCGGAGGCGCTGTCCATATTGTGCAGCGGCAACATCGGCGCGCAGGTCACCGTTGCGGTGCGGCCGAGTTTCGGCGGGCAGCTGTCCCAGGCATTGCGGTCGACGCGAAAATGCATCGGCGCCAGCTTGGCGAGGAGGCCGAAGACGCCGGTGACCGGGCACAGATAACGGCACCAGACGCGCCGGTCGCGGCCATAGAGATAACCGATGGCGATCGCGGCCACGGTCGAGCCGCCGAGAATCAGCAATGCCGGCTTGGGGTATTGATAGACGGAGACCATCTGGCCATAGACGGTGGTGAGGATGAAGGCGGTGAAGGGCCAGCCCGGCCAGCGCACCCAGCGCGGAATGGCGCCGCCGCGGCCGTGGCGGCTCGCCAGTTCCGACAAGGATCCTTCCGGGCACAATACCCCGCACCAAAGCCGCCCGAACAGCAGCATGGAGATCAGGACGCCGGGCCACCAGATGCCCCAGAACACGAACTGGGCGAAGAGCGTGACATTGTCCCAGATGTGGGCGGCGCGTCCCGGCAGGGAGACAAGGGTCGGGGCGATGAGAAGCGTGGCATAGACTAGGATCACCGCCCACTGGGTCCAGCGGATGGCGCGCTGATGGCGGCGCAGCCAGTCGCCGATCCTCGCCATCAGGGGCGGATCGGCGGCGCGAAACGAGGTGGCTGGCTGATACGAGGTCATGAGGCGGCCAGTTCTCCCTGGCGGCGGGGGCGCGCCTGAATGCGCAACAGCGCGGCGATGGCGCTCCAATAGACCAGCCAGGTGGCAATGGTGACGATATCGGGCTGGGCGCGGTAGCCGGTCAGGGCGGCGACGAACCCGCCAAAGCGCGCGGCATCGTCGAGAACAGCCGAACTATCCCAGACCGGGTCTGTATAGGGCAGATAGCCAAAGGAAACGAGGTAGCCGATACCGGTGACCAGCAGCGCGCAGGCCAGGCACAGCAGCATGGCTTCGGTGATGAGGAAAAAAAGCGGCCAGGACAGGAAGCGGCCGCCAAACTGCAACAGGCCATAGGTGGCGGCGGCGGCGGCGAGGGCGAGTGCCGTTCCCCCGGCAATGTCGAGAAAACCGCCGGCGCCGGCGGCGGCGATCATGCCCTGGAGGAAGATCACGGCTTCGCTGCCCTCGCGGGCGATGGCAAGCGCGGCGATGGCAAAGACGCCCCACCAGCGCCCGGACTGCGCCGAGCTGGCAAGGCCGGATTCCAGATCCTGTTTCATGCGCCGGCCATGGCGGCGCATCCACAGCACCATCTGCACGATCAGTATGCAGGCAAAGAAAATGAGGAAGGCCTGGAAATATTCCTGTCCTTCCGGCGGCAGGCTGGCGGCAAACCTGACCAGCAGGACCGATAGGGCAACCGCAGCGAGAATGCCGGCGGCAACGCCGCCCCACAGGAAGCGCAACCCCGTCCTGGCGCCGTTATGGGCCAGCCAGGCATGGAGAATTCCCACCACAAGCAGGGCTTCGACGCTTTCGCGCCAGACGATAAGGGTGATCTGTGCCAGCATGACAGCTTTTCCGGCCTAGCGCGCGATGATCACACCCTGGCCGGTCTCCATGTGAAATTCGTCGAAAAACGGATATTCGCCCGGCGACAGACGGCGGATGACGATGAAGGACTCTACGCCGGGGCCGAGCACCTTTTCCTTGCGCAAGCGCAAACTTTCAAACTCCGCCGGGGTGGTGCCGGTATTGCGGATGATGATCTTTACCGTGGTATCGGCCGGGATCTCGATGCGGTCGGGGGTGAGCACGCCGTCCTTCATTTCCAGGGTGAAGGTCGGGGTTTCTTCGCTCGCGGCCATTTTCGGCGCGAAGATCGCTGAAATCCAGAACGAAGAAGCGGCAAGAACCGCCAAAGCCGGACGAAACGTCCGGCGCCGAGGGGCAGAATCCCTGTAGATAGTGGTCGCTGTAGGTTTCATGGCTGCGGCTTATCCGGCTTGAACCCAATCTTGCAAGCATTTCGGCCGGCGGCGGCGCGGTGGCGCGTACCGCCGGCTTTTCTGTTAGTACGAACCCTTCTTGCCGATGCCGGCATAAACGAATTCATATTCGGTGGTGAAAGGCTCGAACCAGGGCGCAACCCCGGTTTCCTTGTCGGTGTGGCGGCCGAAATGGGCCTTGCCGGAACCTGGCGCCGAAATATTGAACTTGAGCTTGTACTTACCCGGCCCCATCAGCTTGATGTTGTCGCCGTAATGGGGGCCGTCGCTGGCCACCATGGGCATCAAATCGCCCTTTACGGTTTCGCCGCCGTCCTTTGTCAGTTCGAAGGTGATGGCGAGATAGGGCACCCATTCGCCCTCGGCAAAGCCGTGCTTGTTGTCGGCGAGGGCGTGGATGTCGGCTTCCAGATGGACATCGGACTCGGCGGCGGCGCGCATCATGCCCGGAGGATCCATCTCGATGGGCTGAAGATAGACCGCGGCGACTTCAAGGCCGCCGCCATTTACCGGCTCGCCGATCGGGTATTCGATGGCATGGCCGGAGGATGTGGAGAGAATGAAAATCGACGCGGCGACAGCCAATAACGCCGCAGTTGCGTTTCGTATCATGATATTTGCCTCATATCGGTTTCAAGGACCGATCGCTGCAATTTTTCAATTCGCGATCAAATTCGACCCCCGGACCCCCGGCGGCCGGAGGCAACATAATCGCGTGAATTGCCAAAAGCCAGAAGTTTCTGCGAATGATTTGCAATTGCGACAAACGGTCGCTGGCAGCCCGCCGCGGCGCGGCGGTTTTTCGGGCGGCACTGGCAGCTAGGCGCGGGCGTGGAGCGTTCTTCGCCAGGACGGCAGGCGCGGGCCGCTAAAGCGGCTTCAAGTGCGAGGACCGCCGCGGGAAGGCCAAATGCGGGCAAATACAGCGTCGCGGCGCCAGTATTGGTGGTAGAGCGCGGCGGCGACATGAAGCGCCAGCAGGGCCAGAAAGATGTTGGCGAGGAGGTGATGGGCGTTTGCCGGCGCGACGGCTTGCAGATCCGGCCATTGGCCCAGCGCACCGCGCAAGAGCACGTCGCCGAGACCGGAGAGGGCCATGGTGGCGATGCCTGATCCGGACAGCGCCAGCAGCAGCGCATATAGCCCGTAATGAGCCAGCCGGCTGGCGGCATTCATCCATGCCGGCCAGCGCGGATCGGCGGCGTCATGCCCAACTCCGAGGACGATGGCGATGCGCAGCAGGGTCAAGAACAGAACGGCGACACCGGTAAAGCCATGGGCGCGGTAGATAGCGGCCTTCAGCGGCGAGATATCGAGTCCGGTCATGATCTTGCCGGTGGCGGCCAGGGCCACTATCAGCGCCGCGGCGATCCAGTGCAACCAGATGGTAGCGGGGCGGTAGGTCCGGACCATTTCAGTCTCCTTGCAGGTTAGCAATCATTAAGTGCTTAATAATTTGCCGATTGATTATTAACTGTCAAGTGCTAAACAGTCTGCATGACGGGACATGAAGAGACTGATCCGGCGCGCCAAGCCTTTGGGCGACTTGCCACCATGGCGGCCTCGCGGGCGCAAGGCGCGGCGCAGCGCTATCTCAACCGCTTTGGCATCAAGCTCGCCTACTGGCCAATTCTGCTGTCGCTGAGCCAGGGCGGCGAGAAGACACAGGTTGAGCTTGCGGCCCAGGTCGACCGCACAACGGCGGCGGTTTCGCTGATCCTTGGCGAAATGGAACGCGAAGGATTGGTGACGCGGCGCACTAATCCGGACAGCAGGCGCGAGGTGCTGGTGGCGCTGACAAGGCTGGGCCAGGAGAAATGGGCCGAGAGCGCCACGATGTGGCGCCAGGTCAATGCCATTGCCCATGCCGGGATGTCGGGCAACGAGATCGCCTTGCTCGACGACCTGCTGACGCGGGCGATCGCCAATCTCGAGCGCGGGTAATAGCGCGCTAACTTATTGTTCAGACGCCTATTATCGTCGACCGGATTGTCTTAATCCGGCCGGAACATGCTCTAGGTGGCGCGGCGGCGCGCCGCCAGGGTGCGCAAACGCAGGGCATTGAGGCGGATGAAGCCTTCGGCGTCCTTCTGGTCATAGGCGCCGCGGTCGTCCTCGAAGGTGACAAGCGCGTCGGAATAGAGCGATTTTGCGCTTTTGCGCCCCATGACGATGACATTGCCCTTGTAGAGCTTGAGGCGAACCTTGCCCTCGACATGCTCCTGGCTCTTGTCGATCAGGGCCTGGAGCATTTCGCGCTCGGGGGCGAACCAGAAGCCGTAATAGACGAGCTCGGCATAGCGGCTCATCAGCGAGTCCTTCAGATGCATGGCCTCGCGGTCCAGGGTCAGCGATTCCATGGCGCGGTGAGCGGCCATCAGGATGGTGCCGCCGGGGGTTTCGTAGATGCCGCGCGACTTCATGCCGACAAAGCGGTTCTCGACCAGATCGACGCGGCCGATGCCGTTGTCGCGGCCCAGATCGTTGAGGGCGGCGAGCAGGCTGGCCGGCGACATCTTCTTGCCGTCGAGGGCGATGGCGTCGCCGCGCAGGAACTCGATTTCGACCTCGACCGCCTTGTCGGGGGCATCCTCGGGGCTGACCGAGCGCTGGAAGACGTAAGGCGGCGGGCCCTCCCAGGGATCCTCCAGCACCTTGCCCTCCGAGGACGAGTGCAGAAGATTAGCATCGACCGAGAACGGCGCTTCGCCGCGCTTGTCCTTGGGCACCGGGATCTGGTGCTTTTCGGCGAATTCGATGAGATCGGTGCGGGATTTGAACTCCCACTCGCGCCACGGCGCGATGACCTTGATATCCGGGTTGAGGGCATAGGCGTTGAGCTCGAAACGCACCTGGTCGTTGCCCTTGCCGGTGGCGCCGTGGGAAATGGCGTCGGCGCCGGTGGCCTCGGCAATCTCCACCAGCCTTTTCGCGATCAGCGGGCGGGCGATCGAGGTGCCGAGCAGATAGACGCCCTCATAGACGGCATTGGCGCGGATCATCGGATAGACGTAGTTGGCGACGAAGTCCTCGCGCAGATCCTCGATATAGATTTCCTTGATGCCCAGCATCTCGGCCTTCTTGCGCGCCGGGTCGAGTTCCTCGCCCTGGCCGAGATCGGCGGTGAAGGTGACGATCTCGCAGCCATAGACCTCCTGCAGCCATTTGAGAATGATCGAGGTGTCGAGGCCGCCGGAATAGGCGAGAACCACCTTCTTGATGTCGCTCGATGCCATGGCCTGTTTCTCCGTTAGAGGGACGCGGGATGCGCTTGAGGGGGCGGGCGTGTCGCGCCTTTTTAACCGGAATGGGGCGGTGCGCAAGGGCCGGCATGCGCTCCTGACCGCTCCGCCGCGCTCAACGCCGTCCCGGCTCCAGCATGACAACGCGCAGGGCGAGAATGACCAGCAGGGTCAGGATCCAGGCGATGACGACATCGGAGAGGAAATGGGCGCCGAAGGCAATGCGGTTGAGGGAAATGACGAAGGCGAAGGCGAGGGCGCCGGCGGCGACCTGGCGCCGCCAGCGCGGCGGGGTGACGAAGGCAAAAGCGATGAGCCAGAACGAGGCCGCCGCCTCGCCGGAGATGAAGGAGCAGGTGCGGACGCAATGCTCGACGATCTCCCAGGGCGGGGAGAAGGGCGAATCGCCGCCGAAGGGCAGCGTGTTCTTGGGCCGCGCGCGGCCGAACAGCGCCTTCATGGCCGAAACCAGAAGCCCCGGACCCAGGCCTAAGGTGAGCAGCAGGAAGGCCGGCTTGCGCAGGGCGTCGAGGTTGCGCCTGGTGGCGGCGAGATAGATCAGCGCCAGCGCCGAGCCGATGCCGGCGACCCAGGTGACGAGGCGGCCGAGGTCGCGAAGCTGGCGCAGGGCGCCGTTGCCGTCGGCGGGGAAGACGCCGTCGCCGACATAGAAAAGGCGGCTGGCGGCGAGGTCGAGGCGGGGAAAGAGCAGAAAGAACACCGATACCAGCGCCAGACAGACGGTGCCGGCAATGATCGGATGGCGCGCGGCGCGGCAAAACAGCCCGCCCGCTCCGCCGCCGCTCTGGCGCTGTTGGTGTTCTGCCCTCATGGGCCGGACTTACAGCCAAAGGGATGGCTCGCGCAAGCGGCGAACCGGATGCGGCGCGCTTTACGCCAGCGGCCAGTTGAACCAGCGCTCGAATGCCCGCGCGTCCGCCCAGCGCGGGGCGCGGGTATAGAGCGCCGCCCGCAACCCCCAGATGACAAGGAGGGTGACGGCAATGGAAAAGATGACATCGGAGGGAAAGTGGGCGCCGATATAGATGCGCAGGAACGAGACGATCGGAATGAAGGCGGCGACCAGGACGGCGGCAAGGACGCGCCAGCGAGCGCCGACCAGGGGCAGGAAGGCGATCATCGCCGTGGCCGCCGCGGCCTCGCCGGAGGAAAAGGAGCAGTTGGTGATGCAACTGCCGGAAAAATCCCAGAACGGGCGAAAGACGGCACTGCCGAGATAGTCGGTGATGTGGACCGGGCGCGGGCGGCCCGACAGGCTCTTGAGGACGAAATTGACCGCCAGCCCCGGCCCAAGGGCAAATACGAGCAGGGCGAAGGCGATATCCCGGGCCTCAAAGGCGGCCCGCAAACGGGACGAAAATCGCCGTATCAAGGCCAGCAGGCAGAGCAGCGCGAAGGCCAGGCCGGGAAGGTAATTGCTGACCTTGCGGGCCAGCGAGACGGCCGGATCGAGGCGCAGATAGGTGAAGCCGTCTGGAGCCGGGCGAAAACCGCCGCCGGCAAGGCGCAGGTCGAGTTCAGGATAAAGACCAAGCACGAGAAGGGCGGCGGCGCACAACCCCAGGACAAGGGCGACCATGCGCCCGCCCATGACCAGATCGGGGGCGGCGCATCCGCCGTCACCAGCCGGTGCGCCGAAGTCAGTTGTCTTCATTGTGATTTGCCTGAAGCGCCGAGGGTCAAAAAAATGGCTGCGCAGTATCGTGGCCGCAAGGTGGCCTGTAAAGAGTCGAAGCCGCGCCGACCGCCGACAGGCGCAAACCCGCCGCGGCAGGCAGTCCGGGCGCAATGCCTTGGTTGCCGTTACGGAAATTGCCGATATGATCGCGAATCAAATGTCGGCGTTCGAGGGAAACCGACCCGGGAGGTTCAATGTCCTTGTTCACCAGAACGCCGCGCATGCCCACCGCCGAAACCGCTCTGCCGGGGCGGGGAAACCCGATCGAAACCGACATCAATCACTTTGTCAGCGGCACGCCGCTCAAGGGCCCCTATCCGCCCGGCCATGAGCGGGCGCTATTCGCCATGGGCTGTTTCTGGGGCGCGGAGCGACTGTTCTGGCTGTTGCCGGGTGTCCATGTCACGGCTGTGGGCTATTGCGCCGGCTTGACGCCAAACCCGACCTATCAGGAAGTGTGCAGCGGCAATACCGGCCATACCGAGGCGGTGCTCGTGATATTCGATCCCAAGCGGATCGGCTATCGCGAATTGCTGAAGATCTTCTGGGAGAACCACGACCCGACCCAGGGCATGCGCCAGGGCGCCGATATCGGCACCCAGTACCGCTCCGGCATCTATGCCAGCGACGAGGCCCAGCGCGCGGCGGCGGAGGAAACAAGGGCGCTTTTCAACGACCGTCTGCGCGCCGCCGGCTACGGACCGGTGACCACCGAAATCGAAAAGGCCGGGCCGTTCTATTTCGCCGAAGGCTATCACCAGCAATATCTGGCCAAGAATCCGGGCGGCTATTGCGGTCTTGGCGGCACCGGGGTTCATTGCCCGATGGGGCCCGCGGACCGCAAGGACTGCGCCGGCTGATCGATACCGCCTTGCCCCGCCGGGCTCGCGCCTATTTTGCTTCCAGCACCTGTTTGCAGGCCGCCGGCAGGCTGGCCATGGTCATCGGAGGGCGCGGCTTGGCCGGTTTTTTCGGCGGCGCGTAGGGGGCCTTGGAAAACCAGTAATCGAGCGCCGAGCCGCAGCCGTCACCGGCCGGCGGGCCGTCCTGGTTCTTGCAGCCCACCGCGCCCTTGGGGCAGTTGAGACGGACATGCATATGGTAGTGATGGCCATACCAGGGGCGCACCCGGCTGAGCCAGCCGCGGTCGCCTCCGGCCGCCTCGCACAGCGCCTTCTTGATCGCCGGATGGACAAAGATGCGGGCGACGCGGGGATCGCTGGCCGCGGCCTTGATCAGCTCGACCTGGCCGCCGCTCCAGATCGTCGGATCGACCTTCCAGTTACCCTTGGGAACTTCCTCCTTGGCGCCGATCATCGAGGCGGCCGAAATGCTCTCGCGCTCGGCCACGCTCAACTTGCGCGGCGGCGCCGGCATCAGCCAGATGTCGGCGTCGAGGCCGACCTGGTGGCTGGCATGGCCGGTCAGCATGGGGCCGCCGCGCGGCTGGGCGAGATCGCCGATCAGCAGCCCCGGCCAGCCGGTGGCCCGGGCCGCCCGCTCGGTCAGCTTCTCCAGATAGTCGATCAGCTGGGGGTGGCCCCAGGCGCGGTTGCGGCTGGGGCGCATGACCTGGTGATAGGGGCCGTCGGCGGGCAGTTCCAGCGCCCCGGAAAGGCAGCCCCGGGTATAGAAGCCGTAGGGATTGGGAGGCAGGTCAGCGGCGCCCGATACATGGCCGAATAGCTCCTTGGCCGGCCTGGCGTCTTCGGCCGCCGCCGGAGCGGGGGGCGTGGCGGCAAGGGCAATGAGGAGAGCCGCAAGCGGCGCGGCGAGACGGGTCGGCATCATGGGTTCCGGTTCTCCTGGCCAAACTGCCCGCCATGTTGCCCCGCGTCGTATCAGCTGTCCATCTTGAGCGCGGCGATAAAGGCTTCCTGCGGGATCTCCACCTTGCCGAACTGGCGCATGCGCTTCTTGCCCGCCTTCTGCTTGTCGAGCAGCTTGCGCTTGCGGGTGACGTCGCCGCCATAGCACTTGGCGGTGACATCCTTGCGCAGGGCGGCGATGGTCTCGCGGGCGATGACCTTGCCGCCGATCGCCGCCTGCACCGGAATCTTGAACATATGGCGGGGAATGAGATCCTTGAGCTTCTCGCACATGACGCGGCCGCGCGCCTCGGCCTGGCTGCGATGGACCAGCATGGCAAGAGCATCGACCGGCTCGGCATTGACCAGCACCTGCATCTTGACGAGGTCCGACGCCTTGTAGCCGGTGATGTGGTAGTCGAAGGAGGCATAGCCCTTGGTGACCGATTTGAGGCGGTCATAGAAGTCGAACACCACCTCGTTGAGCGGCAGGTCATAGGACACCAGGGCGCGGTTGCCGGCATAGGTCAGGTCGGTCTGGATGCCGCGCCGGTCCTGGCACAGTTTCAAAATGGCGCCGAGATGCTCGTCGGGGGTGAGGATGGTGGCGCGGATCCACGGCTCGCGGATCTCGGCGATCTTCATCACATCGGGCATGTCGGCCGGGTTGTGCAGCTCGATCTCTTTGCCCCCCGTCAGGGTGATCTGGTAGACCACCGAGGGCGCGGTGGCGATGAGATCGAGATCGAATTCGCGCTCCAGGCGCTCCTGGATGATTTCCAGATGCAGGAGCCCCAGAAATCCGCAGCGGAAGCCAAAGCCCAGCGCCGCCGAGGTTTCCATCTCGAAGGAGAAGCTGGCGTCGTTGAGGCGCAGCTTGCCGACGGCGGCGCGCAGGTCCTCGAAATCGGCGGCATCGACCGGGAACAAGCCGCAGAACACCACCGGCTGGGCCGGGCGGAAACCGGCCAGCGGCTTTTCGCAGCGCCGCTTGTCCTCGGTGATGGTGTCGCCGACGCGGGTGTCGGCAACCTCCTTGATCGAGGCGGTGAGAAAGCCGATCTCGCCGGGGCCGAGGATGTCGGTGGCCACCAGCTTGGGGGTGAAGACGCCGACGCGGTCGACATCGTATATGGCATTGGTGCCGAGCATGCGCACGCGCATGCCCTTTTTCAGCGTGCCGTCGATGATGCGCACCAGCACGATGACGCCGAGATAGGAATCGTACCAGGAATCGACCAGCAGCGCCTTCAAGGGCGCCGCCGGCTCGCCCTTGGGCGCGGGCAGGCGGGTGACGATGGCCTCCAGCACGTCGGCGACGCCAAGGCCGGTCTTGGCCGAGATCGGCACCGCGTTGGAGGCGTCGAGGCCGATGACGTCCTCGATCTGCTGGCGGATGCGCTCCGGCTCGGCGGCGGGCAGGTCGACCTTGTTGAGCACCGGCACGATCTCGTGGTCGTTGTCGAGCGCCTGATAGACATTGGCCAGGGTCTGGGCCTCGACGCCCTGGCTGGCATCGACCACCAGCAGCGAGCCCTCGCAGGCGGCCAGGGAGCGCGACACCTCATAGGTGAAATCGACATGGCCGGGGGTGTCGATGAGATTGAGCTCGTAGGTTTCGCCGTCCCTGGCGGTGTAGTTGAGGCGCACCGTCTGGGCCTTGATGGTGATGCCGCGTTCGCGCTCGATATCCATCGAATCGAGCACCTGCTCCTTCATCTCGCGGTCGGTCAGCCCGCCGGTCATCTGGATCAGGCGGTCGGCGAGCGTCGACTTGCCATGGTCGATATGGGCGATGATGGCGAAGTTGCGGATGTGGGAAAGGTCGGTCATTGCCGCGCTAGATAGCATTGCCATGGCGCGCCGGAAAGCAGGATTATCGCGCTGGCGTCAGACGCCGGAGATTACGCCCGCCGCGCCGCCAATGGCCCCGTTTTCAACAGGGGAGGGCCGGTGGTCCGCAGGCCATCAGGAAGAACCGCTCTCGTCCGCCTCGCCCCAGTTCAACGCCTTGTAGTCGAAGCCGCCCTCGATGGTCGGCTTGACGATGGCGAAAAAAGGCGAAACATCGAAATCGCGCGGCGCGAACAGCGAATAGTGGCGGATATGGAGAATCTCGCGGGTGCTGTAGCGCGAGCCGACGCGCGGGTGCGGGTCGCCGGGCTGGGAAACCAGCGGCAGGATGGGGTAGCGCACCGACTGGAATGCCTGGGCGATCAGCGTCGAGCAGATGGTCCGGGTCGGCTCGCCGGATCCCAGTGCGATCAAGCGCCTCCGCCAGCGCGTCGGCACCGGCGGCGTGGGGAAAAGATAGCGGGCGAGATCGAAGATATTGCGGGTGTCGTATTTCTGCCCGAGGCGGGAGAGGGCAAAGGCGATGACCGCCTCGCGGTCCTCCCCGGTCAGGCCGACAGGGCGGCAGATGCGGGTATTGTAGGTCCGGTATTTCGACAGCGGCACGGCGATGACGCCCGCGCCCAGAATGGCCTCGACGAGGCAGGGCCGCTCGCCGTCTGCCTGCGGCGCGGCGCAGGCGTCGCCGACATAGAGCGCGGCGTGGGACCATGTCGACTGAGTGAGATATTTGATCGCCGCCGAAAGTTTCTGGTTGCCCTCGACGAGCAGCACGTCGCCGGGTTGCAGACAGCGTTTCAGGGTTTCCGGATCGGACGGGGTGAAGGGCTGGTAGCCGGAGGTTTCCTTCTGGATGACGCGGGCGACGAACAGGCCGATGCGGTCGAGAATGGCGTCCAGCAAGCGCATCCTTGGGCGGCCCCCATCCGCTGTCTTGTGATCCGGCGCCGCCCCAAAGGCGGCGTGAAATCGATTGAGCAAACCCCTATATCATGGCGATGATGGCACTGACACCCAGGGGATCGGCACAGGCGGGGCTGGCGCTGCGGGCCAGCCACAAATGGCGCAATCGTGCCCATACGCTGCTGCTGGCGGGCGGCAGCGTCCTGCTGCTGGCGGCCTGTGCCTACGTCTTTGCCGGATGGCCGGGCATCGTTTGGGCCGCTGCGCTGGGCGCTTCGTCCTTGTGGATGAGCGCGCGGCTGTCGCCGGACCTGGTGTTGCGGATGTTCAAGGCGCGGCCGATGGCGGAAGACGAATTTCCCCATGGCTACCGCATCCTGCGCCATTTGGCGGCGCGGGCGGACCTTTCCGCCGTACCGGATCTCTATTACGTGCCCTCCAAGCTGATGAATGCCTTCGCCGTGGGCCGGCGCGACAACGCGGCGATCGCGGTCACCGACGCCCTGATGCGCGGCCTCACCCCGCGCCAGTTCGCCGGCGTACTGGCCCATGAGATGAGCCATATCCGCAACGAGGATCTGAAAGTGATGGCGCTGGCCGACATGGTGAGCCGGATGACGGCGACGATGTCGACCATCGGCCTGGTGCTGCTGGCCTTCAACCTGCCGGCGCTCATTGCCGGGGGCGCCACCGTGCCCTGGGCCGGAATCGGCCTGTTATGGGCGGCGCCAACCATTGGCGCGCTGCTGCAACTGGCGTTGTCGCGGGCGCGCGAATATGACGCCGATCTCGATGCCGCGGCGCTGACCGGGGATCCGGCGGGCCTGGCCTCGGCGCTGCGAAAGCTGGAAAAGAGCCAGGGCCGGCAATGGGAGATGGTGCTGCCCGGCGGGCGGGTGCCCCAGCCCTCGGTGCTGCGCTCCCATCCCAAAACATCGGAACGGGTGCGCCGGCTCGAGGCGCTGGCCGGGGCGGGCGATGTCGCGGGCGAATTCGGCGGCGACGGCGCGGTGCATCCCCATGGCCCGGTGCCGATCATTCCCGGCCCGCGCTACCGGCTGCCGGGAAGCGGGCTGTGGTACTGAACGCGGCCTAGCCGCGCAGACTGCCGCCGGTCGCCTTTTCCACCGCCGCCACGATTCTCTTGGCCACGGCGTCGATTTCCTCGTCGGTCAGGGTTTTCTCGCGCGGCTGAAGCGTGACCTCGATGGCCAGCGATTTCTTGCCCTCGCCCAGCGCCTTGCCGGCGAAGAGGTCGAAAACGCTGACTTCGGCGATCATCGCCTTGTCGGCGCCGCGCGCGGCGCGGATGACGTCGGCGGCCTTGACCGCGTCGTCGAGGAGGAAGGCGAAATCGCGGCGCACCGGCTGAAGGCCGGAGATCTCCAGCGCCGGGCGGCTTTTGGCGCTGGCGGCGCGCTGGGCCGGGATGGCGTCGAGAAAGACTTCGAAGCCGACCATCGGACCTTCGGCATCGAGGGCCTCCAGCGCCAGGGGGTGGATTTCGCCGAAATGGGCGAGCACCATCTTCGGCCCCAGTTGCAGCGAACCGGAGCGGCCGGGATGGTACCAGTCCGGCGCATTGTCGAAGACCTGGAGGCTGTCGACCGGGGCGCCGGCCTCGGCCAGGGCGGCCAGGGCGTCGGCCTTGGCGGCAAAGGCGTCAACGGGGGCATGGGCGTGCGACCAGTGGCGCCCGGCGCCGGCCATATGGGCGCTGGCGCTGCGCACGCCGCCGGCCACCGCCTGCTGCTCGCCGGGGGCGGCGCCGAAAAAGGCCGGGCCGACCTCGAACAGGGCGACATCGCCGAGGCCGCGATCGGCGTTGCGCTGGGCGGCGGAAATCAGGCCTGGCAACAGGCTGGGGCGCATGTCGGACAGGTCGGCGGAGATCGGATTGGCGAGCTTGAGTTTTTCGTCGCCGCCGCCAAAGGCCCCGGCCTGGGCGCCGGAGACGAAGGACCAGGTGATGGCCTCCAGCATGCCGCGCCCGGCCAGGGCGCGGCGGGCGCGGTGGCGCCGGGTCTGGCCGGCGGTGAGAATGGGCCGGGCCACGGCATCGGGGCGGCTCATCGGCGTCGCCGGCACGCGGTCCAACCCCTCGATGCGCACCACTTCCTCGACCAGGTCGGCGGCGCCGCCGATATCCGGGCGCCAGCTCGGCACCGCGACCTTGTAGGGCTCGCCGCCGCCTTGGCCCACCATCCAGAAGCCAAGCCCCTTGAGCACGACCTTGATTTCGGTGTCCGACAGCTTGAGGCCGGAAAGGCGGGCGACCTGCGCGGTATCGAAGCTGACGAGGCGCTCGGCGTCGGGGATTTCCCCGGCCAGCACGACCTCGCTGGCGCTGCCGCCGCAGATCTCGAGCACCAGATTGGTGGCAAGGTCCAGGCCGGGCAGGGTGAAGGCGGGGTCGATGCCGCGCTCGAAGCGGTAGCGCGCGTCCGATTGCAGGCCGAGGCGGCGCCCGGTCTCGGCGATATTGGCCGGCACCCAGAGCGCCGATTCGATGAGAACGTCGACGGTATCCTCCGAGCAGCCGCTTTCCTCGCCGCCCATGACGCCGGCCAGCGACTCGACACCTTTCTCGTCGGCGATGACGCAGATCGAAGGATCGAGAGCATAGGTGCGCCCGTCGAGAGCCAGCAGCTGCTCGCCATTGCGCGCGCGGCGCACGGTGAGGTCGCCCTTGACCTTGGCAGCGTCGAAGACATGGAGCGGGCGGCCGCGGTCATAGGTGACGTAATTGGTGATATCGACCAGGGCGCTGATGGGGCGCAAGCCGATGGCGCGCAGGCGGGCCTGCATCCAGTCGGGGCTCGGGCCGTTCTTCAGCCCGCGCACCAGGCGCAGGGCGAAGGCCGGGCACAGGCTGTCGCCGCCGGAAAAATCGAGGGTGACGCCGGTGGGGCAGGGAAATTCCCCCGCGACCTGCTTGACCGCGACGTCCCGGTAGGTGCCGATGCCGGCGGCGGCAAGATCGCGGGCGATGCCGGAAACGCCGAGGCAGTCGGGGCGGTTGGGGGTGATGGCGATCTCGATCACCGGGTCGTCGAGGCCCATCAGCGACGCAAATGGCGTGCCGGCGGCGGCATCGGTCTCAAGCTCGATGATGCCGCTATGTTCGTCCGACAGGCCGAGTTCGCGCTCCGAGCACAGCATGCCGTTGGAGGCGACGCCGCGAATGGTGGCCGGGGTCAGCACCATGCCGGTGCCGGGAATGGTGGTGCCGGCGGGGGCGAAGACGCCGCGCAGGCCGGCCCTGGCATTGGGGGCGCCGCACACCACCTGCATGACCTGCGAGCCGGTATCGACCATGCAGACGCGCAGGCGGTCGGCATTGGGGTGGGGCTCGGCGCTCTTGACGTCGGCGACGACGAAGGGGGCGAATTTTTCCGCCGGATCGTCGACATGCTCGACCTCGAGGCCGATCATGGTCAGCGTCTCGACGATCTCGGCAAGCTCCGCCTTGGTGTCGAGATGCTCTTTCAGCCAGGACAGGGTGAATTTCATCGGCTCAAGCCTCCGAACAGGGTCGGCAGGTCCAGCGGGCGGAAGCCGTAATGACGGATCCAGCGCGCATCGGCGTCGAAAAAGGCGCGCAGGTCCGGGGCGCCGTATTTCAGCATGGCGAGGCGGTCGAGGCCGATGCCCCAGGCAAAACCCTGATAGATGTCGGGATCGAGATTGCAGTGGCGCAGTACATTGGGGTGGACCATGCCGCAGCCCAGGATCTCGAGCCAGTCCTCGCCCTCGCCGAGGCGCACTTCGCCCCCTTCGCGCTTGCAGGCGATATCGACCTCCATCGACGGCTCGGTGAAGGGAAAATGGGAGGGGCGGAAGCGCATGCGCACGTTGTCGATCTCGAAAAAGGCGCGGCAGAATTCCTGCAACACCCATTTCAGGTGCCCGAGATGGGTTTGCTTGTCGATCACCAGCCCTTCGAGCTGATGGAACATCGGGGTATGGGTCTGGTCGCTGTCGCAGCGATAGGTGCGCCCCGGTATGACGACGCGGATCGGCGGCTCGACGGACTGCATGGTGCGGATCTGCACCGGCGAGGTGTGAGTGCGCAAGAGGTAGCGCGAGCCGTCCTCCTGCTCGCCGAAATAGAAGGTGTCGTGCATCTGCCGCGCCGGGTGCTCGGGCGGGATGTTGAGGGCGGTGAAGTTGTAGAAGTCGGTTTCGATGTCCGGCCCCTCGGCAACCGAGAAGCCGAGATCGGCGCAGATCGCGGTGACCTCGTCGACGACCTGGCTGACCGGGTGGATGCGGCCCTCGACCAGCGGGCCGGGGCGCACCGGCAAGGTGACGTCGACGCGCTCGGCGGCGAGGCGCGCGGTCAGCGCGGCGCGGCGCAGCACCTCGCGGCGGGCGGCGATGGCATCGCCGATCCGGTCCTTGAGGCCGTTGAGCGCCGGACCCATGGTCTTGCGTTCGTCGGCGCCCATGGCGCCGAGGCCCTTCATCAGGTCGCTGATGGCGCCCTTCTTGCCCAGGGCGGCGACGCGCACCGCCTCCAGCGCCGCCTCGTCACCGGCGGTTTCGATGGCGCTGAGGGTTTCAGCTTCCAGTTCGTCCAGATCGGGCATGACCGCCTCGCGATTGTTCCCTTACCGCCGCTTCACGAAAAGCGGCCCACGCAAGCAATGGCGGGCGGCGCATGCAGCGCCGCCGCCAGTGTGGTGGGTTTGAAGTTCGTTCCATAATTTGCGGCAGGTTCTCAAACGAACTTCAAATCCGGAACCACACTAGAATCATATAGTTGCTAGTGTCCTTATTGAATCCGAAGTTCGTTCCGAGCCTGCCGCACCATGCGACGAACTTCTGGTTCAGGACACCGGGCCCCGGTCAGGCGGGCAGACTGCGGATCAGCCGAGCGCGGCCTGGGCTTTTTCGACCAGGGCCTTGAACGCCTGCGGCTCATGTACCGCGAGATCGGACAGAACCTTGCGGTCGATCTCGATGCCGGCCTTGCCGAGGCCGTTGATAAATCGGCCATAGGTGAGGCCGTTCAGGCGCGCGGCGGCATTGATGCGCTGGATCCACAGGGCGCGGAAATTGCGCTTGCGGACGCGGCGGTCGCGATAGGCATATTGCGCCGCCTTGTCCACCGCCTGCTTGGCGATGCGGATGGTGTTCTTGCGCCGGCCGTAATAGCCGGAAGCCTTGGCGAGGATCTTCTTGTGGCGGGCGTGAGCGGTGACGCCCCGTTTAACGCGTGACATTGCGGTTCTCCATCGAAATTTTCAGCTGTCAGAATGTGCCAATCGGCGCCGCGAGTTGCCTCAGCCGTTGAGGAACTGCTTGACGATCTTGGCGTCCTGGGGCGACAGGGTGGTGGTGCCGCGCTGGTTTCGAATCTGCTTGTTGGTGCGCTTGATCATGCCATGCTGCTTGTTGGCCTGATTGGCCCGTACCTTGCCGCTGGCGGTCAGGCTGAACCGCTTTTTCGCGCCGCTCTTGCTTTTCAACTTGGGCATTTTGCTCTACTCCTTCGAAATTGTGTTCCTGGCGAGGGGCCGGATGCGCGATCGCGCCCGGAAAATCCGTCGTCAAAGAGCATTGCGAGCCGCCACGGCATGCCCGTGACCGGGAACCAGGGAACGCCGCATGAAGCGGCGCTCCGGCCCGTATCAAAAGCCGGGCGGCTCTATAGCGGCGCGGTTATAGGCGCGCAGACGGGGAATGACAAGGGCATTGCCGCGGGCGGCGGGTGCATTCCCGCTTCCGCGGCAGACTTGGCAGCACGCCCGGAGACTCAAGATGCAGTCTGGGTCCTGTCCGGGCGCTGCCGGGTGCTGTAGGAGCGGAAACAAAGCGGCACAACTGAAATCAGGGGCAATTTCCAATGAAACTCAATGCATCGATCTTGATCGCCGCCGCATTGGCGCTATCGCTTGGCGCCTGCGGCTCAAGTTCCGGCGGCAATAGCCCTGGTCCCCAGGCCAGTACCAAGCCCAGCCCGTCGCGCGAGGCGCCGCTGGCCCAGGCGGCAACGGGGGTCAAGGCCAAGCCGAAGATCGCCTCGGGGCCGGAGCGCAAGGCGCTGGGGTCCGACGAACTGGCCGGCGCATTGTCGGGCAACAGCGTTTATGCCGATGGCAGCGGACAGAAATTCGCCGCCCTGCACGAGGCTGGCGGCGCGCTGAAAGGCAAGGCGTGGAGCGGCAGCGACACCCAGACCGGGGCCGGATCGTGGAAGATCAATGCCGACGGCACCTATTGCCGCAAATGGGACAATGGCTGGGCGGGCAGCGAATGGGGTTGCTTCAAGGTCTATCGCCAGGGCAACGCCCTGACCATGGAGCGAGTGTCGGGCGCCGGCGCCAACGGCCAGATGACGCTCGTTCCCGGAAATGCCTATGGCTTGTGAAAACGGGGCCGGTGCGCCCTCCGGTACCCCCAAGTTCGGCGCTCCCGGCCCGCGTTGACGCCGGCCGGGAGGAACCGGATCAGCGCGGCGCCAGCACCATGATCATCTGGCGGCCTTCGAGCTTGGGTTCCGATTCGACCTTGGCGGTGTCGGTCACCTGATCGCGGACCCGGCGCAGCAGCGCCATGCCAAGCTCCTGATGCGCCATTTCGCGGCCGCGGAAGCGCAGCGTCACCTTGACCTTGTCGCCTTCCTCGAAGAACCGCATCATCGCCCGCATCTTCACGTCATAGTCGTGCGTGTCGATATTGGGGCGCATCTTGATTTCCTTGATATCGATGGTCTTCTGCTTCTTGCGCGCCTCGGCCGCCTTTTTCTGGGCCTGGAACTTGTATTTGCCATAGTCGAGGATCTTGCAGACGGGCGGGCTGGCCTGGGGCGAAATCTCGACAAGGTCGAGCCCCGCTTCGGCGGCCGCTTCGAGCGCCGTATCCAAGGGTACCGGCCCCTTGTTGTCGCCATCCTGATCGATGAGCTGGACCGTATCGGCCGTGATCAGTTCATTCGTGCGCGGACCCTCGCGCGTCGGTGCTGTGGGTCTCATGGGACGTCGGGCTATTGTGTCGTCTCCTCAAGTTCGGCGCGTTTGCGCGTCCTGCCGCATCACGGGCGCCTGTTGCACATTGCGGGCATCGATCGCCGCTGCCCACTCAGGTCACATAAAATCAGTAAGAACAGCGGCCAAGTCAATATGACCTTCTGTCCGCCCCTTCTGTCCGACATGGCTATACATCGCCTTCGCCCCCGCCGCCAGCCTTGCCGAGGGCGCCAAGGCGGCCGGCAAGCCCGGTGCCGAGAAGGCGGTCATAGACCGCCAGGGTGGCGAAGGTCATGCGGGCAAGCGAAAAATGAGCCCGCGCATGGGCCTGGCCGCGGGCAATCAGGGCGGCGCGGGCCGCCGGATCGAGCGACAGGGCCTCGTTCATGGCGGCGGCAAGGGCGGCCGGGTCGCCCGCCGGCACGCGCCAGCCGGTGGCCTCGCCCGCCGCCACGCCGGGCGGCGCCAGCACGGTTTCGGCCACCGCGCCAAGGTCGGAAGCGATCACCGGAACGCCGATGGCCTGGGCTTCGGCGGCGGCGCGGCCGAAGGCTTCCGGTTCGGTGGATGGAATGAGAACGAGGTCGGCCAGGGCGTAGGCCGCCGGCATGTCGGCGCAATGGCCGGCCATGCGGATGCGCCCTTCCAGCCCGGCGGCGGCGATCAGCTCGCGGATGCGCCGCGAGTGCTCGTTGCGGCCCTGGTCCTCGCCGAGAAACAGCATCACCAGGCCCTCGCGCAGACCGGCGGGCAGCAACGCCATGGCGGCGATGGCGATGTCGTGGCCCTTGCGCGGCGACAGGCGGGCGGGCAGCAGAATGACCCGCGCCGGGCTTGATTCGAGGCCCCAGCGTTCGCGCAGGGCAAAGAGACGCTGGCGCGAAATGGCCTGCGGGTCGAAGGCGGCGATGTCGACGCCGCGATGGACGACCACCAGGCGATCCTGCGCGATGGGGTGGTGGCGGCGCAGCTGGCTGGCGGTGTAGTGCGAATTGGCGATGACCAGATCGCCGCGCGCCATGACCGAGTTGTAGAGCCGCTTGAGGCGGCCGGAATAGGAATGGGCGCCGTGATTGGTGGTGACGAAGGGGATGCCGGTGATGCGGGCTGCGGCAAGCGCGCTCCAGGCCGGGGCTCTGGAGCGGGCATGGATCAGCGAAATCTTTTCGCGCCGGATCAGCCGCGCCAGCCTGAGGGCATTGAAGATGAGGCGCAACGGATTCTTGGTGGCGGCGGCAAAGGGGACCCACTCGCCGCCAAGGGCCTGAAACTCGCCGATCAGGCGCCCCGGTCCGCTGGCCAGCAGGGCGCGGGCGCCGATGCGGGTCAGCGCGGACGCGATCTCGATCACCGACTTTTCGGCGCCGCCCGATTCCATGTTGGGGATGATCTGGAGAATGGCCACGCCTTCGCCGCCCGCGGCTTTTTTCCCGTGCCCTTTCGTGCGATTGATGGCCTGAACTCCCCTTTCGGCTTCGCTCCGCCAGCCCAAGGGGCATGCCCGGAACAGAACAGGACAAGAGATAGAATGGCCGAAACCGAACCGCAATCGCTGTTTGTCCAGCATGAGGGCGATGAAGCCGCCATGCGCATCGCGGTGCGCGCCAATGGCCGGGCGGGCGATCGCTGCGGCGTGGTCTGGCTCGGCGGCTTCAAGTCGGACATGGCGGGCACCAAGGCCAATGCGCTGGCCCAATGGGCGGACAGGCGCCAGCGCAGCTTTGTGCGCTTCGATTATTCCGGCCATGGCGAATCGTCCGGCGACTTCGCCTCGGGGACCATCGGGCGCTGGCGCGACGAGGCGCGGGAGGTGCTGGAGCGCTATGGCATGGGACCGCAGATCCTGGTCGGCTCGAGCATGGGGGCGTGGATCGCGCTGCTGCTGGCGCAGGCCGAAGCGAACAAGGTCGGGATACGGCGTATCGCCGGATTGGTACTGGTTGCGCCGGCAACCGATTTCACCGAGGAGCTGTTCTGGAACGCCCTGTCCGCCGAGGAACGGGAAAAGCTGCTCGCCGAGGGGGTGCTTGCCCGCCCCTCGCAATATGACGAGGAACCCTACGCCTTCACCAGGGGACTGATCGAGGAGGGGCGCCAGCACCTTCTGCTCGGCGGCAAGATCGACATCAAGGTGCCGGTGCGCATTCTCCAGGGCATGGCCGACAAGGACGTGCCGTGGCGCCATGCGATCCGCACCGCCGAGGCGCTTGTCGGCGGCAATGTGGTCACGACCCTGGTCAAGGATGGCGACCACCGGCTGTCGCGTCCCCAGGACATCGCGCGGCTGACGCGGCTGATCGACGAATTCGGCGGCGAGATCGAATCCGCCAGCGGCATCAAGCCTCCCGGTCCGCGAACAATCGTTTCAACCCCTCGCGGTAGGTCGGAAAGCGCAAAATAACACCAAGTTCGTCCTTGATGCGCGCATTCCGGCAGCGCTTGTTCTCGGTATAGAAGCTGCGCGCTATGGCCGACAATTGCGGGTCGTCGATGGCGACCAGGGGCGGGGGCGCGAGGCCGAGCAGGGCGGCGGCAAAGGCGGTCACCTCCTGGGGCGGCGCCGGCTCGTCGTCGCAGACATTGTAGGCGCGGGCGCCTTCGGGCGGGCGCGCGATCGAGGCCAGAACAGTGGCGGCGATATCCTCGACATGGATGCGGTTGAAGACCTGGCCCGGCTTGAGAATAGTCCGTGCCTTGCCCTGGGTGAGCGAGCGAAGCTGGTTGCGCCCGGGGCCGTAGATGCCGGCAAGGCGGAAGATCGCCAGCGGCGCGCCGCGTTCGCGCGCCAGATCCCGCCACGCGGTTTCCGCTTCTAGGCGCCATTGGCTGCGTTCATTTTGCGGGCGCGGCGGCGTCTCCTCGTCGATCCAGGCGCCGTCATGGTCGCCATAGACGCCGATGGTGGACAGATAGCCGATCCATTCCAGATCCGGCGCGGCGATGATATCGGCGCGGTGGCAGGCCAGCACCGGATCGCCGCCGGCGCCAGGCGGCACCGAGATCAGCAGGTGGGTTGCCTGGGCGAGACGGCGCGCCACGGCGGCGGACGGCGCGGCGCCGTCAAAGGCCAGCGCCTCGATGCCCTGCGCCGCGGCAGCCGCGATGGCGCCTTCGCCGCGCACCGTGCCGGCAATGGTCCAGCCTTGCGCCTTGAGGCGGCGGGCAAGCGCAAGGGCGGAAAAGCCAAGGCCGAAACAGAACAGGTCGCTCATGCGCTGGCCTCCTCCCGCCGCCACTCGCGGCGCACATCCTCGTCCGTTTCGCTTTCGAGGCGTCGCGCCTTGAGGGATTCGAACCGCTCCGGCGGCGCCAGCCGCGCCGTTGCCCACACCGCCATGGCCCGCACCAGCGGCGAGGGATCGTCGAGCAGCGCCCCGGCGCTTGCCAGCAGCGCCTGATCGCCACTGTTGCCGATGGCGATCAGGACGTTGCGGATGAACCGGTCGCGCCCGATACGCTTGACCGGAGAGGCGGTAAACAGGGCGCGGAAGGCGGCATCGTCAAGGCTGGCAAGGTCGGCAAGGGCCGGTGCGCGCAATTCCTCGCGGGCGTGAAAGCGGGCTTCACCCGCCACCCTGGCAAAGCGGTTCCACGGGCAGACGGCCAGGCAGTCGTCGCAGCCGAAAACGCGGTTTCCCATCAAGGGCCGCAATTGGCGGTCGACATGGCCTTTGTGCTCGATGGTCAGGTAGGAGATGCAGCGGCGCGCATCGAGCTGGTAGGGCGCGGGAAAGGCACCGGTGGGGCAGATGTCGAGGCAGGCGCGGCAGGAGCCGCAGTGGTCCGTCTCGGGCGCATCGGCGGGCAATTCGATGTCGGTGAAGATGGCGCCGAGGAAAAGCCAGGAGCCATGGGAGCGCGCCACCAGATTGGTGTGCTTGCCCTGCCAGCCGAGGCCGGCCAGGGCGGCGAGCGGCTTTTCCATCACCGGCGCGGTGTCGACGAAGACCTTCACCCCGGCGCCCGAGCGGGCAACGAAGCGGCCGGCGATCTGCTTCAGCCTGCCCTTGATCAACTCGTGATAGTCGCGGGCGCGGGCATAGACCGAAATGGCGCCGAGGGCGGGGCGCCTGGTGATGGCGAGGGGGTCGCCGCCGGGGCCGTAATTCATGCCGAGCATGATGACCGAGCGCGCCTGAGGCCACAGCGCGCGCGGCGCGCCGCGCCGCGCCGCGGTTTCGGCCATCCAGTCCATGGTGCCGTGGCGTCCGGCATCAAGGTATTGGCGCAGGCGGGTCGCCGTTTCGGGCGCCGCCTCGGCCGGCGCAATGCCGACGGCGTCAAAGCCGTGCGCCAAGGCGTCGGCGCGGATCCGTTCAGCGAGGCGGGCAGGGGAAATGCCGGGCGTGCTGGCGGAGGCCGGGGCCATCAGAAGTCGAGATCGGCATAGGCCGGCGGCGGCGGCATGCCGGCCACCTGGTCGGCGAGCAGGGGCCGGAAGGAGGGGCGCGACTTGATACGCGCATACCATGCGTGGGCCGGGGCGCTTTCGCCCCACGGCACATGGCCGAGATAGTCGATGCAGGACAATTGGGCGGCGGCGGCGAGATCGGCCAGCGACAGGCGTTCGCCGGACAGCCAGTTGCGGCGATGGGCGAGATAGCCGACATATTTCAGATGCGCACGGATATTGGCCAGACCGGCGCGCACTGCGGCGGCATCGGGAGCGCCGCCGCCCAGTTCCTTGGGCATGAAACGGCGATCGATCTTTTCAGTGACCAGGTTGCGCGTGACCTCGCGGTCGAATTTGCGTTCGAACCAGGCGACGATGCGCCGCATTTCCGCCCGTTCCACCGGCGTGTCCGGCATCAGCGCGCTGGCGGCGCCGGTCTCGGCGAGGAATTCGCTGATCGGGCCGCTGCCGGACAAGGCAGTGCCGTCTTCGAGCACCATGACCGGAACTTCGCCGGCCGGGTTGAGCTGGAGGAATTCGGGACGCCGGTTCCAGGCCCGCTCCTCGACAAGGCGCACTTTGACCCCCGCCTCGGCGGTCAGCAGGCGGACCATGCGCGAAAACGGGCACAGCGGATAGTGATAGAGAGTAATCGACGCGTTGGACATTCCTGATCGCTGCCATTCATTGAACACAGGCGGCGCAGCCGGGGCCGGCGCGGACGCAAAAATTCTGGTGACGGGCGGCCCGTCTCCCGTATAGAACCGGGAACCTTGCGGAACAAGGGCATGATGCGGCCGCGGTCTCAATTCCGGGCCTGGAACAAGGCGGGCCAAACGTGTCGACAACCCAGATCATCGTTCTTGCCATCGTCCAGGGGCTGACGGAATTCCTGCCCATCAGTTCGTCCGGCCATCTCAACCTGGTGCACCTGCTCAGCGTGTGGCCGGATGAAGGGCCGCTAATCGACGTTTCCGTTCATTTCGGCAGCCTGATAGCGGTGCTGGTCTATTTCTGGCGCGAAACCTTCACACTGATTCGCGGCGCGCTGGACCTGCTGCGCCTGCGCTGGGGCGAGGAAGCGCGCCTTGCCGCCTGGCTGGCGCTGGCGTCGGTCCCGGTCTTCATCGCCGGCGCCATCCTGCTCTATAGCGGCGCCATCAATTCCCTGCGCACCATCGCCATCGTTGCCGTCGCCAATCTGGTTTTCGCCATCGTGCTCTATTTCGCCGACCGGGCGCCGCAGCGCGAGGACATGGCGCGAATCGGGCTTGGCCGGGCGCTGATGATCGGCTTTTCGCAGGTGCTGGCGCTCATTCCCGGCGTCAGCCGCTCCGGCATCACCATCACCACGGCGCGTTTCATGGGCATCAACCGCTTCGATGCGGCCCGCTTTTCCATGCTGCTGGCGATTCCGACCATCCTCGGCGCCAGCGCCGGTTCAGGCTACGAGATCTACCGCTCCGGCGACCTGGCCCTGCAAAATCATGCCGTGATCGCGGCGCTGGCCTCTTTCGCTACCGCCTATATCGCGATCTGGGCGATGATGGCCTGGCTGCGCAAGGCGAGTTTTGCCCCCTTCGTCGTCTACCGCATTGTCTTGAGCGCGGTGCTGCTGGCGGTACTGGCCTTCAGCTGAACCGGCGCTCCAGTCCGCAGCCCAGTCCGCAGCCCGGTCCGCGGTTCAGTCCGCAGCTCAGGCAGCAGCTCCGGCGCGGAATTCGCCGGCGCGGCGGAAGCGGTAGAGATATCCCGGCAATATGGCCTCCATGGCACGCGGCTCGACGCCGAGATCGCGCAGGGTGCGCCCGCTCGACACCGCCTTGGCCGAAACCACATTGTCGTGTTCGAGGAGGCGGACCTGGTCGGTGGTCAGCAGCGGCTTGGGCATTAGCTGGAGGAAGGCGGCCTGAAAGCGCGCCAGGGCGAAAGGCAGGGTGACGATCAGGCGCTTGCGCTCGATGATCCGGAGCATGCGGGCAATGAGGTCGCGGAAACTGGCGGTTTCCGGTCCGCCCAGCTCATAGGTCTTGCCCGGCTTGGCCTTGCCCTCGATGGCGGCAAGGGCGGCGGCGGCGACGTCGCCGACGAAGACCGGCTGGAACAGGGTGTCGGCACCGACCAGGGGGATGACCGGAGACAGCCGCGCCATAGCGGCGAAGCGGTTGAAGAAGGTGTCCTCGGGCCCGAAGATGATGGAGGGGCGCAGGATGACCGCGCCGCGAAAGGCTTTCAGCACATTGGCCTCGCCCTCTGCCTTGCTGCGGCCATAGGCGGAAGACGATTGCGCATCGGCGCCGATCGCCGACTGGTGGACGAAATGGGCAACGCCCGCGGCAGCGGCGGCCTCGGCGACGACGCCGGCGCCGGCGGCCTGGACGGCATCGAATTTCTGCCTGCCGGTTTCGAACAGAATTCCGACAAGGTTGATCACCGCGAATGATCCGGCAATGGCGCGCTCGATGGAGGCGCGGTCGCGAATATTGGCCTGAACGGCATGGATCTGGCCAACCGCGCCCATGGGCTGCAAATGACCGGCAAGGTCCGGGCGGCGCACGGCGATGCGGACGCGGTAGCCCTGGCGGGCCAATGCGCGCACGACATGCCTGCCGACAAAACCGGAGCCGCCAAATACCGTTACCAGCCGATCCTTGTTGGGAACACTTTTCATCTCGCCTCGCCCGTCTATTGCCTGTTCATGCCCATTTCGGCCCGGCGCCGATCCGCGGATCATTTCTTTGGCGGCGCCGCTCCCCGCGCCAAATACGCGTTCGGCCTGAAATATACCGAACCATGGCGGGTGTACAGGCTCATGCGCCCTCATGCGCCCTCATGGGCCGCCCGGCCGGGGAGAGGCGCCACCGATGCGACGCCGGCGGCGCGGTTACCGGGGTGCGGGCGCCGGCAGGCCAATGCCGGCCGGCAAAACACCGGCTTTTGGCCGACGAAGCGCTTTGGGACGGAAGCGCCGATTGACAAGCGCCGGGGTCCTGACTTAAGGAAGCCACCGTTGCCCAGGTGGCGGAATTGGTAGACGCGCTAGCTTCAGGTGCTAGTGACCGTATGGTCGTGGAAGTTCGAGTCTTCTCCTGGGCACCAATTCCCGCAAGATTTGAGACGTTCACTGCCGGTTCGCGAGAGCCGGCTGGCTGCCCGGAGCGATCCCGGCGCCTAGCGCGTCCGCGAAAGCGTCAGCGCATCGACGATGGTGGTGGCACGCCCGGAACAGCGCAGGCGGAAGTCATATGGTCCCGGGCGCCGATCGCCGACGTCAAAGGCGATGACGACCCTTTGGCGGCTCACGTCACTGCGGGCGCTGATCGGGTGCTCGCCGATGACCTGGTGTCCGTCATGAACCTCGAAAGCGCAGGCCTGCCCGGCGCTCTGCGGAGAGGATTTTACCGATACGTCCATCGCTACCTCGTAGGCGCCGGGGGCAAGGCGCCAGTGCGGCCCGGTGAAAACGAAGCTGGGGTCATGGCCCTGTTCGGCAACGGCGAAATGGCCGGCGCGATAGGTGCGGAAATCTGGCAGATCTGACGACAGATAGGCCTTGTCGATCGCGGTGGTGCCGTTGCGGCCCAGCGCCCAGCCATTGTGGTACCCGCCATGGTAGATTTCGCTGACGATCTGGCGGACGATCGGATATTTTCCGGCTTCACCGAAATAGGCCGACCAGGGGGACCCGGGCCTGGCGGTGCGCTCGTTTTCAAGGCTGTTTGATGCCAGGTCGCGATAGACGCAAAACTGGTAGGAATTGCAGGTGAATCGCTCCCGGCCGCGGGCCAGGGACAGGGCCGAGGTCGGCCATGATCGCCACTCGTTGGTGCTGACAGCGATCGACAGGCGGTCGGGTGGAATGGCGCCGAACAGGCTGTGGCCACCATATGCGATCGAGCGTGGCGGCCTGGCTTTCAGCAGGTCGGCGATGGTGGGCGCAATATCGGCGTTGGCGACCAGTGCAGTCCGGTTGGCGGCCAGGGCATGGCGTTGGCGCAGCGACAGAGCCGTCGATTCCTTGGCCATGAAGATAGGCCGCAATACCGGCTCGCTGTAATTATCGACGCGCGCCAGCGGACTGTCTGGATCCTCGCCATGGTCGCCGGTGACCAGGATCAGCGCGTCGTCGTAGCGGCCGGCGGCCTTGAGAGCGTCGAACAGCACCTCGTACGCGGATTCGAGGATGTACAGCGCTCGCGCGCGCCGGTTCGTCAGCGCAGCCGGGATGCCGATTTCTGATTCTGCCTGGTAAGGGGTGTGCAAGGCGTTCGGATACCACACCAGGAACAGCGGGCCTTCCTTTCGTGTGGTGATGAAATCGGCCATTTTCCGGGCCACGAAATGGTCGTCGATGCTCAGGTCGTTGGCGAGCGGAAGGCCGCTATCTGCAGCGGTATGGGAAAAATCGATCGCGGCGCTTGAAAAGAAGCGGTCGAAATTGGCCCAGTCGAGAATGGTTGAGGTGAAGAAGGCAGTGGTAAAACCCCGCGCCTTGGCAAGATCGAACACGAAAGGCATCGTGTGCAACTTGTCGAAGCCCTCATGGCCGCCGACCCCGGTGAGAATCGAGGGCAAGCTTATATCGGAAGCGGAACTGTTGGTCACCGCATTGATGAAAATGTTCCAGTTCCGAGGGTCACCCGCCAGTGCCGCAATTCGCGATGCCAGAGGCATTTGGGGACCGAGACTTGAAGGAAAGAAGGCGCCGGTCGATTCGTTTATAACCAGGATGATCGTCGAGGGCAGGCTCTTGGGGCCGGCCCCGTCCAGCACCACCCCTGCCCGCTTTGCCGCCTTCAGCTTTTGCACCGGGATATGCGGGTTCACCGCCATGATTGGGGCGATGATGGCGGGGATCGACCGGGCGGCGGGTATGCGGACCAGAAAACCTGCCGCCAGCGCCGCGCCGAGGACCAGCAGTTCGGTCCTTTTATGCCCGGACCTGGCGAACAGCAGCCATTTGGCAAGGGCCAGAGAGAAAAGGATGCAGCCCAGGGAAGCGGCGAGGAAGCGCGGCTGCGCATAGCCGGAAACGAAGTTCGCATAATGGGGAACCGCGGCAATGGAGACCCGCGGCACGCTAAGGTACTGATAGAGCCATGGCCAGGGCTTGTTGAAATAGAGCAGGAAAGTGAGATCGAGCGCGCCATAGAGGGTCCAGAACGCGGCAACAAGAATTGCCATCGAAAGCGAGCCCAGGGCATTCAGCGCCAGCACGGTCGAGGCGCACGCCATTGCCACCAGACCCAGATAGGCCAGAAAGGCCGGGTCCACGATGAAGGCGCGATGGCCCGGCAGCAGCACGAGACAGCTCGCCAGCATTCCGGCATAGATTGTGGCGGCGAACGCGGCTGCCCTTGTCGCGGAAAAAAGCAGGCTGCTCGCTTTGGACAGGTTCATCTTTGAGCAGAATCCCGAGGCGCCGCCGGTGGCGTATTGCGGGGCGGTTTCGCCCATTTTGAGCCTGCCGGCCCAGCGCCGTCAAATCGGCGGCCCGGCGGCCCGACCGTCCTGCCAAATGGCGCGGCCGAATGATCCGGCCAACCGATCCGCCTCCGCTATGCCGCCCGTCCGGTCATCCGGCATTGCCCTGTCATTCAATCTTGAACGGCGGCGGTAAATTATAGCCGCTTGAAAACAATATACCCGCGGGTTCCACTGGAGCAGACCTGAGTCGTCAACGGAATCAAGATGGCTTGTGGTTTTTTTACGCGGCTTTTTATTTTTGTAAGCCTATATAATTATTTGAAAATTCGCCATTTTCATTTGACGGTAGCGCAATAATGCCTCGGCCCAAGTTCCTTGGCATTTCGTCCTTTCAGTTATTGGCGCCATGAATACGGGAGTACTGGCGCGGCGCACTGGCCGCCCAATCCGAACGCTTCGCCGTCTGCTTGCATCGAGCGCGCTGTGCACCTCATTCCAACATAGGATAGGCCGAACGTGACCATGCCCACCAAGGGACAAACGAAATTCGACCAGCTCGAAATCGTTGAATTCGCGCGCAAATATCTGCTCGAGATCATTACCATCCAGAATGAACAGTTCCGCCGGCTGCTGGGCAATGAATATGATATCCCGGTGGACCTCGTCGAGGCATTTGAGGATGCGGCGAACACCTATATGGACCTGTCGACCATCGTGGAACTGTCGGCAGTTATCCGCGAGCGCCATCAAAAATGCATGAACATCAATCCGCAGGCAGATTGAACATCAGGCGGAAGCCGCGGTTATCCAGATTGGGTTTGGGGGCGAGGGTCAGCTTGTCGGAGAACCACAGGTTGTTGGACCCGAAAATTTCGCAGATCCAGTTAAAGGCGAGCTGAACCGGGCGCGAAGCCAGGCGGCCGGCGAGGACGGTTGCACAGAGGCGAATTGGAATGTGAACCTTCAGGTCAATCGGCCGTGCTGCCGGCTCCATGACGGTGTAGCTGCCGAGCAGCCCGATCCCCAGACCTGCCTTGACCATCATGCCGTAGGTGAAGGAATTCTCACTGTAGTGGGCGATCTGCCCTTTACCGACCAGAGAATTCCACGGCGCCCAGACCTCATCGTTGCCCATATAGAGGCCGGTCTGAATGAATTTGTGGCGCTCCAGATTTCCAAGCTCCGGAACGCCGTAGCGCTCGACATAGGCTCGCGAAGCCATGGGAACCAGATGCAGCATCCCTAGCGTGCGGGTGGTGACATCCGACGATTGCACGGGCGCGAAGCCGATCATCAGATCGGTCTGGCTCTGCCTCAGATCATTGAGGTTCAGGGAATTTTGCAGGGAAACCTGAATACGCGGATGGGCTCGGGCGAAATCCTCCAGGGCGGGGATGAGGAAGAAGACCCCGAGCCCGTCGGTGATGCTGATGCGCACCAGACCTTCTTCTTTTCCTGATTCGGCCCTCAGGTCGTTGGACAGCATGAACAGGGATTGATCCAACTCGGCGAGCGAGCGCGCCAGTTGTTCGCCCTTTGACGTCAACCGGACGCCGACCTGCGAAGACACCAGCAATTGTGCGCCCAGCTGGTCCTGCAGCCGCTTGACCTGGCGGCTGACGGTGGGCTGGCTGGTGGCCAGCAGCGCCGCGGCGCGGCTGAACGAACCGGACTTGGCAACGGCAAGGAATACCCGCAATTCGCCCCAGAACTGTCCGCTGAGGATGTGCGGATCGTCCAAGGAAGACCTGTTGAGGAGTTCTTGGGGAAAGGGTGTATTCTTGGTTCTATGCACTCGGCTAGCCTCTTTTTGAACCACCAGACTAACACAGCGCCGTTTCCCCTCGTTCTACATATCCTTCGTAACAGGCAAGGTCCGCGGGTCTGGCGCGCGCCGCCGACAAGTAACGGTGCAATATTGCCGGTGGCCGGAAGCTTGCCAGCGGGCTAGCGTTGCGATGGGCGCGGTACGCGGCGGCCAAGCCGCGGTACCAGAACCTACTTTCGGGCTACACATTGGTGCTGATTCGGGTAAATATGCGGCCTGCCCAAGGCCGGGTTCCCGAGCCGAAAATATCTGGTAGATCACTGTTCCAAATAGTGTTTTCTGCCCAATGCAGCGCAATAGGCGAGGTGCGGTAGAGATGACGCTCACTCTTCATCAAGGCGATTTGCCGGAAGGTGCCGCGTTCGGCGATGCGGTGGCCATCGATACCGAAACCCTCGGACTCAATCCGCTGCGCGACCGGCTTTGCCTGGTTCAGCTTTCGGCCGGCGACGGCACCGCGCACCTTGTCCAGATGCCGGCCAGCGGCGCGGCGGCGCCCAATCTGTGCCGGCTGCTGCGTGATCCGGCGGTCGTCAAGATCTTCCACTATGCCCGGTTCGACATCGCGGTGTTGAGCCATGCGCTCGGCGTCATGCCCTCGCCCTTATTCTGCACCAAGATCGCGTCGAAGCTGGTGCGCACCTACACAGACCGCCATGGGCTGAAGGATCTCACCCGCGAGTTGCTCGGCATCGAATTGTCGAAGCAGCAGCAGAGTTCGGATTGGGCGGCGGAACAATTGAGCGAGGCGCAGCTTGCCTATGCGGCCAGCGACGTACTGTACCTGCACCAGCTCAAGGACAAGCTGGACGCCATGTTGCGGCGCGAAGGGCGCGGCGATCTGGCGCGCGCCTGTTTCGAGTTCCTGCCCTCGCGCGCCGCTCTCGATCTTGGCGGCTGGGCGGAGCAGGATATCTTTTCCCACTGAGGCTGCCAGGCTATCCGCCGCCATGCACCAGGCAGGCCGGGCCCGGCGGCCGTTCGGCGCGGCTTTTGCCGAGTGGCGCGGCTTTTGCATAAGATCTGCGATCTGGCGGCGATGCTGTGCTATGCTGCATCCGTTCGCCGCGCCGGACGGGGAAGCTTCGGGGCATTTCGGCGCGGGACAGGAAACGAGGGATTCCGGACAAGCGGGCATGGTCATGGACGCATTTGACTTTCTACCCGCCGGCCATCGCCGGATCGCGGAGTCGCGGATTGCCGTGCCGGCAGGCGCCGGCGACGGGGCGGGAGAGGCGTCGTGAGTGCAGCCGGGCAGGATATCGCCCTGGGTCCCGCGCGGGCTGCGGGGGCGCAACTGAGCGGGCGCATGCGGGCGCTGCGCAAGGCGGCGCGCCACAGCCGCCGCGTGCGCATTTTGCGAATTGCGCTGCCGGGGATCGCCCTGGTCCTCATTGCCGCGACCGTCTTGTCGAATGTCAGCCTGTTCGGAATTTCCAGTCCGCTGTCGATCGGACGCATCGTGTTGCAGGATGGCGCCCTCAAGATGGAAAATCCGCGCCTGTCTGGATATACCCATGACAACCGGGCCTATGAGCTGGCGGCGGCGGCGGCGACCCAGGACATTTCGGATCCGCAGACGGTCCATCTTGACCAGGTGGTGGCGCGGATTGCCGAGCCGGCGGGCGGCTTCATGTCGCTCGAAGCCAAGTCGGGGGCCTTCAATACCGGGGACGAAATCCTGCGGCTGGACGGAAATATCGTCGTCAAATCCGACGAAGGCTATGAGATGCGGCTCGAACAGGCGCGGGTGGAAATGCGACAGGCGGCCATTATCTCGGAGCGCCCGGTGGAGATCGACATGCTAAACGGCAAACTGAGGGCGAGCACCATGCGTATCGACGAACAGGGCAGCCGGGTTCTGTTCGGCGGCGGGGTTTCGCTGCTGTTTCGCCCGTCGGGTTCTGGAGGCGCCGATGAAAAAAGATAGGCGCGAGCGGGCTGGCGGCGCCCGGCATGGCGGGCGCAAGCCGGCGGCGGCCAACGCGGGCGCGCTCCTTGCCGGGTTGTGGGCGGCGTGCTGGCTGGTGCTCGGGCTGGCCGGCGATGGCCTGGCGCAGAACAGCCTCGCCGGGTCCCTGAGCGGGTTTTCCTCCACTTCCGACCAGCCTATCGATATCGCCTCGGATACCCTGGAGGTGCGCGACAACGAGAAGGTGGCGATCTTTTCGGGAAACGTGAACGTGGTGCAGGGCGAAACGGTGATGAAGACCAAGACGCTCAAGGTCAGCTATGAAGGCGGCGCCGGCGGTTCCGATGATCGCAAGATATCCCGCCTCGAGGCGCTGGGCCGGGTGATCGTGCAGACCAAGGACCAGACCGTGACCGGATCGCGCGCCCTTTTCGACATGCGCAGCAAATTGATAACGGTCGAAGGCGATGTCGTGCTGTCGCAGGGCAAGAACGTGCTGCGCGGCAGCCGGCTGGTGATAGATCTCAATGCCGGCGCCTCGCGGCTGGAATCGCCCAATGGCGGATCGGGGGGGCGGGTCACCGGCTCTTTCGTTCCCAGCGCGCAGCCGAAGAAGAACGACGACGACAAGGAAATGCGGCGATGACCGGGCGGACGGGGCAATCGGGGCGGGACGGATTTGCGCGCCCTTGCCTGGAGGCGCGGCACCAATTGGGGCTTGGATAGGGGCACGTGGGAAAACTTCTTTCATTTCCAAGACATGGCTCGGAAGAGCCGGGCGAGGCTCAGGGCCAGGGCGGCGATGTGGCGGCCCAGGCGGCGCTTGGCCTGCTCTCGGTGCACGGCATCACCAAGGCCTTCAAGCGCCGGCCGGTGGTGCGCGGCGTCAGCCTGCATGTCGGCCAGGGCGAAGCGGTCGGCCTGCTGGGACCAAACGGTGCCGGCAAGACGACGGTGTTCTACATGATTACCGGGCTGATCAGCGCCGATCAGGGCCAGATCGGCCTTTATGGCCAGGACATCACCAATTTGCCCATGTATCAGCGGGCGCGGCTCGGCATCGGCTATCTGCCGCAAGAGGCCTCCATTTTCCGCGGCCTGACGGTGGAACAGAACATCCGCGCGGTGCTGGAAGTGGTGGAAGCGGACAAGCGGGTGCGCGAGACCGACCTGGAATCGCTGCTGGAGGAATTCGCCATTACCCATATCCGCCATTCGCCGGCGATCGCGCTGTCGGGCGGCGAGCGGCGGCGGGTCGAGATCGCGCGGGCGCTGGCGACAAGGCCGTCCTTCATGCTGCTTGACGAGCCTTTTGCCGGCATCGATCCCATCGCCATCGGCGACATCCGCGTCCTCGTGCGCCATCTGACCCAGCGCGGCATCGGTGTGCTGATTACCGACCACAATGTGCGCGAAACGCTGGAGCTGATCGACCGCGCCTATATCATCCATTCCGGCCAGGTGCTGATGGAGGGCAGGCCGGACGAGATTGTTGCCCATCCCGATGTGCGGCGGCTCTATCTCGGCGACCAGTTCAGTCTTTGAAGAGAGCCGGGCGCGATGGCTCTGACACCCAAACTGGAGTTGCGGCAGGGGCAGGCCCTGGTGATGACGCCGCAATTGCAGCAGGCGATCAAGCTGCTGCAATTGTCGAGCCTTGACTTGTCGGCCTATGTCGAAGCCGAACTGGAGAGCAACCCGCTGCTCGAACGGGCCGAAGACGGCGCCTCCGGGGGCGCTGGAAACGACGATTCGTCCGCCGGGACCGGTGATGGCGAGCCATTTGCCGGCGAGGGCGATGGAAGCGCGGCGGGCGAGCGGGGTGAGTGGTCGCAGCTGACCTTCGATGAAAGCGCCGGGCAGACCGCCGCGCGGCTCGATACCGACATCGAGAATGTCTTTCCCGACGATGCCGGCACCGCCGGCGCGCCGCGCATGGGCCATGACGCGGCACCGCCGCGCGACATGGATTCGGGCTGGAGCAGCATTGGCGCCGGGCGCGGCGGCAGTTTCGAAGGCGGCGCCTTCGACATGGAATCTGTCCTGACCTGCGAGGTGACGCTGCGCGACCACCTGTCCGAGCAGCTCGCCCTGGCGGTCGGGGACCCCGCCCACCGGCTGATCGGCCGCCACCTTATCGACATGGTCGACGACGCCGGCTATCTCGGCGGTGACCTGGAGGCTCTTGCCGGACGCCTCGGCGCGCCCCAGGAACTTGTGGACGAAACGCTGGCGCTGCTTCAGGGCTTCGATCCGCCGGGGGTCTTCGCCCGCTCGCTGGGCGAATGCCTGGCGATCCAGCTCAAGGAAAAGGACCGCTATGATCCGGCCATCAAGGCGCTGGTCGACAATATCGAATTGCTGGCGCGGCGCGAAATGGCGAAATTGCGCCAGCTCTGCGGCGTCGACGAGGAGGATTTCGCCGACATGGTCGCCGAAATCCGCGCCCTCGACCCCAAGCCCGGACTCAAATTCGGTTCGATAGTGGTGCAGCCCATCGTGCCCGACATCTTCGTGCGTCCCCATCCCGACGGCAGCTGGCAGATCGAACTCAACTCCGATGCCCTGCCCAAGGTGCTGGTCAACCAGGACTACTACGCGACCGTGGCGCGCACCGCGCGCTCGGACGCCGACAAGCTCTATCTGTCCGACTGCATGCAGAACGCCAGCTGGCTGGTCAAAAGCCTCGACCAGCGCGCGCGCACGGTGCTCAAGGTGGCGCGCGAGATCGTGCGCCAGCAGGATGCCTTCCTCGCTCGCGGAATCCAGTATCTGCGCCCGCTCAATCTGAGAACGGTGGCCGACGCCATTTCGATGCACGAATCCACGGTCAGCCGGGTCACCTCGAACAAGTATATGGCCACGCCGCGCGGCACCTTCGAGCTCAAGTTCTTCTTCACCTCGGCGATCGCGGCGGCCGATGGCGGGGAGGCACATTCGGCCGCTTCGGTGCGTCACCGCATCAAGGAACTCATCGACCAGGAATCGCCCAAGGCGGTGCTGTCCGACGACCAGATCGTCCAGATCCTAGTCGCCGACGGCATCGATATCGCGCGCCGGACGGTGGCAAAATACCGCGAAGCGATGCGAATTTCGTCCTCGGTGCAGCGGCGGCGGGAAAAGCGGGCGATGGGGTGAGCGCGCCGGCGGCCGGCCCGGGCGCGAGGGCGGCTCGCAAGGCGCCGGGGGACGAAAGGTGCACAAGCTGTGGACAGGGCGCAAGCCGATTGACAGATGCGGGCCGCGCTCTTAGGTTCCTCCCGCTGCGGCACAGGGGCGGTTTTCGGCCACCGGAAAAGGAGCAGCAGATCCTAGGATTTCCGCTTGAAAGGCGGAATTGTTGCCAGACATATCCTGTCGTAGATCGCACCGGGCGGATCGCGTTGCGACCGGCAAAGCGCATGAGCACCAATGCAAGTTAAGATAACCGGAAAGAATCTCGATGTCGGCGTGGCCATGCGCGAGCAGGCCACCCAGGCGCTCGACGAAGTCCTCACCAAGCATTTCGATCGTGGCTATGACGGCCATATCGTCTTTGAACGCACCCGCATCGGCTTCAATGTCGAATGTGTGGTACATCTCGATTCGGGGGTCAGGCTGCAATCGCATGCCGAGGCGCCCGAAGCACGCACTGCCCTCGAACTGGCGGCGGAAAAGCTCGAAAAGAGGCTGCGGCGCTACCGGCGGCGGCTCAAGGAGCATCATCCGGTGCGTGTCGAGGATGCGCTGGACCGGGTGCTGGCGGCACCGGCGGACACCGATGAAGAGCCGGAAGGCGACAGCGCAAATCCGGTTGTCGTGGCCGAAACCACTTCGCCGCTGCCGACCCTGACGGTTGGCGAAGCGGTGATGCGGCTGGACCTCGGCGGCCAGCAGTTCATTTTATTCCGGAGTGCCGCCCATGGCGGTCTCAATGTGGTCTATCGGCGTAAAGATGGCCATATCGGGTGGCTTGACCCGAATAGTGCAGCGGTTGCGGATCTGCCCGCCCGCTAGCATATACAAGGGTAACCGGGCCTTTGGGGAGAGGCGCCGCTGCCCGTGCAAACGGGGCTTGAGACAATGGACCTGAGCGATCTGATAACGCCGGAGGCGATCGTGCCCGGCGCAAAGGTATCCAGCAAGAAACAGATCTTGCAGGAATTGGCGCAGCGCGCCGCGGACCTGACCGGACTTGGCGAACGCCAGGTCTTCGAGGTGCTGTTGCAGCGCGAAAGGCTGGGGTCGACCGGGGTGGGCCAGGGCGTGGCCATTCCCCATGGCAAGCTGCCCGGGCTCAACAGCATATTCGGCATGTTCGCCCGGCTCGACAAACCGATCAATTTCGATGCCATGGACGACCAGCCGGTGGACCTGATCTTTCTGCTGCTGGCGCCGGAAGGCGCCGGGGCCGACCATCTCAAGGCGTTGGCGCGGATTGCGCGGGTGCTGCGGGAGCCGGGAACGGCGCAGAAATTGCGTGGCTGCCGGGACGCGGCGGGGCTCTATGCGCTGCTGATCCAGTCCACCGAATCAAACGCCGCCTGACAGAACCGAGCGGGCCGCGCCGGCCCGTTTGGCGCCACCGAAATCTGAAAAATCGGACGTCAGTGCAGCAGGAGCGGGCTGAGCGCGTGCTCGCGCGCATCGGCGAGCACGGCCTCGCGGTCGTCGCCGATCATGATCGGCGTGCCGTCGGCGGCATGGAGGACGAAGAGGCGGGCAGCCGGCGGCAATTTACCGGCTCCGGGAAACTGCGCCATGGCGTCCTGCGCTTCGATTTCGCGCACATAGGCGATCTGGCCGCCGCCAAGCTTGGCAAATTCATCCATGGAAAACAGGGCCTTGCGGGTTTCCTGATTCATCCGCGCCTCCTAACGTCCGGTCGAAATCTTGATCCGGCGCACAACGCGCTCGGGCTCGCGACGGATCAGTTCGATGGTCAGCAATCCGTCCATGAGTTCGGCGCCGCCTATCTCGATGCCCTCGGCGAGGACGAAAGCGCGCTGAAACTGCCGGGCGGCGATGCCGCGATGCAGAAAGGTGCGCGAGGGGTCGTCCGCCTGGCGGCCGCGAACCAGCAGCTGGTTTTCCTCATGGGTGATCTCGAGCTGGTCTGGCGAAAAGCCGGCCACGGCCAGCGTGATGCGCAGGATTTCGCCGTTTTCGCCCTTGGGCAGGCGCTCGATATTATAGGGCGGATAGCCATCGCCCGATGATTTGGCCATGCGTTCGATAAGGTGCTCAAGACCGTCGAAACCGAGCAGAAACGGGTTTGAGAGCTGCGGTCCGGGAGCCATGTTCGGTGTCCTTTCAAGAAGCGACCCAAATATTTCCTGGCGGCCGGTCCCTTCGGGCCGCGCTGCCATCCGGCCCGTTTTTCCGGCGCCGGAGTAGAGACTGGCATATGGGCGCTCAAGGCAACCGGATCAAGGGTTTGACCGCCGCGCCGGCGCTGGTGGGGGCCGCAATTCGGGACGGATCGAGGGGGGTGCGGCCCCGGACCGGATTAGCGCTCGCTGTCGAGTTCGGCCATCAGGGACGGCGGGTAGCGCTCGCCGGCCACCGCCCCGGCGGGGACGGCGCGCTCGATCCGCGCCAGTTCGCCGGTCTCAAGAACGAGGTCGCTGGCCGCCAGCGCCTCTTCGAGGTGGGCGGCGGTGCGGGTGCCGATGAGGGGGAAGACGTCGTCGCCGCGCGCGCCAACCCAGGCCAGGGCGATTTGCGCCGGGGTGAGGCCGCGCGCCGTTGCGATTGCCGCCAGGGCCTCGACCAGCTTGAGGTTGCGGCCCAGATTTTCGGCTGAAAAACGCGGCATGCGATGGCGGATATCGTCGTTGCCGTGTTGGCCGACCTTGCCGCCAATGAGGCCGCGCGACAGCACGCCATAGGCGGTGAGGGCGCACCCCAGTTCGCGCAGAACCGGCAGCACCTCGTGCTCGACGCCGCGCGACATCAGCGAATACTCCATCTGCACGGCGGTGACGGGATGCTCGCGATGAGCGCGGCGGATGGTATCGGCGCTGGCCTCGGAAAGCCCGACATGGCGCACCAGACCGGCGCTGACCAGTTCGCCGATGGCGCCGACGGTGTCCTCGATCGGCACATGGGGATCGACCCTGGCCGGCTGGTAGAGATCGACATAGTCGGTGCCGAGGCGCACCAGCGTATAGGCCAGCGCCGACTTGACGGCGGCGGGCCTGGCGTCAAATCCGATGAAGGCGCCGTTTGGCGCGCGCAGGGCGCCGAACTTGACCTGGAGGAAGACCTTGTCGCGGCGCTCCTTCAAGGCCCTGCCGATCAAGAGCTCATTGTGGCCATGGCCGTAGAAATCGCCGGTATCGAGCAGGTTGATGCCGGCTTCCAGCGCCGCATCGATGGTGCGCAGGCTCGCGCGTTCGTCGGCCGGGCCATAGGCGCCCGACATGCCCATGCAGCCCAGGCCAAGTGCGGAAAGGCGGACGCCGGAATTGCCGAAGGGCCTCATTCGCATGGCTGTTCTCCTGATCCTGCCGGGGCTTGGGATAGCGCGACACGAGCATAGTGCGGCGGCGCCGGCAATCAATGGCGGTCTGTGGCAGGCGGCGCGGCCTTGGCGGTGGAGCGGGTTTGCCGGTGTCTCTTGCCGGTGTCTCTTGCCGGGGGGCGCGAAAAGGGGCGCGCCTTACGCAAGGTCGGCGGCGATGGCGGCGATCCGGGAAGGCATGCCACGGGGCGGGGTGCCATGCCGAAGGCAGGCCGCAAGGGCGAAGCCTGAGCCCCGGCATAGTGTTCGATGTGCCGCAAGTTAGGGCCTGTCAGCCGGCAGGAACGCCAAGCTTGACTCTCGCAACATGATGGCGGTTTAATAGAACAAAACATGAACATTGTTGGCCATGCGAGATACCTTGTCACAATTGAAGCGGCGGCTCGCCGCCCTCGAGCCGGCCGCGCCACGGCCGGCGGCGGGGCGGATTGCCCTGGGCTGTCCGGCGCTCGATACGGCCCTTGGCGGCGGGCTGTTGCGCGGCCGGCTGCATGAGATCTTTGCCGCTTCGCCGGCGGAGGCCAGTACGGCGGCCGGCTTCATCGCGGCGCTGTCCTCGCGCGCCGCAGACGGGCGCCATTGTTTCTGGGTGCGCCAGGGCTTTGCCGAAACGGAAGCCGGGGCGCTTCATGCGCCGGGGCTGGCGGCACTCGGTCTTGACCCCGATGCCCTGATTCTGGTGCGGGCGAGGGACGGCCTCGGCGTACTGCGCGCCGCCCTCGAAGCCCTGCGCTGCCCCGCGCTCGGCGCCGTCATTATCGAGCCCTGGGGCGAGCCCAAGGCGCTCGACTTTACCGCCAGCCGCCGGCTCGCTCTTGCCGCTGCCCGCTCGGGCGTTACCTGTTTTCTTTTGCGCCTTAATGCCCGGCTCCGGCCCAGCGCGGCGGCAACGCGCTGGCGAGCGGCGGCGGCGCCCTCGCGCCCCCTATCCGTCAATACCTCCGGGGCCGTCAATACTTATGGGGCCGCCAACACCTCTGGGGCCGCCAATGCACCGGGGGCTGCCTGTTTCGACATCGCCCTGTTGCGCCAGCGTGCCGGCATGGCGGGCACAAGCTGGCGCCTGGAGTGGGATCATGCGTTGCGAGTCTTCAATGAGGCCCCGCCGCTTTCTGGCGCTGTGGCTGCCCTTCCTGCCGGCCGACCGGCTGCGGATATCCTGCCCCTTGCCCGCACCGGCTGAGGTGCCGCTGGTCTTTGTCGAAAAGGTGAAAGGCGCGCTGCGCCTGTCAGCCCTGGATCGCCGGGCACAGGCCCTTGGCCTGGCCCCCGGCCTCACCCTGGCCGATGCGCGCGCCCGTATTCCCGGCATCCACGCGCTTGAAATGGACCGCGCCGCCGATGCCCGGTTTCTCGCCCGCCTCTCCGACCGGTGCGAGCGCTACACGCCGCTGGTGGCGCTGGATCCTCCCGACGGGCTCATTCTCGACATCACCGGTTGCGCCCATCTTTTCGGCGGCGAGGCGCGCCTGCGCGACGATCTCCTCGACCGCCTCGGGAGGGGCGGCATCGCGGCGCGGGCCGGTATTGCCGGCACCCCGGAAGCGGCGAGGGGGCTGGCCCGTTTTGGTGCGGCTGCCGTTCTTGTGCCCGGCCGGGAGGCCGGGGCGGTGGCGTCGCTGCCGGTTGCCGCGCTTGGCATAGACGCGGAGACGACGCTGGTGCTGCGCCGCGCCGGGCTGAAGACCATTGGCGATCTTGCCGGCGTTCCGCGCGCCGCGCTGGCCGCCCGCTTCGGCGCGGATCTGGTGGCGCGCCTTGCCCGTATCAGGGGCGAGGCGGACAGCCGCATCTCGCCGCGCCGGCCGCCGCCGGATCTTGTCGCCGAGCGGAACTTCGCCGAGCCGATCTCCCAAATCGAGGATGTCCTTGGCGTCCTTGACGGCCTCGCCGGGCAATTGGCGCCCCTTCTGGAGAAGCGCGGCGAGGGCGGGCGGCGCTTCGAGGTGATCTTTTTCCGCGGCGACGGCAAGGTGACGCGTCTTGAGCTTCAAACCGCCCGGCCCCTGCGCGCGCCGGAAACCCTGATGCGGCTTTTCAATGAACGGCTGGAGGCCGCCGCCGAGCCGCTCGATCCGGGCGACGGCTTCGATCTCATCCGCCTGGCCGTGCTGGCGAGCGAGCCCTTCATCGCCGCCCAGGCCGATCTCGAGAGGGGCGTGAGAGAAGAAGAGGAGGTTGCCGCCTTGATCGACCGGCTGGGGGCGCGGCTTGGCGCGGCGGCGGTGCAGTGCTTCGTGCCCGTCGACACGCATATTCCCGAGCGGGCCAGCCGGGAGGTTGCCGCGGCGGCCTTCAGCGGAAACGGCGGCACCTGGCCGCGGCCCTGCCCCGAAGCCGCGCCGCCCCGGCCTATTCACCTGTTCGACCCGCCGCAGGCGATCGAGGCCCTGGCCGAGGTGCCGGACGGCCCGCCGCTCAAGTTCCGCTGGCGCCGCATGCTGCATGAGGTGGCGCGCGCCGAGGGGCCGGAGCGCATCGCCCCGGAATGGTGGCACAGGAACGATGATGGCGCGCTGCGTGACTATTACCGCATCGAGGATGCGGCGGGACGGCGCTTCTGGGTGTTCCGCGAGGGGCTTTACGGCGAGGCGGCGCCGCCGCCACGCTGGTTCCTGCACGGGGTTTTCGCATGAGCGCCTATGCCGAACTTGCCGTTACCAGCAATTTCTCCTTCCTGCGCGGCGCCTCCCATCCCGGCGAACTGGTGGCAAGGGCCTTCGCCCTCGGCCAGGCCGGCATCGGCATCGCCGACCGCAACACGGTTGCCGGCGTGGTGCGCGCCCATTGCGCCTGGCGCGAATGCGGCGCGCCGTCCCGCTTCAGGCTTGCCGTCGGCGCCCGCCTCGTCTTTGCCGATGCCACGCCGGACATTCTCGCCTATCCGCAAAACCGCGCCGGCTGGGCGGCCCTGTGCCGCCTGCTCACCCTGGGCAAGCGGCGGGCGAAAAAGGGCGATTGCCTGCTCTATCTCGACGACCTCCTGGCCGGGGCCGCCGATCTTCTTCTCATTGTCATGCCGGGCGGCCG
Source organism: Rhodobiaceae bacterium (assembly GCA_020441905.1). Lineage (GTDB taxonomy): Bacteria > Pseudomonadota > Alphaproteobacteria > Rhizobiales > NORP267 > JAGRLG01. The sequence goes on along the minus strand of JAGRLG010000024.1, from coordinate 3,010 downwards.
GCTGGGCGGCCTGGAGGAGGCGCTGCCCGTTCTCGCCGAAGCCGCCCCCGGCGCGCTGTGGCTCGCCGCCGCCATGCCGCGCCGCGGCGACGACCGCCGCCGCCTCGCTGCCCTCAAGGCACTTGGCGACGAGATGGATGTGCCGCTGATCGCGGTCAATGACGTGCTCTATCATGTTGCCGAGCGGCGCCCCTTGCAGGACGTGGTGAGCTGTATCCGCGAGGGTGTAACCCTCGAGACGGCGGGCCGGCTGCTGGAGGCCAATGGCGAGCGGCACCTCAAGGCGCCTCAGGAAATGGCGCGGCTGTTTGCCGATTGCCCCGAGGCCATCGCCGAAACCGGCCGTTTCCTCGCCCGCATCGATTTCTCGCTCGACCAGCTGAGCTATGAATATCCCGACGAGCCGGTGCCGCCGGGCAAGACGCCCCAGGGCTGGCTGGAGGAACTGGTGTGGCGGCGCGCGCCGCAGCGCTATCCGGGCGAGGTTCCGCAAAAGGTCGTGCACCTTCTTCACGAGGAACTGGCGCTGATCGACCAGCTCGATTACGCGCGTTACTTTCTCACCATCCACGACATCGTGCGCCATGCCGAGGACCGGGGCATCCTGTGCCAGGGGCGCGGCTCGGCGGCCAATTCCGCCGTCTGCTACGTGCTCGGCATCACCTCGGTCGACCCGGCCGAGCATGAATTGCTCTTTGCCCGCTTCATTTCCACCGAGCGCAGGGAGCCGCCGGATATCGACGTCGATTTCGAGCATGAACGGCGCGAGGAGGTGATCCAGCATATCTATGGGCGCTATGGCCGGCACCGCGCCGGCATTGCCGCCACCGTCATCTCCTACCGGCCGCGCAGCGCCATCCGCGAGGTCGGCAAGGTCTTCGGCCTTACCGAGGACGTGACGGCGCGGCTTGCCGGCACCATCTGGGGCAGCTGGGGGCGGGAGATCCACGAGGCGCATCTGCGCGAATCGGGGATCGAGCCTGGCAATCCGGTCATCGGCCGGGCGGTTGATCTCGCCCGCCAGTTGCTGGGCTTTCCCCGCCATCTTTCGCAGCATGTCGGCGGCTTCGTGCTCACCCGTGGCCGGCTCGACGAACTGGTGCCGGTCGGCAATGCGGCGATGGCGGAGCGCACCTTCATCGAATGGGACAAGGACGACATCGATGCGCTCTCGCTGATGAAGGTCGATGTGCTGGCCCTCGGCATGCTGACCTGCATCCGCAAGGCGTTCGCGGCTTTGCGCGCCCATCGCGGCCTCGACCACGGCCTTGCCAGCGTGCCGCGCGAGGATAAAAGCGTCTATGCCATGCTGCAAAGGGGCGATTCCATCGGCGTCTTCCAGGTTGAAAGCCGGGCCCAGATGAGCATGCTGCCGCGCCTCAGGCCGAAGGAATTCTACGACCTCGTCATCCAGGTCGCCATTGTCCGCCCCGGACCGATCCAGGGCGACATGGTGCATCCCTATCTGCGCCGGCGCGCCGGCACCGAGGCGGTCGATTATCCCTCGCCGGCGCCGCCGCACGACCCGGACGAATTGCGCCGCGTGCTCCATCGCACCCTCGGCGTGCCGCTGTTCCAGGAGCAGGCGATGAAGATCGCCATGGTCGCCGCCGGTTTCAGCCCCGAGGAGGCCAATGGCCTGCGCCGGGCGATGGCCACCTTCCGCCGCAACGGCACCATCCACAGCTTCGAGGAAAAGATGATCTCCGGCATGACGGCGCGCGGCTATGACCGCGATTTCGCGCAGCGCTGCTTCAACCAGGTCAAGGGCTTCGGCGAATACGGCTTTCCCGAATCCCATGCCGCCTCCTTCGCGCGGCTGGTCTATGTCTCGGCCTGGATCAAATGCCACCATCCGGCGGTCTTCGCCTGCGCGCTCCTGAATTCCCAGCCCATGGGCTTCTATGCCCCGGCGCAGATCGTGCGCGACGCGCGCGAGCACGGCGTTGCGGTCCGGCCTATCGATATCAATGCCAGCTGCTGGGATAACAGTCTTGAGGAGGACGCGGGCGGCGCGCTGGCGCTGAGGTTGGGGATGCGCCAGATCAGCGGCTTTCACGAGGACTGGGCGGACCGGCTTTCAGAGGCGCGGGGGCAAGGCTATGACAGTGTCGAAACGGCGTGGCGGCGCGCCCGCCTGCCGCATCGCGCCCTCAAGCTTCTGGCCGATGCCGACGCTTGCCGCTCGCTCGGGCTGGACCGGCGCGAAGCCTCCTGGGCGGTGCGCCGCCTGCCCGACGACGCGCCGCTGCCGCTTTTTGCCGCTGCGACAGCGCGCGAACTGGGCGACGAGGGCGCGGCCCGCCTGCCGGAAATGCCGCTTTCGGAGCATGTGGTGGCCGATTACCAGACCATGCGATTGTCTCTCAAGGCCCATCCCATGGCCCTGCTGCGCGATTTGTTCCGCGCCGAGGGCGCCAGGAGCAGCGCTGAAATTTGCGCCATGCACGACGGTGCCCGGGCCAGGGCCGCCGGCGTCATCCTGGTGCGCCAGCGCCCCGGCAAGGGCAATGTGGTGTTCATGACGCTGGAGGACGAGACCGGCGTCACCAATGTGATCATCTGGGCGCGGCTTTTTGCGCGCTTTCGCCGCCAGGTCATGGGCGCGCGCCTTGCCGTCATCGAGGGGAAGGTGCAGAAAAGCCCGGAAGGGGTGGTTCACCTGATCGCCTCGGCCATCGCCGACCGTTCGGAAGAACTTGGGTGCCTCGCCGATAGCCACGGCCCTCGCCTTGACCCATTGCGCGGCGGCGAGATCGCCCATCCCGCCTCTCCGCGCAGCTCCGGCCATCCGCGCAATCTCCGCATCCTGCCCAAATCGCGCGATTTTCATTGAGTGGGGTCGCGTACCCTCTCATCGTCCCAACGCCGCGGCGAAGATATTCACACATTTCCGGCCGCCCCACCCGACTACTTGGTGAAATGCGTATTGATCCTGACGCAGGACATCGCGGCCAAGCTGCCCGAATTCCTGAAGGCCAGAATTCCTGAAGGCCGGAATTCCTGAAGG
>JAGRLG010000023.1 GCA_020441905.1 Rhodobiaceae bacterium | reverse complement strand
TTGCTGTAGCCGTTCAGCAGGACCCGGTCATGGCGACAAAGGCCGGAACCACCCTGATAGGACGCATGTTTCCGAGTCCTTTCGGGAAATACCGGGAAATATGGGACGGATAAGACTGGCGGAGGGAGAGGGATTCGAACCCTCGATACGGTTGCCCGTATACACGCGTTCCAGGCGTGCGCCTTCAACCACTCGGCCACCCCTCCAGAAGCATCTCATGCGCGGCGCACTATAGCGACCGGCACTTGGCGCGCAAGTAGTCTGCGTCATATGTCTTTGCGCCGCCGCGCCGCCCGCCTATATGGTGTCAGGCGCGGCGAATCGCGCGCGCGGCCGTCAAAGCAGGGTGCGGATCCCCGCCGGTCCCGCCGCCGAGCGGCCTGGAATTCTTGCGGAGTGCAGATGCATGTTGCTGTTGCGGCTATTCGGCCTGTTCCTGATGGCGATGGCCTTCGTCGCCTTCATCGTCGACGGCGTCAAGACGATCGCTTCCAACACGCTGGTCATGACGCCGCTGGGCGAAATCTGGAGCGACATCAATGGCGCAAGTCTGACGCGGATTCAGACCCTCCTGTCGGACGGCGCCTATGCCTTGTTGTGGGATCCTGTGCTGCTGTCGCTGCTGGCCGCCCCAGGCTGGCTGGTGCTGGCTTTTCTGGGCATGCTCGTTCACTGGCTGGGTCGCCGCCGCGAGGCCACCAGCGCCATCGCCAATGAGGGATAGGCGTCAACGAGGCGACGCTTGGCGCTCCTCCGCCCCCTTGCCGCGCGGCGCAATTGCCGCTCCCGCCCGCCGCCCGGCGATCAGCCAGTAGACCAGGCCGCCGACCAGGCCCGCGGCGATGAACAGCAGCATGTCGCGATTGGCCATCTGCGCCGTCTTGGCATCGATCCCGAATTCCTCCACCGACAGCACCGCGATGGTGGCCGAAATCGCGCCTGTGGCGACATAGATCAGCCACGAGCGCAAGGACAGGAATTCGCAAAGCAGGATCACCGCCGCCACCAGCCCCAGCGAAAACTGGCTGATCGCGACGCCGGCCGCGGCCGCCAGCAGGAGGGCATTGAGGACAAGATCCAGCGGCGCGCCCTCGCCGGGCAGCGTGACCTCGTAAAGATGCTGAAGCCCGAACAATATGGTCAGCGCGCTGGCAAAACCGGCTATAAAGAGCGCGAGGGCGACAATCGCCAGGCGCGCGGCGATGCGCAACACGATCATGATGATTTGGCCCCGGCTTTGCTGGCTTTGACTTCGCTGGCCTGGCGTTCGCTGGCCGACTTGAGCTGGCCGCAGGCTGCCATGATATCGCGCCCCCGCGGACTGCGCACCGGGCTCGAATAGCCGGCCCGGTTGATGATCTCGGCGAAGGCCTCGATGCGGTCCCAGGGCGAGCAGTCATAGGCGGTTCCGGGCCACGGATTGAAGGGAATGAGGTTGATCTTGGCCGGAATGCCGGCCATCAGCCGCACCAGTTCCCTGGCGTCGGCGTCCGAATCGTTGATGCCGTCGAGCATGACATATTCGAAGGTGATGCGCCGCGCATTGGACACCCCGGGATAGGCCCTGCAGGCCGCCAGCAGGTCCCTGATCGGGTGCTTGCGGTTGATCGGCACCAGTTCGTCGCGCAATTCGTCGCGCACCGCATGCAGCGAGATCGCCAGCATGGTGCCGGCCTCCGCGCCCCAGCGCGCGATCTGCGGCACCACGCCCGATGTCGACAGCGTGATCCGCCGCTTCGAATAGCCAAGGCCTTCATTGTCGCTGGCGGTGGCCATGGCGTCGCGTACATTGTCGAAATTGTGCAGCGGTTCGCCCATGCCCATGAGCACGATATTGGTGATGGCGCGCGGCGCCAGCGGCAGGGCGCCGTCCGTGGGGCGTTCGGCGCCCGGCCATTCGCCAAGCGCGTCGCGGGCCACCAGGATCTGGCCGGCCACTTCCGCCGCGGTCAGGTTGCGCAACAGGCGCTGCGTCCCGGTATGGCAGAAGGAGCATGTCAGCGAACAGCCGACCTGGCTGGAGATGCACAGCGTGCCGCGGTCTTCTTCCGGGATATAGACGCATTCGAACTCGGCGGGCGCGCTGGTGCCGGGCTGGCTGCGCAGCAGCCATTTGCGCGTGCCGTCGGCGGACAGCTGGGCGCTGACGATTTGCGGCCGCGCAAGGGAGAAATGATCGCCAAGGGCGCCGCGCAATTCCTTGCCGACATTGCTCATGTCGTCAAAGCCGGTGGCGCCGCGGCCGTAGATCCATTGCCACAGCTGGGCCACGCGCATGCGCCGCTGGTTTTCCGGCACGCCAAGATCGCCCAGCGCCCGCGCGATTTCGGCGCGCCCGGCACCGGCCAGGCTCGGCGCCGCGCCGCTATTCTCTTGGCTTGCCGCCAATGCCGGTTTTGCCGGCCGCGCTATATCCGCCACGGTGCTCATGTTCACGCTTTGTCGGTTGTTCGAGCGTCCTCATAGCACATCGCGGCGGGGCGAGGCGAGGGCGCAGTGGCGGCGCGGAGGGATCAAGGGCAGGCCTTGGCGATGCGGCCAAGCGAAGCGGAAATTCCCGACAGTGAATATTTGTCGCTGGTATTGGTGCCGCGATGGGACGTGCCGCTCACGGTCATCGTCGCGCCGGCCTTCATCGCCGCCACCAGTTTGTCCTGCTCGGCAACGTCGTCGATCCAGGCCTTGTTGTCGTCGGTGAACAGCGTGAACTTGCTGGCGCCGATCTCCACGCTGGCGGTGCTGCCTTCCTTGAACGGGTAGCCGATAATCACCGACACCTGGTTGCGGATCTTGTCCTTGGGCCTGAAGGTGACGAAAAAATAGACCGGATCGCGATTGACGTTCTTGGGCGCCATGTCCTTGGGCGTCGACAGCGTGTAGCAGGTCTTTCCGCCGTCGTTTTCCGCAGCATAGGCCGCCCAGTCATTGTCCTGGCCAAGGCGTTCGGTTCCCTCGGCTCCGGCGCCTGTGGCACCGGTCACGGCCAGAGCCCCGGCGATGGCGAGGGCGCGCAAGGGGTTCGAGAGGTTGAGAATGCGAAGAATCATGATCGGTCCATATTAGCCGGATTTGTTTACATCTCGTTAACTGCCCCGCCGCCTGTTGAAAAGCCGCCCACCGGGGCGCGGCGCAATCGAATCGAAGTTCCCCAGCCTGCGCGCCAATGGGGCGAGAATACGGCACCGGCGCGGTTCAATGCCTGATTTCATTCAGGTTTCGGTCCTCCGGCGCGTACCGGGCGGTCGGGAAAGCCGCCCAGGGCGCGCACACGGTCATACATGACGATGGCGCCGGCGGTCGCGACATTGATGCAGAAGGCGGTCGGAATGCGCACCACGAATTCGCACCGCGCCAGCATTTCGCCCGACAGCGAGCCGCGTTCGCGCCCCAGCACATAGGCGGCCCGCGACGGGTGGCGGAAGCTGGGCAATTCGACCGCGTCGTCGGTCAGTTCGACGCCGACCAGGCGGCAGTCCCGGGGCATCTGCATGTCATCAACGCTGTCCCAGGGGTAATAGGGCAGGTGATAGACCGATTTCGAGGTGTCGGAGCGCGATTTGCGCACCGAGTAATGGGCATCGACGGTAAAAATGAAACTGGCGCCGAAAGCATGGGCCGACCGCATCAGGTTGCCCAGATTCATCGGCTTGGAAATGCCTTCCACGCCGATGGCAAAATAGCCCCTGACCGGTCTTGGCTTGTGCATCCCGCCTTGCCCCATCCCTTGCCGCGCTTCGATCCCGGCCCTATACCTGCGCCCGCCCAAGGCTTGGTCCGGGCGCCATTGGCGGCGCCGTCAGGTGTCTATGCCGGGCAATTGCCGCCCACCATGCTAACCGCTGGCCGCGTGTCGAGGAACCGATGATGAAAGCAGTCTTGTGTACCGCCTTCGGGCCGCCCGAGGATCTCCGGATCGTCGATATCCCCCGCCCCGAGGCCGGGCCAGGCGAGGTCGTGGTCGAGGTTGGTGCCGCGGCGCTCAATTTCTTCGATACATTGATCGTCGCCGGAAAATACCAGACCCGCCCGCCGCTGCCCTTTTCTCCAGGCGGCGAACTTGCCGGCACCGTGGTTGCCGTCGGCGCCGATGTCGAGGGAGTGGCGCCGGGCGATCGCGTCATGGGCCATATCGGCTGGGGCGGCGCGCGCCAGTTCGCTGCCGTGCCGGCGGCGCGGCTGATCGCGATACCACAGGGACTTTCCGACGAAGTCGCCGCCGGTCTCATCATCGCCTATGGCACCACCCTGCACGCCTTCAAGGACCGCGCCGCGCTGAAGGCCGGTGAAACGGTTGCCGTGCTCGGTGCCTCGGGCGGGGTCGGTATCGCCGCCATCGAGATCGCCAAGGCCATGGGCGCGCGGGTTATCGCCTGCGCGTCGAGCGAGGAAAAGCTAGCCTTCTGCCGCGCCCACGGCGCCGACGACACCCTCAATTATGAAAAGGAAGATATCAAGGCCGGCCTCAAGGCGCGCACCGACGGCGCCGGGGTCGATGTCGTCTATGATCCGGTCGGCGGCGCCCATGCCGAGGCCGCCTTGCGCGCCACCGGCTGGAACGGGCGCTTTCTCGTCATCGGCTTCGCCGGCGGCGACATTCCGCGCATCGCGCTCAATCTGTGCCTGCTCAAGGGCAATGCGATCATCGGCGTCAACTGGGGCGAATTCGCCTTTCGCGATCCGGCGGCAAGCCGCGCCAACAATGTGCAGATCCTGGAATGGGTGCATGGCGGCAAGCTCAAGCCCCATGTTGACCATGTCTATGCCCTCGAGAGCACCGTCGAGGCGCTCGGCGCCATCGCGCGCCGCGAGGTCAAGGGCAAGATCGTGGTGGCGCCAAACCCCTAGGCGCGGCGGCCGCCCTCAGCCGCGGTCCTCCGCCCGGTCATAGAGGCCGGTCATCAAGGCCAGTCATCAAGGCCAGTCATCGAGGCTGGCCAGAGCTTTGCGGGCGGCGGCGCGATGGGCGGGCAGCATATGGGCGCGGATCAGGCCGATCGCCATCATCAGCACCGCGAAATCGTCTGAAAAACCGATGCCGGCGAGAAAATCGGGAATGAAATCGGCGGGCAGGATGAAATAGGCCAGGGCGGCGAACAGCAGGCCCCTGGCTCTTGCCGGGGTCGCCGGATCGAGCGCGCAGAAATAGGCGGCAACAAGGTCCTCGGCAAACGGCAGGCGGGCGGCATAACGCTTCAGCTTGATCCAGAAATCGCGCCGCACCCGCTTTTCATTGCCGGCCAGGACGGCGGGCAGGTTGCTGCCGCCAAGGCTCCTGCCGGCATTGCCGGAAAGATCGTGGCCGGCACGATCGTGCTCGTTATTTCCAACCGCTGCCATCGTTGCGTCCCCGCCGTTGCGTCCCTGCGCTTTCGCCCCGCCTCCTTTCACAACATGGGCGTGCGCCCAGCGGCCTGCAAGCTGCCTGCAAGATGGCGGCGTCCCGGCCGGGTTACGGTGCCATTTGGCGGGCAAGCTCGTCCATTGCCGCGGCAAGGCGGATATCGCGCTGCGTGACGCCGCCGGCGTCATGGCTTGACAGAATGACATCGACATGGCGGTAGACATTGGTCCATTCGGGATGATGGTCCATCTTTTCCGCCGCCAGCGCGACCCGGGCCATCCAGCCGAAGGCGGCGCTGAAATTGGCGAATTCGAAACGCTTTGCGATGGCATCGCGCCCGTCCACCTCGCGCCAGCCGTCAAGGCCGCCAATCGCCTTTTGCCGCGCCGCGCCGCTGAGCCTCCCGCTCATCGATTTGCTCCCTGCCGCAAGCCGTCCTGCTCCCTGCCGCGCGTCTCCAGCGGATAGCTTTCCTCCACCAGATAGGGACCGCCGCCACGCGAGGGCTGGGAGGAAAACAGCACGAAGCGGGTAACCTCGATCGGCGTGCTGAAAAATCCGCCGCGGCTTTCCAGATAGGCGGCCACCGCATTGGGCCGCGCCGCGCGCAGGCGCGCCAGGGTGACATGGGGCGTGTAGCGGCGCTGCTCCGGCGCCAGGCCGGCGCGCTGCATCAGCTGTTCGTGTTCGGCCTGAAGCGCCATCAGGTCGCGGTCCGCCCGCACCCCGGCAAAGATCGCCCGTGGCCGCTTGCCGCCGAACATGCCCAGCCCGTCGAGTGTGATGGTGAAGGCATGGCGATGCACCCGCGACAGCAGGTCGGCAACGTCGTCCGCGACCTTCTCATTGATATCGCCAAGAAATCTCAAGGTGAGGTGATAGTTTTCCGGATCGATCCAGCGCGCGCCGCAAAGGCCGCCGCGCAAGCCGCTCAGCCGTTCGCAGACTTGCGGCGGAATCTCGATCCCGGTGAACAGGCGCGGCATCGCTCTTCCCTGCCCCTTGGCGGCCAATACCAAAGGCCGCCCGGATCACTTTCCCATCTCGCGGCCAGCGCGAATCAGGGCAATCAACTCTTCCGCATATGGTGTCATGCCCGCCACGATCACCGCAACCCCTTGCGTATTGGGATGGATTCCATCGCCCTGGTTGAATTCCGCCTGCGCCGCCACGCCGTCAAGAAAGAACGGATAGAGCAGAACACCGTGCTTTTCCGCCAGCTGCGGATAGATGGTATCGAATTTTCCGCCGAATTCTCTGCCCATATTGGGCGGCGCCCGCATGCCCGCCAGCAGCACCTTGATGCCTCGCGCGTTAAGCCGCGCCAGAATCCCGTCGAGGGCGTCGCGGGTAATCCGCGGGTCGATGCCGCGCAGCGCGTCGTTGGCGCCAAGTTCCAGCACCACGCCGCCGATCTCGCCGGCGATGCCGCTCAAGGTCCAGTCGAGCCGCGACAGGCCGGCCGAGGCGGTGTCGCCCGATACCCCGGCATTGACGATGCGAACCTCGTGGCCGCGAGCGCGCAAGGCGGCTTCGAGGCGGGCGGGGAATGCCTGTTCGCGCTCAAGACCCAGCCCGGCGGTGAGCGAATCGCCGAATGCGACCAGGGTAACGAGTTGCTCGCCGGCGCTCGCCCGGCCCGAAGGGGCGGCGAGCAGGGCCGACATCAGCACGGCGGCGAGCAAGCCTGGCTTCGCCGGGTCGCGAAACTGGAAATTTTTCGCAATCGGCCTATGTGAGAACAGGCGCAAGTTCGTCGCGGCGATGCGCAACCGGATAGTCAGCCAATGGGCGATGGTTTGAACGGGGCTATGATCGATCTTGCAGATGTGCATCTCAGCCTCGGCACTGGCGCGGCGCGGGTTCATATTCTGCGCGGCGCCGGCCTGCGCGTCGAGGCCGGAGCCGCGATTGGCCTGGTCGGCCCCAGCGGGTCGGGAAAATCGAGCCTGCTCTCGGTTATCGCCGGGCTGGAGCGCCCCGATTCCGGCGCCGTGCATATTGCCGGCCAGGATATAACCGCCATGAACGAAGACGCGCTGGCGCTGTTTCGCGGCGGCCATATCGGCATCGTCTTTCAGTCTTTCCATCTTATCGCCAATATGACGGCGCTGGAAAATGTCGCCGTGCCGCTGGAATTTGCCGGGATCGCCGATCCCTTTGCCCGCGCCGAGGCCATGCTGTCCCGGGTCGGCCTGGCCGACCGCGCCGGCCATTATCCGGTTCAGCTTTCCGGCGGCGAGCAGCAGCGCGTGGCGCTTGCCCGCGCGCTGGCTCCGCGTCCCCGCCTGCTGCTTGCCGACGAGCCGACCGGCAATCTCGATTCGCGCACCGGGGAAAAAATCACCCGCCTGCTGTTCGAGCTCCAGAGCGAACTGGCGGCGACGCTGTTGCTGGTCACCCATGACAGCGCGCTGACCGCGCAATGCGGGCAGGTTTTCGAAATGGAAGACGGGCGGGTGCGGGCCCGTGCGTCCGCCGGCGCATGAACGCGCCGCCGCCGCTCCCCGCTCCCCGCCTCCTTGCCCTCTCGGTGCGCCTCGCTTTTCGCGAATTGCGCGGCGGGCTCAAGGGCTTCTATGTCTTTCTCGCCTGCCTTGCCCTCGGCGTTGCCGCTATCAGCGGGGTCGGCTCGTTGTCGCGCGCGCTGTCGCAGGGCCTGGTCAGCCAGGGCCAGTCGATCCTTGGCGGCGATGTCTCCGCGTCGCGGGTCCACCGCCAGGCAACGGCGGAAGACAGGGCCTTTTTCGCCGCCAGCGGCAAGGTGAGCGAGGTCGCCAGCCTGCGCGCCATGGCCCGCCTGCCGCAGGCCGCCGGCGCCCCGGCGCGCGCCCAGACCCTGGTCGAGATCAAGGCCGTCGATGGCGCCTATCCGCTTTATGGCGAGCTGGAGCTTGGCCAGGGCGGCGACCCGGCGTCCGCTCCGGCTCGGGCGCTGCTTCAGATCCTGGCCCCGCGCGGGGGGGTTTATGGCGCCGCCGCAGAGCCTGCGCTGCTCGCGCGGCTGGGACTGAGGCCCGGCGACCGCATCAAGGTTGGCGACATGGAACTGGAAGTGAGGGCGGCCATCGCCAGCGAACCTGACCGCCTGTCCTCCGGCCTGTCGATCGGTCCGCGACTGATGATCTCTCTCGACGCCCTC
>JAGRLG010000022.1 GCA_020441905.1 Rhodobiaceae bacterium | reverse complement strand
GGCGCGAGCGCCGCTAGAAAAGACCGCTGCGCCTTGGCGCGAGCGCCGCTAGAAAAGACCGCTGCGCCTTGGCGCGAGCGCCGCTAGAAAAGACCGCTGCGCCTTGGCGCGAGCGCCGCTAGAAAAGGCCGCTGCGCCCTGGCGGGCGGCCATTGGTGATGACCAGAGGCTTCAGGCCGCCTCGGTGTGTTGTTCCCGGCGGCCCTGTTCGGGCAGGCGGAAAGCCACCGTCGTGCCGGCCCCGACCGTACTTTCGATCGTCAGCGTGCCGCCATGGCCCTCGATCAGCGAGCGCGAGATGGCGAGGCCCAGTCCGCTGCCGCTATGGCTCTTGGTAAGCTGGTTCTCGACCTGCTCGAAGGGGCGCCCGAGCCGCGCCAGCGACGCCGCCGAGATGCCTATTCCGGTGTCGGAAATGGCGAATTCGATCATGCCGTCCCTGCGCCGTGCCGCAACCGTGACCTTGCCGTGTTCCGGGGTGAATTTGCGGGCATTGGACAGAAGGTTCAGCAGCACCTGCTTGAGCGCCCGCTTGTCGGCGTGAATATAGAGATCGCCCTCGACCTCGCGGGTGACCTCGATATGGTGGTTCTCGGTGTCGGCGCGAACCACGCGAACCGCATCCTCGATCACCGGAACGGCGTCGAATTCGCTATATTCGAAGGTCATGCGGCCGGCCTCGATCTTCGACATATCGAGAATGTCGCTGATCACTTCCAGGAGATAATGGCCGCTCTGATTGATGTCGCGGCAATATTCGCGGTATTTGTCGGACCCCAGGGCGCCGAGATGCTGCCCTTCCATGATCTCGGAAAAGCCGATGATGGCGTTGAGCGGCGTGCGCAGTTCGTGGCTCATATTGGCCAGGAAATCGGACTTGGCCTGGCTCGCCGCCTCGGCGCGGTCCTTCTCCATCGAATATTTTTCCGCCAGATCGACAAGCTGCTGCGCCTGCTGTTCGAGCACCTGGCGCGAGCGGCGCAGATCGGCAATGGTCGCCTTGTGTTCGCGCTCGCTCTCCATCATCTGTTCTTCATGCAGCTTGAGAGCGGTGATATCGGTGCCGACGCTCACAAAGCCGCCATCCTTGGTCCGCCGCTCATTGATGTGCAGCCAGCGGCCGTCGTCGAGCCGGGCCTCGAAGGTGCGCTGGCCGACGCCGGTTTCGGCGGTTTCGCGGCTGACCTCGGCGCGCACCACCGGCAGCTTGGCGGCGGCGACGACGTCGGAATAATGGACCCCCGGAACGACGGAGCAGTTGGGCAGGTCATGGAACTGCTGGTACTTGCTGTTGCACAGCACCAGGCGGTTGTCGCAGTCCCACAGCACGAAGGCTTCTGAAATTGCCTCGATGGCATCGCGCAGGCGCAGGTCCGCGGTCTCGGTGCGCTGGGCCAGCTGCTTCTGTTCGGTGATGTCGACGGCGATGCCGACCAGGTGCGGCCCGCAGCCCTCTTCCTGGATTACCTGTCCGCGCGCCCGCAGCCAGACCCAGTGTCCCTTTTTGTGGCGCATGCGGAAGGCGTGATCGACTGTAGTCTTGCTATGGCTGAGCAGGGCTTCGGCGAGACGGTACAGGCTGTTGTCGTCAGGGTGAACCAGGGCCTCCACTTCGGCGAAGGAAATCAGCCCGTCCTTGGCCTCCATGCCGATGATTTCATACATCGAATGCGACCAGAAGATCCAGCCGCGCGACAGGTCCCAGTCCCACAACCCGCAGCGGCCGCGGTCGAGGGCGGCGTCGAAGCGGGCGCAGGTTTTTTCGTAAAGCGAATCGGCGCGGTTGGCACGCGCCGCCTGCCAGTAGAAGGCGCCGCCGATCAGCGCCAGCATGAAACCGGCCGTCGACAGGATCGTGGCGGAGAAGACGAACAGATCGTCCCACGCCGCCAGCGCCGCTTCCCGCGTTTGCAGCAGAGCGATCTGGCCGCCGCCGGTCAGGTTGCGCACGGTGGCGAAAACGGCCGTCCCGCCTGCCGTGGCAATCTCGGCGACACCGGCCTTCTTGCCGTATTTGGTGAGTTGCTGGGTGGGGCCCAGATAGTCTGTCAGCGAGCGTCCGCGCAGCAGCGGAATGGCCGGGGCCTGGGCGGTGATGGCGCCGGTCGGATCGGCGATCAGGATCATCTGGCCGTTGCCGGCGGCGCCGGCGGGCAGGATATGGTCGAGCCGGGTCTGGTCCATGGCCGCGCTCTCGGTGCCGCCACCGGCATTGATCTGCCGGGTCACCAGTTCGGCCAGCATCGACAGCCGGTCGTGGCTTTCGGTAATCGCCGTCCAGTATTCATATTTGAGGCGCAGGCCGACCGTCACCAGCATGACGACGACGAACAGGCTCATCAGGACCGGAATTGTCTTGCGGAGCCTGGGTTCCGCCTTCAGGAAGTTCTGGTGGTTGGATCTGGTGAGAAAAGGAACGAACCCCGCCGCGCTCTTGCGTCCCTCGAATCCCTCTACGTCGCCTGCATGTGACATCAGGCGTGCCCCTCGTTTGTCCCCTAGAATCGGTCCGGAGGTTGCCGCATCTCCGAATCACTTTCATTTGAGTCAAGAACGAATGGCTTGTCTAGAGTCTTGTGGATAAATTCTCGCCACGGAGGATATTTCGCTATGACTCTCAGGACTCTAGGTCGAGCGAACGGCGCGCGATCTCGGTAACGTCGCGCGACAGGCCGGAGGTCGCGGTAACCCGGCGCAACTCGGTTTCAGCCTTTTTCGCCCGCCCTGGCTCCATCATCCGCCAGTTGCGGAAGGCCCCAAGCAGGCGGGCGGCGACCTGCGGATTGATCTGGTCGACGGCGATAACGCAATCGGCGACGAGGCGGTAACCGCTGCCGTCGGCGGCGTGGAATCCGGTGGCGTTGAGCAGGGCGAAGCTGCCAATGAGGGCCCGCACGCGGTTCGGATTGGCCAGCGAAAACAAGTCTTCCTTCATCAGCGCTTCGATCCGCCGGGCACTGCCCGGCAGGGATGAAACGGCGTGCAGCGCCAGCCATTTGTCGACGACCAGGGCGTCGGCACGGAAACGGTCGAAAAACGACGCCAGCAGGTCGCCGCGCCGCGGATCGTCGATATGGGTGATGAGGCTCAGCGCGGCCGACATGTCGGTCATGTTGTCGGCGCTGGCATAATGCGCGGCGATCCGTTCGGCCGCCGCCGCGTCGCCCGGCGCCGCCAGCAGGGCCAGCGCGCCGTTGCGCAGGGCCCGTTGTCCGGCGGCTTGCGCATCGGGGCTGTAGGGGCCTTCGGGCTGCTGGCCGTGATAGATCCCTTCGAGCTGGTCCGCCAGCTGGCTTGAAAGCTCGCGCCTGAGCCATTCGCGCGCGGCGCGCACCCGGTCGGGATCGACGTCGGCGCCGATGGCCATGTGCAGATCCATTTCCGAAGGCAGTTCAATGAGAAGGGCGCGGAAGGCGGGTTCCAGGCTGTCGTCGCCAAGGGCCGCGCCAAGGGCACCGGCATAGGCGCGCGCATTGCCCGGTTCCTTGCCGGTGCCAAGCGCGCGGCAGGCTTCGGTCAGGTAGCGCATTGCATAGCCGTTGGCGGCCTGCCAGCGGTTGAACAGATCCCGGTCATTGGCAAGCAGGAACAGCAGGTCCTCGTCGCTGGCATTGCTGGTGACGCGCACCGGGGCCGAGAAGCCGCGCAGCAGCGAAGGCACCGGCCGCGCCTTGACGCCGGTGAAGCGGAATTTCTCGCGCCGCTTGCGGATATGCAGGATCCCGCCGCCGACCTCCTCTCCGCTTTCCAGTACCAAGGGCAGGTCGGCGCCGTCGGGGCCGACGAGGCCAAGTCGCACCGGAATATCCATGACCCTCTTGCGTGGCTGGCCCGGAGTTGGCGGAACGATCTGCTCGAATTCGAGCACGAAAGTGCCGCTGCGCGCGTCGTGGCGGCTCTTGGCCACCAGTTCCGGCGTTCCGGCCTGGGAATACCACAGGCGGAACTGGCCGAGGTCGGCGCCGCACGCGCTTTCAAAGCAGCGGATGAAATCCTCCACCGTCGCGGCTTGCCCGTCATGGCGCTTGAAATAGAGGTCCATGCCGGCGCGAAAGCCCTTCTCGCCGGTGATGGTGCGGATCATGCGCACCAGCTCGGCGCCCTTCTCGTAAACGGTGGGCGTATAGAAGTTGTTGATCTCGATAAATGAATTCGGGCGGACCGGATGCGCCAGCGGACCCGCATCCTCGGCGAACTGGTGGCTGCGCAGCAGCTTGACATCGCCGATGCGCTCAACCGTCGCCGAGCGCATTTGCGACGAGAACTCCTGGTCGCGAAAAACCGTCAGCCCTTCTTTCAGGCACAGCTGGAACCAGTCGCGGCAGGTGATGCGATTGCCGGTCCAGTTGTGGAAATATTCATGGGCGATGATGGCTTCGATATTGGCATAGTCGGTGTCGGTCGCGGTCTCGGCGCTGGCCAGAATGTATTTGTCGTTGAAGATATTGAGACCCTTGTTCTCCATCGCCCCCATGTTGAAATCGGACACCGCGACGATGTTGAAAATATCGAGATCGTATTCGCGCCCGAAGCTGACCTCGTCCCAGCGCATCGCCCGTTTGAGCGCGTCCATGGCATAGCCGCAGCGCTCTTCCTTGCCCGGCTCGACATAAATGTTGAGGGCGACGAAGCGCCCCGATTCGGTGATGAAACTGTCCGAGACATGGCCGAGCTTCCCGCCGACCAGGGCGAACAGATAGGACGGCTTGGGGAAGGGGTCATGCCACACCACGAAATGGCGCCCGTTGTCCAGTTCGCCGAAATCCACCGGATTGCCGTTGGAGAGCAGGACCGGCGTATGCTCCAGGTCGCCGGCAATGCGCACCGTGAAGATGGCCAGCACGTCGGGGCGGTCGGGATAATAGGTGATGCGCCGGAAGCCTTCCGCCTCGCACTGCGTGCAGAAGATGTTGCGGCTCAGATAAAGGCCGGAAAGCTCGGTATTGGCCTTAGGGTCGCAGGTTGTAACGATTTCGACCGTAAAACGCTTCCCCGGCGGCGCGGCAATTTTCATCTGGCTGGCGGAGATCCGGTAGGCGCTCTTGGGCAGCGCCACCCCGTCCACGGCGAGCGCGCGCAGGGTCAGCTTCTCGCCGTCGAGAACGAGCGGCGGCAGGCCCTTGCCGGCCACCGGGTTGCGGCGCACCGCGAGAGTGGAGCGCACGACAGTCTCGCGCGCGCCAAGCTCGATATCCAGATCGACGGTGTCGATCAGGTAGTCGGGCGGCCGGTAGTCCTTGAGATAGATCTTCCGGGGTGTGTCTGTACGCATCATGTCCGCAATCGCCTGTGGCAAGAAAGGTAGACCGGCCCGCCTCCCGCGCCAAGCGGCGCTTTCGCCCGGCGCCCGCCGCCGCGCCCGTTGATGGCGGCTCTGATCCATTGTCTAGTACGTCTTTGCGTGCCGGGCCGTCCAGCCCTCGCGCGCCGTGCTTTCCCTCCATCTATTCGAAGAGTGTCCCATGCAGATAAATTACGAGGCCTACAAGGCGCTGAAGCTCAACCGGCCGTCCGAGCGCGTGCTCGAGGTGGTGATGGACAATCCCGGCCGCCTGAATTCGCTCGACGCCGACGGCCACCGCGAGATTGCCGAAATCTGGCGCGACGCCGATGCCGACCCGGAGATTTCAGCCGTGCTGCTGCGCGGTGCCGGCGGCAACTTTTCCGCCGGCGGCGATATCGAGCTGATCCACGACATGATCGCCGACTGGGACACCCGCATCCGCGTCTGGCGCGAAGCCAGGGACATCGTCTACAACGTCATCAACTGCTCCAAGCCGGTGGTTTCGGCCATCGAGGGACCGGCGGTTGGCGCCGGCCTTTCGGCGGCCATGGTGTCCGACATCATCGTCGCCTCGCGCACCGCCAATATCATCGACGGCCACACCAAGCTCGGCGTTGCCGCCGGCGACCATTCGGCCATCGTCTGGCCGTTGCTCTGCGGCATGGCCAAGGCCAAATATTACCTCATGCTGTGCGAGAGCATCACCGGCGAGGAGGCCGAGCGCATCGGCCTCGTCTCGCTCTGCGCCGAGGATGGCGAGGTCGTCGATACCGCCCTGAAGATCTGCGAAAAATTCGCCCGCATGCCGCCGACCGCGGTGCGCTGGACCAAATATTCCCTCAACAACTGGCTGCGCTCGGCGGGACCCATTTTCGACGCCTCGCTGGCGCTCGAATTCGTCGGCTTTTCCGGTCCGGATGTGAAGGAAGGCGCGGCGGCGCTGAAGGAAAAGCGGCGGGCGAACTTCAATCCCCGGTCCGAATTCTAGGACTGGGGCGCCGCAAATAGTCTCTCCCCGTCGCTCCCGCAAAGCGGGCGCCTATTGGCTCAAGCCGCATATGCGTCCCTCCACGGTGCCGCCAATGGGTTCCCGCTGTCGCGGGAACGACGCTTGAGAGCAGGCAAGGCCGTGCCCGCGGCCACCATTTGGAACGGGCTGCCGGGGCGGCTAGCCCGCCTTGGCGTGCTGGGGTACGCCTTGGTAAAAACTCTTTGAGAACTCTGCCGCCGGAACCGCTTCCTCAAGCTTTGCCTGAGCCTCGTCGGCGCCCAGTCCGCCGTCCAGCACGGCGCGGAAGATGGCGGCGACCTCAACCATGTCGCACGAATGGGGCGACAGGCGGAAATGGCCGATGCCGGCGGCGCGCATCGCCGCCAATTCATCCACCAGATTGACATAGGTGTGCGACATGGTCTGGATGCCGTTGATGGAGAGAAACGGCTGGTCGCTGACCGTGTCCAGTTCCAGCCCGTCGGCGTCCTGGCCGCAGATGAACTGGCAATTGTCCTTGTGCAGATGATGGGCGCGGGCGTGATAGCAGCGCGCCGACAGCGCCAGCGGCAGCCGCCCGAAAGCCTGCACCTCGATCTCCAGCTCTTCGCCTGCCGCCGCCGCCAGCCTGGCCAGCGAATGTGCCGGCAGCTCGAAGGGCAGGCAGACCCGCACCGCGCCCCGGCCGGCCAGGTAAAGCAGAGTGCCCTCGTTATAGACGTTGACGTAGGGGCCGACGATATGGGGCCGCCCGCTCAGATGGCGCAGCGCCGTCGGGTCGTTGGCCTCGACCATCAGTTCCCGCGTCCGGCCCAACTCGCGCACCGCGTCGGCCTCGCGCCCCTGCGTCACCAGCGCCAGGGTGGAAAAGACGACCTGCTTGCCGGCCTCCATCAGCCGGCCCGCCACCTCGTCGAGAACCGGGGCATAGAAGGGCGAGCGCTTGGAGCACACCACCTCGCCAAGATAGACCGTCTCCACCGGCGCTTCGTCGGCGATGCGGAAGTAGAAGTCGCGCCACGTCTCAGCCGGCCAGTTGAACAGCACCGGTCCCAGCGTCAGCTTGCCGTTTCCTGAATTCTTGCCGGCCATCAGCCTACCGCCACTTTTTCTGATAGGCGCCGGCGGTCTGGCGTCCGCCCTCGGAAAGCGCGCGCAGGCCCGAGGTATCGGCGCTGCCGCCATTTTCCGCCGCGTCGACGGCGGCGCGGATCTGGCTCACCACGCCGGCGATATAGGCGCGCCCGCGCTGGCGGCCCTCGATCTTGAGCGCCGTCACCCCGGCCTCGATCAGGGCGGGAAGGTGCTCCAGCGCATTGAGGCTGGTCGGCTCCTCGAACACATAGCTGGTCTCGCCGCCGACCTTGAATCGCCCCTTGCACAGGGTCGGGTATCCGGCATCCTCGCCCGCGTCGAAGCGGTTGATGGTGTAGTCGCCAAGCTGCGACAGCAGTTCCTCGCCATTGCGCTCGTATTTGGCGTGGCTCGGCGGCGAGCAGACCCCGTTCATGTTTGGCGACTTGGCGGTGGCATAGGAGGACAGCGAGCAGCGCCCCTCGGCCATGACGCATAGCCCGCCAAAGACGAAGACCTCGCTTTCGCAGGGGATCTCGCGGTTCAAGGCGGCGATTTCGGAAACCGACAATACGCGCGGCAGCACCACGCGCTTCACCCCGAACTGCTCGATGTAATAGAGGATCGCATCGGCCGTCGAAGCCGAGGCTTGCACCGACAGGTGCAGCCTGAGATCGGGGTGGCTCTGGGCGACATAATCGGCAAGCCCCATGTCGGCGATGATGACGGCATCGGCGCCTTCCCTGGCCGCCAGGTCCACCGCCGCCCGCCACGGCGCCATGTTGCCGGCTTCCGGATAGGTGTTGATGGCGTGCAGCACCTTGACGCCGCGCTCATGGGCAAAACGAATGGCCTCGGCATATTCGGCCGGGGAAAAGTTCAGCCCCGGAAAGTTGCGCGCATTGGTTTCGTCGCGCAGGCCGAGATAGACCGCGTCGGCACCGGCCTCGATGGCGGCCTTGAGCGCCGCCGGCGTTCCCGCCGGGCAAACCAGTTCAAGCTTGGATGCGCCCATCATTCCTCCGTGGGCATGCCGCGTCTGGCGCGCGGCGCCGGGGAGGGGGCGAGGGCGGCCAGCGTCATCATCGCCATGCCGCTCAGCCGGTTTATGCGCCGCCGCGCCGCGGCAATGGCATCGGGCCCCTTTTCGCCAAGAGTGCGGATCGGCCAGCCCAGCGGCCCCAGCGCATTGGCGATCTCGGAAAAAAGCACGATCTCCTCCGCCTCGATGGCGTTGCGCAGCGCCAGCACGGCGCTGGTATCGCCCTCGATCATGATATCGCGGGAAAAGAACAGCGCATCGCCGTCAAGCTGGCCTTCGAGCAGGTCGACAAGGCTCAGCATGCGCCCGGAAATGCGCGCTGTCGGATTGAGCTTCTCGTCGCGCCAATGGGCGGTCAGGCTCGGCCGCGCCGGATCGGCGCGCAGCTGGAACACGAAGGGCAGGTCGGCCGGGTCGATGACATAGCGCGCGTCGTAATAGCCCTCCAGCCGGTCGAAGACGCCGGGATGATTGCGCCCGACAACGCCGAGCGCGGCGGAAAGGACGGATTGAAGCGCGGCCATGGGTACGGCCCTGGCGGCGCTGGTGACCGCGCGGCCCATCTGCCACGGGAGTGAACTGGCTGTCGGCATCGCCCTGCTTGCGTTGTGCTGATCGTATCCTGGAAAGACTAGCTTATCCCCTCTGCCCTGCCGATTGATTTTCGTCAAGGATGGATCGAATGGCGCTTTCTTGTTATGCGGCGTCGCTGCGGATTTGCAGCGGCGGAAATTTGCCATAGGTTCACGCCACATCGTTTGGCACATGGGGGCGCGAATGGGCGCAAAGGCGGCTTGCCGTTCACTTGGAGAGTTCGTCGCGAGGCTGGAGGCGCAGGACAAGCTCGTGCGCGTCGCCGAGCCTGTCTCCACGGTGCTCGAAATGACCGAGATCCAGACCCGCCTTCTGGCCGCAGAGGGGCCTGCGGTGCTGTTCGAGAAGCCGGTTCTCGCCGACGGGTCGGTCAGTGACATTCCCGTGCTGGCCAATCTTTTCGGCACCGTGGATCGCGTTGCCATGGGCCTGGGGCGCAGCGCCGACAAGCTGGGCGCGCTGGGCGAGCATCTGGCCTCGATGCAGAACCCCGATCCGGTCGACGGCGTGCGCGATGCGCTGGACAAGCTGCCCATTGTCAAGTCGGCGCTGGCCATGCGGCCCAGGAACGTCCGCTCCGGCCCGGTCGGCCAGGTCATTCTCAAGGGCGGCGACGTCGATCTGGGCAAGCTGCCGGTCCAGACCTGCTGGCCCGGCGAACCGGCGCCGCTGATCACCTGGGCGCTGGTGGTGACGCGCGGCCCGGGCGAGGGGCGCGAGGATGGCGTCAATGTCGGCGTCTACCGCATGCAGGTGCTGGGCAAGAACCGCTGCATCATGCGCTGGCTGGAGCATCGTGGTGGCGCCCGCCACCACCGCCTGTGGGCAAAGCGCGGCGAGCCGATGCCCGTCGCCGTGGTCATCGGCGCCGATCCCGGCACCATCCTTGCCGCCGTCACGCCCGTTCCCGAGCTTCTTTCCGAATACCAGTTCGCCGGCCTGCTGCGCGGCGCCAAGCTGGAGCTGGCGCCGGCCCGCACCATCCCCTTGCAGGTGCCGGCCCAGGCCGAGATCGTGCTGGAGGGATATGTTTCCCCCGACGAGACGGCGGAGGAGGGCCCTTACGGCGACCACACAGGCTATTACAACTCGGTGGAGCGCTTCCCGGTGTTCGACGTGTCCGCCATCACCATGCGCCGGGATGCGGTCTATCTGTCCACCTTCACCGGCCGCCCGCCCGACGAGCCCTCGGTGATCGCGCGGGCCCTGAACGACGTCTATCTGCCCATCGTCAAGCGCCAGTTTCCCGAAATCGTCGATTGCTACCTGCCGCCGGAGGCCTGCTCCTACCGTGTCGCCGTGGTCGCCATTGACAAGCGCTATCCGGGCCAGGCGCGCCGCATCATGATGGGGCTGTGGTCGGTGCTGCCGCAATTCAGCTACACCAAGCTCATCATCGTCGTCGACAAGGACATAAATGCCCGCGACTGGAAGGACGTGATCTGGGCGCTGGCGACGCGCGCCGACGCCTCGCGCGACGTCATGATCATCGACGACACCCCGATCGACTATCTCGATTTCGCCTCCCCGAAGCCCAGCCTCGGCGGCAAAATGGGCATCGACGCCACCAACAAGATCGGTTCGGAAACGACACGCGAATGGGGTGTCGCCATCCGCATGTCGGACGACGTCATCAAGGCGGTGGACGAGAAATGGCAAAGGCTCGGCCTGCCTGGCTCCGGCAAGGCCATCTGGCGCAAGACCTAGGCGCAAATCCCGCCGCAAAGGATGACCGGCGGGCGCTAATGCGCTATCACTTGCTGCATATGGACATGGGCGGCCCCGGTTTGCCGTTTTCCGCTGCGCGGTGACGGACTGTCCGGCTGCCATAGCAATGGAAATTTCGTAATGCCCGCATATCGTTCCCGCACCTCGACCCATGGCCGCAATATGGCCGGCGCGCGCGGCCTGTGGCGCGCCACCGGCATGAAGGACAGCGATTTCGGCAAGCCGATCATCGCCGTCGTCAATTCCTTCACCCAGTTCGTGCCCGGCCATGTGCACCTCAAGGATGTCGGCCAGCTGGTCGCCCGCGAGATCGAGGCCGCCGGCGGCATCGCCAAGGAATTCAACACCATCGCTATCGATGACGGCATCGCCATGGGCCATGACGGCATGCTCTATTCGCTGCCCTCGCGCGAACTCATCGCCGACTCGGTGGAATATATGGTCAACGGCCACTGCGCCGACGCCATGGTCTGCATCTCCAATTGCGACAAGATCACGCCGGGGATGCTGATGGCGGCGATGCGCCTCAACATCCCAGCCGTTTTCGTCTCCGGCGGGCCGATGGAGGCCGGCAAAGTGGTGCTCGGCGGCAAGACCCATTCCATCGACCTCATCGACGCCATGGTGGCGGCAGGCGACGACAAGGTGTCCGACGCCGATGTCGCCGCCATCGAGGCTTCGGCCTGCCCGACCTGCGGCTCGTGCTCGGGCATGTTCACCGCCAATTCGATGAACTGCCTTACCGAGGCGCTCGGCCTGTCGCTGCCCGGCAATGGCTCGCAGCTTGCCACCCATGCCGACCGCAGGCAGCTCTTCGTCGAGGCCGGCCATCTCATCGTCGATCTGGCGCGGCGCTACTATGAGCAGGACGATGACAGCGCCCTGCCGCGCAACATCGCCAGCCGCGATGCCTTCCTCAACGCCATCGCGCTCGATATTTCCATGGGCGGCTCGACCAATACGGTCTTGCACATTCTCGCCATCGCCAATGAGGGTGGCATCGATTTCACCCTCGACGACATCGATGCCATGTCGCGCAAGATCCCGGTTCTGTGCAAGGTCGCGCCCTCGGTGCCCGATGTGCATCTGGAGGACGTTCACCGCGCCGGCGGCATCATGGCCATTCTCGGCCAGCTCGACCGCGCCGGGCTGCTCCATTCCGCCCAGCCCACGGTCCATAGCGCGACGCTGGGCGATGCGCTGGACCGCTGGGACGTGTCGCGCTCCAACAGCGAAAAGGTGCGCGAATTTTATCTTGCCGCCCCCGGCGGCGTGCCGACGCAAGTGGCCTTCAGTCAGGACCGGCGCTGGGACGAACTGGACCTCGACCGCAAGAAGGGCATCATCCGCGATGCCGCCAATGCCTTCTCCAAGGATGGCGGCCTCGCCGTGCTGAAGGGAAATCTTTCCCTCGACGGCTGCGTGGTCAAGACCGCCGGCGTCGACGAGAAGATCCTGAAATTCTCAGGCCCTGCGCGCGTTTTCGAGAGCCAGGATGCCGCCGTTTCCGCCATTTTGACCAATTCCGTCAAGGCGGGCGACGTCGTCGTTATCCGCTATGAAGGCCCGCGCGGCGGACCGGGCATGCAGGAAATGCTCTATCCGACCAGCTATCTAAAATCCAAGGGTCTTGGCGCGGCCTGCGCCCTGATCACCGATGGCCGCTTCTCCGGCGGCACCTCGGGCCTGTCCATCGGCCATGTCTCGCCCGAAGCCGCAGAGGGCGGCACGATCGGCCTGGTGGAAGAGGGCGATATCATCGAGATCGACATCCCGGCGCGCTCGATCCATTTGGCCGTTTCGGATGATGAGCTGGCCAAGCGCCGCGCCGCCCAGGACAAGGCGGGCTGGAAGCCGGCGGAGAAGCGCACCCGCAAGGTGTCCGCGGCGCTGAAGGCCTATGCCGCCTTCACCACCAGCGCCGCCAAGGGCGCGGTGCGCGACCTCGGCGACAAGGGCTGAGCCTCAAAGGACAAGGATCGCGGCATGACGGTTCTGCCCTCACGCCGCTTTTGCGTTGCGCCGATGATGGATCTGGACCGACGTTGCGGATACCGGCTGGGCTGCGCGGTCAGGTGCGATGATCGACGGAACAGGCTTCAGGTTCGACCGGGGCAAACGGAACCACCAGGATTGGCCAGGTAGCCATCGCGAGTTTGAGCTGGGAATAGCAGGCTGACTCAGTGCGCGAAAAGGTATTTCGCGCGCCTCTTCAACTATCTGCGTGAGCTTCTGAAAGAACCGGTGCTCGGAACCCGGCTTTATCGATCAGCGCAACTTATCAAGCATCGCTGACAAGGTAGAAATCTCACTGGCATCGAGCCTGTTTGCAAAGTGGGTTTCGATGGCTGTCCTATATATCGGCCACATCTCTTTGAGCAGTCTTCGGCCACTTCCGTTAATTTTTAGGACCTGTCCGCGCCCATCCTCAGAGCAATCTTCGCGTTCGATATGACCAGCCGCTTCAAGACGCTCTGTTAGCCGGGAAAGATTATACTGCGCGAGCAGCATGTTCTCCTGAAGCTGGTAGGGCCGCAATCCGTCTGGACGGGCGCGATCTAGCTCCAGCAATGCATCATACCAGGAAAGAGGTGGGTGACCTGACTTTCTCAAGTCTGATTCCACGCGAGCCAATACAGCCTGTGAGACACGGGCGAGCCGCGCCCAGGCGGTCACCGCTTCTTCCGAAAGTTTCGACGTGTCGATCTGCATGAGTCTCTCTAACAAGAAGATGCAATTGCATCAAGCTTGACTGTAAATGCATATGCATCTATATATCCATGCAGTTGCATTTAGGAGTTTTCTTATGCCTAACGATCCCAAGCTCACGTCGGTTGCAGTCTTGCTTCTTCGCGTCGCGCTAGGCGCGATGTTCCTCGCCCACAGCCTCTTGCTAAAACTGTTCATTTTCACACTGCCTGGTACAGCGCAGTTCTTCACATCCATTGGATTGCCCGGGTGGTTCGCTTACGTCGTTTTTTCTCTGGAGGCGATCGGCGGTGTCCTGCTTGTACTTGGTATACAGGCGCGATGGGTGGCGCTGGTGCTGGTGCCGATATTGGCGGGGGCGACTTGGGCACACTGGGGCAACGGTTGGATGTTCGGCTACGAGAACGGTGGCTGGGAGTATCCGGCCTACCTGACCCTCCTTGCAGTGTGCCAATTCCTGCTCGGAGATGGCGCCATGGTGCTGTCGCCTTCGCGGCCATTACTGGCACGGCTCGTCAATCGACTTCAGCCGACGGAAATCTGAGCCATGCGACATGAGCTCTGCAAACTCTCGGGTATCCCCGATAGCGATACACTTCTCATCCCGTTCTTAGGACAGGAGGTACACGTGTGGCGCCGCGCCGGCTGGGTATGAAGTATGCGACGTCGACGGCAATCCATTTTTATGTCTGGGGAGAATAAAATGGCCGAACTCACGCTCATCAGCCATCATCTGTGCCCATATGTTCAACGTGCTGTTACCTCCCTCTCTGAAAAGCAAGTTCCACACGAAAGCATTTATGTCGATCTCGCCAACAAGCCGGATTGGTTTGCCGCGTTGTCGCCGCTCGGAAAGACGCCGGTCCTGAAAGTCGAGCACACTGCGCTTTTCGAGTCGGCGGTCATATTGGAATATCTTGAAGAAACGCAGGCCAATCCGCTTCATCCACACAACCCGTTGCAAAGGGCCGAACATCGCTCATGGATCGAATTTGGCTCGGCAATTCTCAACGACATTGCCGGCTTCTATAACGCGCTCGATGAGGTGAGTTTGGCCGCAAAGGCCGAAGCGATGGCCGCGAAGTTTTCCCGCATCGAAACGCGCCTTGTCGGTAGCCCCTGGTTCGATGGAGGCGACTTCAGCCTTGTTGATGCCTGCTATGGGCCTGTTTTCCGCTATTTCGATTGCTTCGACCTCATCGGCGATTTCGGCGTATTATCGGGCAAGCCGAAGACGAATGAATGGCGAGCCGCACTTGCTGAAAGACCCTCTGTCATTCAGGCGGTTCCTTTCGACTACCCTGATCGCTTGCTGGCTTTTTTGCGAAACCGCAACAGTGCTTTGTCTCGACGGATCTAAGTTTTATTGAGGAGATGCGTCCAGCGACGCGTGCAATAGGCACTGACGCAGTTTGGCAAGGCCTGCGAAAGAAAATTCTTGAAAGGGCGAAGGATCAGGACAAGAAACGTGCTGGAAGAAGCGCGCGAAGTCCTTTGCCGATTTGATGGAAGTCCATTGACGACGTTTGAACGAAAATTCTGCGTGGCGCCGATGATGGAGTGGACGGACCGCCATTGCCGGTTCTTCCACCGCCTCTTGAGCCGCCGCGCCCTGCTCTATACCGAGATGCTGACCGCCGATGCCGTCATACACGGCGATCGCCAGCGCCTGCTCGGCTTCAGTGAAGAAGAGCAGCCGGTGGCGATGCAGCTTGGCGGCTCGGACCCGGCAAAGCTGGCGCGGGCCGCCCGCATCGTCGAGGACTGGGGCTACCTGGAAGTGAACCTCAATGTCGGCTGCCCGTCGGACCGCGTGCAGTCGGGCCGCTTCGGCGCCTGCCTGATGGCAGAGCCGGACCTGGTGGCGGAATGTGTCGCCGCCATGGGGAATGCGGTTTCGGTGCCGGTGACGGTGAAAAGCCGCATCGGCATCGACGACCAGGACACGCAAGAAAGCCTCGACCGTTTCATCGACACCGTGGCTTCGGCCGGCTGCGCCACCTTCATCGTCCACGCCCGCAAGGCCTGGCTGGAGGGCCTCAGCCCGAAGCAGAACCGCGACGTGCCGCCGCTCGATTATCCCCGCGTCCATCGCTTGAAGGAGCGCCGGCAAGACCTTGAAATCATTCTAAACGGTGGCATCTCCTCGCTGGACGAGGCCGACGCCCACCTTGCCCGTGTCGATGGCGTCATGCTGGGCCGCGCCGCCTATCAGGACCCCTGGATCCTGGCGCAGGTAGATAGCCGTATCTTCGGCGAAGGCGAGCCGCCGGCGCTCGCCGGTGTGGCCGAGCGCATGGTGCCCTATATCGAGCGCGAAATGGCGCGGGGGCAGCGCCTGCACCAGATCACGCGCCACATGACAGGGCTGTTTTCCGCAGTGCCGGGGGCGCGGGCCTGGCGGCGCACCCTGAGCGAAAAGGGTGTGAAGCATGACGCCGGGCCGGATGTGCTGCTGGAGGCGCTGGCTTGCATCCAGATCCCTGCCGCCGCCGAATAGGGCAGAGCGGGCAGCGCCGCGCCGTCAGATCTTCTGGTTGTATTCGCCGATTTCCGCATAGCCCGACAGATGGGCGTCGATCCCGGCGAAGATGGCCCGCATGTTCCTCTCCGAGGTCGGGCTTTCCACCACCACCACCAGTTCCGGCTTGTTGGACGAGGCGCGCACCAGCCCCCAGGTGCCGTCCTCGAGCACGATACGCACGCCGTTGATCGTGATGAGGTCGGTGATCTTCTGCCCCGCCAGTTCGCCGCCACCGGCCGCCAGCGCCTTGAAATGGGCTGTCACCTTGTCGACCACGGAGTACTTCTTCTCGTCGTCGCAATGCGGCGACATGGTCGGCGCCTGGAAGGTGCGGGGCAGGGCACGCTCCAGTTCGGCGAAGCTCTTGCCCGGATTGCGGTCCATCATGTCGAGCACGGCGAAGGCGGC
>JAGRLG010000086.1 GCA_020441905.1 Rhodobiaceae bacterium | reverse complement strand
CCTGGGGATCGGGCCCGGGGATCGGGCATCCGGCTCAGTTTAACTTTCCGATTGTGGCCGAATTATCCTTGCCAAACCCTTTATGCCGGTCGCGCCCGCCAAGTGCGGCAGGTGCCAAGTGCGGCAGGTGCCAAGCGCGGCAGGTGCCAAGTGCCGCGGGGGGGAGGTCAGGCGGCGGCGCTGAGCGCGGCGAGAACGCCGCGATAGCTTAGGGCCTCGGCGATATGGATTCGGGCGATGGACTGGCGCCCTTCCAGATCGGCAAGGGTCCGCGCCACCCGCAACACCCGGTGATAGCCGCGCGCCGACAGCCGCAGCGCCTCGGCGGCCTCGCGCAGCAAGGCGCCGCCGGCGCTATCCGGCGCCGCGATTCTTTCCAGCAGCGGCGGCGCGCATTGCGAATTGGTGCGTATGTCGCCCGCGCCCATATCGGCGAACCGGGCGGCCTGGATCTCGCGCGCCCGGGCCACCCGGGCGGCAACTTCGGCGCTGCCCTCGGCCGGGGCGGGCAGGGACAGATCGGCGGCGGAAACCGCCGGCACCTCGATCTGGATGTCGATGCGGTCGAGCAGGGGGCCGGACACGCGGGCCTGGTAGTCGGCGGCGCAGCGTTCGCCCCGCCGGCAGCTGTGCCCCGGCTGGCCGGCCATGCCGCAGCGGCACGGGTTCATTGCCGCCACCAGCTGGATGCGCGAAGGGTAGCGCACGCGATGATTGGCGCGCGCGATCACGGTTTCGCCCGCTTCCAGCGGCTGGCGCAGCGAATCCAGCACCTGGGGGTTGAACTCGGGCAACTCGTCGAGAAACAGCACGCCGTTATGGGCCAGCGAAACCTCGCCCGGCCGCGCCTTGGCGCCGCCGCCCACCAGCGCCGCCATGCTCGCCGAATGGTGCGGATTGCGAAACGGGCGCCGCTGCGAAATGGCGCCGCCCGCCAGCATGCCGGCCACCGAGCGCACCATGGAAACCTCGAGCATCTCGGCAGGGCCGAGCGGCGGCAGGATCGAGGGCAGGCGCGCGGCCAGCATCGACTTTCCAGCGCCGGGCGGGCCGACCATGAGCAGATTGTGGCCGCCCGCCGCCACCACCTCGAGCACCCGCTTGGCGCTTTCCTGGCCCTTGATGTCGGCCAGATCGAGGCCGTCCTGAAATCCGCCGCGCATTGCCGGCTGGGGCCGCCCCAGCACCTGCGCGCCGGAAAAATGATTGACCAGGGAGATCAGGTTTTTCGGCGCCAGAATGTCCATGTCGGCGCTGGCCCAGGCCGCCTCGCCGCCGCAGCCGGCCGGGCAGATCAGGCCGCGCTCAAGCGCATTGGCGCCGATGGCGGCGGGGAGCACGCCCGAGACATCGAAGATCGAGCCGTCCAGCGCCAGTTCGCCAATGACGACATAGCCATCCAGCGCATCCGCCGGCACGGCGCCGATCGCCGCCATCAGCGCCAGCGCGATCGGCAGGTCGTAATGGCTGCCCTCCTTCGGCAGGTCGGCGGGGGCCAGATTGACGGTGATGCGCTTGGGCGGCAGCGCCAGGCCCACCGCGGTCAGGGCGGCGCGCACCCGTTCCCGGCTTTCCGCCACCGCCTTGTCGGCCAGGCCGACAATGGCGAAGGCCGGCAGGCCGGGCGAAATCTGTACCTGAACATCGACGGCGCGAGCCTCGATGCCTTCGAATGCGACGGTGGTGACACGGGAAACCATGTTCAGCGCCCCCATGGGTCCAGTCCCGATCAGAACTTGCCGCAGTCTAGCGGCAAGGACATCCAGCGGCAAGAACAATATAGGAACAAAACATGATGCGGCGGCCGCCGTCTTTTCGCCGGCGCCGCGCCGGTTTCCGGGCAATTCAAGACCATGTGAGAACTTGTGACCCCCTTCCGGCGCCAAAACGGTGTTCGCTGACGCTACGGATTTGTGCCCGTCAACACGGTAACCGGAGGTGAGACATGACCATACGCTGGAAACGAACCTTTCCCCTGGCCCTGGGCGCGGCCGGCGGCCTGGCCCTGGCCCTCGCGCTCAGCGGCGCCAATGCCCAAACCCCGCCCTTTGGCGGCGACGACGATGTCGCCTATGCCAAGACCCTGTGGCAGCTCATGGAGCAGGCGCATCTGGTCGGCGACGGCGCCATTCGCGTGCGTCCCTTCGCCGGCAACGAGCCCCATGGCACCATCCAGGAGGTGCTCGCCACCACGGCGAGCGTGAACGGCCATACCGGGCGGCTGATCGTCAAGCGCAATCATGGCGGCAAGGACGGCCTGTCGGTCGGCGAGGTCTATGACGATCCGACCAAATATCTTGCCGCCATCACAGTCATGTTCAAGCGCGAGGCCGGCTACGACGCCGACAATCGCGACTGGTTCTGGGCCAAATTCTCCCCGGACGGCACCCTCGACAAGAATCCCAAGGGCGCCATGCTCGCCGGGCGGGTCGCCAAGGGCGCCGATGCCGGCTGCATCGCCTGTCACACCTCGGCCGGCGGCGAGGACCTGGAGGTCCTGACCACCAGATAGCGCCCTTTCAAGAGGTAAGCGCCGCCAGTCGTTCGATGTCGCCGCGCCCGGCATCGGCGGCAACCGGCGCGCGGGCAAAGCCGTTCAGCAGCAGCGCGGCGGCGGCCCAGCAGTGGCGGATACCATCTTCAAGGTCCTGCTCTTCCAGCGCGATCCAGCGCCGCAGTTCCGCCTGCATCACGCTGAACAGCATCCATGCGATGAAGTCCGGCGGCTGCGGCAGGTCGATTTCCCCGCATCCCTCGGCAGCCGCGACCCAATTGGCGATCAGTTCCAGCATCCGCGCCCGGTTGCGCGTCGCCCGCCGGCCCTGCTCCCCCGAATCATAGAAAAGCAGCTCGCGCAGCACGAGGCGGAACAGCGCCGGCTGGCGTCCGAAAATCCGTAAATGGAGGATTGTCAGTGTCATGAAATTGTCGATCAGGCCGTGGTCCGCGCTGCAAAGGCGCGCGGCCTGGCTGACCGCCTCTTCCATGGTCTCATTGGCGATCAGAAACAGCAGGTCGCGCTTGTTGCTGGCATAGAGAAACAGCGTGCCGAGGGCGACCTTGGCCTGTCGGGCGATCTCCCGCATGGTCGTGTCGTCATAGCCGCGCTGCTCGAACAGCTCCTGCGCGGCATGACGGATCCGCAGCAATTTTTCGGCCTTGTTGGCCTCGCGTTTGCTCATTGGCGGACCCGGGCGGGCCCGGGCGGGTTTGTCCGGGTGCGCGCACATCTTCATTCACGATTGGCCGGGGGAAAATATAGCATGTTCATTTACCGTTGACAGAAAAATGTACTCTGTTCATTTTATTCCGATTGGGGGGCGCCCGCCGGCCAAGTCACGGCAATATATTGCCATGGCTTGCCGGTGCGGCTGCATAACGCAGCTGCGCGGCGATGTCATTGCCCGACACCGTCTGTCTGCTCCTGTTTTGGGCTCGAGCCGCGGGGGGCGCGGCGGCGGCCTGCCGCCCGCCTTCGCCTGCGACGGCCATCTAACTGGGGAGGGAACAAGCAAATGAACGCAATCACCAAGATCCATACGCTGTGCCGCGCTTGCGGCCACGGCGGCTGCGGCGTTCATGCCGTTCTCGACGACGGCAAGCTCGTCCGCATCGATGGCGACAAGGACCATCCCGTCTCCAAGGGTTATATCTGCAAGAAGGCGCGCGCGGCCATCGGGCTGCTCGATCATCCCCTGCGCCTGCGCCAGCCCATGAAGCGGGCGGGCGCGCGCGGCGAGGGCAAGTGGGACCCCATTTCCTGGGATGAGGCGCTCGACACCATTGCCGCCAAGATGGCCCAATTCAAGCAGGAATCAGGCGCCGAATCGGTGGTTTTCGGCCATGGCACCGGCCGCGACTTCCAGCATTATATGTACCGCCTCGCCAATCTCTTCGGCACCCCTAACATCATGACGCCCGGCCATGGCTGTTACTTGCCGCGAATCGCCATTTCCAATGTGCTGGGCTTCGACATCCCCCTTGTCGACTACGAAAACCCCCAGGACTGCCTGATGGTCTGGGGCTCCAACCCCTTCAATTCCAACCCGGACGAATATGTCGCCGTCAACCTGACGCACGCCCTGACCAGGGCGAAGAAGGTCATTGCCGTCGATCCGCGCCGCACCCGGATTGCCGAGCGCGCCGACGTCTGGCTTCAGCTGCGCCCTGGGACCGACGCCGCCCTGGCGCTTGGCCTGGCCCATGTCATCATCAAGGAAGGCCTGTACGACCGCGCCATGGTGGAAAATTTCACCACCGGATTTGACGCCCTGGCCCAACGCGCCGAGCGCTTTTCTCCTGAAGCAGTGGAAAAGATCACCTGGGTGCCGGCAGCCAAGATTATCGAGGCGGCGCGCATCTATGCCGGCGCCGGCCGCGCCGCCATCCAGTGGGGAGTCGGCCTTGACCACAATATCAACTGTATCGACGGTGCCCGTTCCCTGCTCAACCTCATGGTCATGACCGGCAATTTCGACGCCCCCGGCGGCAATGTCGTGTTCACGCCCTTCCCGGCCACCCATCCGCGCGAATTCGCGCTTTATGGCGAGCTGCCGGCGCAACAGAAGGCCAAGATGCTGGGCGGCGACAGATACAAGCTCGGCGTTACCGTCGGCCGCCTGACCCCCCATGTGGTCTGGGACGCCATTCTCGAGCACAAGCCCTATGAAGTGCGCGCCATGCTGACCTTCGCCAGCAACCTTCTGGTCATCCGCGAAAATGCCAACCGGGTCTATGAAGCGCTGAAAAAACTGGAATTCTTCGTCACCGCCGACATCTTCCGCACCCCGACCACCGAGATGGCCGACATCGTGCTTCCCGCCACCACCTGGCTCGAACATGACGGCGTCGGCGATCACTGGAAAAGCCATGGCTATCTCTTTCCCCGCAACCAGGTGGTCAAGCCGCGCGGCGAGGCCTGGCCGGATATCCGCATCTTCTCCGAACTCGGCAAACGGCTCGGCTTTGCCGAGCATTTCTGGAACGAGGATGCCGAATCCTTCGACCTCATGCTCAAGCCCGCCGGTATCGGCTGGGACAAGTTCCGCACCATGCCCCAGGGCATCCGCACGCCGCCGGCCTACCGCAAATACGAGAAAAACGGTTTCGGCGGGCCGGGCCGCAAATTCCAGTTCTCGATCGAGAAATACGCCGAATGGGGCTATGATCCGCTCCCCGGCTACCAGGAGCCGGCCGAAAGCCCGGCGCGGGAAAAAGGGTTTGTCGACCGCTTTCCGCTGGTGCTGACCACCGGCGCGCGGATCCAGAATTTTTTCGGCTCGGAAGGCCGCCAGTCCGATCTGCTGCGCGCTGATCATCCCGATCCCCTGATCGAGATCCATCCGCAAGCGGCGGCGGCGCGCGCTATCTCCGACGGCGACTGGGTCACCATATCCTCGCCGCGCGGCGCGGCGCGGTTCAGGGCCAAGGTCACCGACGGCATAGATCCGCGGGTTGTTTCTGCGGAATTCGGCTGGTGGTTCCCGGAAAAGGGCGCGCCGGAATTCGGATGGCGCGATTCCAATATCAATCTTCTGACCGAGGATCGCGAGGGGGTAGACCCCGGCATGGGGTCAACGCCGTTCAAGGGCCTGCAATGCCAGGTCGAGCGTCTCGCCTAGGCGCCGCCGGCACCTGGACTGGAGAGGCTCCGGACCGCTGGCGGCGGCCCGGAGTCTCATTTACTTATTGAATCGCAGCAGCCGATTTTGGACTCTCACCACTCGATACGCTCGATATTGGTGAACTCCATGGTCGAGCCATCTGAAAAATGGATCTGACCGGCGGCGTTGTCCGAAAGTGTCAGGCTGTCGTCGCCTTCGGCCACCACCGATCCGCGGCTCAGTTCGACCGTCCAGTCGGAACCGAGGGCACCGAGGCTGCCGCCCGCGCCATCGCCCAGTGAAATGGTGTCGAGCCAGTGGCCACCGCCGCCATTGACGAAGTCGTTGCCGTCGCCGACCTGGTAGATGAAGAGATCGTCACCCGCGCCGCCAAGCAGGATGTCGTCACCCGCGCCGCCGACCAGGATATCATTGCCGGCGCCACCATTCAGCGTGTCATTGCCGGCTCCGCCAAACATGATGTCATCACCGGCGCCGCCATCCATGGTGTCGTTGCCTGCTCCGCCAAACATGACGTCGTCACCGGCACCACCGTTCATGATGTCATCGCCAGCGCCGCCGTCCATGCGATCGTCGCCAGCGCCGCCATTCATAATGTCGTTTCCGGCGCCGCCATCCATGGTGTCGTTGCCAGCCCCGCCATTCATGATGTCGTTTCCGGCACCACCGTTCATGATGTCATCGCCAGCGCCGCCATTCATGGTGTCGTTGCCAGCGCCGCCGCTCATGCGGTCGTTGCCGGCTCCGCCATCCATGCGGTCATTGCCAGCGCCGCCATTCATGGTGTCATTGCCAGCACCGCCATTCATGGTGTCATTGCCGGCTCCGCCATCCATGCGGTCGTTGCCGGCTCCGCCATCCATGCGGTCATTGCCAGCGCCGCCATTCATGGTGTCATTGCCAGCACCGCCATTCATGCGGTCGTTGCCGGCTCCGCCATCCATGCGGTCGTTGCCGGCTCCGCCATCCATGCGGTCATTGCCAGCACCGCCATCCATGCGGTCATTGCCAGCACCGCCATTCATGCGGTCGTTTCCAGCACCGCCGCTCATGCGGTCATTGCCGGCTCCGCCGTTCATGGTGTCGTTGCCAGCGCCGCCGCTCATGGTGTCGTTGCCAGCGCCGCCGCTCATGCGGTCATTGCCAGCACCGCCATCCATGCGGTCATTGCCAGCGCCGCCATTCATGGTGTCGTTTCCGGCTCCGCCGTTCATGCGGTCATTGCCGGCTCCGCCATCCATGCGGTCGTTGCCTGCGCCACCGTTCATGCGGTCATTGCCAGCGCCGCCGT
>JAGRLG010000021.1 GCA_020441905.1 Rhodobiaceae bacterium | reverse complement strand
TGGACGAGGCAATGCCCTGCCCCGCGGCCGTCATTCCGGCGGAGGCCGGAATCCAGGGCCGGTTCCGCGAAAGGCTGAAGAAGACCGAAACCCGCGCCACGGCCTTTGCCGGGGCAACGGTTTCGGCGCGGCCTGCACCCTACCCCGCCACCAGCCCCGCAGCCTCTTCTATGGCGCCGTAGAGCCGCGCCAGGTCATCGTCGCTGACGCAATAGGGCGGCATCAGGTAGATGGTGTTGCCCAGCGGGCGGATGAGCAGGTCCTGCGCGATGAAGAACTCGTAGAGCCTGGGGCCCACCTCGGCGAGATAGCCGCTGTCGGTCACCTTCAGGTCGAGCGCGGCGATGGTGCCCGACCGGCGCACGGCGGAAAAGCGCTCGTCGCCGCGGAACCCCGCCAGATGCGCCTCATGGGCGGCGGCGATGCGCGCCAGGTTCGCGCGCACCGGTTCGTCCTCCCACACCTTCAGATTGGCCAGCGCGGCGGCGCAGGCGATGGGGTTGGCGGTAAAGGAGCTTGAGTGGAAGAAGGTCCTGGCGCGGTCCTTCGACAGATGGGCCTCGAAGATCGGCGCGGTGCAAAGCGTCGCCGCCAGCGGCATGCTGCCGCCGGTCAGCCCCTTGGCGAGGCACAGGATGTCGGGGGTGATGCCGGCCTGCTCGCAGGCAAAGAGGGTTCCGGTGCGGCCCCAGCCGGTCATCACCTCGTCGGCGATGAAGAGCACGTCATTGGCTTCGCAGATCTGCTTCATTTCGCGCAAGACCGGGGGCGCATAGGTCAGCATGCCCCCGGCGCCGAGAATGAGCGGCTCGGCCAGCAGGGCCGCCGGCTTGCCCTCCCTGGCGCCGCAGGCGACCTCCAGCGCATCCAGCGTTGCCTGCTCCTTGCCGGCATGGGGAAAGGGCAAGGTGGAGACATCGAACAGCAGCGGTTCGTAGGGCGCGTTGTAGATGCCGCGCGCGCCCAGCGACATGCCGCCCACGGTGTCGCCGTGATAGCCGTGCTCCAGCACCAGCAGGCGCGAGCGCGGGGCGCCGATATTGCGCCAGTAGCCAAGCGCCATCTTCACCGCCACCTCGACGCTGGTGGAGCCGGAATCGGAATAGAAGACATGGGCCAGGCCGGGGGGCGCGATCGCTATCAGGCCGCGCGCCAGGTCTTCCGCAGGCTGATGGGTGAAGCCGGCAAAAATGACCTGGTCGAGCCTTTCGGCCTGAGCCCGGATGGCGGCAATGATTTGCGGATGGCAGTGGCCGTGGGTGACGACCCACCACGAGGAGATGGCATCGAGAATGCGCCGGCCTTCGCCGGTGACGAGATAGGCGCCCTCGCCGCGCGCGATCTCCACTGCATGAGGAAACAGCGCGTGCTGGGTGAAGGGGTGCCAGACCGGAGAGATGTCAGATCGCGGCATCGGCGGTCATGAAATCTGAAAGCTGGAAGTTGGCGGCGAAGGCGGCGGCAAGGGCCTCGGCGCCCGGCGGGTCGAGCAGCGGCAGGCGGCCGAGGCGGCGCACCTGGCCGAACTCGGCGATGGTTCTCTCGCTGTCCTCGTTGGCCTCGCCGATAAAGGCGATGCCGAGAACGGGGATCTTGCGGGCGCGCAGGGCTTCGAGCGACAGCAGCGAATGATTGATGGTGCCAAGGCCGGTGCGCGCGCACAGGATGACGGCGCCGTTCCAGCGCGCCATGAGGTCGATGGAAAGATGGCGTCGGGTGATCGGCACCATCAGCCCGCCGGCGGTCTCGATGATCAGCGGGCGGCCGGTTTGCGGCGGGACCAGTTTGTCGGGGTCGATCTCGACATGGTCGAGTTCGGCGGCGCGGTGGGGCGACAACGGCATGTGCAGGCGGTAGCGCTCGGGCAGGATCTGGCTGGCGGTGAGGCCGCCGAGGCGGCGCGCCGCCTCGCTGTCGGTTTCGCCGTCGAGGCCAGACTGCACCGGCTTGAAATAGACGCCGCCCAAGGCCTGGGTCAGCGCGGCGGCAAACATGGTCTTGCCGATGCCGGTATCGGTGCCGGTTATGATGAAGCGCGCGCTCATGCCGCCAGACTCGCCAGTTCGCCCGCCAGGACATCGATCATCTGCGATACCTGGTCCTGATTGACATGGAGCGTGAGGGCGATGCGCAGCCGCGCCGTGCCGTCCGGGACCGTCGGCGGGCGGATGCCGCGAATGTCGTAGCCGTGGCCCTGCATGGCGGCGGCGAGCGCCATGGCGCGGCCGTTGCCGCCGACAATGACGGGCAGGATCTGGCTGCCCGAGGGCGCATGGCCGGTGCGCTCGGCAAGCGCCCTGCCTGAAAATTCGATCAGGCCGGCCAACTGGCGCTGGCGCGCCGGCTCGTGTTCGAGAAGGCGCAGCGCGGCGCGGGTGGCGGCGGCCATCAGCGGCGAGGGCGCGGTGGAGAAGATGAAGGGCCGGCAGCGGTTGACGAGGAAATCGCAAATGACCTTCGGCGCGCAGATCAGCGCGCCCATGGTGCCCAGCGCCTTGCCGCAGGTATGCAGCGTGATCACGTTTTCGCGGCCCTCCAGTTCGGCGGCAAGGCCCCTGCCCCCTGGTCCAAAGACGCCGGTGGCGTGGGCCTCGTCGATCAGCAGCATGGCCTGCGCGCGGTCGGCCAGCGCCACCAGGTCGGCCAGCGGCGCGCGGTCGCCGTCCATGCTGTAGAGGCTTTCGACCAGTATCCAGACGCGCCCGGCGCCGCCCCTTGCCCGCCAGGCGGCGATGGCATCGGCGAAGGCGGAAACATCGTTATGGGGCACGCCCACCGCCTCGGCGCGCGCCGTCCGCATGCCGTCATGGGCGCTGGCATGGACAAGGGCGTCATGGACGATGAGGTCGCCGCGCTGCGGCAGGGTGGTCATCAGGCTGTAATTGGCGAGAAAGCCGTTGCCGAGATAAAGCGCGCCCTCGCAGCCGAAGTACCTGGCGGCTTCTTCTTCCAGCGCCTCGTGCTCGGGATGGTTGCCGCGCAGCAGGCGCGAGGCCCCGGCGCCGATGGAAACACCGCGCCCAAGGGCATCCTCGACCGCCTTTTTCAGCTCCGGCGCAGAGGCCAGGGCCAGATAGTCGTTGGAAGCGAAATCCAGCCCGCGCATCGGCGCCAGGGCGCGGCGGCGCTCCTCGCGGGCAAGTTCGGCCAGGGCCTGATGAAAATACTCCAGCATGACAGCGATCTCATAGCCGATAAGACCGGCCCGCGTATAGCCAAAGAGGATGATATGGGCGCGGCGGCGGTCACGGTTTCGCGGCCTGTCCGGTGAGCTCAATAGGACACGGCAACGTCGAGCAGGGCCTGGCGGCGCTCGTGCCTGGTGGCGTGCAAGGCGCGCTCCAGCGCCCCGGGCAGGTCCGCCGCCGCGCTGACCTGCTCGGCGAAGGCGCCGTGGGCGCGGGCGATCGCGGCATAGTCCGGCGGCGCGCCCAGCGAGGTCATGGGCATGACATTGGCGCGCACCGCCTCGCCTTGCGGGTACATATAGGTGGTGGCGCGGCGCACCGCGTTCCACACCGCGTTGTTGAAGACAATGGTAAGCACCGGGATGTCGTGCATCGCCGCGGTCTGGTGGCAGGCCACCGGATTGGCGAAGATATAGGAGCCGTCGCCGATACAGGCGATGACGTCGCGCTCCGGCACCGCCAGCTTGGCGCCGAGCGCCGCCGGCAGGCCCCAGCCGAGGCCGCCGGCAAGAATGTTGCCGAACAGCGTTTTCGGCCGGGTAAAGCGCATGACGGGAAGAATGCAGGCCAGTTCGTTGAACAGGATGGCGTCTTCGGCCTTGGCATCGGAAATGCAGCGCGACACATAGGCCGGCGACATCGGCCCCGTACCCGGCGCGGCAATGGCGGCCTCGGCCTTTTCGCGCTGCGCGCCGATGCGCTCCGCCACCCGGGCGCGCCGCTCGGCCGTCGCGGCGGAATCGGCAAGTCCGCGCCGGTCCAAAGCCGCGGCCAGCGCGCCAAGGGCCAGCGCCGGTTCACCGGCCAGATTGGCATCGACGGCAAATTCGCGCACCGGGATGCGGGCAAAGAGCGGGTCATGGCCAATGCCGATGACCTTGGCGCCGGGCGCCGGGGCCTCGAGCTGCGGCACCCAGGGCACCATGGCGTCGAGCGCGACGACGACATCGGCCTCGGCCAGCCAGGGGCCGGGTTCGCGCCCGGCGAAGAAGGGATGTTCGGTGGAAAGGGTGTTGCGCGTCGCCCAGTATTCGATGACCGGAATGGCAAAGCGCGCGGCAAGATCGGCAAGAGCGGACCAGGCTTGGTCGCTGGCGACACGGTGGGCGATGATGAGCGGCTTGCGCGCGCCGGCCAGCATGTCGGCGGCCGCCTCGATGGCAGCTTGATCGGTAGGGCCGGCCGCACTTGCAGCCATGGCGGCAACGGGGCCGGCGCTGCCAGGCAAAGCCTCGGCCAGGGCCTCGCGCGGCAGCGACAGATAGACCGGGCCGGGGGGCGCGCTATTGGCAACGGCAAGCGCGCGGGCGGCCAGCGGCCCGGCCTGCTCGCCATAGCGCAACTCGTGGTCCCATTTGACGCTTTCGCGCACCAGGGCACCCTGGTCGCGCATCTCCTGGCCCCAGTGGATGGGCCGGTTGCGGCTGCCCAGCCTGCCCTTTTCGGTGGCCGGCGTGCGCCCCGAGCACAGCAGAACCGGCACATTGTCGCTGGCGGCGTTGATGACCGCCATCGCGGTATTGGCGAGGCCGACATTGACATGGACCATTACCGCCTGGGTGTGCCCGCTGACCAGATAATGGCCATGGGCCATGCCGACGGCGACATTCTCATGGGGCACCACCAGCGGCGCCGGCATTTCCAGCGCGGTCTTCTCGGCGCGGGCATAGGCCTCGATGACGGGCGGGAAATCGGTGCCGGCATTGGCAAACAAATAGTCCACGCCACCGGATTTCATGGCGCAGAGCAGCGCTTCGGCGGAGGTTTGCGGAACTGGCATCTTGCTCATCGCGGCGCCCCTGCTGGCCCCGCCGGCGGGCGGGGGTGCGGCCTTTCCTGCTACAGGCCGAATATCCTGATCGCGTTCTCGCCCCGCACCTTTTTGCGGGTGGCGGCGGGAAGTGCGTCGACGCGCGCCAGGCAACCGGCCATGTCGCCGATATTGTGCGGATAGTCGGAGCCGTAGAGAACCTGATCGTCCGAGCCGGCGACCTTGAGGCAGAGATTCAGCACGTCCTGGTCGTAGACCACGGTGTCGTACCAGATGCGCTTCAGATAGCTGCTCGGCTTGTCCTTGATGACGTCGGAGGCAGCGGGAATCTTCTCGTGCACGCGGTCGAGGCGGCTGGCGAGATAGGGCAGCGTGCCGCCGCCATGGGAGGCGATGATCTTCAGGTTCAAATGGCGGTCGAGAAAGCCGGACAGGATCATGCGCGACACCGCGAGCGTAGTGTCGAAGGTGAAGCCGATGGGCGGCACCAGGGCATATTCGTTCATGTTCATCTCGCGCACGCCCTGGGGCGCGGTGGGGTGAACGAGCACTGGAAGCGCCGCGGCGTCGATGGCGGTCCAGACCGGTGCGAAAAGCGGATCGGTAAGGTCCTGCCCGTCGATATTGGCGATGACCATGACGCCGACGGCGCCATTGGCGCGGGCGCGCTCGAGCTCTTCAAGCGCGAGGTCGGGATATTGCCACGGCAGGGAGGCGAACCAGCGGATGCGGTCGGGGCGCGCCCTTTGCTGGGCGGCCATGGAATCATTGACCA
Source organism: Rhodobiaceae bacterium (assembly GCA_020441905.1). Lineage (GTDB taxonomy): Bacteria > Pseudomonadota > Alphaproteobacteria > Rhizobiales > NORP267 > JAGRLG01. Next base: position 11,086 of record JAGRLG010000021.1, on the reverse strand, counting down.
TCTGCGCCGCTTTCAGCGAAATCTGCTCATTGCCGAAATAGGCATTGGGGCAGGTCAGCGAGACAATGGCGATATCGACGCCGGCGGCGTCCATATCCTTGATGCGCAGGTCGTAATTCCACATGCCCTCGGTCAGGGTCATGAAGGGCGCGCCCCACATGAATACCGAGTCCTGGCCGGCCCTGGTCGGCTTCAGCTCGTATTTTGGCCCGCCATGACGGGCCAAAAGGTCGAGATAGTCGCGGCTCAGCATATGGGTGTGGACATCGATAACGGTCATGAAACCCTCGTCTCTTGCTCCCAGGCCGGGAGCGCGGGCTGGCGCCGGCGCCGCGAGGCGCTCATGGCAGGGATTTGGAAGGGGCTGGCGCGCGGGCGGCCAGGAACTCATAGCCGATAACGAGGATGCCGACGGCGGCGCCGACAATATCGGTATATTCGGCGCCGGGAAACGCGCTGGCCGGCACCAGGGCGAGCAGGCCGGAGGCGGCAAAGAGCGCCCGCATCGGCCAGCTCAGCGCGCGCATGAAGAACCCGACCATGGCGATGGAGACGAGCCAGACCCCCATGATGGCGGTGACGATGGCGATGAAGATATGGCCCGGCGTTCCGATCAGCAGCAGGGTCGGCGAAAGCACGAAAAGGAAAGGCACCACATAGGCCATCCAGCCAAAGCGCACCGCCGCCCAGCCGGTGTCCATGGCGTCCGACTTGGCCAGGGTGGCGGCGGCGAAGGCGGCAATGGCCACCGGCGGCGTAATCATCGACATCATGCCGAAATAGACGACAAAGAGATGGGCGGCGATGGGCTCGATGCCGACCTTGACCATGGCCGGCGCCACCAGGGCGGCGAGCAGGACATAGACCCCGACCGTCGGCAGGCCCATGCCGAGAATGACGCAGACGATGGCCGACAGCGAGAGCAGGAGGAACAGGCTGCCCTCCCCGACCTGGACCAGGGCCAGGGTCAGGTTGAAGCCCAGGCCCGAAATTCCGAGGATGCCGATGACGATGCCCGCGGCAACGCAGACGAGAACGATGTCCAGCGCGGCCAGGCCGGCCCCTGACAGGGCCTGAAGGATGACCCGCCAGTTCATGCGCTGGCCGCGATAGCCGAACGCCAGCGCCATGACGAACAGCACGGCGGCGGCAAGCAGCGCGGCAAGCTGCGGCGGCTGGTTGTAATTGAACAACGCGATAATCAGCACCGCGAAGGGAATCAGGAAATAGAGACCGGTCAGGATCGGCCGGGCTTCGGGTATTTCCTCCTCCGGAATGCGGCCAATGCCAAGCCGGGCCGCCTCAAGGTCGGCCTGGAAAAACAGGGCAATGTAATAAAGCAGTCCCGGCACCAGCGCCGCCAGCACGACCTCCGAATAAGGAATCTCCAGAAATTCCGCCATCAGGAAGGCGGCGGCGCCCATCACCGGGGGCAACAGCTGGCCGCCGGTCGAGGCGACCGCCTCGATGGCGCCGGCCTTGTGGGCGGGATAACCGGCGCGCTTGATCATCGGGATGGTGATGACGCCGGTGGCGACGACATTGGCAACGGCGCTGCCCGATACCGAGCCGAACAGGGCAGAGCCGACAACGGCGATCTTGGCCGGGCCGCCACGAAAACGGCCCATGGTGAGCATGGCGATTTCGGTGAAGAACCGCGAGCCGCCGCTGGAATTGAGAAGCTGGCCGAAGATCAGGAAGGCAATGACGATGGTCGAGGCAACCGCCAGCGGCAGGCCGAGAATGCCGTTGACGTCGAGCGCCAGATAGGCGGTCAGCTTTTCCCAGTCATTGGGGCGCGCCGCCAGCTGGCCGGGCAGGAAATGGCCGAGCAGGGCATAAAGGATGAAGAAGACCGAAATGGCCGGAAGGGCGTTTCCGGTGGCCCGGCGCAGGGCTTCCAGCGACAGCACGATGGTGATGGCGCCGGGGTAGACCGCCGCCGGCGGGCGCAGCAGGATGAGATCGACAATCTCCTGATAACGGACCGTGAGATAACCGATGGCGCACAGCGAAACCGCGGCGAGGACCCAGTCATACCAGGGCACATGGCTGCGCTGGGTGCCGCGGCGTGCGGGCAGCACGATATAGCCCAGCGGGACCGCGAGCATGAGGATGAAACAGAAGAACTGCGCCGGATAGAGGCTGAGCTTGAGCCACAGATTGGCATCAAGCGCCCAGGCGACCGAGGCCAGGGTCATCAGCGTCGACAACGTGGTGGCGGCGAACCGCGCGACAGGCGGCATCCGACCGTCGGGCGCAACGGGCTGAATGGCCGGAACCTTGGCAACCGGCGGCGAATGGCCGCCGGCTGCTTCGGGCTTGGATGCGGGTGTCTTCAAGCGGCGCTCCTGTCAACGGGGCCAGGCGGCGGCGCTACTTCATTTCCGTCCACAGACCCGCTTCCTTGTAGAACTTGACCGCGCCGGGATGCCACTGGATAGGGCTCAGGTCGGAGTTCATGCGGTTGGGGTCGAACAGGTTGAAAACCGGGAACACGCCGGCCATCGCCGCCTTGTTCTCGTGCATGGCCTTGACCAGACGGTAGACGACATCGTCGGGGGTCTTGGTGCTGGCGGCAACCACGGCGTCATAGGTCAGAACATGAATAGGGTCGGTAACGCCGGGATTGTTCTTGCCCGCCGTTTCTTCCTTCAGATAGGCCGGCGGGAAGTATTTCTGGATGGTGGCCAGATTCTCCGGCGTGTTGGGAATGGGCAGCGAGCGGATGCCGCCAACCGAGGCGTCGGCCTCGCGCACCTTGGCGGCGCCATGGGCGAATATGAAGGCGTCGGCCTTGCCCTCGACAAAGGCATTGGCGCCGGCGACCACATTTGGCACCTGGACCGGGACAATGTCGGCCTGGGTCAGGCCGGCGGTGGCGAGCACGGCGTCGATGATCGGGGGAATGGTTTTCTGGCTGGTAAAACCGGTGACCATGCGCTTGCCCTTCAGATCCGCCATCGACTTGATGTCGGAATCGGCACGCACGAAGATACCGTTGCGCAGCGGATACATGATGGCTACCGCGCGCAGATCCTCATATTTGCGCCCTTCGTACCAGCGATCGCCGGCAACGGCGACGCGCAGTTCCTCGACATTGGTGAGGCCGAAGGCATATTCGCCGGCGGCGACGGCCGGCAAATAGATGGTGGCGCTGGCAAAGGGCTGCACCGTGGCCTGAAGGCCGGCATTGTCATTAGCGACCTTGGCAATCGCGGTGGCCGACGAGTGATACAGGGATCCCGGATTGGACGCCGCGAGGCCGATGGCCTGGGCCTGGGCCGATGACATGGTGGCGGCGGCAAGGCCGGCAATGGCGAAAAGCCCGGCGGCGAAGGACCGAATTGTGGCTGAGTACCCAATCATTATTGTATTCCTCCCATTGGTCTTTTTCAGAACACTTATTCAAATAGTCTATCACGGGGACGGTGGTTTTCGACAAAAACCGGCGCCGGGCAACTGACCAAGCCCAAGCTCCAGAACGGTCAGGTGAAGCTGCGCTTCATGATCTTCTCCGCGTTGCCGACATAGATCTTGCGGCGGTCCTCGTCGGAGATGTCAAGATTGTCGATGATGTCGATGGTGGCACGGATATAGCCGGCGCCTTTTTCCGGATCGAACGGGCTGTCGGATGCGAACAGCACCTTGTCGGCGCCATAGAATTCAAGGCCGCACTTGGTTGCCGGCACCGAGCCGAAGACGGCGGTATCGACATACATCGACTTGAAATAGTCGAGCGGGCGTTTGCGCAGCTTCTTGAGCAGGGCACCGAGATCCTCATCCGAGGTGCGGGCGCCGAGCTGGTCCCAGCCGGGACCGACCCGGCCCTCGAAATAGGGCACCATGGCGCCCATGTGGTGGGCCAGCAGGTTGAAGCCGGGATGGCGGTCCATGATGCCGGAAAAGACGAGGCGGGCCATGGCGACGCTGGTCTCGTAGGGCCAGCCGAAGGTCCACCAGATCTCGTATTTCGACTTGTCCTCATCCATGTAGTCGGCGTGGTTGGCGCCGCGCGCCGGGTGGATCCAGGTGACGCGGTCGAGCTTTTCCATGGTGGCGAAGAAGGGCTCGAATTTGGGCCGGTCGAGCGGCTCGCCGCGCACGTTGGAGAAGATCTGGACGCCGACGGCGCCAAGCTCCTTGACCGCGCGTGTCGCCTCCTTGCAGGCCGCTGCCGGGTCGGCCAGCGACACCGAGGCGATGAAGCCGGGGAAGCGGTCGGGATATTGCTGGCAAAGCTCGGCCAGGCCGTCATTGGCGAGCTTGGCCATGTCGTTGGCAAGAGCATTGTCCTTGGCCATGACCTCGATCGGCGGCGAGCCCAGCGAGAGGATCTGGGCATAGTCGTCGAACTGATCCATGACGGGAAAGCGGACATTTAGATCGTAGATGCAGGGAATGTTGCGCACCCGCTTGCCGAGATCCTTGTGCTCGCCCGCCACCTCCAGCATTTTCTTGAAGAAGCCGGAGGGAAAGATGTGGTTGAAAACGTCGATCTTTTTCATCTGCCCATTGATCTCCTGTTTGCGGCTCCAGGCTGCTTTTCGCGCGTGCGCGCATCGGGCCGCACTTGCGAGTGATGGGAGATCCTGCCGGCGCGGAGGGGCGAAGCGGCGATCCGTGCCGCGGCGCTTTTCCGCTGGCCGGGACGGCGCCGCGAAATCGGCAAGCTGCCCCGATCACACCAGTCCTGGACGTTTCCCACCGGCGCCTTTCGCACCTGTTATTGGCTCAAGGCTCGCATGGGAGTGGCAGGGATTTGAAATATCGTTTTCTGAACCAAGCTATCAGTAATGCTTATATCTGACCGAGCGAATTGGCGCCCGCCCGGATCCACCTGAGATCGCCGGCGGCGATGCGTTCGTCGACCAGCGCGCAGATCATGTCGCGCAGTTGGCGTTCCTTGGCGCTCATCAATTCGTCACGGCGGCAATTGAGCAGAAGCTTGCGCGTGAGGCGCGGCTCGTCGATGCGGCGCACGCTCAGCTTGCCCTCGCGCACTTCGTCGGCGAAGAGGGCAAAGGGGGCCACCGAACAGCGGTTTCCCTTGAGTACCAGCTCGCGCATGATGTCGATGGAATCGACCTCGATGGCGTCCCTCAAGGCGACGTTCCAGGCATCGGCAAGGCTGGAATAGCGTCGCCGGTTGAAGGCGCCGCGCCCGTCGAGCACCAGGGGCAGGCCGGCGGCGACAGCGAATGTGATGGGGTCCGGCAACCTTTCGATCACATCGGGGTGGCCGAAGATATGAGGGTTGTCGATTATCAACGGAATGGCGACCCATGTGCGATCGGACAAGTCGCGGTGAGTGAAAGCGAAATCGAGTTTTCCCTGGAGCATCTGGTCGGCCAGTCCTTCGCCAAATGCCTGAACGATCAGCAATTCGACCGGACTAAGGTGATCGGTGGCGCGTTCGAGAATGCCAATGGCAAGAGCGCGCCCGATCGACGGCGTGACGCCGACGCGGAAGGTCGCCGCGGTGTTTTCGCCGTAGCGGCGCACTGCCTGGCGGGCGCTTTCCAGCCGCTGCAATATGTCCAAAGCGTGGGTCAGCAGGGCGGCCCCGGCAGGCGTGGTGACGGCGCCGCGCGAATGGCGCGCCAGCAGCGGCGCGCCGATATCTTCCTCGAGCTTCTTGACCTGCATGCCGAGCGCGGGCTGCGAGACATGCAGATCCTCGGCGGCGGCGGTGAAACTGCCGAGCTCGGCAACCCTGGCGAAGTAGCGAAGCTGACGAAAATCCATTCCCGGCCACCGGTCCGCTATAAGAGTTACCGATAACTGATAGCATGTTTCGGCGTGCCGCCGCCACGGCAGTCAAATCGCGCCCCCTGCGCGGCGCCGGTTTGGGAAATCCGGTTTCCCGGCACGAGGGCGGGCTTGACGGGCGGGCACGGGCAGGCAAAGTGGGGCGGCGGCGTTCTGGGAGGAAAAATATGGCGGCGAAAGAAATCCTGGTTGCGGCATTTCTCGGCATCATGGCCGGGACCGGCGCGGGCAGCGCCGTGGCGGCGCCTTCCTGCGGCAACAATGCCAATGGCTTCGAGGCCTGGCTCGGCGCGTTTTCCCGCGACGCGGTGGCCAAGGGGATTTCGCCGCGCGTCGTCGACGCGGCCCTCGGCAATGTTTCCTATGACCCAGAGATCGTGCGCGCCGACCGCCGCCAGGGCGTCTTCGCCCAGGATTTCCTCACTTTTGCCGGACGCATGGTGGCCAAATACCGCATGCAGCAGGGCACCGCCCTGATGCGCAAATATGGCGACAGTTTCGCCCGCATCGAACGCAGCTACGGCGTTCCGGCGGCGGTGATCACCGCCTTTTGGGGGCTGGAAACGGATTTCGGCGCCAATATCGGCAATCTGCCGACGCTGCGTTCGCTGGCGACACTGGCCTGGGACTGCCGCCGCCCGGAGCTGTTCCGCGAACAGCTGATGGCGGCGCTGCGCATTGTCGAGCGCGGCGACCTGAGGCCGGAGGAAATGGTCGGGCCATGGGCCGGGGAGATGGGGCAGACCCAGTTCCTGCCCACCCACTACAATGAATATGGTGTCGATTTCGACGGCGACGGGCGGCGCGACCTGCTGCGCAGCGCGCCCGATGCGCTGGCCTCGACGGCGAACCTGCTGAAAGCCGAGGGCTGGCGGCGCGGCGAACCGTGGCTCCAGGAAGTGCGGGTCCCCGACCGCATGCCCTGGGACCAGGCCGACCTCGATATCCGCCACCCGCGCGCGCAATGGTCGAACTGGGGGGTGCGCGCCGCCGATGGCAGCGCCCTGCCGCGCGACCAGATGCCGGCGAGCCTGCTGCTGCCCATGGGCCACAACGGCCCGGCCTTTCTCGCCTATGCCAATTTCGCGGTCTATCTGGAATGGAACCAGTCGCTGGTCTATGCCACCACTGCGGCCTATTACGCCACACGTCTTGCCGGCGCGCCGCCGGTTGGTCCCGGCCGGGGACAGGTGAAACCGCTCAGCCTTGGCGAAACCAAGGAATTGCAGCAACGCCTGGCGGCGCGCGGGTTCGACGTCGGCAAGATCGACGGCATTATCGGCGCCCAGACCCGCGCCGCGGTCAAGGCGGTGCAGTTGAAGCTCGGCCTGCCGGCCGATTCCTATCCCGACGAGGACCTTCTGGCGCGGTTGCGCTGACCTCGCTGGTTGCTGGCGCCGGCCTATCGAAAGACCTGTCATGCGTGTAGCCCCAAAGGATCCCGCCGCCTCGGCCTGGTACCTGCGGCCGTTTTTCTGGAACCAGAAACGCAAATATGGCCGCGTGCTCGACGCCGCGCTGGCGTGGGCTCGCTCGCCGCGCCTATTCTTGGGCGTCGCGCTGCTCTACGGCATGATCGACCGGCGAAATTCGCCGATAGAGCCGGCGCTGCGCTCGCTGGTGACGGTGCGGGTGTCGCAGCTCAACTGGTGCGCCTTCTGCGTCGACCTGAATTCCGAAACGCTGTTGAAACGCGGGGTTGGCGAGGACAAGGTGGCGGCGCTGGCAGACTGGCGCGACAGCGAGCTGTTCAGCGCCCGCGAACAGGCGGCGCTGGCCTATGCGGAGGCAATGACCGGCGAGGGCGTTGGCGTGCACGATACGCATTTCGCCGCGCTGAAAGAGCATTTCGACGAGGATGCCATTGTCGAGCTTACCGGCCTGATCGCCTTCCAGAACCTGTCCAGCCGCTTCAACAGCGCGCTGAAGGTGCCGGCGCAGGGCTTCTGCCATATTCCGGCGATTGAGCAGGAGATCGCCCGCGACCAGGATCGGCAATAGCGGCGGACCAACTCAGTCGGCGCGGTAGGAGGTGTCGAGCACCAGGTCGCCATCGACGACGCGCGAGACGCAGATGCACATCTTCTTGTTTTCGGCGTGCTCGGCGTCGGAGAAGAACATGTCGCGGTGATCCACGGTGCCTGTGGCCGAGACGATATCGACAATGCAGGTGCCGCATTCGCCGCGCCGGCAATCGGAAATGACATCGACACCGGCTTTTTCCAGCACCTCGAGAACGCTTTGATTGGCCGGCACGTCGAGTTCAAGATCAAGGCGCGGGATCTTGACCTTGAAGGCTTGCGGCGCGAAATGACCCGAAGCACCGAAAGTCTCGTAGCGCAGATTTCCCGCCGGCTTGCCAAGGCGATGCCAGGCCGCCCTCGCGGCATCGAGCATCGGCACCGGTCCGCACAGATAGAGCTGGGTGCTGGAATCGAGCTTTTCGATCTCGCCCGCAATGTCGATGCGCCTGCCCTGATCGGAAACAAAGAGTTCCACACGGCTCCCCAGCTTTTCCCTCAACTCGGCGGCAAAGGGCATGTCGCTCAGGGAGTGCCCGGCATAGAGCAGGCGGAAATCTGCCCCTTTTTCCGCCAATGCCAGGGCCATTGAATAGATCGGGGTGATGCCGATGCCACCGGCAACGAGAAGGTATCGGGGCGCGGAAAAGTCCAGCTCGAAATCGTTCTTCGGCTGCGAAACCATAACATTGGCGCCCTCTTTCAGGGCATGCATGTAGCGCGAACCGCCACGGCTATCCTCAAGCATCTTTACCGCGATGCGATAGGGGGCGCCGGGGCGCGCCGGGCCGACCAGGGTGTAGCTGCGCGTCTCAGGGCGCTCCGCGATCATGACGGCAACATCGATATGGGCGCCGGGGCCGTAGCGATGCGGGCCGCCATAGGGGGCGATCTCGATCAGCCGGACATGGTCCGAAACCGGCGCGGCGGCGGCAATGGTGGCGGGCGTCCAGACGGATTTCAGCGGCATCGAATGGTCCTCAGGTCAGGCGCGAGGAGGCGTGAAACAGCTCGAATAGAGGGGCGCTTCCGGCAGCCGACGACAGATTTTCGCGGGCAAGAGCGGTTTCCAGGGTCTGCAAAGCAAGATTGGCATGCTCGCGGGCGATGGCCTCGGCCCTGGTGCCCTGGCGCCTTTCGATGGCATCGACAATGCCGCGATGGTGCTCCTGGGCGATGGCAAAGACCTTGCCCGAACGGTCGGCATTCTTGCGGGCTATGACAAAGGCATTGGGCGAGGCGAAGGGCATCTTGTCGACGCGCTCGAGCAGCAGGTGAACAACGAAGCCGGGATAGAGAGCCAAGATCTGCCTGTGGAACTCGGCGTTGAGGTCGAGATAGCGCGACACCATCTCGTCGGTGAACGGGCCCTTGGCGAGCAGCGCGTCGGTGCGGCGGATGCAATCCTTGGCCGGCTGGAGAGCATGGCCGGGCACACCGGTTTCAGCGGCGAGGCGGAGCGCCATCCCCTCAAGCGTGCCACGCGCCTCGATGGCGTCGCGAATATCGGCCTCGGAAAATTCGCGCACCGCATAGCCGGCATTGCCCGCTTCCTCCAGCAGCCCCTCCTCCGCCAGCTTGACCAGCGCGGTGCGGATCGGCGTGCGCGATACGCCGAACCGCTTCGACAGCGCCACTTCGAGCAGCCTTTCTCCGGCCGGCAATTCACCGGAGAGAATGGCCTCTCGAAGCTTGATCAGCACATTGACGGTCTGGGACATTCGGGTGCTCCTTCGCGCCTGGCCTATTCTGCCGCCAGGGTCGCGGCCGGGGTCTCGGCGTCGATCATGCGGTCGATGAGGCGGCGCGACCACATGGCGCCGGCATCGATATTGAGATTGTAGAATTCCCGTTCTGGATGTTCCTCGATGGCCTTTTGCTGGGCCTCGAGGATCAGTTCGTCCTCGCGAAAAATGGTCGAGACGCCCTCGCGCAACTGGTGGGTCAGCACCTGCTCGCCGAGGCGGTAATTGCGCGCGAAGGCCCAGAAATAGTGGCAGGTTCCGTCGGTTTCCGGGGTGATTGTGTTGAGCACATAACCGTTGACCCCTTGCGAACGGTCGCCCTCGGGCGCGCCGGTGCCCGCCGGCGCGACGCCGACATCGATGGCGATGGTGCAGGGCGCCTCGAAGCGGATGATCTGCCAGCGGTCGACATTGCCCGACTTGCCGAGCTGCCCGGCCCAGAAGGGGGGCGGCACGACATCCCTCATCCAGCGGGTGACGGTGGCGAAGCGGTCGGAATGGGTGACGTCGAAGGGGGCCTCGGCCACCGCGTCATTACCGATGGAGGTGGAGTGGACAAAGGACTCGTGGGTGAGGTCCATCAGGTTGTCGATGACCAGGCGGTAATCGCAATTGACATGGATGACCTTGCCGTCGCCGGCCCATGCCGGATCGTGGTTCCAGTGCAGGTCGGGCACCAGATCCGGATCGGCAAGGGCCGGGTCGCCCATCCACACCCAGACAAAACGGTGGCGCTCGACAAGAGGATAGGCGCGCACGCCGGCCGACGGGTTGATGGTTTCCTGGGAAGGCATATGGGTGCAGCGGCCCTGGCAGTTGAAAGCGAGGCCGTGATAGCCGCAGACAAGGTCGTCGCCCTTCAAAAAGCCCTTTGAGAGCGGCAGCATGCGGTGCCAGCAGGAATCCTCCAGCGCCACCGCGCCGCCGTCGAGGCGGCGGTACAGCACCAGCGCCTTGCCAGCGATGCGCCGCGCCAGCAGCGCGCGGGTGACTTCATGGTCCCAGGCGGCGGCATACCAGGCGTTCATCGGAAAGGATGCCCGGCGCGCAGCCGCGGACTGACCAGGGCTTGGGGCGGACGGGCTGTGTTGCGAGACAGGACGGCGCGGGTCGGACTGGGCTGACATCGGGCATAACCTCCAGCGGGACGCTCTCGGGCGTCTTGCGTACATTAGGGATACATTATGTATACATTAGTTGCCGTGTCAACCTTATTTATAGCGATTCTAAAAGATAATTGCCAAAATATGTGCACATGATTTTGTGATTTGAACGCATTTGACTGATTTTGCGCCGTTGCAGGCCGGCAAATGGCAAGGCCGCCCGGCCCCTCGGATACGGGCTGGCGGGGTCATGCATACAAGATGTCGGAAGGGGTGGCGGTATAGGCTGGCAGGTGGCGGCAACGGCAGATGCGCGGCATGCGGCAGACGGGCGACGGCGACAGATGGGTGGCGGCGGCGGACGGGCGGCATGCGGTAGAGACTGGCCGCCTGTGGCGCTGGCAAGTGGAAGGGCTGCCAAGTGGAAGGGCTGGCAAGTGGAGGG
>JAGRLG010000020.1 GCA_020441905.1 Rhodobiaceae bacterium | reverse complement strand
CTTCTCAGAGAATCAAACTGTCACACTCTGCGTAAATTCCACGCTCGCACTTCATAGCATGATTGCAATCAGGAACAAATAGTGAACACGATTCCCTATTAAATTTGTGAATACATTTTGTCAGAAAGCGCAGCCTGAATTCATCTGCTAGCTCCCACCAGGTCGAAGCCAATATCTGACCCACCCCTATTTGCACACCGTATTCGGAAACTTGCCCTGGCAGGTGGCGCCGCTGGCGCAGCAGGAGGCGCCGCCGATGGTGCAGCTCAGCCCCGTCGGGATGCAGTGGCCGCCCGGCGCGCCTGGGCGCCCTTCGGCATCGCGGATATTGCTGCTCGGCTGGTTGTTCACCGTCGGCGCGTCCTGGCTGCTGGCGGACCCGGCCGCGGGCGGCGCGCTGGCCGGGCCGGCCTTGACGCAGTCCTTGCCGGGCACCGCCACCCAGCCCGGCCAGCAGCACGAGAACGGAAGACGGGGATGGGGCGTATAGCCCGGCCCGAACGCCTTTTCGCAGGTGAAGTTTTCCGGGGTGAGCTGTTCGGCCCGTGCGGCAAGGCCCAGGCTGAGCAAGATGACAGCGGCGGCCAAGATAAGTCTGGCAATCATCGGCATCTCCCCCCAATCTCCGGCCGCCCAAAGGGCAAGTCTAGCATGCCTGCGCCGCAATTGGCCGATCCGCCCCTCGCCCGCTTGCGTCCTTCAGCGCCCTTGCCGCTTTGCGCCGAAGGAGGATCAGGGAAGCAGAAAGGCCAGCCGCTCGTCGGCGCGCGCCGGCGCGATCTCCAATATCTCCGCCTGAACGACACCCGCCGCGACGAAGGGGTCGCCATCAACCCTGGCGGCGATTTCCTCGCGCGTCGCGCCCCGAGCCAGGATCGCCCCGCCGCTATTGGGCATCAGGCTGCCGACCAGCAGGAAAACGCCATCCGCCATGCCCTGCCGGATCCACGCGTTATGGCCCTCCATATGCTGGGCCGCGGCGGCCTTGTTGGCCCCAAATCTGAGCAAGATCACAAACATGGCGAACTCATCCTCCTGATATCTGTTGCGCCGCCGGGCCTTGGCGGGCCTGGCCCCGGGCCGCCTGATCGGCAAGCCATGCCTCCATCGCCGCCACTTCGCCGCGGATGAACGCCTCCTCCCTAAAGGCATTGGCCAGCGCGGCGACGCCCTGGCTGCGGGCCAGCACATGCAGGGCCAGCGCATCGGCCTCCGCCGCCAGCCCCAATGCCTCGAATTGCGCGCGCAGCCAGTCGCGAAACAGGGTGAAGATGCCGCTGGCATCCCTTTTCGCCCCGTGGTCCAGCTTGGCAAGTTCGGCGCACAGCGTGCCCACGGGGCAGCCATAGAGCATGATGTCGGCGCGGTTGGCGATCAGGATGCCGACAAAGCTGCGGATGCGTTGTTCGGGCAGCGCGCCCTCCGCCTCCCACTGGTCGAGCAGGGCGCGCGTCTTGGCCAGACGCCGCTCGATCACGGCGCCGAGAATCTGGTCCTTGGTCTTGAAATGGTAGTAGAAATTCCCGCGCGACAGCTTCACCGCCGCCGCGATATCGGCAAAGGAGGTCTGCTCGAAGCCTTGATGATAGAACAGATCGTCGGCGGCTTCCACGATCCGCGCCCGGGTGGTTTCCGCTCTCATTGCTGTCGATCCCGCCCCCTTGTCCACGACACCCGCCCCGGCGCGGGCCTTGTCCCAGTATCCGCGCCCCGCCCCCGCCATATCCGGCGCGGAGACCGCGCCTGGCGGAGCATCCGCGCCTGGCGGGGTTTCCGCGCCCGGCGGAGCATCAGCCCCCGGCGGAGCATCAGCCCCCGGCGGAGCATCCGCGCCTGGCGGAGCATCCGCGCCTGGCGGCGCGTCCCACACGGTCACGGCTGCCACCCCGGTTCCTTCAGGCCAAAACATTAGGACGCATGACCTAAACGAGATTAGGACAAGCGACCTAGGTCCGTCAAGGGGGTCAGCGAAAAGGGCTAGGAATGAGGGCGGAGCCATTTCGCCATCTGGCAGGGGAAGGGGCGCGTCGCATCGCGGCTCTTTGCGTTTTTGCCGAGTCGCGCCATATTCGCCCCATGCCGCCGCGCAAGAAACAACCCTCCGGCCTGTCCGACATGTCCCAGGCGAGCTTCCTCGCTTCGGGCAAGGCGGCGCGCCTTGCCGACCCGCCGCAGGACATGGCGGCGGAAGGCAGCGGCATTGCCCCGGTGCGCGGCACCGGCGCGCAGGCCACCATCGACGCGCTGAAAAACCTGCTGGAAGGCGGGCGGGCCGAATTCGGCGGCCAGCCCTGGGCGCCCCACCGCCCGCAAAGGCCGCAAAAGAGCGAGGGCGGGCTTGCCTTCACCCTGGCGTCGGACTTCGAGCCGCGCGGCGACCAGCCCCAGGCCATTGGCGACCTTGTGGCCGGCATCAAGGAGGGCGAGCAGACCCAGGTGCTGCTCGGCGTCACCGGCTCGGGCAAGACCTTCACCATGGCCAAGGTCATCGAGGCCACCCAGCGCCCGGCGCTCATCCTGGCGCCGAACAAGACCCTGGCGGCCCAGCTCTATGGCGAGTTCAAGAGCTTCTTCCCCGGCAACGCGGTGGAATATTTCGTCTCCTATTACGACTACTACCAGCCGGAAGCCTATGTGCCGCGCACCGACACCTATATCGAGAAGGAATCGAGCGTAAACGAGCAGATCGACCGCATGCGCCACGCCGCCACCCGCGCCCTGCTCGAGCGCGACGACGTCATCATCGTCGCCTCCGTGTCCTGCATCTACGGCATCGGCTCGGTGGAAACCTACACCGCGATGACCTTCGAATTGAAGACCGGCGAAACCATCTCCCAGCGCCAGCTGCTCGCCGATCTCGTCGCCCTGCACTACCGGCGCAACGACGCCGACTTCGCCCGGGGTGCCTTTCGCGTGCGCGGCGACACAGTGGAGCTGTTCCCCGCCCACATGGAGGACCGCGCCTGGCGCATCTCGCTGTTCGGCGACGAGGTCGAGGCCATCGACGAGTTCGACCCCCTGACGGGGAAGAAGACTGACAGCTTCAGGCAGATCAAGGTCTATGCCAACTCCCATTACGTCACCCCGCGCCCGACGCTGAACCAGGCCATCAAGGGCATCAAGCAAGAGCTGAAAATCCGCCTCGACGAACTCAATGAGTCCGGCCGCCTGCTCGAAGCCCAGCGCCTGGAGCAGCGCACCATCTTCGATCTGGAAATGATGATGGCGACCGGCTCCTGCGCCGGCATCGAGAACTATTCGCGCTATCTCACCGGGCGCGCGCCGGGCGAGCCGCCGCCGACCCTGTTCGAATACCTGCCCGACAACGCCCTCGTCTTCGTCGATGAAAGCCATGTCACCGTGCCCCAGATCGGCGCCATGTTCAAAGGCGACTTCCGCCGCAAGGCGACGCTGGCCGAGTTCGGCTTCCGCCTGCCCTCCTGCATGGACAACCGCCCGCTGCGCTTTGAGGAATGGGACGCCATGCGGCCCCAGACCACCTGCGTTTCCGCCACCCCCGGCGGCTGGGAGATGAACGAGACGGGGGGCGTCTTCGCCGAGCAGGTCATCCGCCCCACCGGCCTCATCGACCCGCCCTGCGAGATCCGCCCCGCCAAGACCCAGGTCGACGACCTGCTCGACGAATTGCACCGCGTTGCGGCGGCCGGCTACCGCGCCCTGGTCACCGTGCTGACCAAGCGCATGGCCGAGGACCTCACCGAATATCTCCACGAGCAGGGCGTGCGGGTGCGCTACATGCATTCCGACATCGACACCCTGGAGCGCATCGAGATCATCCGCGACCTGCGCCTCGGCGCCTTCGACGTGCTGATCGGCATCAACCTGCTGCGCGAGGGGCTGGACATTCCCGAATGCGCCCTGGTCGCCATTCTCGACGCCGACAAGGAAGGCTTCCTGCGCTCCGAAACCTCGCTGGTGCAGACCATCGGCCGCGCCGCGCGCAATGTCGACGGCAAGGTCATCCTCTATGCCGACAGGACCACCGGCTCGATGGAGCGGGCGCTGGCGGAAACCTCGCGCCGCCGCGACAAGCAGATGGACTATAACGCGGCCCACGGCATCACCCCGGAAAGCATCAAGAAGAACATCGGCGACATTCTCGGCAGCGTCTA
Source organism: Rhodobiaceae bacterium (assembly GCA_020441905.1). Taxonomy (GTDB): domain Bacteria; phylum Pseudomonadota; class Alphaproteobacteria; order Rhizobiales; family NORP267; genus JAGRLG01. Next base: position 57,635 of record JAGRLG010000020.1, on the reverse strand, counting down.
TGAGCGCGACCATGTCATGGTCGATGCCGGCCTTGCCGACGAGGCGCTGCCCGCCGGCCACAACCTGCAAGCCCATATCGCGGACCTTGAAAAGCGCATGCGCGAGTCCGCCGGCAACCTGGAGTTCGAGGAGGCGGCGCGCCTGCGCGACGAGATCAAGCGCCTCGAGGCCACCGAACTCATGCTCGCCGACGATCCCTTCGCACGGCAGCAGGCCATCGAGGAAAAGGCGGGACGGTTCGGCGGCAAGGCGGCGAAATCGGGGAAGCCCGCGGGCGCCGGGGCGTCCGGCAAGGTGCGAAAGAACACGCTGGACGAAATGACCATCCGCCGCACCGAAATCCCGCTGGGTAGACCGCCTGGCCGCTCAAGCGGCGGCAAGCCGGGCACAAGGACGATCAAGGGCAAGGGGCGGTAGATTAGCCGGCCGAATGGCCTGCGCCAGAATGATACCGATTAGGAACCCATTGCACTCTTTGATGTCCCGATCGCTGGACCGTCCGCAACAGGATCCCGGCCTTCGCCGGGGTGACGGCAAAAAGGTTTACCATCCCAGATCCCAACTCGTCATCCCGGCGAAGGCCGGGATCCAGATCGGACCTATCCCAAAAGCTCATCCGCGAGATCGCGCCACTGCGGGTTCGCCGATTCAATCAGCCGTAGCTTCCACGCCCGCTTCCAGTCCTTGATCTGCTTTTCGCGGGTAATTGCCGCTTCCATGGTTTCGTGCGGCTCCGCATAGACCAGCAAGTGAACGCCATATTTCTTGGTGAAGCCGGGAACCTCGCCATTGCGATGTTGCCAGAGACGCTGCGTTAGATTGCCGGTGACGCCGATATAGAGCGTCCCATTGCGCTTGCTGGCGAGGATATAGACGACGGGCTGGCGTTCCATGGCCAAGACCGTACTGGATTCCGGCCTTCGCCGGAATGACGAGTTGGGGACACCTGCGCCCCAGATTCGCAACCTCGAGGTTCTTGCTGCGGTCACCCCGTCCGCCGTCATCCCGGCGTAGGCCGGGATCCAGATACTGACCGTCCATTCGGTAGAGAAACGGCACCCCCCCAGACTTATCCCCACTCCCTCACCTTCCCTTACCCTCCCTCCCATCCCCTCGCTCATCGGGGCAGGCGTGGCTAGTCCGCCTGGCAGCCGGGGAGGGGCGCGGTTCCCGCGCGGTTGGGCTAACGGACCCGGCCTCCCGGGGGCGTGTGCGTAGAGCTAAGGGATGGCGGCACTATCGACCGCCATGCGCGCTGCAAGGCGCTTTCCCTTGCGCCGGGTTGCCCGCCGCCGCCTCGTGCCGCGGCCTGGCTTCTCGGCCTTGTGGAAGGCTGGGCGCGTTACAGACACCAGCCGCAAGCCAAAAATGCCGCGCGCGGGCGGTAATGCGCCGCGACAACACAAACGAAGCAGCGGTGCCTTTCCGCCCGCGCCGCCCCGAGCCTTTCCGGGGCACGAAGGACCAGGCCAAACCCCGGACGCTTGCCGCGCCGCGGCAGGCTTTGGCGCGCCTGGTTGGACGGCTTCAGGTTGGGTTGGCGGCGCGGCCGTCGCGCCCGCCAATGTGGCGCGGCGGGTGGCAGCGGGCTAAAGTTGAAGTTCGGGCGCGCTGTGAGGGGGCGCTTCGAGCATATTTGAAACAAAGATCAAGGGGGTATGTCATGTCAGAATTCATTTCCAGAACACGGAGTTATTTTGGCGAAAGCCTTGGCCGCTGCGCCACCTGCATGCGCCAGGCGCTGATCGCCGCGCTGGCCGCCTGCGCCATGTTCGCCTTTGCCGTCTGGGCCGCGCTTCCCGCCGTTTTCACCGCGCTCGCCGGGCTTGCCGCGCTGGGCCTCGGCGCGCTTTGGCTCGCCCACGTCGCTGCCTTCACCGCCCGCGCCCATATGAAGGAAAACCATGCCGGCCGCCGCGAGGCACTGGGCTTTGCCCTGCGCGCCGCCGCCATCGGCGCCGCCTTTTCCATTCCCGTCGCCGCCTGGTCGAGCAAGGCCATGGCCTTTTGCGGCCAGTGCACCCAGAATTCCGACTGCGGCCCGTGCTGCAAATGCATCAACACCGCCCCGGTCAATTCCGGCAAGGTGTGCAATGAGTGCAAGCCGAAATAGGGCGCAAAGAGGCATTGCACTTTGAAATAAGCCGCCCGCGCGATTTGCCGCCTCGCCATAACCTGATATGTCGAAGGCAGCCAAGGCCCCGCGCGGGCGGCATTGTTGTCAACAAGGTCAAGTGAGCGAGCGATGAGCGGATTGATACTTCCCTTCAAGGGCAAATGGCCGAAGATTGCCGATGACTGCTTCATCGCCCCCACCGCCACCATCATCGGCGATGTCGAGATCGGCCCCGGCTCCAGCATCTGGTTCGGCACCGTGCTGCGCGGCGACTATGGCGCCATCCGCGTCGGCGCCAAATGCTCGGTGCAGGACAACGCCGTGCTCCATGTTTACCACACCGAAAACTCCTCCCACCCCACCGTGCTCCATGACAATGTCACCGTCGGCCATGGCGCGGTGATCGAGGGCAGCGAGATCTGCGAGCGCTCGCTCATCGGCATGAACGCCGTCATCCTGCCGCTGTGCAAGATCGGCGCCCGCTCCATCGTCGGCGCCGGATCCATCGTCACCGGCGGCCAGGAGTTCGGCGAAAAATCGCTGATCGCCGGCGCCCCGGCCCGCTTCAAGCGCGAATTGCCGGAAGAAGCGGCGGCGGGCAACGACTTCTCGACGTCCGAATATGCCCGCCTGGCGCAGGAATACCGCGCCGAAATGGCGGCGCTGAAGGCGGCCAAGGCCGGCTGAGGGCCAAGGGCGGAAGATTTTTTCGCGCGCCGCGGCGCGGCCGCATCCCCGCCACGATTTTGACGCGAAACAACGGCATGGATTCGCCATCCGGCGCCGGCAAGACCGGCCCCCAGTGGAGAATGCCATGACCGCCTTCAAGCCTGCCGCCTGCACTTCGCTTGCCCTCGCCTCCGCCCTCGCCGCCGGGCTGTGGCTGGCGGGCGCGCCGGCCGCCTCAGCCGGCGCCCTGCTGGCCCAGGCCGAGGGCGGCAAGGGCGGCTATGAGCAACCCGGCGAGCGCGGCCCGCGCCAGGGCCTGCGCGGACCCGGCGGCGAAAATCAGGACGCCGGAAAACCCGCTGCCAGCGAAAACGAAGCGGCGCCTGCGGAAGGCGCCAAGGGGGTCGAACCCGCCCCCGCCGAGCCCGCCGCCAAGGTGGAGGAAAAGCCTGCCGAAAAGCCAGTGGAACAGCCGGTTGAAAAGCAGGCCCAGCCGCCGGCACCCCAGATCCAGCAGGTCGTGCCCCCGCAGGTTCAGCCGCCGCTGCGCGCCGCGCCCGGCCAGATCCCCGGCCAGATGCCGGATGGCGTTGGCGAGGGCCCGCGCGGGCGTCGGGGCGGACCCAGCGGCCCAAGCGGCCAATTCGGCCAGCCCGCCCCCCAGCCTGCCCAGCCGGCACCGACGCAGGCCCCGGTTCAGGCGCAGCCCCAGGTTCAGCCCCCGGTTCAGGCCCCGGTTCAGGCTCAGCCCCAGGCCCCGGTTCAGGTTCAGCCGCAATTCCAGCCCCAGGCTCGGCCTGCCGCGCCAACAGCCGCCGAAAGGGCGGTTGACGAGCAGCGCATGCTGCGCCGCCAGCAGCGCCGTCTCCAGCGCGAGCAGGCGCTGGAACGCCAGCAGCCGGCCCAGCCGTCCCAGCCTTTCCCCGGCCCGGCCCAGGGACCAGCCCAGGGACCGGCACAGGTCCAGCCTCCCGCCGCCGCCCAGGGTCGGGCGCCGGCTGGCGCTCCGGCCCCGTTGCCTGAAATCCGCGAGTTGGCGCCGGTGGGCCGTGAAACCGTGACCCGCCAGGGCGGCACCGAGGTCCGCAGCCAGACCTTCCGCACCGATGAGGGCCAGCGCATCGAAACCCAGATCTCGATCGGGCGCGACGGCGTCAAGGTCATCTCCACCCGCACCACCGGGCCGGGCGGCCGCGTCTTTGAGCGCCGCCGCGCCATCGAGCGCGCCGGAGACAACGAGTTGGAGCGCCGCTTCATTCCCTATGAGACCTATCTGCGCGGGATAGAGAGCCGCGATCCGCGCTTTGCTCCCGACCGCCGTTTCGCCCCGCCGCCGCGCCCTACCGGCCCCACCGGCCTTGCGCCGCGCATCGTCATCCGCTCGCCCATCGGCATGGCGCTGCCGCTCAACCGCTATGTCGTGGATAGCCGCTATGCGCCGCCGGCACTGCTCTACCAGACCCTGAGCGCGCCGCCGGTGTTCGATATCGGCCGGCGCCGCTACGGCATCGAGGAAGTAATGCGGTCCGAGCGCCTGCGCGCCTGGATGCCGCGCATCGATCTCGACACCATCACCTTCGGCTTCAACTCGGCCTATGTGCCCGATGCCCAGCTCGGCCGCCTCGATTTTCTTGCGGATGCCATCCTGCGCATCATCAACGAACGTCCCAATGAGATCTTCCTCCTTGAGGGCCACACCGACGCGCCGGGCTCGGAGATCTACAATCTCCAGCTTTCGGAGGCCCGTGCCCTGTCGGTGAAATATGCCCTGGTCGATGCCTATGGCATCCCCGAGCGCAATCTGGTCACTGCCGGCTATGGCGAGGAGTTTCTCAAGGTGCTCACCGAAGGCCCCGAGCAGCTCAACCGCCGGGTCACGCTGCGCCGCATCACGCCGCTGGTCAGCCGCTAGCAGGGCGGTTTCGAGGCGGCGGCACGGCTGTTCGGTTTGCCGCGCAGCCCGCCGGTGCTAGTCTGAAGGGGTTCGGGGGGCACCCAATCATCCAGGGAGGATGGGGTCATGCCCGCAGTTTCAATTGCCAGACCAGCTTGCCTTGCCGCCATCGTATGGATCGGCGCCGTTCCTTTCGCTGCCGGCGGGGAGATCGCCGGTTCGGGAAATGTCGTCTATACGCTGACGCCGCTGTCATCCGATGCCCTGCCCGGCGGCAGCCTGATCAACCAGGCCATCCTCAAGGGCATCGTTCTCGCCGACGACCCGAACCATCCGCTGCACCTCACGGCGCAGGATTGTTCCGGCGGCTCGATCGCCGACGACCAGGGCAAGATGATGGAAGGCGCCGGCTCCTGCACCATGGTCGACCGCGACGGCGATGTGTGGTGGCTGTGGTATCACAATCGCGGCGACGACCGCCAATGGGGCGCGATCGCCGGCACCGGCAAATATGACGGTGTCACCGGCTCCGGCGTCACCGCCGAACTGGCCGCCACCGCCGACGGGCGGCTAGCCATTTCCTGGCAGGGCACATTGACCCTGAAATAGCTCCGCCGGCGGCGCGAAATCGCCGCCAGCCGAAGTGCCGCTTGGCGCGTGGATCACGCATCCGTCACGAAATTTTGCCTCGCCTGTCAGCGCTTCGCTCTTCACATTGCGATGCCGTAGCGCTGACAAGCAAAGGAGGGATTTCGTCATGCCCAAACTGTATCCCGGTCTTTCCCGCCGCGCCGTGCTGCTGGCCCTGCTGCTGCCGGCTATCGGTACCGCACTTGCTTTTCCGCCGCCGGCGCTTGCCGCAAAAGCACAGATCTATACCGGCCTGCTCTCCGGCACCGCCGTCGGCGGCTATGACCCGGTGGCCTATTTCACCGAGGGCAAGCCGGTCGCCGGTTCCGCCCAATTCACCCATAGTTGGCAAGGCGTGACCTGGCGCTTCGCCTCCGCCGCCAACCGCGATGCGTTCAAGGCGGCGCCGGAACGCTATGCTCCCCAATATGGCGGCTATTGCGCCTGGGCGGTTTCCCAGGGCTATACCGCCAAGGGCGACCCGCAGATCTGGAAGGTCGTCGGCGGCAAGCTCTACCTGAACTATTCGGCCGGCGTTCAGCAGCAGTGGAGCCAGGACATTCCGGGCAATATCGCCAAGGCCAACGCCAATTGGCCCAAGGTGCTCAATTAGCGCTCCATTTGCCAGGCATGATCGTTCAGCCCCCGTTCAGCTTGGGCGGCGCAATATTCACCCCAATGGCGGCAAACCCCGAAAAAGGGCTTCGCTGAAGCGCCGCGCCACAGGTGAAAACAAGGAGCCATACCCATGAACCGCTTTGCAAAGCCCGTATTGGCAGCCGGCGCGCTTGCCCTGGCTGTCACGCTCGCCGCGCCGCAAGCCGAGGCCGGCCATCGCAATGGCCAAATCGTCGCCGGGGCCATCATCGGCCTTGCCGCCGGCGCCATAATCGCCGGCGCCGTGGCCAATTCGAACTCCTACGGTTATGGCTATGGCTATTATCAGGGCCCGGTCTATCAGCCCTATGGCTATCCGGCCTACGGCTATCCGGCCTATGGTGCCCCGGTCTATGTCGCGCCGCCGCCGCCGCGCTATTACCGCCACCGCCCGCACCATCGCCATGCGCCCAAGCAATTCTGGGCGCCGAACGGCTAGGTGTCATCGGCCGATATTCATGTATAGTGGTGCCGCGCGATCGCATCCCTTGCCGGGGTGCGGTCGCGCCCATGAAACGCGACACGCGAAAGTCCATGACGCGGCGAATTGCCGCCAAATTGGATGCAGGAAACGCCCGATATCCCGAGAAAACGAGATAGAATCCCTTGTTGTGGAATTTTGGAAAAGAAAGTTTTCCTTGCAGACCGGTGAACCCTTACGCATATAATGCGCCGCCGGTGCAATCCGTGGTGGACTGCGCCTCTGAAGAACGGACAAGAACTCTCGCCTGGACTGGCCTGACTTCCTTTCCCGAAATCGAAGACGCCGGGCTGTCGCGTGTGGCCCAAACTTGACCGGCTTAACTCACGCAAGACTTAAGGAAAGGACGTCTTATGCGCGTCAACGGCACTGTAAAATTCTTTAATCATTCCCGCGGCTTCGGCTTTATCGCCCCGGAAGGCGGCGACAAGGACGTCTTCGTTCACATCACCGCTCTGGAACGTTCGGGCCTGCCCGCGCTGGACGATGGCCAGAAGGTCACGTTCGAGATCGAGGATGATCCGCGCGGCCGCGGCAAGCAGGCGACCAATATCCAGCTCGCCTAACGCCGGTTTGCGATTTTACAACCAGGCGCCGCCGGAATGCCTTCCGGCGGCGCTTTCTTTTTGCCAGATATCCGTCCTGGAACTGCGCCCCGCGGGCGATGGACAGCGCCTATTGGAACCCCGCCATTCCTTCGGCCAGGAAGGGGTTGGTTTCCCTTTCATGGCCTATGGTCGAAGCCGGGCCATGGCCGGAAATGAAGGCGAAGTCGTCGCCGAGCTTGAACAGCTTTTCCTTGATCGAACGGATCAGCGTCGCGTGGTCGCCGCGGGGAAAATCGGTACGCCCGATCGAGCCGCGAAACAGCACATCGCCGACGATGGCGATCTTGGCATCTTTCTGGACCAGCACGATATGGCCGGGTGTGTGGCCGGGGCAGTGCAGGACGTCGAACAAAATGCCGCCGACATCCAGCTGGTCGCCCTCCTTCAGCCAGCGGTCCGGGGTCACGTCGCGCGCGCCCGTCAGCCCGTACATGCGGCCCTGCTCGGCAAGGCCCTCGAGCAGGAAACGGTCCTCCTCATGGGGACCGATCACGTCGACGCCCAGCTTTTCCTTCAGCGCCGCGGCGCCGCCGGCATGATCGATATGGCCGTGAGTGAGGAAGATCTGCTCGACCTTAAGCCCCAGCTCCTTGATAGCGTCCTCGATGCGCTCGATGTCGCCGCCAGGATCGACCACCGCGGCGCGCTTGCTTTCGTCGTCCCAGATCAGCGAGCAGTTCTGCTCGAACGGGGTGACGGGGATGATGGCGGCCTTGAGTTCGGGCATGTGGCTTGCTTCCTTGGCGTGGCGGATAGGTGCGGGAAGGGCCTACCGCTATCGCGAAGCGCCCGCCCTTGCAAGCGGGCCGGGCACTGCCGGCATCCCAATTGCCTATCGGACGGCGACGGCGCAGGCGCTGTCGCCGGCATTGTCGCAAGGCGCAAAGGCGCGCACCGCGCTTTCGCTTCCGTCCGCATAGGTCAGTTGGACCGTGATCTCGCGCACCGTTCCCGCCGCGAAGGTGAGATAGATGGCATCCTTTTCGGCATCGACATTGAACGGCATTTGCGGATCGCAGGCCGGCAGCGGAAAATGTTCGGCCCCGCCCTGCCCGTTGACCTGGTAGCGGACCTCCGCGATACCGCATTTCCAGCTCACCAGATGAGTGAAGTAGACCAGTTGCTTGCCGTCCCAGTTGCGAAAGGCGAGCCACTGCCCCGCCGTCGCCTCCAGCGCGGCGCGCATCTGCGCCGGCGCCATCATTGCGCCTTGCGCGGCCGCCTTACTCGCCGTCAATGACGGACCAGACAGCGCCGCCACAACAAAAATCATCGAAAGCGCGGCTCTCCGCTTCATAGGCTTCGCTCCAGGGCTGACCACCGCCCATTGTCGCCGCTCCGCTCCCGGCCTGCAATCGGCTCCGCTGCTATGTTGCTGCGCGCCAAGCTGGCCTATGATCGCCGCCATGACAGACTTCTTTCCGCCGACCTCCAGCATTGTCCTGTTGACCGGCGCCGGAATCTCGCGCGAGTCCGGGCTGGATACCTTTCGCGATGCCGGCGGCATCTGGTCCAGGGTCCGCATCGAGGATGTCGCGACGCCGCAAGCGTTCGCCGCCGATCCCCTAGCCGTCAATGCCTTCTACAATCAGCGCCGCGCCCGCCTCGCCGGCGGCTCGGTCGATCCGAACCCGGCCCATTTCGCGCTCGCCGCCCTGGAGGCGGCGTGGCCAGGCGACTTCCTGCTGGTGACGCAGAATATCGACGACCTGCACGAGCGTGCCGGATCCCGGCGCCTCGTTCACATGCATGGCGAATTGCTCAAGACACGCTGCCTGTCCTGCGGCGGCGTCCATTCCTGGCGCGGCAATGTCGAACTCGCCAGCCGGTGCCCGGGCTGCGGGCACGCCGCCTCCTTGCGCCCCCATGTGGTCTGGTTTGGCGAAATGCCCTTCGAAATGGACCGTATCTACGACCAACTGGGCCGATGCGATCTCTTTGTTTCCATTGGCACTTCCGGAAGCGTCTACCCGGCGGCGGGCTTTGTCGCCGAAGCCCGCCGCCGCACCGGGGCGCGCTGTATAGAGCTTAATCTCGAGCCGTCCCAGGCCAGCCACCTGTTTCATGATGCACATTATGGCCGGGCAAGCACCGTGGTTCCCCAATTCGTTGCCTCGCTGCTGCGCGGCGCCGGCCTTGAGAACGCGGCGCCAGAGGAGAAAATGTCATGAAACGCGCGATCATCGTCACCGCCCTTGCCGCCGGACTGGCCGGATTCATTGCCGGCAACGCCTTCTGGTACCTGGCCTCGCCGCTCTGGATCGACCGCGTCGTCAATGAAACCCTGCCTCCCGAGCTACAGGTCGCGGCGCTGGCCAAGGGCCAGTTCCGTGATGCCGACAGCGTTCATCGCGCCAGCGGCACGGCAACGATCTATCAGAGCGCGACCGGAGCACGGGTGTTGCGCCTGTCCAGCTTTTCCGTCACCAACGGCCCCGACCTAAAGGTCTGGCTGGTTGCCGCCGCCGATATCACATCGTCCGCGGACGTCACCGCCGGCCGCTGGCACAGCCTCGGCCCCCTGCACGGCAATATCGGCGACCAGACCTATCCGCTGCCCGAAGGCCTGGATCTTGGCCAATTCCGCTCGGTTGTGATCTGGTGCGAGCAATTCTCCGTACTGTTCGCCCATGCCTCGCTTCTTGCCGACAAGTGACCCTTACGGAACCCTTTGCCAATCCGTAAAAGCCGTGGCTAATATATGCAGCCGGACAGGTTCCCCATGCAGTTCCGGCACAATTGCATGGGAGCGGCCTCCCGGCGCTATGGCAATACGCATGTGATGCAGGAGGGGTCCCATGAACGACCAGCCGGGCCGGCAGTGCGGCACCGTGAAGTTTTTCAATCAGTCGAAGGGTTATGGTTTCATTACACCGGACGGGGGTGGCAACGACGTTTTCGTCCACATCAGCGCCGTGGAACAATCCGGGGTTCCGCCACTCGATGGCGGGATGCGGGTTGCATATGACACCGAACCGGACAAGCGCGGCAAGGGACCCAAGGCAATCAATCTCGCCGTTACCGAATAAGACCAGCGGCCAGGACCGCCTGCACCGACGCAATTTTCTGCAACGCTTCGCGGTGTTCCCGCGAAGCGGGGTGGTGGTTTTGCTTGTTGCCCTGGCAGCCCTGCTGGGGCGGCCGGGCGGCGCCAAGGCCGGCGATTTCGACTACCTGGCCCTGGTGCTGTCATGGTCGCCGACCTATTGCGAGAGCGAGAACGGCCGGGGCGATAATGCGCAATGCGCGCCGGGGCGGCGATTTGCCTTCGTCGTTCACGGGTTATGGCCGCAATATGAGCGCGGCTGGCCGCAATATTGCGCGACCGGCGAGCGCTATGTCCCGGAAGCCGCCATCCGGGCCATGCTCGACATCATGCCCTCGCGCCGCCTCGTCATCCATGAGTGGCGCAAGCACGGCAGCTGCGCCGGACTGGGCCAGGCGGGATATTTTTCGGCGACCCGCAAGCTATTTGAAGGACTGAGGATTCCGGCCCGCTACCTGGCCCCTCAAACCGTCATAGCGACCAGCGTCGAGGGGCTGGCCAGCGACTTTCTCAAGACCAATTCCTGGCTGCGCCGCGACATGATTTCCATCCAGTGCGGCAATCGCCGGGACCGCGCCGCGCTTCGCGAATTGCGTATTTGCTTTACAAGGGATATGAGGCCGCGCCGTTGCGGCGAAAACGAGCGCCACCAGTGCCGCGCCCAGACCCTGATTATGCCGCCGGTGCGCTGACCGTCAGGGCAAAGCCCTTGGACTGGTGACAGCAGTGGACTAGATTGCCGCCCTGGGAGCGGGACATGTTTGCTAATCGAATGAGAGTTCTTGGTTCGGCTGCCGCCGGCGCGCTCGCGCTGGTCCTGCTTGCCGGCACCGCCAAAGCCGATACAACGCGCATCTTCGGCAACTGGACCACAAGTTGCTGGACCAGCGAGCAGCGCTGCGCCGCCGAAAATGACGGCTACGGCCCGCCGCCGCGCCGCACCCGCCAGATGACCATGTCCTTTTCGCGCCGCGATGGCGCAGATGCCGACTGGGACCTGTCCTTGCGCTTGCACGGCGCGCACCCGGCAAAAGGCGCTGCCATGGCGTTTCAGGTCGACGCCAGCGACGAAATCCGCTTTGCCCAGGGCAAGGGCTATACCCTCGCGCCCGGCGGCACCACCGCGCGGCTTGAAGACTCCGACCAGTTGACCCGCCTCGGCCGCGCCCTGCCCGACGGAAAGACCCTGACCATTTCCTACGCCGGCCGCGACGGCGCCAGCATCACAACCGATATCAGCCTGATCGGACTCACAGCGGCACTGGACTGGATCTCCGGCCGCCAGGGCCGCGCCGCCACGGAGGCGCCGTTTGCCGCCGCCAAGGAACCGCCCGCGCCGCCGCAGATTGCGGCAAGGCCGAAGCCGGCTCCGGACATGGCGGCCAGGCCGATGGCGGAATCGCCGCCCGCGCCAGCGCCGCAAACCCAGAAACAGCAGGAAAAGAAACCGCAAGGCGCCGGGGCCGCGCAAGCCGAGGCCGCGGCGCCCGCCAAGCCTGCGGAAGCCAAGCCCGCCGAAGCCAAGCCCGCCGGGCCGAAATCCGTCCAGGCCGAGCCGGCCCAGCCGGCCCAGCCAGCCCAGCCGGTTCAGGGCCGACCCGAGCTACCCGGCACCTTGCTCAAGCGCCATTTCACCGCCAGCGAATGCGATCCCCTCACCGAGGGCGCCCTTTCCGCTGACGCCGCGATCCAGGCCGACCTTGGCGACGGCAAGACGCTCTATATTATTCCCTGCTTCGCCGGGGCCTATAATACCGCCTACCGCGTCTACCTCGTCCGCAACGGCGAGAACGAAAAGGCGCGCACGCTCTATTTTGCCAATTTCTCGCAAAGTCTTGGCTGGTACGGCTCCGATACCCTGATCAACGCCAGCTACGAACCTGACACCAAGGCACTGATTTCCTTCGGTAAAGGGCGCGGCCTCGGCGACTGCGGAAATGCCGCCCGCTACACCTGGGACGGGTTCGATTTCCGCATGATCGAATATCGCGCCTGGGACCAGTGCGACGGTTCGCGCCAGCCGGAGCAGTGGCCGGTCGTCTACAGCGCCGGAACCAACAGACCTTGAACCCCAGCCTTAAAGCGCCGACGGCGCCTAGAGCGGGGGAATGCGCAGCATCTGGCCGGGATAGATCTTGTCGGGATGCTTCAGCATCGGCTTGTTGGCTTCGAAAATGCCATCATACTTGGCACCCTTGCCCTTACCGTAATGCTGCTCGGCGATCTTCCACAACGTATCGCCCTTCTTGACCGTGTAGAACGTATTCTCCGGCTCTTTCTTCTCGACGCTCAGGGCTTCCTCAACCTTGGCAACGCCAAGGACATTGCCCATCGCCAGAATGATTTTCTCGCGGATTGAATTGCTCGGCGCCGTGCCCTTGACCCTGACGGTGTCGCCCGAAACCTCGACCTCCAGGCCCTTGGCCTCCAGCCCATGCTTGGCCACTTCCTTTTGAAGATCCGCCGCGCTGGGCGCCGCCTCCGCGCTGCCAATGCCGAGTTTTTCACCCACGCTTTTGATGAAGTCGAACACGCCCATGGCATTCCTCCCCTTTTTTGGTTTAGCCGGTCCGGCCCGCCGCATTGGTGCGCCTTGCCGTCAGGCCGCAACAGGATAGGGCAGTTTTTTGCCCTTGGCCAAGCCAATACCCGGCCGCCGCGCGCAAAAAAGCCCGGCGGCTTGGATGCGCCGCCGGGCCGGTGAGTGCAGGAATGCGCCTTGCGGCTACATGCCGAAATGATAGACCAGCGCGCCGCGTATCGTATGCAGCCGCAGATCGGCCTGGGCCGCCGGGCCGATGAGGAAATCGGACTGGTTGAAGTTGTAGTACAGATACTCGACGCGGCCCTTGAGGTTTTCCATCAGCGAGGCCTCGATACCGGCGCCAAGCACGTAGCCGGTCATGTTGGCGCTGTCGGAGGACGGCGTCATCGCGGCAACACTGGCCTTCATATTGGCAAAACCCAGGCCGCCGGTGCCGTAGACCGTGAACATCGGCGAAATATCCGCACCCAGCCGCAACCGCGCCGAACCCAGCCATCTGACGTCGGCGGTCGTCGATGCGGCGACATTCACCCCCTCGATATTGGTGTAGCCGATATCGGCCTCCACGCCGGCGACAATGCCGTTGCGGCGCAGTTCCCATCCGGCGAGGCCGCCGACCAGAAAGCCGTCTACCTTGGGGTCGATATTGGAGATGATGGAATCGCCCTTGCCCCAACCGGCGAAGAAGCCGGCATAAAAACCCGAAGGCTCGACCACCGGAACTTCGTAAACCGGATAATCGGCGGCATTGGCCACAGGCACGTTGAATCCTGACATGGCCGCGACCGCACCAGCGGCCAACAAGAACTTACGTACCGTCTTCATCTGATACTCTCCGTAGTTACAAGTGCCGGCCAGTTCAGTGTGGAAAAAGCGGCCGGCGGCTGACTGTCCCGCAAACAGCAAAACCCATTAAGGTTAAGAATTCGCTATTCCCGGCCGAAACCCGAAGGACAGCCGGCGGCGGGCGATGCGGTTGCACCCGCGCCCAAGCCGTGACAAGACATCAGGCAACCAGCCTGCCGGACCGCGCCATGACCGACCGACTCCCGATTTCCGTCTTCATCATCGCCCGCGACGAGGCCGACCGTATCGCCCGCCCCATCGCCGCGGTTCGCGATTGGGTAGGCGAAATTGTGGTCGTCGATTCAGGGAGCCGCGACGGCACCTGCGCCCTGGCCCGCGAAATGGGTGCCCGGCTGCTGAAGAATGAATGGCCGGGCTATGGCCCGCAGAAACGGTTTGCCGAGGAGCATTGCGCCAATAACTGGCTGTTCAACCTCGACGCCGACGAGGAACCCTCGCCAGCGCTGTGCGCTGAAATAAAAGCCCTGTTCTCAGCCGGCGAACCGCCGCTGGACGCCTACGAAACCCCGATCGCAGACGTTTTTCCTCACGAGGAACGGCCCAGCCCCCACGCCTATGTCCTCAGCCCCGTCCGCCTCTACCGCAAGGACAGGGCGCGCTACGCCCCGAGCCCGGTCCATGACCGGGTCGTTCTTGCCCCCGGCGCCAGGACCGGGCGCCTCAAGAGCCTGGTGCACCACCGCTCGATCCGCTCCCTGGGCGATGAAATCCGCAAGCTCAACGAATATACCGATCTGCAGGCCGCCGACCTCGACGCGCGGTCCCGGCGCCTTTCGCCGCTGCGTCTGGTGTTCGAATTCCCGGCTTCCTTCTTCAAGGCCTATTTGGGCCGCCGCCATTACCGGCGCGGCACCTATGGCTTCCTGCTGGCGATGAATTATGCCATCTACCGCCACCTCAGGCTGGCCAAGCATCTGGAGCGCCGCCTGGCACGAAAGGGCGTTCCAACCCCCAGCACGGCGCCGGACAAATGACAGCCTGCCCTTGCGCCGCCGGTCCTTCGGCCCCAAATGGAAGCATGATTTCAGGGTTTTCGAACATGCGCTTTGGCCAACGGCCAGAAATGGCCGCCAGATGACCTATCTTGTGCTGCTTGGCGGCATAGCCCTGCTGCTTGTCGGCGGCGACCTTCTGGTGCGCGGCGCCGTCGGCCTGGCCGAACGCCTCGAAATCCCCCCCATCATCATCGGCCTGACCATTGTCGCCTTCGGCACTTCGGCGCCCGAGCTTGTGGTGTCTCTGAAAGCCGCGGTATCGAATTCGCCAGGAATCGCGGTGGGCAACGTCGTCGGCTCCAATATCGCCAATATCCTGCTCGTCGTCGGCCTGCCGGCGATGGTCGCCGCCACCGATTGCAACCAGACCGATATTGTCCGCAATGCCGTCTATGTGCTGGGCGCCAGCGTGCTTTTCATCGCCCTCAGCCATATCGGCCCGCTCGGCGCCTGGCACGGCGCCATCCTGTTCACGCTGATGATGCTGTTTCTCGTTGAAACCGGGCGTCGCGCCGTAAGCCAGCGCAACGGGCGGCGGCTGGCGGCGCAATGCGACGTCGAGGTTATCGACGGCGTATCGGGAGCCCCCCATTCGCTGGCGCTGATCGGCATCTTTATCATCGCCGGCCTGATCGGACTGTCGGCCGGCGGCCATTTCACCGTCGACGCCGCCCGCATACTGGCCAAGCAATGGGGCATGTCGGAAGCCACGATCGGTCTTACCGTGGTCGCGCTCGGCACCTCCCTGCCGGAGCTGGCGACCACGCTTGTCGCCGCCATCCGCGGCCAGTGCGGCCTCGCCCTCGGCAATGTCCTCGGCTCCAACTTGTTCAATATTCTCGCCATCATGGGCATCGTCTCCGCGGTGACGCCCATTCCAGTGCCCCAGGACCTGCTCGATTTCGATCTCTGGGTCATGCTCGCCGCCACCCTGGCCGTCATGCCCTTCGCCATCGCCCGTGCCCGGGTCACGCGCCTGCCCGGGGCCCTGTTTGTTGCCGCCTATATCGGCTATATCGCAATTGCAGTCGGCCACAAGGGTTCCGCCATCGCCGCCTCCTTCTGACAGCCGTTCGAGGACGCAAGCCGCCGCCATGACCAGTCAGGACACCCCGCCCGTCGCGCTGATAACCGGCGCCGCCAAGCGCATCGGCCGCGCCATCGCCCTCGACATGGCAACCTATGGCTGGGCCATCGCCGTTCATTACAACTCCTCGCCCGGAGAGGCCGAGGAAACCCGCGACGCCATCCGCCGCGCCGGCGCCAGGTCCGAGATGGTCTGTGCCAACCTTGCCGATGGCTCTTCGCTGCCCGGCCTGATCGACGACAGTATCGCCGCGCTGGGGCCGCTCGGCTGCCTCATCAACAATGCCTCGATCTTCGAGGATGACGACCTCGAAACCATGAGCGAGGACAGCTGGAAGCGGCACATGATGATCAATCTGCGCGCGCCGGTCTTTCTCGCCCAGCATTTTGCCGCCCGCCTCGAGGCACCGGCCCATGGCGCGATCATCAATCTCATCGACCAGCGCGTGCAGAAGCTGACGCCGCTCTTCTTCTCCTATACGATTTCCAAATCGGCGCTGTGGACGGCCACGCGCACGCTGGCGCAGGCACTGGCGCCGCGCATTCGCGTCAATGCGGTGGCGCCGGGGCCGACCTTGCCCAATATGCGCCAGAAGGACACCGACTTTGCCCGGCAGGTGGCGGCAACGCTTCTCGGTCGCGGCCCCGAACCGGAGGAGATCGCCGCCGCCGTCCGCTTCATCCTTGACGCCCCGGCATTGACCGGCCAGATGATCGCGCTCGATGGCGGGCAGAACCTCGTGTGGCAGACCGCCGACGTGATCGGCGTCGGCGAATAGGCAGAACAGGCGGACCAGGCCCATGACCGAAATGCTTCACGCCAAGCGCGCGCCGATTGCCGATGCCGCCGCCGGTATACGCCATGTCTTCGTTCGCGACATGGCCATCGAAACCGAGATCGGGGTCCACCCCAACGAGAAATACCAGGCCCAGCGCATCATCATCAATGTCGACCTGGCGGTGGCCGAAACCTCCGTCATGGAAACCGACCGCTACTCCGACGTGGTGTGCTACGAAAACGTGGTCAAGCGCGTGCGCGCCTTTGCCGCCGAGGGCCATGTCAGCCTGCTCGAAACCATGGCGGAGCGTATCGCCGCCGCTTGTCTTGAAGACCCGCGCGTGCTGAGCGCACGGATCCGTATCGAGAAACCGGACATTTTCGATGACTGCCACAGTGTCGGCATTGAGATCGAGCGCCACCGGCCGCTGCCCTGAGCGCAGGCCGGGCCGGACATAATTGCATGGCCGCCCAGGACCCCAAGGCGGCGCCCGCGCGCCCCGGCGACACCGAGCGGGCCCCACCGCCGGCGCTGCAAGGCGCCAGGCTGATTGCCGCTTTCGTCAAGACCCTGCCCTCCTCGCCCGGCGTCTATCGCATGATCGGCGAAAGGGACGAGGTTCTCTATGTCGGCAAGGCCAACAATCTGAAAAAGCGCGTGTCCAGCTATACGCGCCCTGGCGGCCACGCCAACCGCATCGCCCGCATGATCGCGAATACGCGCGACATGGTCTTCGTCACCACCGCCAGCGAAACCGAGGCGCTTCTGCTCGAGGCCAATCTCATCAAGCGCCTCAAGCCGCGCTACAACGTCATCCTGCGCGACGACAAGAGCTTTCCCTATATCCTGATCGCCACCGACCACGCCGCCGCCCAACTCATCAAGCATCGCGGCGCGCGCACCCGCAAGGGCCATTATTTCGGCCCCTTCGCCTCCGCCGGCGCCGTCAATCGCACGCTCAACGCCCTCGAACGCGCCTTCCTGCTGCGCTCCTGCTCCGACGCGGTCTATGAGAGCCGCACCCGCCCCTGCCTGCTCCACCAGATCAAGCGCTGCGCCGCGCCCTGCACCGGCGAAATAGCGCCCGCCGACTACCAGCGCCTGACCGATGAGGCGCGCGACTTCCTGTCCGGGCGCAGCAAGGCGGTGCGCGGAGAGCTGATGAAGATGATGGAAAAGGCCAGCGACAACCTCGATTTCGAGCGCGCCGCCGTGTATCGCGACCGCCTCGCGGCACTGGCCCATGTCCAGGGTCAGCAGGGCATCAATCCGCAATCCGTCACCGATGCCGACATCTTCGCCATTCATCAGGCCGCCGGGCAGTTCTGCATACAGGTGTTCTTCGTGCGCGCCGGGCAGAACTGGGGCAACCGCGCCTATTTCCCCCGCGCCGACAAGAGCCTGGCCACCGCGGAGGTCCTTGCGTCCTTCCTTGCCCAGTTCTATGACGACAAGCCCTGCCCGCCCCTGGTGCTGCTGTCGCAGCAGACCCAGGAGCGCGAATTGCTGGCCGAAGCGCTGTCGGCCCGCGCCGGCCGCAAGGTTGCCGTCACGGTGCCGAGCCGGGGCGAAAAGCGGCGCCTTGCCGACCATGCCCTGACCAATGCCCGCGAGGCCCTGGCCCGCCACCTCGCCGAAACAGGTTCGCAAGGCCGGCTGCTGGATCACCTGGCCGAAGCCTTTGCCCTCGATGCCGCGCCCGAGCGCATCGAGATCTACGATATGAGCCACATTTCCGGCAGCCATGCGCTAGGCGCCATGGTGGTCGCGGGGCCTGAGGGCTTCATCAAGAACCAGTACCGCAAATTCAACATCAAGGCGGAAGACCTGGTTCCCGGCGACGACTACGCCATGATGCGCGAGGTGCTGACCCGCCGCTTCCGCCGCCTTCAGGAGGAGGACGGCGCATCCCCCGCCGACAGGTCGCGGCGCCCGGACCTCGTCATCGTCGATGGCGGCCAGGGCCAGATCAATGTCGCCGTCGAGGTGATGGCGGAACTTGGCCTTGAGGACATCGCGCTTTCGGCCATCGCCAAGGGACCGCAGCGCGACGCCGGGCGCGAACGCGTCTTCCTCCCCGGACGCGAGCCTTTCATGCTGCAACCGCGCGACCCGGTGCTCTATTTCCTCCAGCGCCTGCGCGACGAGGCCCACCGTTTCGTCATCGGCGCCCACCGCGCCAAGCGTTCCAAGGCGCTGGGCGTTTCGCCGCTGGACGAGATTCCCGGCATCGGCGCGGCGCGCAAGCGCGCCCTGCTCGCTCATTTCGGTTCCGCCAAGGCGCTCAGCCGCGCCCCGATCGCCGATATCCGCGCAGTGCACGGCATTAGTGCGCGAACGGCCCAGATCATTTACGATTTCTTCCATGAACAAGCTGAATGAGTCGGCCGCCACCGCTCCGCGCAGCAGCGGCGTGGCCGTGGCCACGAGCCTGCCCAATCTTTTGACCTATGCCCGCATCGCCGCCGTGCCGGCGCTGGTGGCGTGTTTTTTCCTTCTGCGCGGCGACTGGGCCTTCTGGACCGCGCTTGCGATCTTCGTCGCCGCCAGCATCACCGACTTCTTCGACGGCTACCTCGCCAGGGCCTGGCACCAGCAGTCGCGCCTCGGGCGCATGCTCGACCCCATCGCCGACAAGCTGCTGGTCGCGACTTCGGTCCTGATGCTGGTTTCGGTGGGGATCATCGGCGGCTGGTCGATCTGGGCCGCCGTGGTCATCCTGTGCCGCGAAATCCTGGTGTCGGGCCTGCGCGAATATCTCGCCGAATTCTCGCTGTCGGTGCCGGTCACCCGCCTCGCCAAATGGAAGACGGCGGTGCAGATGGTCGCCATCGGCATGCTGCTGTCGGGGCCAGCCGGCGACGAGCTGATACCCGGCATCCTGAATCTCGGCCTGGCCTGTCTCTGGATATCGGCGCTGCTGACCCTGTATACTGGCTACGACTATGTACGCGCCGGCATCGGCCACCTGATCGACGAGCAGAAATGAAAATTCTATATTTTGCCTGGGTTCGCGAACGCACCGGGCGCGCCGAAGAAGACATCGACGTACCGGCGGACGTCGCCACGGTCGGCGAGCTGATCGGCTGGCTCAAATCGCGCGGCCCCGAATTCGAGCACGCCTTCACCGATGCCGCGGTCATTCGCGCCGCCATCGACCGTATCCATGTCAAGCATGACGCGCGCCTGGCCGGAGCAGGGGAAATCGCCTTCTTTCCGCCCATGACCGGAGGCTGAGCCAATGGCTGTCTCGATCCAGCGGGAGGATTTCGATGCCGCCGCGGAAAGCGCGGCCCTGCGCGCCGGCGGCGGCGATATCGGCGCCATCGTCGCCTTTACCGGCATTTGCCGCTCCGACAATGGCCGCCTCGCCGCCCTCGAACTCGATGCCTATCCGGAAATGGCGCAGGCCGAAATCGCCCGCATCGTCGAGGAGGCGCGTTCGCGCTGGCCGCTCGAGGCCGTGCGCGTCATCCACCGCTATGGCCGCATCGCGCCGGGCGAGAACATCGTGCTCGTGCTCACCGCCTCATCGCACCGCCAGGCCGCCTTCGAGGCGGCCGAATTCCTCATGGATTACCTGAAGACGCGGGCGCCGTTCTGGAAGAAGGAGCACCTCGCCGATGCCGCCGGAAACTGGGTGGAGGCCAGGCAAATCGACGAGGCAGCCGCCGAACGCTGGGCCGCGGGCGGCAAGAAGTCAGCCTGAATTGCACGTTGAAAATGCCGGGTCGCCAGGCCGCTATGCCGAGGCCGCGACCGAACCGGCCCCCGCCCTGGGCTGCACCTCGTCGACATAATCCTGCATCAGGGTCTTGGTCATGTCGCCGACGATGAAGGAATAGGGGCCGATTTCCGAAACCGGTGTCACTTCCGCCGCCGTGCCGGTAATGAAGCACTGCTCGAAGCCTTCGAGTTCCTCGGGCTGGATTCGCCGCTCTATGACCTCGAAACCGCGCCGCTTGGCCAGGTCGATGGCCGTGCGCCTCGTGATGCCGTCGAGAAAACAATCGGCGATCGGGGTGTGGATCCTGCCATCCTTGATGAAGAAGATGTTGGCGCCGGTGCACTCGGCGACCCGGCCTTGCCAATCGAACATCATGGCGTCGGCATAACCGCGCTTTTCCGCCCGGTGCTTGGACAGCGTGCAGATCATGTACAGACCGGCCGCCTTGGCCAGGCAGGGCGCCGTTGCCGGATCGGGGCGCCGGTATTCGGCGACATCGAGCCGGATGCCCTTGAGGCGCTGCGCCGGATCGAAATAGGACGGCCACTGCCAGGCAGCGATCGCCAGGTGAATGGTGTTGTTCTGGGCCGAAACGCCCATCATCTCGCTGCCGCGCCAGGCCACCGGGCGCAAATAGGCGTCCGTCAGCCCCTGCACCCGCAACACCTCGTTGCAGGCGGCGTTGATCTCGTCCTCGCTGAAGGGGATCTCGAAATCAAGGATACGCGCCGAGGCATGGAGCCGCGCGGTATGCTCTTCGAGCTTGAAAATTTCGCCGCCATAGGCGCGCACGCCTTCAAAGACGCAGCTGCCGTAATGCAGGCCATGGGTCAGCACATGAACCTGCGCGTCCTTCCAGGCAACCAGATCGCCGTCATACCAGATCTTGCCGTCAAGGCTATCATAGGACATCGCCGCCATGGCTGCTCTCCCGAACGCTCGAACCGCGCCTGGCCCGCACCTGTTTTGCGTTAGCCTGCGCCAGTCTGTATGGTGTGCATGCCTGCGTAAAGCCGGTTCTCGCAAGGGGCCGCGAAACCGCCCCCGCAGACCGCTTTGCCGACAATATTTGCTTTCGCAAAGACCGAACGATCTGTAACAATTGACCAAAAATATGTCAATAGTGCTGACATAATAGCGGAGGCGAAATTGGCTCCGGCGAATGCGCGGGACAAGTCAGGACAGGCCGGCGGCGGCGCGGCGGCGACGGGTTCCGCGCGCGAAAACGCAGCCCCGCCCGCCGGCGGCCAATCGCGCGACCGGTTGTTCGAACTCACCGAATTGCTGTTTTTCGCCTATCGCGATTTCATCGGCGAACCGGACGAAATCCTGACCTCCCTGGGCTTTGGCCGCGCCCATCACCGGGTGCTTCATTTCGTCTCCCGCCACCCCGGCATCCGCGTCGCCAATCTCTTGTCCATTCTCAAGATTACCAAACAGAGCCTGGCCCGGGTGCTGCGCCAACTCATCGAGGAAGGCTATGTCGAGCAGCGCGAAAGCCGCGAGGACCGCCGCCGCCGCCTGCTCTATGCGACGCCCAAGGGGGCCGAACTGGCGGCCCATCTCGCCGCCCCCCAGCTGCGGCGCATCGCCGATGCCCTGGCCGCCGCCGGCGACAACGCCAGAGCCCCGGCGCGTGAATTCCTTTATAACCTGATCAATGAAAGCGACCGTGCCGGCGTTCGGGCGCTGATCGCCGGCAAGCGGATGGACTGACGCCATGACCGGCGGCAAGAACGACGGCATCAAGAAGCAAAAGGCCAAACCGGTGGTCTTGCCGGACGACGCCCCCCATGTGCTGGTGATCGACGACGACCGCCGCATCCGCGAGTTGCTGAGCCGCTATCTTTCGGAACACGGCTACCGCATCACCACCGCCGACTCCGCGTTTTCCGCCGAATCCCACATGAAGGGCCTGGCCTTCGACCTGCTGATCCTCGATGTCATGATGCCGGGCCGTTCCGGCACCGATTTCGCCCGCGAACTGCGCCGCAGCTCCGATATTCCGATCCTGATGCTGACCGCGCGCGCCGAGGCCGAGCACCGGGTCGAGGGCCTCCAGATCGGCGTCGACGACTTTCTCGCCAAGCCCTTCGATCCGCGCGAGTTGCTGCTGCGCATCGCCAATATTCTCAAGCGCCAACCGGGCACCAACGGGCCCTTGCCCGGCGATGTCGCCAGATTTGCCAATCTGGCGTTCAACATTGCCAATGGCGAGTTGCGCCGCGGCGACGAAGTCATCCGTCTCACCGAGCGCGAACGCGAATTGCTGCAGGTTCTGGTTGTCAATGCCGGCCATACGGTGTCGCGCACCGACCTTGCCGAAGCCGGAATCACGGGGAGCGAACGTGCCGTCGATGTCCAGATCAACCGCCTGCGCCGCAAGATCGAGATGGACCCCGCCAATCCGGTGATCCTGCAAACGGTGCGCGGCATCGGCTACCGGCTGTGCGGCTGAGCCATGGCCACCAGTCACAGCACCCTGCCGGCATCGCGCAACCTGGTCCTCACTTTCCTGCGCTCCATACGGGCGCGCCTGACCCCGATCCGGGTCGCCATCAAGCGCCGCATGCCCCAGGGGCTTTATGCGCGCTCGCTGATGATCTTCATTACCCCGATGGTCATCCTCCAGGGCGTCGTCGCCTATGTGTTCATGGAGCGCCACTGGGAACTGGTGACCGAACGCCTGTCACAAGGCGTGGCACGCGATATCGCCGCCATTATCGAAGTATATGAAAAATACCCGCAAGCGGACGACAACGCGCTGCTGACGCAGATCGCCAATACCAGGCTGGGCCTCACCATTTCATTCATCCCCGGCGACGCCCTGCCGCCCGCCGGACCCAAGCCCTTTTTCGGCCTGCTAGACCGCGCCCTGAGCCGCCAGATTACCGCCCATGTCGGCCGCCCCTACTGGATCGACACCGTTGGCCGCTCCAACCTGGTCGAAATCCGCATCAAGCTCGACAATTCGGTGATGCGGGTGCTGGCCCGGCGCAGCCAGACCTATGCCTCCAATTCGCATATCTTCATCGTCTGGATGGTGGGTACCTCGCTGGTCCTGATCGCCGTCTCGCTGCTTTTCCTGCGCAACCAGATCCGCCCCATCCAGCGCCTTGCCGAGGCCGCCGATTCGTTCGGCAAAGGCCGCGAGGTACGCCATTTCCGCCCGCGCGGCGCCCGCGAGGTGCGCCAGGCCGCCGCCGCCTTTATCGGCATGCGCGGGCGCATCGAACGCCAGATCGAGGCCCGCACCACCATGCTGGCGGGGGTCAGCCACGACTTGCGCACCATCCTCACCCGCTTCAAGCTGCAATTGGCCCTGCTCGGCGACAAGCCCGAGGTCGAGGACTTGCTGGCCGATGTCGACGAAATGCAGCACATGCTGGAGGATTACCTGGCCTTTGCCCGCGGCGACCAGGCCGAACAGGCGGTTTGCGGAGATATCTCGGGGCTGCTGGAGGATGTCCGCGCCCACGCCGAAATGCAGGGCAAGACAGCAAGCCTGAACCTGTCCGGCGACATGGAGGTCACGGCCAGAATGGGGGCGCTGAAACGCTGCATCGCCAATCTTGTCGACAACGCGGTCAAGTTCGCCGGCACCGTGGAGATCTCGGCACACCACCGCGGCTCGCTGCTCACCATCATGGTCGAAGATGACGGGCCGGGCATTCCCGAAGACAAGCGCGAGGCCGTATTCCGCCCCTTCTACCGCCTCGATGACGCCCGCAACCAGGACAAGCGCGGCACTGGGCTGGGGCTCGCCATCGCCCAGGACATCGCGCGCGGCCATGGAGGCGAAATCACCCTTGGCGACAGCCGTCTTGGCGGCCTTCAGGTGCGCATGACGATCCCGGTCTAGATCACGCCGCCGGCGCGCCGCCGCTGTCCGTGCCCGCCGTCTTCCGGCGTCTTTCGAGCAGCGCCGAACAGAGCGAGCGCGCGATGCGCGCCGCGCCGCCGATCCCGGCAAGGCGCCCGAGCACCCGCTCTCCGTCCCGCAGGCGGCGATCGATTTCCGCCATGGTTCGCGCCATGCCCGGATCGTCATCCTCCAGCCAGACCCTCAATCCCTGGCGATAGACGAAGGCAAGGCCAAGCGCGCGCGCCGCGCCGCCCGGACCATAGGTTTCCACCCCGGCGCCAGCCAGCATGGCGGCCTGCGAGCGCAGCACCGCACGGCGCAGCGCCAGCGCCGCCTCCGGTTCATGGGCCAGAAAGCGGGCGATGGAGCGTACCGCCGCCTTGTGGGGGGCGAGCGCCTCGAAGCGCGAAATCAGGATATCGAGCAGGCGCTCGCGCACCGGCTCGGCGGCCAGGTCCGGGTCCAGTCCGTCGAGAACCTTAGCGTCGATGCGGGCCATGACGGCGGAAATGATATTCAGCCGGCTCGGGAATGCCGCCACCAATTCGCCAAGCCCCACCCCGGCCTTGGCGGCAATATCGGCAAGGGTAACCTCGCCCCAGGGGCGTTTCGCCGCCAGCGCCAGAGCGGCGTCGATAATTCGCGCTTCAAGGGTCGCCGCGTTTTTCCGCGCCGCGCCGCCGGGCCTGCCCTTGCCCGCCGACTTACCCGTTTTTCCTTCGGCCATTCAATCCTCCCTGAAGCAGCCCTGCCGCCCACCGCGAGCACAGGCCGCTCACAACTGAAAAATGGCGCCCCTTCCAAGATAAGACGGCCAAATGCCCAGCGCAAAGGCTGCGCGGGCGGCGTCGCGGCCAATCGGCAGGAAACCAGGCTGTCAGGACAATTCGCGCGAGCGCCTGGCGGCTGCGGCAACGGCCCGCGCCATCACCTCGCCAAGGCCGCCGGGCGCGCGCAGCACCTCAAGCGCCGCCGCCGTGGTGCCGCCCGGCGAGGTGACGTTTTCCCGCAACGTCGCGGCCGGAAGGCTTGAGCGATGCAGCAATTCGCCCGCCCCGGCCACCGTCACCCGCGCCGCACGTTCGGCAAGCTCGCGCGGCAGCCCGGCCCTTACCCCGGCCTCGGCCAGGCATTCGGCGAGGTAGAACACATAGGCCGGGCCGCTGCCCGACAGCGCCGTCACGGCGTCCATCAGTCCTTCGTCGTCGACCCAGCCGACCTCGCCCACCGCTTCCAGAAGGGCTGTTGCCAACGCTTTGTGTTCGCTGGTGACGCCATCGCCGGCCACCGCCACGCTCATGCCGCGGCCAATGGCGGCCGGCGTATTTGGCATTGCCCGCACAACCGGCGCCTGGCCGCCAAGGGCGGCGCGCAGGCCGGCGATGGTGCGCCCGGCGGCAATGGAGATAAACAGGGTGCCGGGCCGCGCCATAAAGGCGAGATCGGCCAGCACCGCATCCATGACCTGCGGTTTGACCGCCAGCACAACGACCCTGGCGGCGGGCCCGCTGCCCGGCGCGGGGTTGAGCGCAACACCCGCGCGGGCGATCAGGTCCCTGCTCTCGGTCGGCGGATTGGGGTCGAAGACCTGGACCTGCCGCCCTTCCAGCCCGCAGGCCAGCCAGCCTTCGAGCAGGGCGCTGCCCATTTTCCCGGCCCCGACCAGGGCCAGCGGGCCGGCGCCGGCGAGGCTCATGCCTGGCCGACGGTCTCGAACAGCGACGCCTCCAGCGCCTGTTCGGCCGCCTTTCCGGCCCAAAGCACGAATTGGAAGGACTGATAGTAGCGTTCGCAGGTCTCGATCGCGGTCTGCATCAGCGCCTCGCACTGTTCAGCGGTGGGGTCGCTGCCGCCGACAAACAGCTGGCCGTGGCGGTACATCAGCGCGCCCTCGCGGCTCCACAGGTCGAAATGGCCGATCCACAGCTGCTCGTTGATCTGGGCGATAAGGCGATAGGCCTCGTCGACGCGCACATCCGGCACCCGAAGCTCGAACATGCAGGCCAGATGCAGCGTCTCCAGGTCGTCCTGCCAGTTGATGGTGACGTTGTAGTCGGTCCAGCCGCCCGACACCGAAATCGAAATCTCGTCCTCGGCGCTGCGCTCGAAGGACCAGTCGTTCAGCATTGCCAGATTCTCGACAATGTCGACCGGGTGGGAAGAGCGTTGCGTTTGCAGAAGTGTGGCGGTCATCGATGCCTCGGGACGATTATCATGGAACGCGGCACAAGGATCGCCACGCGCGCTGCCAGCCCGAAATCCGGCGGCCTTACACCCGGCGCCGCGGCAGGAAACGCACCGCGAATCAATTCCTTGGATGACTATATCCCGCGTGATTCATGGCATGCCACAGGCAAAAGGGAACAAATCGGGACTTTTCCCCAAGCCTGACCCGAAAATCAAATCGCGTGGCCAGATCGCCTGGCTCCGCCGTCACCCCTTGGGCGCGGTTCTCTTGGCTCCGGCTTTGGATGCCGGCTTTGCCGCGGCGCGCTTTTTCGGCGCGCCACTGCCCTTCGCCGCTTCCAGCGCGGCGAGGCGCGCCGAAAGGGCCTCGTTTTCCTCGCGCGCCTTCTGCGCCATTTCGCGCACGGCCTCGAATTCCTCGCGCGATACCGTATCGAGGTCGCGCAGGATCTTTTCCGCCTGCGCCCTCATGATGCCCTCGACTTCCTTGCGCACCCCTTGCGCGGCACCGGCGGCATCAGTCATCAGGCGTGCCATTTCATCAAAGAACCGCGATGTCGTCTGGGTCATGCCACCACCTCGTTTTCGTCGTCCACGATGCCTTGCCGTATCCGGCGCCGCTGCCTCCGGCGCGCACCAATCCTTCTGGTTATGGGCACATCCTGCGCCCAATTCAAGCCCGCCCCCGTGCGCGCGCCACGCCGCGTCCTCCGCCATCTTGACTTGCGCGCCCCGACAAGGCCCTCTGGTCGCCATCACAAAGGAAAGACCGTCCGCATGCCGCTCGCCGCCATACCCTTTCCCGCCATCGACCCGGTGCTGATCCAGATCGGGCCGCTGGCGATCCGCTGGTATGCGCTGGCCTATATCGCCGGGTTGATGATCGGCTGGATCTATGCCGTGCGCCTGGCCCGGCGAAACGATCTTTGGGGCGGCGCCTCGCCCTTTTCCAAGACCGCCCTGGACGATTTCCTGCTGTGGGCGGCCTTCGGCATCATTCTCGGCGGCCGCATCGGCTATGTCCTGTTCTACAATCTCGATCACTATCTGGCCCATCCGCTGGAGATCTTCGCCATCTGGCGCGGCGGCATGTCCTTTCACGGCGGCGTGCTCGGCATCGGCGCCGCCATTGTCCTGTTCTGCGTCCGCAACCGACTGCCGGCGCTGCGCCTGATGGACCTGGCCGCCGCGGTCAGCCCGGTCGGGCTGTTTTTCGGCCGCCTCGCCAATTTCATCAATGCCGAGTTGTATGGCCGCGCCACCGACCTGCCCTGGGGGGTTGTCTTTCCCGGCGCCGGGCCGATGGCGCGCCACCCAAGCCAGCTCTATGAAGCGGTACTGGAAGGGCTGGTGCTGTTTCTCGTCATCAACGCCCTGATCCGCCGCCAGGGCATTCTCGCCCGGCCCGGCTTCGCCATCGGCACCTTTCTCGCCCTTTATGCGCTGGCCCGCGCCTTTGTCGAACTGTTCCGCATGCCCGATGCCCAGATAGGCTTCCTGTGGGGCGGCCTGACCATGGGCATGGCGCTTTCGCTGCCCATGCTGCTCATCGGCCTGGCGCTGGTTGCCCGCGCCGGAACAAGACCGCCGGCGCGCAAATGAACGCCCCGGTGGCAGACAGGATTCGCGCCCGCATCGCGCAGCAAGGATCGATCGGCATCGACGACTATATGCGCCTGGCGCTGGGCGATGGCAGTGGCGATGGCTACTACGCCACCCGCGATCCCTTCGGCGCTTCGGGGGATTTCATCACCGCGCCTGAGGTGAGCCAGCTTTTCGGCGAGATCGTCGGCGCCTGGTGCGCCCATATGTGGGCTGAAATGGGCCGCCCCTCGTCTGTCCTGCTGGTCGAGCCGGGGCCGGGGCGCGGCACCCTGATGGCCGATATCCTTCGCGTCGCCAGGCTTGTGCCGGGATTTCTCGAAGCCGCCACGGTCCACCTGGTCGAAACCAGCCCGGCCTTGAGGCAGCGCCAGCGCGACACCCTTGCCCCGCTGGCGGCCGGAATTTTCTGGCACGAATCCCTTTCCACCCTGCCTGACGGCCCGATGCTGCTGGTCGCCAACGAATTTTTCGATGCCTTGCCGCTGCGCCAGGTCCAGCACCGGGGCGGCGGCTGGTTCGAGCGCCGCATTTCCCTTTCGCCGCAAGGCGCGCTGCAATGGACCCTTGCGCCGGACCCGGTCGCCGAATCGGACATACCGCCGGCGCTGCGCGGGTCGCCGGACGGCGCAATTCTTGAAACCGCGCCCGAACGCGAGGCCGCGGCGCGCGAGGTCGGCGCCCGGCTGGCGCGTTTCGGCGGCTGCGCCCTCATCATCGACTACGGATTCTCAGGCCCCGCCACCGGCGACACCTTCCAGGCCCTGAAGGCCCACGCCTATGCCGACCCGCTGGCCGATCCGGGCCAGGCCGACCTCACCTCCCATGTCGATTTTACCGCCCTCGCGGCAGCCGCCACGGCGGCCGGCGCCAGCGCCTGGGGGCCGATTTCCCAGGCGGCGTTCTTGAGCGAACTCGGCATCGCCATGCGCGCACGCAAGCTGATGACGGCGCGGCCCGACAAGGCGGGCGAGATCGAACTCGCCCTGGCCCGCCTCGTCAGCCCGGACCAGATGGGTGCCCTGTTCAAGGTTGCCTGCCTGACCGCGCCGAACCTCGGCGCGCCGCCGCCCTTCCCGCCCCGAAGCGGCGGCGAGAGCGTGCCTGGTGGCAACGCCGATTGACACCGCCTTCGCCAGGCGGGATCCTGCCCGCTCCTTCCTTTCAACCCGTGGCGGCCATGGCTGATTTCCTTACAGCCCCGAATCTCACCGGCCTCGCCGGCATCACCCACGGCTTTTTCACCCGCCGGGGCGGCGTCTCGAACGGTATCTATGACAGCCTGAACTGCGGTATCGGCTCGCGCGACGACCCGGTGGCGGTGAAGGAAAACCGCGCCCGCGCCGCCGCCGCCATCGGCGCCGGGGCAGAAAACTTCCTGACCCCCTACCAGATCCACTCGGCCACGGCATTCATCGTCGAGAAACCCTTCGTGCCGGGGCCGCAGGGGCCGCAGGCCGACGCCCTGGTCACCCGCCGCGCCGGCTTCGCGCTCGCGGTTTCCAGCGCCGATTGCGTGCCTGTCCTTTTCGCCGAGCCGGAGGCCGGCGTCGTCGCCGCCGCCCATGCCGGCTGGCGCGGCGCGCTTGGCGGCGTGCTCGAATCGGCGATCGCCGCCATGGAATCGCTGGGCGCGGCGCGCGCGCGCCTGAGGGCCGCAATCGGCCCGGCGATCTGCGCCGGCGCCTACGAGGTTGGCGAGGATTTCCGCGCCGCGTTCCTGAAAAAAGATGCCTCCGCCGAGGCCTTTTTCAGCACCGGCGGCGCCGGGAAACCACATTTCGACCTGCCCGGCTATGTTGAACACCGCCTGGCGTCGGCGCAGATCGGCGGCATCGCCACCATCCGCCTGTGCACCTATAGCGAGGAGGACCGCCTGTTTTCCTTCCGCCGCGCAACCCATCGCGGCGAGGGCGACTATGGCCGCCAGGTGTCGGCCATCATGCTGCGTCCCTAGCTCCGCCACCAGGCCCGCTGGCAAAGCTTCGCGGTGCGTTCTTCACAGGCCGAGAGAGCGTGTTTACAGCCATTCGGGGCGCTGTTAGAACCGGCCCGGCAGGCACCAGATGCCTGAACGGTCTGGCAGCGCCGCCGGTGGTCTGGCGGCATTCTTCGGCAAATATGGGGGCGAGGCGATGAAACTGGTCGCGGGCAATTCAAACCGCGCACTTGCGGAAGCAATCGCGAATTATCTCGATACGCCGCTAACCAAATGCGTGGTGCGCCGATTTGCCGACATGGAGATCTTTGTCGAGATCGAGGAAAATGTGCGCGGCGAGGATGTCTTCATCATCCAGTCGACCTCTTTCCCCGCCAATGACCACCTGATGGAACTGCTCATCATCATCGATGCCCTGCGCCGCGCCTCGGCGCGCCGCATCACCGCCGTCATCCCCTATTTCGGCTATGCCAGGCAGGACCGCAAGCCCGGGCCGAGGGCACCGATTTCCGCCAAGCTGGTGGCCAATCTGATTACCGAGGCGGGCGCCGATCGCGTGCTGACGCTGGATCTGCATGCCGGCCAGATCCAGGGCTTTTTCGATATCCCGACCGACAATCTCTATGCCGCGCCCACCATCGTTCGCGACATTCACGACCACTTCAAGCTCAACTCGGTCATGGTGGTGTCCCCCGATGTCGGCGGCGTGGTGCGCGCGCGCGGACTGGCCAAGCGCATCGGCGCATCGCTGGCCATCGTCGACAAGCGGCGCGAGCGCGCCGGCGAAAGCGAGGTGATGAACATCATCGGCGACGTCGACGGGCGTTCCTGCATCCTGGTCGACGATATCGTCGATTCGGGCGGCACCTTGTGCAACGCCGCCGAGGCCCTGCTCGCCAAGGGCGCCACCGATGTTTCGGCCTATATCACCCATGGCGTGCTCTCCGGGGCCGCCGTCGACCGCATTGCCGCGTCCCGGCTCAAGGAACTGGTGATCACCGACTCGATCGAGGCCACCGACTCGGTGCGCAACGCCTCGAATATCCGCGTCATAACCATCGCGCCGCTGATCGCCGAGGCGGTATTGCGCACGGCGCAGGAAAAGTCGGTCTCCAGTCTGTTCCACTAGGCCGGGCCTTCATCGGGCGGGCACCGCCCTGCCATTGTCAGCACCGCGCTTTGGCGCTATAAGCCGCCGGTTGCCGCGCCCCGCACCCCTGGAGGCGGCGCGGCGCGAAACGGCGGCATGGGCCGTCGTTGGATCTTTTTGGAGAACAACATGTCAAACGTCGTCGAGCTGAAAGCCACGGCGCGCGAGAGGGTCGGCAAGGGGGCCGCCCGAGCGACGCGCCGTGCCGGCCTTATCCCGGCCGTCATTTATGGAAACAAGCAGTCCCCCACCGCGATCGCCATCGACCGCAAGGAGCTGACCAGGCTTCTCGGTACCGGCCATTTCCTGACCACCCTGTTCGCCATCGATGTCGACGGCACCAAGACGCGGGTTCTGCCGCGCGACGTGCAGTTCGATCCGGTGCGCGATTTTCCGGTCCATGTGGATTTCCTGCGTCTTGGCGAGCACACCCGCCTCGATGTCGCGGTTCCGGTCCACTTCATCAACGAGGAAGCCTCTCCCGGCATCAAGCGCGGCGGTGTTCTCAACATCGTGCGCCACGAAGTCGAGCTGAGCTGCCTTGCCGACATGATCCCGGATCATCTGGTGGCCGATCTGACCGGCCTCGACATCGGCGATTCACTGCATATTTCGGCGATCTCGCTGCCCGAGGGCGTCACGCCGACCATCACCGACCGTGACTTCACCGTCGCCACCGTTGCCGCCCCGGCCGGGCTCAAGAGTGAAGAGGCCGAGGAAGGCGATGAGGCTGAGATCGAGGGCGAGGCCGAAGGCGATGAAGAGGACGAGGACTAGTCGGCGGCAGGCTCCGGCCTGCCCCCTTGCAGCCTCGCGGTAAAGGCCGATGCTGATTCTGGTTGGCCTCGGCAATCCGGGCGAGCGCTATGCCCAGAACCGGCACAATGTCGGCTTCATGGCGCTCGATGCCATCCATGCGCGCCACGGCTTTTCGCCGTGGCGCAGCCGCTTTCAGGGCCAATGCGCGGAGGGCCTGCTCGGCCGCAGCAAGTGTCTGCTGCTCAAGCCCATGACCTATATGAACGAATCGGGACGCTCGGTTGGCGAAGCGATGCGCTTTTTCAAGCTCGGCCCCGATGCGGTCACCGTCATCCATGACGAAATCGACCTCGCCGCCGGCAAGCTGCGGGTCAAGACCGGCGGCGGGATGGCCGGCCATAACGGGCTGAGGTCGATCGCCAACCATATCGGCCCCGATTTTGTCCGGGTCCGTGTCGGCGTCGGGCACCCCGGAGCCAGGGAGCAGGTCCATGGCCATGTGCTGCGCGACTTCGCCAAGGCCGATGCCGCCTGGCTTGAGCCGATGATTGAAGCCATCGCCGGCAATGCCGCCCTGCTTGCCAGGGGCGACGGCGCCGGCTTCATGAATAAGATCGCCCTCGCCCTTGGCGGCGAAGGAGACAAGCAGAAAAAGCCCGCCGAAAAGCCGGCGCGAGGCGAACAGAGCGAATAGACATGGGATTCAAATGCGGCATTGTGGGCCTGCCCAATGTGGGCAAGTCGACCCTTTTCAACGCCCTGACCCGCACCGCGGCGGCCCAGGCGGAAAATTTTCCTTTTTGCACCATAGAGCCCAATGTCGGCGAGGTCGGGGTTCCCGACCCGCGCCTCGAGGCCATCGCCAGGATCGCCAAGTCGGCGCGTACCGTTCCCACCCGTCTGACTTTTGTCGATATTGCCGGTCTGGTGCGCGGCGCCTCGAAGGGCGAGGGCCTTGGCAACCAGTTCCTCGCCCATATCCGCGAAGTCGATGCCATCGCCTATGTGCTGCGCTGCTTCGAGAATGATGACATCACCCATGTCGAGGGCCGCATCGACCCGCTGGCCGACGCCGAGACGGTGGAAACCGAACTCATGCTCGCCGATCTGGAGAGCCTGGAAAAGCGCCTGCCCGGCCTGGAGAAACGGGCCCGTGGCGGCGACAAGGATGCCAAGGCGCAGATGGTACTGGTCGAACGCGCCCTGGCGCTGCTGCGCGAGGGCAAGCCGGCGCGCATGGTCGAGGTCGCGCCCGACGAAAAGCGCGACTTCAGGGCCCTCAACCTGCTGACTTCCAAGCCGGTGCTCTATGTCTGCAACGTCGATGAGGACAGCGCCGCCAGCGGCAACGCCTTCACACAGGCGGTGGCCGAAAGGGCCAAGGCGGAAGGCGCCGGCGCGGTGGTCATTTCGGCCAAGATCGAGGCCGAGCTGGCCCAGCTCGACGAGACTGAGCGGCGCGAATACATGGAAGCCCTCGGCCTTGCCGAAGCCGGCCTCGACCAGCTCATTCGTGCCGGATATGCCCTCCTCGGGCTGATCACCTATTTCACCGCCGGGCCAAAGGAGGCCCGCGCCTGGACCGTGCGCCACGGCTCCACCGCGCCCAAGGCGGCCGGTGTCATCCACACCGATTTCGAGCGCGGCTTCATCCGCGCCCAGACCATAGCCTATGATGATTTCATCGCCCTTGGCGGCGAGCACGGCGCCAAGGAGGCAGGCAAGGCGCGCGACGAGGGCAAGGACTATATCGTCAAGGATGGCGATGTGCTTTTGTTCAAGTTCGCCGTCTGACACAGACAAACCGGAACAGGCATGGACGCCGAATTCTATTTCGAGGATTTCCACGACAAGGAAACCGTCACCTTCCCCGGCAGCTACGAGGTGGAGGCGGAGGAAATCAAGGAATTCGCCTCGCGCTATGATCCACAGCCCATGCATCTCGACGAGGAGGCCGGCGCCAAGTCCATGCTTGGCGGCCTGTCCGCCTCCGGCTGGCACACCTGCGCCATCGCCATGCGGCTGATGTGCGACGGCTATCTGACCCGCTCCGCCGGCATGTCGGCGCCCGGCGTCGAGGAGGTCAAATGGCTGCGCCCGGTGCGCGCTGGCGACGTGCTGCGGATGGACCGCAGCTGCCTGTCCAAGCGCATGTCGAAAAGCCGCCCCAATATCGGCATGTGCCGCTTCGAATGGGTGCTCAAGAACCAGCACGGCGATGCCGTTCTCGACATGATCGGCACCCAGATGTTCCTCACCCGCGCCAGCGTCATGGCCGGGCTGGAGGACGGTCGAGCGCAAGGCGCCGCCAGCGCCGGGGCGAGCGAATAATGTTCTATTTCGAGGACATCGAGGTCGGCACCTCGGCCGAGTTCGGCAGCCACACCTTCACCATCGAGGAAATGCTGTGGTTCGCCGAGCGCTATGACCGCCAGGCCATCCACCTCGACCGCGATGAGGCGAAAAAGAGCCTGTTCGGCGACATCATCGCCAGCGGCTGGCTGACCATGGCGGTGTTCATGAAGCTCTTTGTCGCCTATGTCGATGACGCCGGCGACAGGCTGCGCGCCGCAGGCAAGCCGGTGGTGCCGATCGGACCCTCGCCGGGGCTGGAAGACCTGAAATGGCTGAGGCCGGTCAAGGCCGGCGACACCCTGACCTATCGCGCCACCATCGCCGACAAGCGCATCTTCAAGTCGCGCCCCGACCGCGGCATCGTCTTTTTCGACAACGAGGCGGTCAACCAGAACGGCGAGACCGTGCTCACCTTCCGCGGCAAGGGCATCTTCGAGCGCCGGCCAGGAACGGCCTCCGGCTAGGGCCGCACCCTAGGCGCCATAGTCCTTGAAGCGTTCCAGCACCCGCGCCATCTCGTCCTCGTCGAGGATGCCAACACCGCCGATCTTCAAGAGTTCGCAATATTGCGCCGCCAGTTCCTCAACTTCCCGCGCCAGGCCGAGCGCCGCCGCCAGGCTGTCGCCAAAGGCAAGCTGGCCGTGATGCGCCATCAGGCAGGCGCGCCGCCCGTCAAGAGCCGCCACCACATTGCTTGCAAGTTCGCTTGTGCCGAAAGTGGCATAAGGCGCACAGCGAATGTCGCTGCCGCCCGCCGCCGCCACCATGTAGTGAAAGGCGGGAATGGGCCTGCCCGCGCAGGCCAGCACCGTAGCATGGCGCGAATGGGCATGGACGATGGCCCCGGCCTCGCGCCGCGCCCCATAGACGGCGAGGTGAAAGCGCCATTCGCTGGAGGGGCGGTAGCGGTGCGCCTGGGCCGCGCCGTCGCCTCCCACAAATACGATATCCGCGGGCGCCAGGCCCTCATAGGCAACGCCGGAAGGCGTGATCAGCATGCCGGCGCCAAAGCGCGCCGAAACATTGCCGCTGCGCCCCGGCGACAAGCCGCCTGCCGACATGGCGCGCGCCGTTTCCACTACCTCGCGCCGCGTTTCGGCCTCGCTTTTCGCCCGCCCATCAGCCATCGGCGCGCTCCGGGTAAAGCGACAGCAGCCCTTCCCGGCTGGCGGCGCAAACGCCGCGCTCGGTGATCAAGCCGCTGACGAGGCGCGCCGGGGTGACGTCGAAGGCCGGATTGGCGGCCGGGCTGCCCGGCGCCGAAATCTCTATCTCCACCATGTCGCCGCCCGCCATCCGCCCGCGCATATGAGTCACTTCCTCGCCGCCGCGCTCCTCGATGGGAATATCGGCCCCCGAGGCGATGGTCCAGTCGATGGTCGCATGGGGCAGCGCGACATAGAACGGCACGCCGTTGTCATGAGCCGCCAGGGCTTTCAGATAGGTGCCGATCTTGTTGGCGACATCGCCATTGGCGGCGGTCCTGTCGGTGCCGACAATGACCAGATCGACCTCGCCCCGCTGCATCAGGTGGCCGCCGGCATTGTCGGCGATGACGGTATGCGCCACGCCGTGATGGCCAAGCTCGAAGGCGGTCAGCGCCGCGCCCTGGTTGCGCGGCCGGGTTTCGTCAACCCAGACATGGATATCGATGCCCGCTTCAAAAGCCTTGTAGACCGGCGCCAGCGCCGTGCCCCAATCCACCGCCGCCAGCCAGCCGGCATTGCAATGCGTCAGCACATTGACCGGCCCGCCGCCCTTCCTTCGCGCCGCCGCCTCGCGGATCAGTTCAAGCCCGTGTCCGCCTATGGCCTCGCAGGTGGCGGCATCTTCGTCGGCAATGGCATTGGCGCGCGCCAAAGCCGCCCCGGCGCGGCTTTCCGGCGCCAGATTGCGCAAGCTGGCCCGCATCTCCTCCAGCGCCCAGCGCAGGTTGATCGCTGTCGGCCGCGTCGCCAGCAGCCTGTCATGGGCACCATCCAGCGCGCCGTCGCCGGAATCTGCCAGACATGCCAGCCACATGCCATAAGCCGCCGTGGCGCCGATCAGCGGCGCCCCGCGCACCTGCATGGTGGAAATGGCGCGCGCCGCGTCCTCGGCCGTCTCCAGCCGCGCGATCACCAATTCATGGGGAAGGCGCGTCTGGTCTATGATATCGACCGCCGCGCCGCCGCAGCTTGGCCAGATAGTGCGGTAGGACCTACCCTCGATTTTCATTTTCAGCCCCGGATCGGCGCCGCCTTTTGCCGGCCTCAGTCGCCCTCGAACTCCACCAGGCGGTGCACCTTGATGCCCGCCTCCCGCAGCCTGCCGGCCCCGCCAAGGTCCGGCAAGTCGATGACGAAACAGGCCGCCACCACCTCGCCGCCGGAGCGGTGGATGAGATCGAGCGCCGCCTGGGCAGTGCCGCCGGTAGCGATGAGGTCGTCGACCAGCAGGCATTTGTCGCCCTTGCCGATAGCATCGGCATGAATCTCGACCGTATCGACGCCATATTCCAGCGTGTAGTCCTGGCCGATGGTCTTGCCCGGCAGCTTGCCCTTCTTGCGCACCGGCACGAAGCCCTTGCCCAGTTCATGGGCGATGGCGCCGCCGAGTATGAAGCCGCGCGCCTCGATGCCGACGACATGGTCGATATCCACTTTCAGAAACGGCCACAGCAATTCATCGACCGCAGCGCGAAAGCCGTGCGGATCGGCCAGCAACGTGGTGACGTCGCGGAACTGGATGCCGGGCTTGGGGTAGTCGGGAATGGTGCGGATATAGCGTTTGATCTCAAAACCGTTGCGCAGGTCCATTGCCAGTTCCTGTCCTCTTCTTCCTCGCGCCCTTGTGCCGGCCCCGGTGTTCCTCCACCTTATGCCCACATCCCTTGTCCTACGAAAGGGCCTCCGCCGTGAGCGAGCAAGAAAACCGGGTCGTCCTGACCGATATCGACATTTCCTTTGGCCGGCTGATCGTGCTTTTTGTCAAGTTCGGCCTTGCCGCCATTCCCGCCGCCATCATCGTATGGCTGATCATGGCGGTGCTCATAGGCCTGTTCGGCGCCCTGTTCGGCGGTGTCGGCTTCATGGGCGGGATGATGGGCGGGCGCTACTAGCCCGCGTTCAGAACCCGGCCGGCCACCGCATCCAGCTTGGCCGCCAGCGCCGGATCGCGGGCCTCCGGCGCGGTGATGATGGCGGTATCGAGCGCGCGGTCGGCGCCAACGGCACAGGGGGGGTGCTGGCGCGGGAAATCGCGGGCCAGGCGGGTGACCAGGCGCTGGGCTTTTTCCGCGTTGTCCATCAGCACCTTGATGATATCGGCCACCACGACATGGTCATGGTCCGGGTGCCAGCAATCATAGTCGGTCACCATCGCCACCGAGGCATAGGCAAGCTCGGCCTCGCGCGCCAGCTTGGCCTCCGGCATATTGGTCATGCCGATGACATCGCAGCCCCAGGACTTGTAGAGCAGGGATTCGGCGAGAGACGAAAATTGCGGCCCCTCCATGGCGACATAGGTGCCGCCGCGGGCGTATCGGATCCCCTCGCCCTTCGCCGCCGCCTCGATCAGGTCCACCAGCCCCGGCGAGACCGGATGGGCCATCGAGACATGGGCGACCAGCCCGGCGCCGAAAAAGCTCGATTCGCGCTTCACCGTCCGGTCGATGAACTGGTCGACCAGCACGAATGTGCCCGGCGCCAGTTCCTCGCGGAAGGAGCCACAGGCTGAAACCGAAACGAGATCGGTGACCCCGGCGCGCTTCAAGGCGTCGATATTTGCGCGGTAATTGATATCGGACGGCGACAGGCGGTGGCCGCGGCCATGGCGCGGCAGGAATACGAGGTCGAGCCCGTCCAGTCCGGCGAAAAGCAGCTCGTCCGACGCCGCCCCCCAGGGACCGGACACCGCCTCCCAGCGGGCATTCTCAAGCCCTGGAAGATCGTAGATTCCCGAACCGCCGATAATGCCGAGTACCGATCTGGCCATTTATCCGCCCGTCCTCCAGCCTGGTATCAACAAAAAAGCCGGGGAACGATTTCGTTCCCCGGCTCCGATCTCGGTATCCAGATGCACTCCGCGCGATCAATGATCAACGCTGGAGAAAAGCCGCCGCTTGGCCGCATAAAGCAGGCCGGCGAGGATGACCAGGTAGATCATCACATTGAGGCCCATCTTGTGGCGCGCCTCCAGCGAAGGCTCCCCGGCCCAGGTCAGGAATGCGGCCACATCCTTGGCATATTGCTCGACGGTGCCCGCCGTGCCGTCGCTGTATTCGACGGCATCCTCGAACAAGGGCGCCGGCATGGCGATCTGGTGGCCGGTGAAATAGGCGTTGTAGCTCATGCCGTCGCGCAGCTCGATATCGGCCGGGGCCTCTTCATAGCCCGACAGCAGCGCGTAAATGTAGTCGGCGCCGCCATGGCGCGCCTTGGTGATGACCGACAGGTCCGGCGGCAGGGAGCCGTTATTGGATGCCCGCGCCGCCTGCTCATTGGCAAAGGGTGCGGGAATGCGGTCCGAAGGCAGGGCCGGGCGGGTGAACATCTCGCCGTCCTTGTCGGGACCGTCCTGAACCTCGTATTCCGCCGCCAGCGCCTTGACGGCATCTTCGGGGAATTCCGGCCCGCCGCTTTCCGCCAGGTTGCGGAAGGAAATCAGCCCCATGCTGTGGCAGGAGGCACACACTTCCTTGAAAACCTGGAAACCGCGCTGCAATTGCGCCCGGTCGAATTTGCCGAAGGGGCCGCTGAACGACCATTCCTGCTTGGGCAGTGCCGCGCCCTCTGCGGCCATTGCCGGCAGCGAGGCCACGACGGTCAGGCCGCCCGCGGCCACCAGGGCCGATGCGAGCAGGAAACGCCGCGCCCGTGTCTTACCAAGATCGAACATGCTGTTCCCCTTAAGCCTTGGATTCCGCACCGGCCGCGCCCGCCGACTTCGCCAGCACGGATTCGGAAATGCTGGCGGGAAGCGGCTTCGGCTTTTCGACAAAGCCAAGCAGCGGCAGAAGGATCAGGAAGTGGAAGAAATAATAGGCGGTCAGGATGCGCGCCGCGATGACGAAGCCACCCTCGGCCGGCTGGGAGCCGAGATAGCCCAGGCCGATGCACACCGCCAGCAGGATCCAGAAAAACTGGCGGTAGAGCGGGCGGAACCTGGCCGAGCGCACCTTGGAGGTATCCAGCCAC
Source organism: Rhodobiaceae bacterium (assembly GCA_020441905.1). GTDB lineage: Bacteria > Pseudomonadota > Alphaproteobacteria > Rhizobiales > NORP267 > JAGRLG01. The sequence goes on along the minus strand of JAGRLG010000020.1, from coordinate 18,500 downwards.
GGCAGCACAAACAACACCGCGATGGAACCGAACATGGCTATGACGCCGCCAAGCTTGTCGGGGATGGCCCGCAGGATGGCGTAGAATGGCAGGAAGTACCATTCCGGCACGATATGGGCCGGGGTCACCAGCGGGTTGGCCTTGATGTAGTTGTCGGTATGGCCGAGATAGTTCGGCGCATAGAAGACGAAGGCCGCGAACAGCACGAAGAAGACGATCAGCGCGAAGCTGTCCTTGACCGTATAATAGGGGTGGAAGGGCAACGTATCCTGCTTCTTCTTGACATCGATTCCGAGCGGGTTGTTGTTGCCCGGCACATGCAGCGCCCAGATATGCAGCACGACGACGGCGGCAATCATGAAGGGCAGCAGGTAGTGCAGCGAGAAGAAGCGGTTCAGCGTCGGATTGTCGACCGCGAAGCCGCCCCACATCCACTGTGTGATTTCCTTGCCGATCAGCGGAATGGCGCTGAACAGGTTGGTGATCACGGTGGCGGCCCAGAAGCTCATCTGGCCCCAGGGAAGCACGTAGCCCATGAAGGCCGTGGCCATCATCAGCAGCAGCAGGACCACGCCGAGGATCCACAGGATCTCGCGCGGCGCCTTGTAGGAGCCGTAATAGAGGCCGCGGAAAATATGGATATAAACCGCGAGGAAGAACATCGAGGCGCCATTGGCATGCACATAGCGCAGCAGCCAGCCGAAATTGACATCGCGCATGATGTGCTCGACGCTTTCGAAGGCGAAGGCGACATGAGCGGTGTAATGCATGGCCAGAACGATGCCGGTAATCAGCTGGATCACCAGAAACACCATCAGGATGGCGCCGAAGGTCCAGAAATAGTTCAGGTTGCGCGGCGTCGGGAAGGTCACTGCCGTGGGATACAGCAGGCCCATCACCGGAAGCCGGCTTTCGAACCATTTCATGAATTTGGACTGCGGCTCGTAGCTTTCGCCGTGAAGAGAGCTCATTTTTCGCGTTCCCCTTAGCCGATCCGCACTTTTTCGTCTTCGACGAACTCGTAGGCCGGAACCTCGAGATTGAGCGGCGCCGGTCCCCTGCGGATACGTCCCGCGGTGTCGTAATGCGATCCGTGGCACGGGCAGAACCAGCCATCGAAATCGCCGGACTGGCCAACCGGCACGCAGCCCAGATGGGTGCAGATGCCGACCATCACCAGCCACTGCTCATGGCCTTCCTTGACGCGCTGTTCGTCACTCTGGGGATCGCGCAATGTCGAAATATCGACGCTGCGCGCCTCCTCGATCTCCTTGGCGGTGCGATGGCGGATGAATACCGGTTTGCCCTGCCATTTGACGGTTACGCTCTGGCCTTCCTCGATGGCGCTAAGGTCAACCTCGATCGCGGCCAGCGCCTGAACGCTGGCATCCGGATTCATCTGGTCGACAAGCGGCCAGACCGCGGCCGCCGCGCCGACGGCGGCGAACGATCCGGTGGCGATGTAGAGGAAATCCCGGCGGGTGGGTTCGGCGGTCTTGCTCGATGCCACGGTCACTTCCTTTCCATGACGGGCGAAATGCCGGTGGGCAGAAACGGGTCCAAAAAAGCACCCGCGGCCCCAGCGGCGCGAAAGGCCCCTGCTGAAACCAGCAGGACTTCCGGTCGCGATGGAACCGTTATCTGCCTCCGGAAGCCCGGAAAAAATGCGCGCTCCTTTTGGCATCCTTCATTTGCCTTGTCCAGCCTTCCTTGGCGCGGCGCACACAATGTCGCATAAAGGCCGTGGCCGGCCTGCCGCGCGGCGGCGGCTGAGAGCGCCTCTGACCGTTTTCGATCCGGATCCAAATCGATGAGACTGGCCTTGTTCGAGCCCGATATCGCGCAGAACACGGGAACGATTCTGCGGCTTGCCGCCTGCCTCGGCGTCGGCGTCGACCTGATCGAACCCGCCGGGTTCCCGATTGGCTCCCATGCCATGCGCCGCGCCGGCATGGACTATCTGGATCATGTCGAGATGCGCCGCCATTCGTCCTTTGCCGCCTTCGCCGGCTGGCTGGCCGGCGAAACCAATGCCCGGCTCGTACTGCTCACCACCAGCGCCGCCCGGCCCTATACCGAATTCACCTTCCAGGACGGGGATATCCTGTTGCTGGGGCGCGAATCGGCGGGTGTGCCGCCCGAGGTGCACCGGCGTGCCGATGCCCGCATCCGCATTCCCATGCGCGGTGGAATGCGCTCGCTCAATGTCGCCGTCACCGCCGCCATGGCGCTGGGCGAGGGCTTGCGGCAAACTGGCCTTTTTCCGCCTGACGCGCCAAGGAGCGCATCGCCATGACGCTGCCCGCCGACCTTGCCGCCAAGAAGACCCGCGCCGCCCACTGGTTCGCCCAGTTGCGCGACACCATCTGCGCCAGTTTCGAGGCCATCGAGGACGAATTGACCGGCCCGTTGTCGGATCGCCCGCCGGGCCGCTTCCGGCGCAAGCCCTGGAGCCGGACCGATCATTCCGGGGACAATGGCGGCGGCGGCGAAATGGCGCTCATGCATGGCCGCGTCTTCGAGAAGGTCGGCGTCCACATCTCGACCGTTTTCGGCGAATTGCCGCCCGCCTTCCGCGCCCAGATTCCCGGCACCGAGGACGACCCCCATTTCTGGGCCAGCGGCATTTCGCTCATCGCCCACATGCACAACCCCAATGTCCCCGCCGCCCATCTGAACACCCGCATGATCGCCACCTCGCGGCTGTGGTTCGGCGGCGGCGGCGACCTGACGCCGGTTCTCGGGCGCAGGCGCAACCAGGAGGATCCGGACGCCAGGGATTTCCACGCCGCCATGCGCGCCGCCTGCGAGGCCCACGCGCCGGTCGCCGACTACGAAAAGCTGAAAGCCTGGTGCGACGAGTATTTCTTCCTGCCCCATCGCGGCGAGATGCGCGGCATTGGCGGCATCTTCTACGACCGGCTGGAGGTTGCCGACTGGGAAGCCGGCTTCGCCTTTACCCGCGCCGTCGGCGAAGCCTTTGCCGGCATCTACCCGGCCCTGATCCGCCGCAACATGGAGACGCCGTGGAGCGAAGCCGACCGCGAGGAACAGCTCGTCCGCCGCGGCCGCTATGCCGAATTCAACCTGCTCTATGACCGCGGCACCATGTTCGGCCTCAAGACCGGCGGCAATGTCGAGGCGATCCTGTCCTCCATGCCGCCGCAAGCCAAATGGCCGTGAACATCGCCGCAGGTCCTTGCAAACCGGCGCGCAGCAGCCACATGATGATGAAATGCCGCCGGACATGACATCCAGAACCACACCCAGACCGCCGCCGCGGGGCCGGCCGGCCGCGGCATGGCCGCTCTGGGCCGCCGGCGCCGGCGCCGTCCTGCTGCTTCTGGCGGCCATGGCGCTGTGGGCGCGCAGCGGGGTTGAAATCTATCTCACCATCCTGTTCAACAATCTCGCCCTGTGCTTTTGACACCGCGGCGCGCCGCCGCGAAGGCCGCGCTGGAAGACCCTTTTGGGAGAAACGCCGTGACGACCAGCCATAGCAAGCGCCGCTTCCGGCTCTATGCCGCCGCCGGGCTCGCCGTCGCCGCCGCGCTCGGCCTTGGCGCCTACACCTATGTCCAGCAGCGGCCCTCGGCCTTGTTCAACGCCTTGAATCCCAAGACCGAAATCAAGATCGGCGGCCCGTTCTCGCTCATCGACCAGAACGGCGACACGGTGACCGACCAGACCCTGCTCGGCAAGCCGACGGTGATGTTTTTCGGCTTCACCCATTGCCCCGAGGTCTGCCCGACCACGCTGTACGAAATGTCGCTGGTGCTGGAAAAGCTTGGCGCCGACGCCGGCCGCATCAACACCCTTTTCGTCTCCGTGGACCCCGAGCGCGACACCCGCGAGGCGCTCGCCGACTATCTGGGCAGCTTCGATACCCATATCCGCGCCCTCACCGGCCCGCTCGGCGAAGTCCAGCGCATGGCAAGGGCATACCGGGTCTATTTCCGCAAGGTTCCGATGGAAGGTGGCGACTATTCGGTCGATCACACCGCGCTGGTCTATCTGTTCGACGCCAAGGGCCGCTTCGTCAATCCGCTCAATCTCAAACAGGAACCGGAAGCCGCCGCCGCGCCGATCCGCCAATTGCTCAATCCGAGCTGACGCCCGGCGCTGCGAGGCCGCCTAACCGGATATTGCCGCCGCCGCTTCGCCGACCAGCCGGTCGAGCGCCCGCTTGTCGGTTGGAAAACCGGCCGCGATCCAGCGCGCTTCGGCCTCGCGAAGCACCGCGCCGACACGCGGTCCGGGACCAATTCCCATTCTCTTCAGATCGGCGCCGCGCCAGGGCAGTTGCGGCGCTTTCCAGCGCGCCGGAAAGGCGAACAGATCGGCCCAGCCAGCATCGCCGGCACCGCCGCCGCGTTTGCTCCAGGACATCAGGACCCGGTCCCGGAAAACCTCCTCCGCGCCACGATAAAGCTCTATTTTCCGCGCTTCTTCGCCCAAGGCCGGCGTCATGTCGCGCCAATGTGCGGCGGCGGCCTTCAGCCGCCCGTGTTCCGCCCGCGACAGGCGCAGCCGCGCCAGCAGCCGGTCGGCGTCCTCCGGCACGGCGCAGCCCAGCACCGCGAGGCGGGCCATGGCGTCCGGCTCAAGGGCCAGCGCGGCTTCGATTCGCAAAAGCTTTTCCAGCGCCGACAGGTAGACCATGCCGGCAAAAAGCTCGTGGATGATGCCGGTATCGGCCATCGCCGCCACCGATTCCATTGGGTAGCCGGCGCCAAGCAGGCGCCGCGTCTCCTGGCCCAGCCGTTCGGCGGAAAGCTGCGCCAGCCCGTGGCGGCCGCGAATGCAGGCGGCAAGGCCGGCGGGGTCCAACGCTCCGGCGCCATATTCGGCATGGAGACGGAAGAAACGCAGAACCCGCAGATAATCCTCGCTTATTCGCGCATCGGCATCGCCGATGAAGCGCACATGGCGCGCCGCCACATCGGGAAGTCCGCCCAGCGGGTCATGGATCTTGCCGTTGAGATCGGCATAGAGCGCATTGATAGTGAAATCGCGCCGCGCCGCATCCTCGGCCCAGTCATGGGTGAAGGCGACGCGGGCATGGCGGCCATAGGTTTCGATGTCGAGGCGCAGGGTCGTCACCTCGAAGGGGCGGCCATTGGCGATTACCGTCACCGTGCCGTGGTCGATTCCCGTCGGCACCGCCTTGAGTCCCGCCTTGCCGGCTTTCGCCAGGACCTCGCGCGGCGAAAGCTGGGTCGCCAGATCGATATCGCGCACCGGGCGGGCGAACAGCGCATTGCGCACCGCGCCACCGACGACGCGGGTGGCGTCGCCCGATTCCCCGCCCAGCACTTCCAGCACCTTGTGCAGGGCCGGGTCCTGAAGCCAGGCCTGACCTTCAAGTGTGGCGATTTGCCTGCTCTTGGCGCCGCTCATCGGAACCGTCCTTCCCTCTCCGCCCCGGCCGGGCGGCGCGCTCAGGCGCGATAGACCTCGTCATAGAGTTCACGGATAATTCCCGCGGTAATGCCCCAGATGTAGCGGTTTTCATAGGGCATGGCGAAAAAGAAGCGCCGCATGCCCCGCCAGATCCGGCTGTGGCGCTGGTGATTGGCCGGGTTCATGAGAAAGGACAGCGGCACCTCGAACACCGCCGCGACCTCGCTTTCATCCGGCACGATGTCGAACCCGGGGGTCACCGCCGCCACCACCGGAATCACCTTGAAGCCGCTGGTGGTGTGATAGGGGCGCAGATAGCCCAGCGGCTCGGCATGGTCCGGCGGCAGGCCGATTTCCTCTTGCGCCTCGCGCAGGGCGGCATGGAGCGGGGTTTCGTCTTCTTCCTCGACCTTGCCGCCGGGAAAGGCGACCTGGCCGGCATGGGCCGGCAATTCCTCGGTGCGCTGGGTCAGCAGCAATGTGGCCTCGCCCTCGCGCACCATCACCGGCACCAGCACCGCGGCCGAACGCAGCTGGGCCAGGCGCCGGGGCGAAGGCGTCGACATCGGGTTCATGATGTGATCGCCGCGCAATCCGGCCACCCCTTGCGACGGCGGCGCCTCGAAGGGCAGCGGCGACAGCCGCGCCCGCGCGCGCATCACGAATTCGGCGCCGGTAAATACCGGATTTGGCTTGACCGCCACCCCGCTCATTGCTGCTCCATCACCGTTGACGACGGCGCCATGGCATAGAAATCGCCGCTGCTCCATACCCCGAAGCTCTCTTCGCCATCGATGCTTTCATGCACCGCCAGCGCCACCAGGTCATAATAGACCGCGCGCGCCACCAGCGCCTCCAGGCGGCCGCGCACCAGCACATAGGGCTTGAGGCCGCCGCTGCCCTGCTCGATTTCGAATCGCAGCGGATGCTCGTCGTCCACCGCAACGGTGTCGCCGACATTGGTGACAAAGGTAAGAACCTGCGCCTTGCCGCCGCCGGCCGCGCTCATCGCCACCGCGACGAAGGGCGCATCGTCGACGGTGATACCGGCCTTCTCGACCGGGGTTACCAGATAATATTTGCCGTCCTCGTCATGGCGCAGCACGCTGGCGAACAGCCTGACCAGCGGCATGCGGCCGATCGGCGTGCCCATGTAGAACCAGGTGCCGTCTGCGGCGATGCGCATGTCGAGATCGCCGCAAAAGGGCGGGTTCCACAAATGCACCGGCGCCGGCCCGCGCGATACCGCGCGCCGTACCTGCGATTCGATGCCGGACAGCGCGGCGCCCGGATCCGCGCCGCTCTTCGCCTTCTCTTTCCTGCCGCCTGCCGCCATTGCCTTATTGCCTGCCTTGCCGCCGCGTACCCCGCCCGGGACGAAACCCTTGAAGCGACATCATAACGGCGTTTTTGCCCGCCATGGTCGCCATCACGCGCATTTCATAACTGCGCCCTTCCGCAAAGGGCCGGCAGCGCTCTATATTTGAGGTCATGTCCACGATAAATCAAACTGATCGGCAGATCGTGAAGGCGGTCGAAGGCGCCGGGACCAAGCTGGCCCGCGCCCGCGAGGCCATTGGCGCCGTCATTTTCGGCCAGGCTCCTGTGGTCGAACAGGCCTTGATCACGCTGCTATGCGGCGGTCACGGCCTCCTGGTCGGCGTTCCCGGCCTCGCCAAGACCAAGCTGATCGACACTCTCGGCACCGTGCTCGGCCTCGATACCAAGCGTATCCAGTTCACCCCCGACCTGATGCCGCCCGACATTCTCGGCTCCGAGGTGCTGGAGGAATCGGCATCCGGCAAGCGCAGCTTCCGCTTCATCAAGGGACCTGTCTTCACCCAGTTGCTGATGGCCGACGAGATCAACCGCGCCAGCCCGCGCACCCAGGCCGCCCTGCTTCAGGCAATGCAGGAATACCACGTCACCATCGCCGGGCAGCGCCACGACCTGCCGCGCCCCTTCCATGTGCTGGCAACCCAGAACCCGCTGGAACAGGAGGGCACCTATCCGCTGCCCGAGGCCCAGCTCGACCGCTTCATGATGCAGATCGACGTGCCCTATCCCGATATCGATTCGGAACGGCGCATGCTGTTCGAAACCACCGGCATCGAACAGGTGCAGCCGGAACACACCCTCTCGGTGGAGGAACTGTCGGAGATCCAGCGCCTGGTGCGCCGCATTCCGGTCGGCGAAAGCGTGGTCGAGGCGATTCTCTCGCTGGTGCGCGCCGCGCGGCCCGCCTCGGCGGACGGCAATCGCGGCGAAAGCGTAATCACCAAATGGATCTCCTGGGGGCCGGGGCCGCGCGCCAGCCAGGCCCTGATGCTCGGCGTACGGGCAAGGGCGCTGATCGACGGACGCTTCGCGCCCTCCATCGACGATGTCGCGGCCCTCGCCGAACCGGTCCTGCAACACCGCATGGCCCTGACCTTCGCCGCCCGCGCCGAAGGGGAAACGGTTTCCGGCATCATCGGCAAGCTGGCGGAACGACTGAGGTAGGCGCTTGGCACATGAGGCAGCGCAGGAACGGGGAAAAGGGGCCGGATGGCACCAGGAAGCGGCGGTTGCCGCCGCCGCCCTGCCGGCGCTGCTGGTCGAGGCCTCGGCCATAGCCCACAGCGTTGCCCCCGGCTGGCATGGCCGCCGCCGCGCCGGCTCGGGCGAAACCTTCTGGCAGTATCGCCGCTTTGCCCAGGGGGATCTGCTAACGCGTATCGACTGGCGCCGTTCGGCGCGCGACGACCATCTCTATATCCGCGAGCAGGAATGGGAGGCCGCCCACACTGTCTGGCTGTGGCCGGACCGCTCGCCCTCCATGGGTTTCGCCTCCGATCTGGCATCGCGCTCCAAGGACCACGACGCCATTGTCATGGCGTTGGCGCTGGGCGAAATCCTGGTTCGCGGCGGCGAGCGCATCGCCGTGCCGGGCCTTACCCGCCCCGCCGGCGGGCTGACCGCGCCGCGACGCCTCGCCGAGGAAATCGCCCGCGCCATCACGGCCGGGCCGGCCGGTCCCGGCAGCGGAAAAGGCGGGGGGAGAGGCGGGGGAATAGGCGCGCGGGCGGAATACGCTCTGCCGCCGCTGCACCCCCTTTCGGCGCATAGCGACTATGTGCTGTTTTCCGACTTTCTCCAGCCGCTGGAGGCGCTGACCGCAAGCATTCAGGCCATCGCCGCCCTTGGCCTGCGCTGTCACCTGGTGCAAATCCTCGATCCGGTCGAGGAAACCTTCCCCTTTGCCGGCCGAGTCGAGTTCCTCAGCCCCAATGGCCAGACGCGGCTGCTGGCCGGGCGCGCCGAAATGCTCAAGGAACGCTATGTCCGCCGCCTCCAGGCCCATCGCGAGGCGCTGCGCGATCTGGCGCGGCGCATCGGCGGTTCCTTCACCCTGCACCATACCGACCGGCCGCCCCATTTGTCGCTTCTCGCCCTGCACGCCATTTTGTCGGCGCCGCGCGATGCCGCCCCCGCTCTGGCGCGCCGGTCCCCCGCCGGCGATGCCGATACCGTTCCGGCTCTGGAACTGGTCGGCGGCAGTGGGGCGGAATAATGTTTCCCGCCGCCGCAATCGCTTTTGCCCAGCCCATGCTGCTCTGGGCCTTGGCTCTCCTGCCGGTGCTGTGGTGGCTGCTGCGCTTCACGCCGCCGCGCCCGCGTGCCCTCGCCTTTCCGCCCGTCCGCCTGCTGCTCGGCCTTGAATCGGAAGAGGAAACACCGGTCACCAGCCCGTGGTGGCTGACCGCGCTTCGGGTCGCGCTGGCCGGCCTGGTCATTCTCGCCCTCGCCGCCCCGGTGCTGCGCCCGGAACCGCCGCTGGCCCCCGCCGGCGGCCCGGCGGTGATCCTGGTCGACAATGGCTGGGCCTCGGGCGAGGACTGGAAGGCGCGGGCGAATGTCCTGGCCCACGAGGTCGAGCGCGCCCGCGCCGCCGACCGCCCGGTGGTGCTTGTGCCGACCGACTCCTATGGCCCTTCCGCCGCCAGCTTGCCGGAGCCTGCGGCAAATACCGCCGAACGCCTCGCCGGCCTCGCCCCGCTGCCCCTTCCGCCCGACCGCCTCGGCGCCCTCAGGCACGCCGAATCGGCGGTGGCGGGAATCATTCCGGCCGAGGTAATCTGGCTTTCCGACGGCATCGACCATGGCAATGCGGGTGAATTCATGCGCCGCCTTGGCGAATTTTCCGAAGGCAGCCCGAGCGTTTACCTTCCCGAGCTGGCCCGGGCGCCGCTGGTGATCGACGCGCCGCGCCACGACGCCAAGGGTATCGAGGTGACCTTGCACCGTGCCGCGCCCGGTGCCCGCCATGCCGGAATTCTGCGCGCCAGCGCCCGCAACGGCCGCTTCCTCGGCGAGGCCGAATTCGCCCTGCCGGCGGGGGAAATCACCACCACCTTGCGCATCGACATGCCGCTGGAACTGCGCAACGAAATCGCCCGTGTTGAAATTGCGGGCGCCCGCTCCGCCGCCGCCGTGCGTCTGCTCGACGACGCATGGCAGCGCCGCCGCACTGGCCTTGCCACCGGCGAATCGCGCGACATCGCCCAGCCCCTGCTGTCCCCGCTCTATTACGCCGAGCGCGCGCTGGCGCCCTTCACCGAACTGAATGTCGCCAAGGGCCGCAATCTGGCGCTGAGCGTGCAAAGCCTGCTCGATGCCCAGGTCGGCATGATCGTGATGACCGATGTCGGCCATATTGCCGATGCGCCGCGCCAGCAACTCGCCGCCTGGGTCGAGCAGGGCGGGGTTCTGGTGCGCTTTGCCGGGCCGCGGCTTGCCAGCGGCGCCGACGATCTGGTGCCGGTGCGCCTGCGCGCCGGCGGGCGCACTTTGGGCGGCACCCTGTCCTGGAGCGAACCGCAGATGCTGGGTGAATTCGACCCCTCAGGCCCCTTCGCCGGCATGGCGGCGGCGCCCGAGGTCACGGTGCGCCAGCAAGTGCTGGCCGAGCCCGATATCGAGCTGTCCGAACGCACCTGGGCGCGCCTCGCCGATGGCACCCCGCTGGTCACCGCCGCCAGGCGCGGCCGCGGCCTCATTGTTCTGTTCCACGTCACCGCGAATACTTCCTGGTCGAACCTGCCGCTGTCCGGCCTCTTTGTCGACATGCTGCGCCGCATCTCCGAACTGGCGCCGCCTTCGGTATCCCCAGCCGGTGCCGCCGGCGCCGCCGGGGGCGCCCGCGGACCGGCCGGTCCCGCCGCGCCGCAAATCGCGGACGGCGAGGCGGCGGGCGACCAGCCGGCCACCCTGCCCCCGGTGCGCATGATCGACGGCTTCGGCGCCTTTGCCGACCCGCCGGCCACGGCACAACCGATTTCCGTGGCCGAAATCCCGGCTCTTGTTGCCAGCGCCGATCACCCGCCCGGTCTGTACGGCCATGGCGAGGCGCTGCGCGCCCTCAACCTGCTGCCCCCGGCGGTTGCGCTCACCGCCATATCCGGTCTGCCGCAAGGCTTTGCCCTTCGCAGCTATTCCCGCGCCGAACCGTTTCCCCTCAAGCCCTGGCTGCTCCTGGCCGCCCTGGTCCTGCTCTTTGCTGACCTGTGCGCCATATTGGCGATGTCCGGCCTGCGCCTGGCGCGCCGGACCGGGGTGCGCGCGGCAGTGCTGGCGCTCGCCATCCTTTTGCCCGCCGGCCCCACACCGGTCCGCGCCCAGCAATCGGCGGCCGACGAATTCGCCCTCAAGGCGACGCTGCAAACCCGCCTCGCCTATGTTCTGACCGGCAATGCCGATATCGACCGCACCTCCCGGCTTGGCATGGCCGGCCTCAGCCGCGCCCTGAGCGAACGTACCGCGCTGGAGCCGGGCGAGCCGATGGCAGTGGATGTCGCCCGCGACGAACTGGCCTTCTTCCCCCTGCTTTACTGGGCCATCGATCCCGACATGCCGCCCCCCGATGCGGGCGTGCTGGCGCGCATCGACGCCTATATGAAACAGGGCGGCACCATCCTGTTCGACACCCGCGACCAGGCCGAGAGCGCCGCCGCGCCCGGCGCCGCCAGCGGCCCCGGCGCGCAGGCGCTGCAACGCCTGCTGGCCGGCATCGACGTTCCGGTCCTGGAACCCGTTCCGCCCGACCATGTGCTGACCAAGGCCTTCTACCTGTTGCAGGATTTCCCCGGCCGCTGGGAGGGCGGCCTGTTGTGGGTCGAGGCGACGCCCGAAGCGGATCCGGAAAACCCGCGCCCGGTGCGCAATTCCGACGGCGTCAGTTCGATCCTCGTCACCTCGAACGATCTTGCCGCCGCCTGGGGAACCGACGAGGACGGACGCTCCCTGTTTCCGGTTTTTCCCGGCGACGAGCGCCAGCGCGAACTGGCCTATCGCACCGGCATCAACATCGTCATCTATGCCCTGACCGGCAACTACAAGGCCGACCAGGTGCATGTTCCAGCCTTGCTGGAACGGCTCGGGCAATAGGGGCCGGAACGCCATGCACTGGACCCTGGATTTCGCGCCCCTGCTGCCGCTGCCGGTGCTGGCCGCCGCCGGCGGCCTGGTGCTGCTGGCGCTCGCCCTGCTGGCCTGGCGGCGCCAGCGCGGCGCGCTGTTGCGGGCAGCCAGTTTCGCCGCCCTGCTGGCCGCCCTCGCCAATCCCTCCCTGACCGAGATCGAGCGCCAGCCGCTGCCCGGCATCGTTGTGGTGGTGGTCGATGACAGCGCCAGCCAGAAGCTCACTGCCCGTTCGGCAATCGCCGAAGCGGTGCGCGCCGAACTGGCGCAGCGCCTCGGCCGCATCAAGGACATCGAACTGCGCTGGGCCCGCATCACCGCCAGCGACCCGGCCGGAGGCACCGCCGCCTTTGCCGCCCTCGCCAACGCCCTTGCCGATGTGCCGCCGGAGCGCGTCGCTGGCGTCTTTCTGGTTACCGACGGCCAGATTCACGACGTGCCGCAGGCGGCATCCGCCCTTGGCTTCAACGCCCCTGTGCACGCCCTCATCACCGCGCGCGAAAATGAACGTGACCGCATCGTCAGGATCGTCCAGTCCCCCCGCTTCGGGCTGGTCGGCCAGTTTCAAAGCCTGACCTTCCGGGTCGACGACCTCGGCCAGGCCGGCGGCGAGGCCAGCATTCGCGTTTTGGTGCGCCGCGACGGCGAGCTGGTCGCCACCCCCACGGCGCGCTCCGGCGCGCCGGTATCGGTGCCCATTCGCCTGAGCCATGGCGGCGAGAACATTATCGAGATCGAGGCCGAGCCGCTGGCGGACGAACTTTCCACCGCCAACAACCGCGCCGTCATTTCAATGACCGGCATACGCGACAAGCTCCGGGTGCTGCTGGTGTCGGGCGAGCCCCATGCCGGCGAGCGCACCTGGCGCAACCTGCTCAAATCCGATGCCGCCGTCGATCTGGTCCATTTCACCATTCTGCGCCCGCCGGAAAAACAGGATGGCACGCCGATCAACCAGCTCTCGCTCATCGCTTTTCCCACCCGCGAGTTGTTCTCGGTGAAGATCGACGAATTCGATCTCATCATCTTCGACCGCTACCGCCGCCGCGGCGTGCTGCCGACGATCTATTTCGACAACATCGCCCGCTTCGTGCGCAATGGCGGCGCCCTGCTGGTGGCCTCCGGACCCGATTTTGCCAGCAGCACAAGCATCTACCATTCGCCGCTGTCGCCGGTGCTGCCGGCAACGCCCACCGGAAGCCTGATCGAGCGCCCCTTCCACGCCACCGTCTCGGCGCGCGGCGCGCGCCATCCGGTAACCAGGGGCCTGCCCGGCGCAAGCTCGGACCCTCCCGCCTGGGGGCGCTGGTTCCGCGCTGTCGAGGCGGTGCCGGAACGCGGCGAAACCATACTCAACACCTCCGACGAGGAGCCGCTGCTCATCCTCAGCCGCGAGGAGGAAGGCCGCGTCGCCCTGCTGCTGTCGGACCACGCCTGGCTATGGTCGCGCGGCTTTGAAGGCGGCGGCCCGCAGGTCGCCCTCATGCGCCGCCTTTCGCACTGGCTGATGAAGGAGCCGGAACTTGAGGAAGAGCGCCTGTCCGCCCACGGCCGCGGCGGCAAGCTGACCATCGAGCGCCAGACCATGAAGGATGCCGCCGGCCCGGTCACCATCCGCGCGCCATCGGGCGCCAGCAGCACCGTCACCCTTGCCCAAAGCGAGCCGGGGCTATGGACGGCCGAAATCGAGGCGGCCGAAATAGGTCTTTACAGCCTTGAGGACGGCGCCATGAAGGCTCTGGCCCATGTCGGCCCCCTCAACCCGCGCGAAATGACCGAGCTGATCGCCACCGGCGACAAGCTGGCGCCGCTGCTGGCGGCAGCGGGCGGCGGCATGGCGCGGCTGGAAGGGGCCGGTGCCGCCGCCGCGCTGCCGCGCATCACCATGCTGTCGGGCGCGCGGACCTGGGCCGGCGAGGGCTGGATGGCGGTCAAGAAATCGGAAAGCCACCTGGTGCGCGGCATACGCTCCACCGCCCTTGTCGCCGGGCTGCTCGGCCTTGCCGCGCTGCTCGCCCTGCTGTCGGCGACCTGGTATCGCGAGGGCCGCTAGACGGCCCCGCCACCATCGATGCGCCGCCATCGCATCAATGCGCCGGCGCCAGCACGCCGGCGGCCCCGTCGAGCGCGCCAGGTTCGAGTTCGAGCACCAGCAGGCGCGCCGGATCGACCGGTGCCGGCAAGCGGATCCGGCCCGGCTCGACGCGGACAAACCCGACCCGCGCGTAATAGGGCGCGTCGCCAACCAGGATCGCCCAGCGGTGGCCAAGCTCGCGCGCCCGCGCCAGCGCAAGGCGCATCAGGCCGAGGCCGACACCGCGCCCCTTCCATTCGGGATCGACCACCAGCGGCCCCAGCATGAGGCCGCGCTGCCCGGCCAGCTCCACCGGCGCGAAACGGATCGAGCCGATCAGGCGGCGTTCGCCGCCCTCCGGACCACGCTCGTGCGTCCAGGCGGCAAAAGACAGGCCATCGACGGCATCGACGCCCTCGCGCAGGCGGAAGGCGGCGCGCGCATAACGGCCCGGCCCAAAGGCCGTTTCATGAAGCATTTCTATGGCGGCGGCGTCTTCGCTGCGCTCGGTTTCCAGTGAAAATGGAGTGTCGGCCATCGGCTTGGGTCCAGGATTTGCGGCAGATCTCGAATACCGTGCCGGACCCATGGCGGCCGATCCCCCCGTCCAGGGACAGGACCAGACCTCTTTCAGGCCACGGCGCGGCGCTTGGCGGCGGAAGGTGTCCGCTGCGCCAGCATGCGTCGTCGCTCGATCGGCCTTTGCCCGTTCATTGCAGATTTCCCGCCAGAATTCCCATTTGCGGCCGGCGCAGCAATTAACACGCGTCGGCCCAGGCGTAAAGCACCATGGAAATCGCGCTTTCGGGCACTATGTAGGGATGGCAGGACAACCGCCACAGGGTTGGCGCGGTTCAGGGAGAGCGGAATGGGATTGCTGGTTCAGGGGCGGTGGCAGGATGAATGGTACGACACCAAGTCGACCGGCGGCCGCTTCGTGCGCAAGGATGCCCAGTTCCGCAACTGGATCACCGCCGATGGCGGCCCCGGCCCCAGCGGCGAGGGCGGCTTTGCCGCCGAGCCGGGGCGCTACCATCTCTATGTTTCGCTGGCCTGCCCCTGGGCCCACCGCACCCTGATCTTCCGCGCCCTCAAGAAACTCGATGGCATGATTTCGGTTTCCATCGTGCACTGGCTGATGGGCAAGGAAGGCTGGACCTTCGAACCCGCCCCCGGCACCCTTCCCGACACCGTGAACAATGCCGCCCGCCTTTATGAAATCTATCAGCGCGCTGAAAGCGGCTATACCGGCCGGGTCACCGTGCCGGTGCTGTGGGACAGGAGCCGCAAGACGATCGTTTCCAACGAATCGTCCGAAATCATCCGCATGTTCAATTCCGCCTTTGACGGGGTCGGCGCGCGGCAGGATCTCGATTTCTATCCGCAAGACCTGCGCGAGGAAATCGACGCTCTCAATGCGACGGTCTATGACGGCGTCAATAACGGCGTCTACCGCTGCGGCTTCGCCACCACCCAGGAAGCCTATGAGGAGGCGGTCATCCCCCTTTTCGAAACCCTCGACGCCCTGGAACAGCGCCTGTCACGCCAGCGCTATCTGACCGGAAACCGCATTACCGAGGCCGACTGGCGCCTCTTCACCACCCTGGTGCGCTTCGACCCGGTCTATGTCGGGCACTTCAAGTGCAATCTGCGCCGGATTGCCGATTATCCCAATCTTTCCAATTATGTGCGAGATCTCTACCAGGTCCCTGGCGTCGCCGGAACGGTCGATTTCGACCATATCAAGAACCACTATTATGTCAGCCACGGTGCCATCAACCCGACCGGCATCGTCCCGCTTGGGCCCGAGATCGACCACTCGGCGCCCCATGATCGCGGCCGCTTCTGACCTCACCAGTGGCGGCTGAGCGGCGCGCCCTCGAACATCTCGGCCAGGCGCCGCCGGGTTGCCGTGGTGGCCGTTTCCGGCCACTCGCTTCGGCCGAAGAAACGCTGTTCGATGATCTCCAGATTGGCCGCCGGCACCTTGTCCTGGCGCCAGCGCCGGGCAATGAACAGCGCGACGTGATCGCCGGGGAAATGCTCGAAATTGGCGAATATGCCATGCAGGACCGGCTCTTCCTCGAGCACCACGCCGGCTTCCTCATCGAGCTCGCGCGCCGCCGCCTCGATCAGCGTCTCGCCGCGCTCCACCCCGCCGCCGGGAAAGCCCCACCCTGGCGCATAGGAATGGCGGATCAGCAGCACGCGGTCCTCGCCATCGAGGACCGCGCAGCGCGCGCCCAGCGTCTGGCCGCGCGTCAGCCGCATCGCCGGCTGGTAGACCGGACGCAGGATAGCGTTCACAATTCTCTTCACCCGGTCCATGGCAACCCCTGCCCGCAACGCCGGACCTGCCGCGCCGGAGCATGATGCCAGCCACGCGGATAGCGCCAATGTTCACCCTTGCCCATATTTCCGATATCCACCTCCAGCTTGGCGAGCGCCCCAGGCTGCGCGAACTGCTTGGCAAGCGTATCACCGGTTTTGCCAATATTGCCCTGATCCGTGGCGCCCGCCACCAGGACGAATCGCTCCACCGCCTCATCGCCGCCCTGGGTGCCCGGTCCTTCGACCACCTCGCGGTGACCGGCGACCTCATCAACCTGGCGCTGGCGGGCGAATACCGGCGCGCCGCGAAATGGCTGGCCGGCCTCGGATCGCCGCGCGATATATCCATGGTGCCTGGCAACCACGACGTCTATGTCGCTTGTCCGCCCCATCTCGGCCCGGATCTGTGGGCCCGCTACATGCTGGGCGATGACGGAAAAAAGGCTTTTCCCTATCTGCGCCGGCGCGGCTCCGCCGCCATTATCGGCCTGTCCAGCGCCCTGCCGCGGGCGCCCTTTCTCGCCACCGGACGCCTTGGCGCCGCACAACTGGCCCGCCTCGGCGCCCTTCTCGACGAAACCGGGCTTGAGGGTCTGTGCCGCATCGTTCTTCTTCATCACCCGCCCCTGCCGGTGCCGACGCCGCGCGCAAGACGCCTGGTGGACGCCCCGGCGCTGGCCAGGGTTCTGGCCCGCGCTGGCGCCGAACTGGTGCTCCATGGCCATAATCACCAGGACAGCCTATGTTTCACGCCAGGGCCAAACGGGCCGATTCCCGTTGTCGGCGTGCCCTCGGCTTCCTCGACCGGCACCGATGGCCACGCGCCAGCGCAGTTCAACCTCTATACCCTGACCGGCAAAGGCATCGGCTGGCGCATCGCCATGGCCGCACACCGCCTCGACCCCGGTTCGGGCAGGGTCGAGCATGTCCATGAAAAGCTGTTGCGAACCGGTCAGGACGCATCGGGGCGCGCATGAGCGGGCACGAAGGGCGCCGCCGCTCGGGCCTTTTCCACGCCAGCGCGCACCGCGCAGCCTTCGAGATGGTCGTTGACCAGCCCGCAGGCCTGCATGAAGGCATAGGCCGTCACCGGGCCGACGAAACTCCAGCCCCGCTTCTTGAGTTCGCGCGCCAGCCGCACCGACTGCGCGCTCCTGCTCAGGCCCTTCAGCGCCGCCTTGTCGATGCGCGCCGGCCGCTCCTCGATCGATGGAGCGAAACGCCAGAAGAAATCGCGAAGCGAGCCGGCCTCGCCCACCAGTTCGACGGCCCGGCGCGCATTGTTGATGGTTGAGGTGATCTTGCCGCGATGGCGCACGATGCCGGCATCTTCCAGCAACAAGGCGACTTCCGCTTCGCCGAAACGGGCGATCTCGGCGAAATCGAAATCGTTGAAGGCTGCGCGGAAATTCTCCCGCTTGCGCAGGATTGTCAGCCACGACAGGCCGGACTGGAAGCCCTCAAGACAGATCTTCTCGAACAGGCGCCGGTCATCGCCGACCGGACGGCCCCATTCCTCGTCATGGTAGCGGATATAGGCAGGATCGGCGCCGCACCACCAGCAGCGCGGCGCGCCGTCGGCCCCGGCGGTAAGCCCGTCAGCGCCCGCCATCGGCCGCCGCCGCTTCGCGAGCCAGCAATTCGGTCAGCGCCTCGAGCATATCGGAACGCAGGTCCGCGCGGTCGAGGGCAAAGGCGATATTGGCGGTGAGGAATCCGATCTTGTTGCCGCAATCATAGGAGCGGCCGGCAAAGGGCACGGCGTGGAAGTCCTGGGCCGCCATCAGCGCCCGCATGGCGTCGGTGAGCTGGATCTCGCCCCCCGCGCCGGCGGCCTGGGAAGACAGGATATCGAAGATCTCCGGTTGCAGGATATAGCGCCCCGAGATCATCAGATCGGACGGCGCCTGCCCGGCGGGCGGCTTTTCGACCATGTCGCTGATGCGGTGCGCGCCGCTCTCGCCCTCGCCCGGCGCCAGGGCAACGATGCCGTAATTATGGGCCTCCGCCGGCGC
The DNA here is from genome assembly GCA_020441905.1 of Rhodobiaceae bacterium. Classification (GTDB taxonomy): domain Bacteria; phylum Pseudomonadota; class Alphaproteobacteria; order Rhizobiales; family NORP267; genus JAGRLG01. The sequence goes on along the minus strand of JAGRLG010000020.1, from coordinate 218 downwards.
CACCTTTTCCACCGCCACCAGATTGCCGCCCCTGGCGCCATATTGTTCCACCATCTGTGCCATGCAGCCGCGCCGGCCGCGCATCAGCACGTCGGGCAGCAGCAGGGCGAACGGCTCGTTGCCGACGAGGTTGCGCGCGCACCACACCGCATGGCCAAGGCCGAGCGGCTCCTGCTGGCGCGTGAAGCTGGCCTGGCCGGGGCCGGGCAGCTCGGCGG